>CAVQAB010000025.1:0-65341 GCA_963710385.1 uncultured Bacteroidales bacterium | reverse complement strand
TAGAGCAGCGCTTCCATATAAGCATGGATCCTGTCCACGCTCTCTGTGGTATTTTCACCCTGACTGATCCCTCCCTGGTTGGTGATCACAATAAATATGTATCCCCGTTGCTGTAATTCTGACAGCGCCTCCACCACACCGGGATTAAATTCAAATTCCTCCAGCCGGGTGATGTAATAGTAATCCCTGTTATTGCTGATCACTCCATCGCGGTCCAGGAATATGGCCTTACGCATTGATATGTCTCATTAGGGTCATCAAGAATCCAATCATATATTTAGCGATCGAAGGTTCATCCAGCACGCATTAATTGGGAAAAAGGTTCTCAAGAAAAACCCTGATCAAACTGGGTTCCAGAAGGATAGGGAAGAGGAAGCCCACCACCGCACCCCAGAAATGTGCCGCATGGTTGATGTTGTCCTTGTTCCTTCTCCCCATATAGCTGGAATAGATCAGGTAGAGGATGCCGAAAACAATGCCGGGGATGGGAAGCACCATGTAGAAATAGATCTTCTGTAAAGGGGCAAAAAAGATAAAGGTAAAGACCACCGCCGATACGGCCCCTGAGGCACCCACGGCACTGTAACCCTCATTGTTCCTGTACTTGGTGATGGTGGAGAGGGCGGATAGCGCGATGCTGGAAATATAGAGCAGTATGTAGAAGAAGGGACCTGAAAAGATGATGCCCTGATCCTCCAGGTTGCCAAAGATCTGTTCAATGCCTCTTCCGAAAGAATAGAGCACCAGCATGTTGATGCCCAGGTGAACATAATCGGTATGGAGGAACGCGTGGGTAAAAATCCTGTAATACTGTTTCTTTTGCACCAGATGGTAAGGGGAGAGATCGAAACGGTAAAGGAGCTCCCGGTACCTGAATGCAGCCATGGAGACAAGCGCAGTGATAATAACGATAATCAGGGTGATCATGGATGCAGGATTTTAAAGACCAGTTCCCTGAAGCAGTTCACCGGCCGGTGTGGTATTGCCATTGTATCCCTTTGAACGCATGTCATAGGTGCGCAGCAGGGAGATGATCTCCACCAGCTTCCCCGCTGAGTATCGACGGGCTGCAGCTTCGTAATCCTGCACAAAGAAGGGATTGACCTTGAGTGTAGCTGCCACATTTTGCTTAGACCGGTCCTTCATATAGTGAATCAATAGCAACTTTGAAAAGAAGTAGTAGAGTGAAGAGATGGTCTGGGTAATGTGGTGGTTTTTCTGGTTCTCTGCAAAATAGTTGATGATCCGGTTGGCTTTCAGTACATCCTTTTTGCCCAGGGCATTCTGAAGCTCGAACTGATTGTAGTCTTTGCTGATTCCAATGTTCTCCTCCACATGGGCCGGGGTGATGGTCTTCACCTCTTCTCCGATGGCGATGATCAGTTTTTCCACCTCATTGGCAATCCTGGAGAGATCGCTGCCCAGGAACTCAGCCAGCAGGGCTGCGGCTTTGGGTTCAATGTGGTATTTCCGGTTAGAGGCATACCCGGAGATCCATCCGGGAACCTGGTTGTCATAGAGTTTTTTGGACTGAAAACTGACACCGTTCTTCTCCAGCACCTTGAATACTTTTTTCCGCTTGTCGGGATTCTTATACTTATAATTAAGAACCAGCAGGGTGGAGGGAAGCGGATGTTCCACATAGTGGATCAGGGTATCAAAATCTTTCAGCTCCTGTGCCTCTTTGACCACGACCACCTGGTTTGAAGACATCATGGGATATCTTTTGGCCAGGTTGATTACCTGTCCCGCATCGGTATCCTTTCCATAAACAATGGTCTGATTGAAGCTTTGTTCTGCTTCGGTAAGTGTATTCCTGGTGATGAAATTTGTGACCAGGTCGATGTAGTAGGGCTCATCCCCGTAAAGGAAATAAACGGGCTTGTAAGACTTGTTTTTTAAGTCACCGATGAGCTGTTCGTAGGTCATTCCCAAAACTACTTAAAATTTCAGGTGTTTCACAGATTCCCGGTGATCGATGATCTCATTGAGTGATTCAATCCCGATCTCCAGGTGCATCTGCATAAACTTTTCATTGACCATCTTGTCGCTTTTCTGGGTTTTCACACCTTCTGAGATCATGGGTTGATCAGAAACCAGCAACAGTGCCCCTGTGGGGATCCCATTGGCAAAACCCACCGTAAAGAGTGTGGCAGTTTCCATATCGATGGCCATGCTGCGTATCACCCTCAGGTATTTCTTAAATTTATTGTCATGTTCCCATACCCGCCGGTTGGTAGAGAAAACCGTTCCGGTCCAGTAATCCATTCCCAGGTTCCTGATGGTGGTGGAGACCGCCCGTTGAAGGTTGAAGGAAGGAAGTGCAGGCACTTCAGGAGGAAGGTAATCGTCAGAAGTCCCATCGCCCCGGATGGCAGCAATGGGCAAAATAAAGTCACCCAGCTCATTCTTCTTTTTTAATCCTCCGCATTTTCCCAGGAAAAGAACCGCTTTGGGTTTGATGGCCGCCAGCAGGTCCATGATGGTGGCAGCATTGGCGCTTCCCATGCCAAAATTGATCATGGTGATACCGTTGGAGGTGGCAGCAGGCATGGCCACATTTCTGGACACCACTTTCGTTTTGTTGAGCGAAGCGAAGAGGTCCAGGTAACCCTGGAAATTTGTAAGCAACACATACTTTCCAAAGGTTTCGATTGGAATTCCTGTATACCGGGGAAGCCAGTTCTCGATGATCTCCTGTTTTGTCTTCATCCATCTGAGTTTGCATAATTATTATGGATCTTTACTACATTGTAAATCCTTTACGAAGATACTTCAATTAATGCGAAAACTGAATCTTCCCGCATATGATTTCCAGCACCGGATGGAAGATGGAAAGCCTCTCGTACTGGATATATTCAGGAAGCGGTATGTGATGCTCACTCCCGAAGAGGAGGTAAGACAGCGCTTTGCAAGGTATCTGATGGAGGAAAAGGGATATCCGGCTTCACTGATGATGACCGAATACTCCATGAAGCTGAACGAGATGATCCGAAGGTGTGATATCCTGGTGCATAAACCTGCAGGAAAACCCGCAGTCCTGGTGGAGTGCAAGGCTCCCAATGTAAAGATCAGCAATGCTACCTTTGATCAGGCAGCCCGTTACAATATGGTTTTCAAAGTCAAATACCTGATGGTGACCAATGGCATGAAACACTATTGTTGTTATGTGGATTTTGAGGACCAGAAGGTCCACTTCATGGAGGAGATTCCCACTTATGACACGCTTGAATTGTCGGAATCATTCACCTGAATGTTCAGCGATCAGACCATTTGACCCGGGAGATTTCCTCTATTATTTGAAGGCCGGATTGATACACTGAAACATCCATTCACTTTCAAAGGCCTCTCCGTTAAAGAGCCACTCTTTCTTTTCGCCCACTGCTGTGAATCCTGCCGCAGTAAAGAACTTAATGCTTTCATTATTTGCAGCCGCAATGTTGCAATAAATCTGTTTGAGGTGCAGAAACTGGAAACAATATTCCATGACCGTCTCCAGCGCTTCACGGGCGTACCCCTTCCGGCGGTCAGAGGGATCGGCGATCAGGATCCCTATACCGGCCCGCCGGTGAAAGGGATCAAAATCAAACAGGTCAATGGCTCCGACAGGTCTGCTGTTTTCCTTGAGCTGTATGACAAAACGCAGCTGTTTGGTTTCAAAGATATCCTTCCCGGCGTTTTCAAGATATTGCTTCAGAACGAATTTTGAGAAGGGCACCAGGGTACCGGATATGCGCCAGATGGAGGTGTTATTCTCCCACAGATACATGATATCAAGGTCCTCAGGTTCGGGTGCCCTGAGGGCGATGGTATTGTTCTCCAGTAAATTCACGCGAATATTTCTTGAAATGGTGGATCTAATCTTGCTTGTAAGAGATGACTAATCTTGCTTGTAAGAGATGACTTTATAGGTTTTTTCCGGACCGGCAACTGCTTTGAAGGTGTCTGTTGCTGAATCGTAAACCACTTCGATCTCTTCACCGGTTTCCTCGTCTACCAGAACAATGGCGAAATCTTTAGTGCTCAATCCCTTTTGATCTACCGCAAGGGTGAGTCCCCCGCTAATAAATTCCTGTTCGTCCAGGATCTCGATGTACCACAGATCTTGTCCACCTACAGCCTGGTTCGTATACCGTGTGTAAAGGCCGCTGAGACCATCATTCAGGGGTACAAATGAGGTGTTATCACCGGTGGTATTGATGGGAAATCCAATGTTGGTGGGCTGGTTCCAGGTTCTGTCATCCTGCAATTCACATCTGAATATATCGTAACCGCCCATATTGAAATGACCCTTGGAAGAAAAAATAAATCTGCTTCCATCGGGAGAGATGTAGGCAGAAGTCTCATCTTTGTCAGTATTAATCACTTCACCCATATTCACAGGCTCACCCCATTGGCCATCCGGCTGACGGTCGGAATACCAGATGTCCAGTCCACCTTCACCGCCACGGCGGCCACTGGAAAGGTAGATCCGTTCTCCGTCCACACTAAATGATGCATGATCCTCCTCAGCATTGGAATTAATGGCACCATGCAATGGTTGAGCAGGACTCCAGAGCAATCCATCATACCTGCTGTACCAGATATCCTTGTCCCCTTTTTTCGGATCTTTCACCAGGAGCATGGTGGTCCCGTCGGAAGAGAGCCCGGTGGGGAAGAGATCGCCGTCAGATACAATCTGGGGCGTGATGAGAATCGGTTGACTCCAATCGTTGCCCTCCCTTAAGGACATATAGACAGCCTCGTAAAAGGTCTTTGAATTCACCCAGACCATCATCTTGCCATTGGCCGAGATCACACCGTTGTAGTCATCATCAGTAGTATTGATGGGTTCGTTGAAATAGAGTGCCCTCAGGTTCAATTCTGCATCCCTGATAATCTTGGCCCGTTCAACGGCAGTGATTTCCTCTTCAGTAATTCGAACATTGTATTTCTTCTCAAAATTCTTAAGAGCCATAAACTGATTGAGTGCATTCAGTGAGGAGTCCATCTGGTTGGTCTTCCTGTATGCTTCAGCCAGGTAAAACCAGGAATGATGGGGGGCTTTCTTTTCTGAAAAGCGGTTGGATTTGTACCTGGGGTTGATGTTTTCGATAGCTTCCCTGAAATAGGGAATCCCCTGATGCTCCTGACCCAGAATATTGTTGTAGCACATACCCAACATAAACTTTACATTCGCATTTTCAGGTTCCCGCTGGAGAACCTGCCTGAAAAGATATTCCGCTTCTCTAAAATCTTCTTCTTCCTCGTAGAAGAAGACTGCATCATAATACAAATCCTCCAAAGGCTGATCCTGTGATTTCACAGGCAGGAAAATACAACAGATCAAAATGGCAAGCGGAAATAGTCTATTCATCACTTCTCAATTGAGTGTTCAATCATCTAATTTCAGATGGTCGGGGACCTGGATTTTTTCCATCTCTATAATCACATCATCTGAGATAGAAACGTTGAATTGGACCCTGCGGTTCAAAGCTCTGCCCGCCGGAGAATCTCGGTTGTCCCGGGTTCTGTTCCGGGCCACATGTTCACTTTCACTCAAGCCGGTCACCTTTAGTCGATCCTTTGCAACTCCTTTGACTATAAGGTACTTAGAAACTGCATTGGCCCGGTTTAAAGAGAGCCGCTGGTTGTACTCATAGGTACCCAGGGCATCCGTATGACCAGTGATTTCAAGTTTCAGCTCAGCGTATTTCTCCATCACCATGGCCAAAGCATCCAGTTTTTCCATGGCGGTACTGTTCAGTGTAGTTTTGTCAAAATCAAAGAAAACAGGTCTGATCAGGTATTTTTCCGGAGGTTTCACTACCTCGGGTTCAGGTTCAATGACCTCTCTCACAACCTCTACCACCTCTTCTTCAGGTTCATCCATGGGAACAATTACAGGTGTCGCATCGCGATTGATAAACTCGAACTTATAAAGGTCATACTTGGAACCTTCTTCCGCTTTTGCAAAAACCATGGAGGAGCCACTTTGAGCAATTCCCTGTGGTGAGAATGCCAGGTCATCATCGGTAGTATTCAGAGGATATCCCATGTTTATGGGGGTTCCCCAGGTGCCATCAGATTGTAGTTCGGAGTAGAAGAGGTCAAATCCACCAATGGTATTATGTCCCTGTGAGCTGAAGTAGAGGCGTTTTCCGTCCGGGCTTAAAAAGGGAGACTCTTCACTTAGCACAGTATTGATAACGGGGCCCAGGTTCACCGGTTCGCTCCAGGTCCCGTCTGAAAACTGGTCACTTCTGAAAATATCAGTGCCACCCAGGGATTCATTGCGGTTACTGGTGAAGTAGATCGATTTCCCCCCCTCTGCAAAGGTAGCATGTGACTCCCAGTACCTGGTGTTAATGGGTTTACCAAGTGTAGTGGCCGGGTTCCACCGGTTATTTTCAAAAACTGAGGAATAGATGTTGCTGTCAAATTCATCAGAGACTGCCAGCAACATGGTCTTTCCATCGGGTGAAAGTGCCACCACGTCCATATTCCCGTCCGAAACAATGGAAGGAGTGATATTCAAGGGCCTGCCCCAGGTCCCATCAGCTTGTTTTTTTGAGACCTGAACACTGTTGTAAAACGGATTTTTCCCCATAAATGCCATGGTGCTCAAGTCATTGGAAACCACCACATTGTATCTATTTGGATGGGTTTCATTGACCTGTCCCAGGTTCCCGTAGGTGTATTCCTTGGGATTATTGAGGGCCAGGACAGCATTATCGCAGGATTCAATCTGTTTGCTTACATATGCCTTCTGCAGTACATTTTTGGGACCAAGATAGAGCTCATATTCTCTATATTTTTCACGGGCTTTCTCAAACTCCTCATTAATCCGGTAAGCATTCCCCAGGTAGAGAAGTGCATCGGGAGGTGCATTCAACTCTTTCAAGGATCCCTCCCTGTAACGTTCAGATATTGAAGCGACAGCTGTTTCCAGATAGGGGATGGCTTCAGTTTTTCTTCCTGAGTATCTGAAGCAGACAGGTGCCAATGCGGTAATTGATGTTGGCATTCTCCTCATATCCGTTATTATAAACTTTGTTATAAGCATACAATGCTTCCTCATAATCTTCCTCTGCAAAAAAGAACTCACCATCAAAGAAGTCCTCCTTCACATTTTGACCGGAGACCATCGCTGCAAAAAGTAAGACGGAGATTATTAAGAATAGTCTTCTCATTACGGGATAGTTTTACGTGAATATTACAAATTTAAAAATTTAATCGACAGTACAATAAAAAATAGAATGATTCACGTGCCCGATAACCCAGTGATTATTGTGTCGATTTCTCTTTGTCCTTGCGACGTTTCCACCACAAAATAATCAGGAATAAGAATCCCAAACCGACCAGCCCGCCGAAGGCGAAAAGCCAGATTTTCCTTTCTCCCTTTTCACGGGGCTCTTTCCTTTTCACGCGGCTCTCTTTCTCCCCGTTTGCTGCGATCTTTTTTGCTCCTTTTGCCAAGATCTTTAATGAATCCTTTGTGGGATTCAAATGTCGCATTAAGCAGCTTCTCTATTTCCCGTTTGCTATAACCCTTGGCTTTCAATTCATCATACAAGAATATGATAAGGTCCTCAGTGGAGTAGATGCCTTCATCCCGAAGATCAAGATCATCCAGGATCTCCTTCAGCGGACCTTCAGTGGTCGCCAGGAGTTTATCGTAGAGCCGGTTTACATCCATTGGCTCTTCCAGGCTGCGCATCAGGGCTTCTACCACCTCTTCCCTGGAGAATCCATGAGATGCTGCAGCTTCCTGCAGGTGCTTCATCAGTTCTGTGGGAGTTTCAATTCCTTCATTCTCCAGATCAAGTTGTTCCAGGTAATCCTTCAAAGGACCCTCCTGAACAGTTTTCAGCAACTCTTGCAAAGCGTCTTCCGGGTTGTGATACAGCTCGGCTTTTATGATTTGCAACGAATCTGCGTAAAACGGACGGATGGTCGGAATCACTTCAACATCCACTTCCTCTTCAACAGCCACTTCCTCTTCAACAGCTGCCTGATCTTCCCCCTTCACTTCATCACCATACGCATCCCCGTCACCCTCCCGGGTCAATTCTTCGCCCAGGTCTGCTACCACCTCTGGAGATGTTCCAATCACGGTAAAGTTGCTCCTGTGCAGATTTCCTTCAGAATCAATTAATTCCAGATGGTAGAAGCTGGTGTCCGGAAGCGGATTCAGGGCCAGTGCATTCATGTAGGTATCGATCTCTACCGTATCTGTGCTGATCAGTACACCATCCCTGAACACCTTCATGATCAGTGTACTTCCTTCATTGAGTTCCAGAGGTATGACGGTCGCCTCTCCGGATACTCCCTGGAAAAGGGTGTCCTCCAGATAAATGAGACTCTCTTCACCCACGAATATAAGGGGCTCCTTCTTGATCATTGCCATTTCAATATCTTCGCCCAGTTTAATGCCCGTTTTATCTGAGCTCATGGTGATTTGTAAAGGTTTGATCAGCTCCTCGTATCCTTCACCTGTAAAATGCAGTTCGTAAATACCCTGTGGGCAGGTTGAAACTGAACTCCCCGGTTTCCTGGTCGGGAGATGTGTAGACGACTGTGTCGCCTGTTTTTGAATCTATCACAAAAATGGCAATCTCCGAATCATCCACGATTGCATCATCTGATCGCAGGTTTCCGGAAACAAAATAGATCCGGGGATTGTCCACCGAGTAAATATTCATGTAATAGATATCATGACGGCCCCGTCCACTTGGACTATATATGGAATAATAGGCATTAAGTCCATTGTTCACTGGTTGGAAAAAGAGGTCATCATCGGTTGTATTGATGGGATAGCCGAGATTGATGGGTTCCCCCCATGAGCCATTTGCATCCTTTTTGGAATAAAAAATATCATACCCACCCATATTAAAATGACCATAGGAACTGAAGTACAGGGTTTGTCCATCTTCGGTGATGAAAGGAGATTCTTCATTGTACTTGCTATTTATTGTGGGCCCAAGGTTTTCCGGAACGCCCCAGGTTCCATCTGGCTGCCGCTCTGAAGTATATATATCAAGTCCACCGAAAGTTCCCTTTCGATTGCTGGTGAAATAGAGGGTCTGTCCATCTTTGCTGAAACAGCCATGGGACTCCCAATATTTGGTGGAGATATTTTCACCCAGTTTTGTGGCAGGAAGCCACCTGCCCTCTTCAAATTTACTGTAATAGAGATTGCCGATATACTCATCATCATAATAGAGGACCATCTCTGAGCCATCATGGGAAAGGCCCACAGGATAGATGTCAGCGTCAAATCCCAGGGTCTGTGTGATTGATTGGGGATAGGACCATCCTTCGTCGGTCTTTTCGCAATAGAAAGCTCCATCGTAAAAGGGTAACTCCGTGACAAATACCAACTTTGTTCCATCTCCTGAAATCACTGGATGGATTTCCGGATACTGGGAGTTGATCAATGAATCGAGAAGGTAGAGATCCAGATCCACAGGCATGGTCTTGAGCCGTTTTGCATTCTGGCAAGCCCTGATCTGGACCTGAACAAGTTCCTCATCATACACGTTCCGGTCCATGATTTCCAGGAATCGTTCGAAGGACTCGATGGCCATATCAAGCAATTCGTTGACCAGGTAAGCATTACCGAGGTAGTAAAGCACATCGGGCGGTGCAGTGACCTCCTTGTAACTGTTCTCCTTATAAGCCGGATTGATGTTATCGCTTGCCTTCAACAGGTATTCAATGGACTTATCCTTCTGGTAGGGATCATTCAGGAGGCAGATTCCGATCTTGTAATTGAGGTTGTCGTTCCCGGGATCATTTTCCAGGAGTTCTAAATAGAGGGGCAGTGCATCGGCAAACTCTTCAAAAAGGAACCATGATTCGGCGTCCAGAAAAAGAGTACGTAAGGAATCCCTCTGGGAAAACGCAATACCCGGAATAAGAAATAAAAGAGTGAATAATGAGAAGAGGAATCTTTTCATAAGACTTAGCAAGTTTGCTAAATTTAGTTAAAAATCCTGTTATATCTTTCTGAAATTCCGTGTGATTATTAACAGGTCATTGAATACCCGGTAGTCCTTGGCATACACAACATTAACTTCTTTAATCTTGTCCGGTGAAAGATGGGTATCAAGAAGGTGAATTCCGGGATTCAGAATTCCTTTTTTAAGCTTTGGAAGATTTGACAAATCATTCAGATCATTGTCCAGATATCCAACCCAGGTGCGGAATCCCAGCAGCACCCTAATGGTGTTTCCCACACTCCGGAAGTGACCCTTCACAAAGAGGAACCAGAAAGGGAAGGTGATCAGAAGAAACAGTGAAGACACCACATCGAAAAGCCTTTTGTTCCTGCGGTTTGAAGCTTTCCCAATGGAATTGAAGTGAATGGTGTAGAGGTCACCGGCCGTATTGATGGAATTGCTGCCTATAATGGAGAGGCTCTCCGGTGGTGCAATTTTGAAGTCAACTGAAATACCTATGAGACGCGTCATGATCCAGATGATGGTTTGAGACGGAAGGTCCTTTGAACAGAAAACAATCTCGTCCACACGGTTGATGCTGGCAATCTCATCAATCTGGTCAATTTGCCCCACATATCCCGGTCCGGTATAATCGGATGAGGGTGAGACAAATCCAATGATATCGGGTTTTGCCTGTGTGTCAAGCAGCAGTTCACTCACCCGTCTGACCTCTTCCTCCTTGCCAACAATTACCATCCGTTTCTGCTTCCTCAGGTCAATTTCATAATCCTCGATCCCTGCAAGGTGCAGGAGGAGCCTCACACCCAGGGTACTGAACATGGCCCATAATGATCCCAGGAAGATCAGTGCCCTGGAAAACCTCCAGTCCATGGGTAGCAAGGCATAGACCACCAGGATCACCAGGGTTCCGATCAGGTGGCCCTTCAGAAACGATAAGATCCTCATGGGTTTATCATAGCCTCCTGAATAATAGATAGAGATGAGCCAGACCAGGATGTAGGACGGAACAACCAGGTTGAGGAACAGGGGCGGGTAATAATCCGGTATGTTGAACCTGAACTGTGCCCAGAGGGGCAATGCAAATAAATACCCCAGGTAAATCATGATCCCGTCCAATACGGGCCTGTAAGTCATCTTGATAAAACGGCGGGCCACGGAGAGCGCTGCTCTGAAATAGATGGCCAGGTTGATCAGCATGCTGAATGTGCGCGCCCGGCGGGAGGTAAAATGTTTTCCTGGCAAAGATGATCATGGCCTGGTAAAACATTTTTACATAGTTCAGGCTCCCTTTTTTTGTACTCTCACCCTTGTAATGGATGATGGTGGATTCCGGGAAATAGTAGTTTTTGTATCCGGCCTTTGTGATTCTGTATGACAGGTCAATGTCCTCCCCATACATGAAGAATGATTCATCCAGGAGGCCTGTTTTGTCAAGGGTTTCCTTGCGAAGGAACATGAATGCTCCGGCAAGCACCTCCACACTGTCTGTTTCTTCCTTATCCAGGTGTCCCAGGTGGTATTTCCCGAAGCGGCGTGACCTCGGGAAAAGGGAGGATAGACCGAACATTTTATAGAAGGAGACCATGGGGGTGGGCAGGGCACGTTTCGATTCGGGGAGGAACTCGCCCTTGCCATTGATCATTTTTACACCCAGGGCCCCGGCATCGGGATGGGCATCCATGAATGCAATGCATTTCTTGAAGGTATCCTCTTCCACCACTGTATCCGGATTCAGAAGCAGCACATAGCGTCCTTCAGATTCCCTGATGGCCTGGTTGTTGGCCTTGCTGAATCCCAGGTTCTCCCTGTTCTCAATCATGTGAACCCACGGAAATTTTTGACCTATCTCACCCACCGAGCCATCCACCGAATTGTTGTCAACCACAAATACCTCAGCGTTCAGTTCCTGCATGGCCTGTTGCACCGAATGCAGGCATTGCTCCAGGAAATACTTTACGTTATAGTTGACAATGACAACAGAAAGGTCCATGGAGGAGTAGTGCAAATTATAGGGTTTCCACTTCTACCTGGTTGCGGAGAAGATCTTCCATATCCTCACGTTTCCGGATCAGGTAATCTTTCCCTTCATGGACCAGGACCTCGGCCGGCCGAAACCTGGAATTGTAGTTGGAGGACATGGCATAACAATAGGCCCCGGCGTTTTTAAAGAGCAGATAATCCCCTTCAGAGGCTTCTGTCATTTTACGGTTCCAGCCAAAGGTGTCGGTCTCGCAAATGTATCCCACCACCGTATAAATCCTGGTTTTACCCGTGGTTTTGCTAATGTTGATTATTTCGTGGTAGGCATCGTAGAACATGGGTCTGATAAAGTGATTCAGTCCCGTATCCAATCCGGCAAACACAGTGGAGGTGGTCTGTTTGATCACATTGACCCTGGCCACGAAATACCCGGCCTGGCTCACCAGAAATTTCCCGGGTTCAAAGATGAGTGTCAGCTGGCGTCCATACTCCTCGCAAAACTGGTTGAATCGTGCTGAAAGATGGACCCCCAGTGCTTCCACATCGGTGGAAACGTCATCGGTCCGGTAAGCCACCTTGAATCCGCTTCCCAGGTCTATATACTCCAGCTCTTTAAATTCCATGGCTTTTTCAAGCATGATCTCGGTGGCCCGCAGGAATACTTCCACATCCACGATGTCCGATCCCGTATGCATATGGATCCCCTCCACCTTCATTCCATTGGTCTCCACAATGCGGTGAACATGAGGCATCTGGTAAATGGAAATGCCAAACTTTGAGTCGATATGTCCGGTGGAAATCTTGTGGTTTGCCCCGGCAAGAATATGTGGATTGATGCGAACACAAACCGGAACCTTTGCCCCATATCTGTGTCCGAACTCTTCCAGGATGGAAATATTGTCAATGTTGATCCTCACACCCAGCTCCACCGCTTCATCCATCTCCTCGATGGAAACACAATTGGGTGTATAAAGGATATCCTGAGGATCGAAACCGGCTTTCAGATCCCAGGGTGACTTCCTGTATCGATACGGCATCCAATCCCGATCCAAGCTGCCGGAATAGTTTAAGGATATTGATGTTGGTCAGTGCCTTGCATGCATAATTGATCTGCACCCTGGTAGATTTGAAGGCATCTGTGAGCCGTTTGTACTGGCGGATTATTTCTGCACTTTCATAAATATAGAGGGGGGAACCATGCTTTTCAGCCAGGCTCACCACCGGGATCCCGTCAATTTCATACCGATTCTTCTTAAGTTCCATGCATGTTGTTTTTAAAGGTCTCTTCAAAAGAGGTCCGGTTGAGGATGGAGCGACCCAGGGTTACCTCATCTGCGTATTCCAGATCGTCCCCGATGGCCACGCCACGTGCAAGGGTGGAAACCTTGACAGGATATTCCTTGAGCCTTCTGTATATATAGAAGTTTGTGGTATCGCCTTCCATGGTGGTGCTGAGTGCAAGAATCACCTCAGTGCACTGGCCTTTTTTTACTTTTTCTTCCAACGATTCGATGCTTAGGTCGGCCGGACCAACTCCATCCATGGGGGAGATGATCCCACCCAGTACATGGTAAACGCCGGAATATTGCTGTGTATTTTCCACAGACATCACATCCCGGATCGATTCAACCACACAGATGGTTGCTTTATCACGGTAAGGATCGGAGCAGAGGTGACAAATTTCGGTGTCTGAAATATTGTGACACTCCCGGCAAGACATGATCTCCTGTTTCATGCGCAGGATGGTATTTCCAAAATGCTCCACATCTTTATCCTCCTGCTTCAGCAAGTGCAATACCAGTCTTAAGGCAGTCTTTTTGCCGATGCCGGGTAGTCTGGCAAACTCTTCTACGGCCTCCTCCAACAGTTTAGAGGAATAGGTGTGTTGCATCATGTCTGTAAACCCTCAATAAGTGTCCATCAAAAATAACACTAATAATTTTCATCTTCGTCCGATTTTGTTCAATTTTACCCAACACGAACGGTTCCCATTGTCAGCCACACTTATCATATCCATTATCATTGCCTATTTCCTGCTGCTGCTGGTCATATCCTGGTTTACGGGGCGGGGAGCCGGAAATGATGCATTTTTTCTGGGCGAACGGAAATCTCCCTGGTATGTGGTAGCTTTTGGAATGATCGGGGCCTCCCTTTCCGGTGTTACCTTTATTTCGGTGCCTGGCTGGGTAGTGGACAGTCAGTTCTCCTACATGCAGATGGTGCTGGGTTACCTGGTGGGGTATGTGGTAATCGCCAATATGCTGATGCCCCTATATTACCGGCTGCAACTTACCAGCATATATACCTACCTGGAAGATCGATTTGGAAGGTTCTCCTATAAAACCGGGGCTTCATTTTTCCTGCTTTCAAGGATCATGGGGGCATCATTCCGGCTTTTTCTGGTGGCCAATGTTCTACAGTTTACCGTGTTTGATGCATGGAATGTTCCATTCTATGTGACCGTTATTGTCACCATTGGTCTGATCTGGCTCTATACCAACCGGGGAGGTATAAAGACCATCATCTGGACCGATACTTTGCAGACTTTTAGTATGCTGACTGCCGTGGTGGTATCCATTATCCTGATCACCCGGTCCATGGACCTTTCCCTGGGTGAAATGATCGGGAGGGTCACAGCCGGGAATGATGCCTCGATCTGGGTATTTGACAACTGGCAAAAGGAGAATCATTTCTTTAAGCACTTTCTGAGTGGTGCATTTATCACCATTGTGATGACCGGACTGGATCAGGATATGATGCAAAAGAACCTGAGTTGCAAGAACATCAAAGATGCCAAAAAGAACATGTACCTGATGAGCATCTCCCTGGTACCCGTGAACCTGGTTTTCCTCTTTCTGGGAGCGGTCCTCATCCAGTTTGCCCAATTCCGGGGGATCGCCATTCCGGAAGCCACAGATAATCTCTTTCCCATGATCGCCACCGGCGGGGCACCTTCCCCAGGTAGTCGGGGTATTCTTTATCGTGGGACTGGTGGCTGCGGCCTACTCCAGTGCTGATTCGGCACTTACCGCACTCACCACCTCTTTTACAGTGGATATCCTGGAGGGTCAGCGTTGGGAAGAACGCAAACTCACCAGGTCCCGAAGGAGGGTGCACCTGGCTATTTCCATTGTGCTTGGATTGGTGATCATGCTCTTCAGAGCCATCAATGACGAAAATGTAATCTCCGCCATCTTCCGTGTGGCGGGCTATACCTATGGCCCCCTGTTGGGCCTCTATGCATTCGGACTCTTCACCCGGCTTCAGGTGCGCGATCGCTGGGTCCCATTGCTGGCCATTCTCTCCCCCGTTCTTTCCTTCCTGCTGAGCCGATTCTCTGAAGTGCTCTTCAACGGATATAAATTCGGATTTGAATTGCTGATTGTCAATGGTGCGATGATGTTCGTGGGAATGTTGCTTGTCAGTCGAAAGGGTGATTCACTACAGAGCTAAAGTGCCTGGTTCTTAGTGCGATTCGCAAGCAGTAAAAAGGTATAAGTACCTAATAGAAGTGCTTATTGCTTAATGGTGAAGGCTTTGTGTTTTGTACTGGAAACCTTGAATAAATCATGGAGATTATACGTTCAGGATCATCATAAGATTGGTTTGAATTGAACTGTAAGGAAAAGGTAAAGTGGATAGGTTATCCAGGTAGAAGTATCACGTCTTCATATTGTTAACTGACTATATGTGGTGATATTGGTTCCAGAGGTCCTGTGTCATGAACCCTGCATGATTACCTTTCTATACCTGAGATCAATACTGCTATCTCTTATTTCACAGTATCCGAGTTAGACACTTTTTAGGTGATATCCGATTATTTGATTCATATCCAGTTAGGTTGTAACTTGCCTGTACTCAACCCTAACCTTATGCCCACAAAGTCCAACAAGCTATCACAATTCAGGCAAGAACAAACTGCAAGCAATCCTCGGTATATATGATTCAATGAAATTCCCAACACTTATACAGTTTATATACTTACTTTCCCTAGTAGGTCAATCATTTGCTCAAAGTTCTCAAATTGATAGTCTGAAGGCTATCCTCGAAACCGCAAAAGAAGATACTTCAAAAGTAAATACTTTAAACGCTTTAGCTTCCAATATTTCTAGCTCAGACCCTAACGAAGCTATCAGGATTGGGTCTGAAGCTAAAAAACTTGCTGAACAACTCAATTTCCAGCAAGGACTTGCTAGCGCTTTACATAATATTGGGCATGGTTATTTTATGCAAGGAAACTATTTGGAAGCCTCCATAAATTGGGAGCAATCTTTAGAGATATACGAATCTCTTGAAGATAAAATAGGCATCGCAAGCCTAATAGGAAATCTTGGCACTACACATGTATTGATGGGGAATAATGTACAAGCAATAGATTTTTTTCTAAAATCATTGGAAATTGCTGAAAGCAACTGTGACAGCTTCAGAATAGTATCTTGTATGGTTAACATCGGCCTTGTTTATTCCAATAACTTAAGAACTTACGACAAGGCACTTGAATATTATTCAAATAGCTTAAGAATAAGTGAATCTATTAATTATTTAGATGCAATCGGTATTATTTCATTTAATCTGGGGGACTTGTATTTTGATCAGGAATTATATGATTCCGCTCTCTATTATTTTGAAAAATCGTTGATTTCATTTGATAATACAGTAGATGAGGCTGCATCACTAAGTTATATCGGGGAAATATATGCTAAGAGAGGAGATTATCAAATTGCAATTGAATACCAGCGGGAAGCTTTGGAAATTGCTGATAAAGCTGGTTCAAAACTGGAGCAAACTACTGCATTATTGGGGCTTGCAAAAACGCATAAAGCAAAAGGCGATCTTAGACTAGCGATAAATTATTTTGAACAAGCAAAAACCATCGCAGAAGAAGCTGAATTAACAAATGAATTAAGAGACGCTTATAAAGAACTGACATTTGTTCATGCTGAATTATTGGATTACCGGAATGCATATAAATATTCCTCCCTTCTGAATACTATTGAAAAGACGATATATAATACTGAAACAGATGAAAGAATTAGAAACCTTATGTTTTCATATCAACTAGAAAAGAAAAAACAGCAGATAGAATTACAGGAATCACAAATAATTGCAAAGGATGCAACGATAAAACAACAAAAAATTTATCAGAAATGCACTTGGTACTGGATTTCTGGCAGTAATAATAATTATTGTCGCAATTGTGTATGCATATATCCAGAAACGAAAAGATAATAAGAAGATTTATGAACAAAATGATCAAATCCTAGAGGCTAATGATGAATTAATCGTATTGAACGAGGCTATTAGCAAACAGAATAATGAGATAATTGATAGCATCAATTATGCACAGAGGATACAATCAGCCATGCTACCTCCTGAAACATATATTACTGAGCTTCTAAATGAGAATTTTATTCTTTATAAACCAAGGGATATTGTAAGTGGGGATTTTTATTGGATTAAACAGGTGAACCAATATATCGTTTTGGTAGCAGCCGATTGTACAGGTCACGGTGTACCAGGTGCATTCATGAGTATGCTTGGCATGAGCTATTTGAATGAAATAGTACAAAGGAGGGAAATAACACAAGCAAACCAGGTTTTAAATGAGCTAAGAAAACAGATAAAGTTCTCCCTGAGACAACATGGACAACGTGACGAATCAAAAGATGGAATTGATATGGCATTATGTGTATTGGATTTAAAAAGTATGAAGCTGCAATATTCAGGTGCTAATAATCCATTATACTTGATTAGAGATGTCAATGGAACGCCCGAATTAAAAGAGATAAAGGCAGACCGGATGCCTCTGGGGTACTATCAGGGTAAGGATAGATCATTTGTCAATCATGATATTCAGCTTGAAATCGGTGATACCTTTTATATGTTTTCTGATGGATTTATTGATCAGAAAGGAGGGAAGGAGGAGAAGAAATTTATGAGTAAAAATTTCAAAAACCTTCTTTTAGAAATTCATGATCAATCGATGCATGATCAGAAAGAAATTCTGGATAAAACACTATCAGATTGGATGGGTGATAATTCTCAAAGTGGATGATATATTAGTTGTTGGTGTTAGGGTGTAGATTATTCCTTACGTCATCGAAGTAAATAGAAGCCAAATACCAGTCAGAGCATGAAAGGGTCGGAAGCTTGGCTGGAGGAGAATGATATGCTTGTGATTCAATCATCAATGCAGACACCTATTCGGATACCTCTCCGCACGAAAAGCATCAATGTTTTATTTTCTCCGGAAGTGGAGGTTTTTCGTAGATCCCGAACAGATAATCAGATGGATTTTCGGTCAGGTATTGATCCTCAAATGAAAAGAGCTCATCCAACACCTTTTCCTTATCTGCGTCAAGCTCGGTGAAATGATGCGAAATATCTTTTAAGACGTTCATGAGGATGTTTCCGCCATATGGTCTTTCAATAACCGGGGTAAAAAGTGTCCGCAGTGAAGGCAAAATACTGGCTGAATCTATACATTCTGAAGGATCGGCCAGGATCATCTTAATGATGCCGGAACCGTAAAATCTTTTCTTGGTCAGCTTCGTTTTATAGCGCTTCCTGTATGCTGCGGGCATCAGATTCAGTGCCCTGTTGATCTCTCTTCTCTGGTGACGGGAAAACTGTAACCTGGTGGGTCCCACATATTCGTTGATAATGAGCAAGCCTGAATCTTTCAGGCAGGGGAGTATTTTATTCTGTAACAGGTTCCTCACATTCTTAAAATGATGCAGCGATGAATTGAAAAGTACGATGTCGTAATGGTTCTCTTTGAAATCATATCTGATTGAAGTCAGTACAGACAAACTTCATGTTGTTCAGGTTTTTTTCACGGGCGATCTGCTCGGCTTCTGATAATCTGTTTTGGGCGATGTCGAGGCAGATGATCTCTTTAAAATTGGGATAGGCTGCCAGCTCCAATTCATGGCCACAGAATCCACTTCCCAGGGAGATGAGTCGCAGATCGAAAGAGTTGTTTAGAAACTCATTCATCAGATACTGCCTGTAGTTGGTTTTGGGATTTCCGGTGATGAGCAGGTTCCACCGCTCCTTCACCCTGGGAATGATCCACCAGTTAGAGCTCTGGCCGGCTGTCTCATTAAAAGCACTTTTGGTTCTTGAAAGCTTGCTCAGGTTCAGTTTTGAGAAGAGAAATGCTACGCCCCTCTGTCTTGCCTTGGAATATACATCGGTAATATCATCAACGGTAATCAGTCTCATCAAATTAATATTGAATTGTTCCAGCAATTCTCACAATACCTGCGATCAGTCAACTGCCTCCTTAACAATCTTCCTGGCCTTTTCCAATGCGGCATCGATACCGGCCGGATTTTTTCCTCCGGCTGTGGCGAAGAATGGCTGACCGCCGCCACCGCCCTGGATCTCGCCGGAGATCTCGCCGATCATGGTGGATGCATTCAGTGAATATCTTTCCTGCACCTCATCAGAGAGCATGACGGCCAGGTGTGCTTTCCCATCCACCTCTGCGCCCAAAACCATGCAAACCTGCTTATACCTGGAACGGATCTGGAATGCCAGGTCCCTGAGTTGAGATGCCTTGTCTACCTCTATTCTGGAGATAATCAGTCGGGCATCACCAATGGTTTCCATTTTATCCTCCAGGGTCTTGGCAATGATTCCCAGGACATTTTTCTGGAACCGTTCGACCTGTTTGGAGAGTTGGCTGTTCTCCTCCACCATGGTTCTTACAGCTTTCACCAGGTCTTTTTGCTTCTCGAATGTACCGGCGATCTGCTTGACGATTTCGATGTGTTCATTGATGTACTTTTCAGCCATCACCCCTGTGAAGGCTTCGATGCGCCTGACGCCCGCTGCAATGGAGGACTCCCTGACAATCTTGAAAAGGCCGATCTGACCGGTGGATTCCACATGGGTTCCGCCGCAAAGTTCCACCGAATTACCAAACCTGATAACCCTCACTGTCTCTCCGTATTTTTCTCCAAAGAGTGCGATGGCTCCCATCTCCTCTGCTTTTTTTATGGGAACTGACCGGTGCTCTTCCACCTTGCTGTTTGACCGGATCATATGGTTGACTTTTTGTTCCACCTCAATGTAGTTCCTCGTCGCTTACCTTCTGAAAATGGCTGAAGTCGAACCTCAGGTACTCGGGATCCACCAGCGATCCTTTCTGTTCCACATGTTTTCCCAGCACCTCCCTCAGGGCATGGTGCATCAGGTGAGTGGCTGTATGGTTATTGGTAATCTGTATCCGGCGCCCTTCATTCACCTTTGCTATGAAACCTGCTGATGGATCGGAAGGGAGTTTCTTAGCCACATGAATGATCAGGTCATTCTCTTTTCTGGTATCCAGGATCTCCACCTTTTCCTTTTCATTCTCAATAATACCCCGGTCCCCGATCTGTCCACCGCTTTCAGCATAGAATGGGGTGATGTTAAAGACCAGGTGATAGAGTTCTCTGTTTTTGGTAACGATCTTCCGGTATCGTGTGATCTTTACCTCGGTGGACAGCCATTCATACCCCACAAATTCCTCCACATTGTCAGGCAGTAATTCCGTCCAGTCGCCCGACTCAGTTTCAGCAGCCTGCTTGGAGCGGTTTTTCTGGGCATCCATCTCCTTTCTGAATTCTTCCCGGTTTACCTCCATGCCCTTTTCAGCCAGAATCAATTCGGTAAGATCAAGTGGGAAGCCAAATGTGTCATAGAGGACGAAAGCCTCTTTTCCGTGGATCGTCCTGCTCTTTTCTTTTCGTGCTTTTCCCACCAGTTGGTCCAGCAGACCCATTCCCGTTTCAAGTGTGGAAAGAAAGGATTGCTCCTCCTCCCTGATCACCCGCTGGATAAGCTCCTGCTGTGCATCCAGTTCAGGAAAGGTTCCACCCATGGACTGCACCAATGCGGGTACAAGCTTGTGGATGAATGGTTCTTTCTGATCCAGGTAGGTATAGCCATATCGTACGGCCCGGCGCAGGATCCGCCTGATCACATAACCCGCCTTGTTGTTGGATGGCAGTTGTCCGTCTGCAATGGAAAATGAGATGGCCCGGAGATGGTCCGCCACCACGCGCATGGCCACATCGGAAGCACTATCGGAAGCACTTTCGAGCACTGGTCCACATCGAGCCTATGAAGCATCTGCTCCTGAATCCATAGGGGATCCCTGAAAGTTTGGCAATCTCCCGGATGATGGGTTGGAAGAGATCAGTATCGTAATTCGATTTCTTGTTTTGAATGGCCATGCAAAGGCGTTCAAATCCCATGCCTGTATCCACATGTTTTTCGGGCAGGTTTTCCAGTTCCCCGTTGGCCTTCCGGTTAAACTGTATAAACACCAGGTTCCAGATTTCGATCACCAGGGGATGCTCCTTATTTACCAGTTCCACTCCGGGAATCTTTTTCCGCTCCTCATCATCCCGCAGGTCCAGGTGGATCTCCGAGCAGGGCCCACAGGGTCCCGTTTCACCCATCTCCCAGAAATTATCCTTTTTAAATCCATCCAGGATATGTTCTTCTTTCACATGCTTCTTCCATAGACCATAGGCCTCAATGTCGCGCTCCAGTCCGTCCTTGGAATCCCCGTCAAATATGGTCACGTAAATCCGGTCGCGCTCCAGTTTCATGCGATCTGCCAGAAACTCCCATGCCCAATTGATGGCCTCTTCTTTAAAATAATCTCCAAAGGACCAGTTCCCTAGCATTTCAAACATGGTGTGGTGGTAGGTATCGTGCCCCACCTCTTCCAGGTCATTGTGTTTCCCGGTTACCCTCAGACACTTCTGAGTGTCCGATACCCGCTGATGTCTGGGCTTCTGATTACCAAGGAAATAGTCCTTGAACTGGTTCATGCCCGCATTGGTAAACATGAGCGTGGGATCATTTTTTAAAACCATGGGAGCGGAAGGGAGAATCTGGTGTTCTTTTTCCTTGAAAAACTCTAAAAATGTACTCCGGATCTCCTTTGAAGTCATCTGTGCCTTTGTAAGTTAGATTATGAAAAATGTAACCTCCATCTGAAAGTTACGTAAAAAAAACCCTTAGAGGTGCAAAAATAATTTTTTTGACTAATAGTTGCGAGATTAAGTGTGGTTTTTTATTTTTAGCATGCATATCAGTGAGAATGATTGGACCTAAATACTATTTAAACCCCGAAACTCTTCGTTTTGAGCGAGTTAGACTCTCCTCAAAACAGCGTATACAATATTCTGTGATTTTCAGCATTGGATTAATAGCCCTGGCTGTGATGTTACGATATGGTTTCGAACATTATTATCCTACCCCTCGTCAAGTTATTTACGAAAGAGCGAACAACACGATCCGTTCCGACTATATCAGCATGAATAAGGAACTCCAGGAGGTTGAATCTCAATTGGCGGAATTAAGGAACCGGGATGACCGTTTTTATCGTTCTATTCTGAGCCTCGAACCTGTTCCTGCCTCCATTCGGGAAGCGGGTACCGGTGGTTCTGATCGCAATGTCCACCTGCGGAACCTTCGCAAACCTGGACTGGTCCGGGATGTCTCACAGAGGATCGACAAAATCTCAAGCAAGATGCAGATCCAGTCCAGCAGCCTGGTAAATGTGTATGAAGAGGCTTTATCAAACCAACATTTCCTGGCCTGTAAACCTTCCATCAATCCCATTTCATCGGCCGATCCATTCTGGCTCACTTCAAGTTTTGGCTACAGGAATGATCCCTTTACGCATGTGCGTGCAGCGCACCATGGCATCGACCTGGCAGGTCCCTATGGACTGGATATCCATTGTACGGGAGAAGGAACAGTTATTCTGGCTCAGCTCAACAGGCACGGTTATGGAAAAGAGGTAGTGATTGACCATGGATACGGATATACCTCCAGGTATGCCCACCTTCAGGATATTCAAGTGAAAAGAGGTCAGAAATTAAAGCGTGGTGAGGTGGTCGGAACCCTGGGGAGTACAGGTCGTTCCACTGGACCGCACCTGCATTACGAAATAAGGAAAAGTGGTGTGGCTGTGAATCCCATGTACTTCTTCTTTGAAAGTATTACTCCTGGCGAATACAACGTTTTAGCCTCCCGGGCTATGCAATCGGAAAACAGTTACCAGGCTTTTGCAATGGCCCAAAAATAATTGCTATTTTTGCTCCGTATTTTTCACTTGATTTTTCATTTTTGGTGTAACGGAAATGGCCCGTTCTGAATTCAAATTCAATCCTGATGACCTCAATTATGATCAGCTGGACAACAGTCTGAATGCCCGCATTTGGAGGGTAGTCATCTATGTGCTAGCAATTCTGGTCATAGCCGTCCTGTTAAATGTGGTCTATTCACTCTTCTTTGACACACCCCGTGAACGCCAGATCAGACGCGAAAATGATATGCTGTTGGAGCAGTATGAACTCTTGAGCGAAAGAAAAAGTCTGGTGGATACTGTCATGCAGGAGGTCCAGCGTATTGATAAGGATATATACCGGGTGATTTTTGAAACGGAGCCGATGGAATCGGGGATGAATCCCGCCTCGGAAGTGACCTACCAGAACCTTTTATACACAGAGGATGAGGAGATTGTAAATGCATCAGCCCTGAAGCTGGATTCCATGATCAATCACGATAGAATGACAGCTTCATTGTATGATGTGTTGATGATCAAAGGAGAGAACCGGTCCGAGATGTTGCCTTCCATTCCCGGGATTCAACCCATTGAGAATGACGACCTGACCCTGATCGCTTCGGGGTATGGTTATCGAATTCATCCCATCTATAAGATCCGGAAAATGCATATGGGTATTGATTTTTCAGCCCCGGTGGGAACCTCAGTTTACGCTACTGGAGACGGGGTGATAGAATCGGTAGTGCGGTCAGGGCGTGGATTGGGCAACCGGATTCTGATCGATCATGGATATGGGTACAAAAGTCTTTATGCCTGTTTGGATGAGTTGAATGTCAGAAACGGTCAGGAAATCGAAAGAGGCGAAATGATCGGAACGGTAGGGGATACTGGATTGAGTGTTGCACCTCATCTGCATTATGAGGTGCACCTGAACGGAGAACCAGTCAATCCAATAAACTATTTTTTTCTGGAACTTTCTGCCAGTGCATATGATCGTCTGATTATGATATCAATTATGTCCGGACAATCGTTCGATTAATTTACTTTTTTTATATATTGCATGAAATATGGAGAGATTTCGTTTTAACCCTCAAACTTTATCCTACCAGAGAATTGAGCCTACCGGAAAGCAGAAGTTGTTCCGGTTTCTTCTATTTATGGGATTGACAACTCTCATTGCAATGGGGGGACTCATCCTGAGGGATAGGATCATGCTCTCTCCACGCAGCGAAAATCTGACTGCTGAACAGCAACAGATTACATACAAGCTAAATCTTCTGAACCGGGATATACAACAATATGAGAATCATCTCTCCGATGTGGCATTCAACGATGACCACATTTACCGGGTTTATTTTGAAGTGGATCCATGGCCTCCTACCTTTCGGAACGCCGGTGTGGGGGGATCCAATAAATATACGTGGCTCCGGCAATTCAAGTTTGCCGATTTGCTGATGCAAACCTATATGAATGTGGACCAGATTGAAAGGAAACTTGTGGTTCAATCCACCTCATTTGACCAGGTCATAGAAATGGCAGGACACAAAGAGGAACGGATGTTGGCCCGTCCGGCCATTCAGCCATTGAGTCAAAAAGATCTAACACGTTTTGGATCTTCTTTTGGGATCAGGTATCACCCGATCCTTCGGGTGGTCAGGCCCCATGAAGGTATTGACCTGACAGCTCCAAAGGGATCCAATATTTATGCCACAGCTGATGGAAAAATCCTTCAGGCAGGTTACAGGGCTGGCGGATTTGGAAAAAAGATATTGGTTGACCATGGATATGGATACCAAACAGTATATGGACATTGTGATGAGGTGCTGGTGAAGCCAGGACAGATGGTGACAAGGGGCGACGTGATCGGTAAAGTAGGAAGCACCGGGCTATCCAAATCACCACATCTGCATTACGAAGTCCATGTAAATGGCCGCCCTGTGGATCCCATCAATTATTACGCCAACGACCTCTCTCCCGAGGAGTATGACCGGATGATCGGATTGCTCTCCCAGGCCGATCCATCATTTGATATTAATTGATCCCAGAAGGGTAAGATATGAGGCGGTGCGACTTGTTGGGTTGATGTTGTTGTACTTCTTTCACTACTACTCTCTCGTGGACCTGTCCGACAGGATGCCCCGCTTCGCGATTCTCTGGTAATCTGGAAACCTCAGGGCTTCCTGCACCTGCTTCTGAAATTTCCAGTGATTACTGTAGTCAGGCGCCCATCTGATTGACACCCTTTGTATCATTGGGACCGGAGACATTATGCTGGGGACCAACTATCCTTCCCGGAGCTATCTTCCTCCGGGTGACGATTGTTCACCTTTGCTTGGACCGGTCCATCATATACTGCAGTCAGGCGATCTGCTTTTCGGAAACCTGGAAGGAGTCTTCTGTTCCCGGGGAGGGACCCCGAAGAAATGCAGGGATACCACCAAGTGTTATGTCTTCCGGATGCCCGATCAGTTTGCATCCTGCCTGGTGGATGCAGGATATGATGTGATGAGTGTGGCCAACAACCATGTCAATGATTTCGGGGCGGAAGGCAGGGAATCTACAGCCAATATGCTGGATTCTCTTGGGATCGCCTTTGCAGGATTCATTACCCATCCATGGACCACCTTTGACCAAAGGGGGAGTCACCTATGGTTTTGCTGCTTTTGCACCCAACAAGGGAACCATGGATCTGAAAAACTATCAGGAGGCAGCCCGGATAACCCGCATGCTTGACTCGTTAGCCGATGTGGTGATCATCTCTGTTCCACGGAGGCGGAGAGGGCAAGGACCACCAGCATGTGGTTCGGGGTGATGAGGAGTACCTGGGATACAACCGGGGAAGTGTTTACCGGTTTGCTCATGAGGTGGTGGATGCAGGTGCCGATGTGGTATTTGGACATGGTCCTCATGTGACCAGGGCCGTTGAACTTTACAACAACAGGTTGATCTGCTACAGCCTGGGTAATTTTGCCACATACAGGCGATTTAACCTGAGGGCCCCAATGGCATTGCTCCCATCGTTAAGGTCTATACAGACCGGGAAGGAGAATTTCTTTCCGGGGAAGTGGTACCGGTCTACCAGCCCGGAGAAGGGGGACCGAGGATCGATCCGGCCGGAAGGGCCATTGCAAAACTTATGGAACTGACCAGTGCGGATTTTCCAGATCAGCACACTGACCATCCACATGGATGGTTCCATACGTAAAAAATGAACAAATGGAGCTCGTTTGATTTCTACATTGGAAATTGCTAAATTGGGTTTTTATTATTTTGAAAACTAGTCAGGTATGCCTTATAAGGAAGCAAAAGTTGAAAAGCTCTATTATACCATCGGAGAGGTGGCTAGGATGTTCAATGTGAACACCTCGCTGATCAGGTTCTGGGAAAAGGAATTTGATATTATCAAACCCAAGAAAAACAAGAAAGGCAACCGGCTGTTCACCAAACAGGACATAGATAACTTTCACATTATCTTTCACCTGGTCAAGGAGAATGGGATGACCCTGAAGGGGGCCAAGAAGAAGATGAAGGAGAACAAGGAGGATACGGAACATAATTTTGAGATCGTCAAATCCCTGGAAAGCATCAAGGACATGCTGATCGAAGTGAGGGAAAGTCTCTGAACAGGGCATCCCAATCGGATAACAATCCAAACATCATGATACAATTAAAGGAGATTACCAGAACCCTGGAAAGTCTGGCACCACTATCATTCCAGGAGTCCTATGATAATTCAGGACTCCAGGTGGGTGACCCGGACATGGAGGTCAACGGGATCCTGATCACCCTGGATGTGACTGAAGAGGTGCTTCAGGAGGCAGAGGAGCTGGGTTTTAACCTGGTCATTTCTCACCACCCGGTTATTTTCGGAGGACTCAAATCGCTTACCGGGCGGAATGCAGCCGAACGAATTGTCAAGCAGGCCATCAAAAAAGAGATCGCCATCTACAGTGGTCATACCAATTTCGATGCCGTCATGGGTGGGGTAAACAGTGCAATGGCCAAGCGGTTGGGACTGGTCAACCAGAAGATCCTCGATCCTCTGACCGGACATCTGAAAAAGACTGGTGGTTTTTGTACCCCATGATCACCTGGATATTGTCAGACTGGCCATGTTTGAAGCAGGGGCCGGACACATCGGGACGTATGACCAATGCAGCTTTAACCTGGAGGGTAAAGGGTACCTTCAGGGGATAAAGCGAAAGCAATCCTTTGTGGGAGAAGCCGGACAAATTCATCAGGAACCGGAGACCAGGGTGGAAATCATTGTATCCGGCTCACGCTCGCCGGGAAAGTAGTCAAGGCCATGATAAAGGCACACCCTTACGAAGAGGTGGCCTATGACATCTATCCCCTGGAAAACCTGTATGAGCAGGGTGGCATGGGAATGGTGGGAGACCTGGAGGATCCCATGGATGAGGAGGATTTTCATGAATTTTATAAAAGACCGTTTTGGGGTTGAGGTGATCAGACACTCCGCATTGTCAGGAAAACCGGTGAAAAAGGTGGCACTGTGTGGGGGGGCCGGAAGCTTTTTACTGGGGAAAGCAAAGGCTTCAGGGAGCAGATGTATTTGTGACCGGTGATTTCAAATACCATCAGTTTTTTGATGCCGATGGCAAGATTGTGGTGATGGATATCGGTCATTTTGAAAGTGAGCAATTTACCCGGGAACTTTTTTATGATCTACTTATAAAAAAATTCCCTAAATTTGCAGTCCGTTTATCAGAAACAGATACAAATCCAATTAAATATTTTTAGTTCATGGCTAAAGCAAAGAAAAGCGCAGAAGTTGCAGAAATGACAGTTGCTGAAAAGTTGAAAGCATTGTATGACCTGCAGCTGGTGGACACTTCCATTGATAAAATAAGGATCCTTCGCGGGGAACTGCCTCTTGAAGTTCAGGATCTTGAAGATGAAATTGAAGGATTACAAACCAGGGTTTCAAAGTTTGATGATGACGTTGAGAGTCTTGAAAAATCCATCAACGGAAAGAAACAGGAGATCGCCAATGCTCAGGAGCTCATCAAGAAAGTATGAAGAGCAGCAAAACAATGTGAGAAACAACCGTGAATATGATTCTCTGTCCAAAGAGATTGAATTCCAGACCCTGGAGATTGAATTGTGCGAAAAGCGGATTCGTGAATTTTCTGTTCTGATTGATGAGAAAAAAGTGGTGATTGACGAATCCACCGATGTGCTGAATGAGCGTAAACTGGATCTTGATAATAAGAAGAAGGAGCTTGAAGATATCGTTGCTGAGACCAAGAAGGAGGAGAGTGTGATGGAGAAGAAGTCAGCTGAACTGGAAGCGATCATTGAGGAAAGACTTACCGGCGCCTACAATAAGATCCGGGGAAATGCCCGCAATGGTCTGGCCGTTGTCCCGGTAGAGCGCGACGCCTGTGGAGGTTGTTTCAACAAAATTCCTCCCCAGCGACAGCTTGACATTGCATCCCGGAAAAAGATCATCGTCTGTGAATATTGTGGCCGAATCCTGGTGGATCACAAAATCAGCGAGTAGAATTCATCCAATAAGGCATCACTTCACGATGTCCGGTCAGGTTTGCTCGCGTATCCATAAGAAACTGATTCATTTTAAATCTGGCTTCGGTTGATAACCTGAGTTGCGGCATGAGGCTGGAATCAGCTGCAGCAGGAACCAGCGTAAACAAGGTGCCTTCTTTTGTGGTGGGTTTATGAACCCACAGGGGTAGGAATGCATGGCCAGCCACATAGGATTTCTCCTTACTTTCTGCCAATTCGAGTTCAAACGCTATTCCCCCATCCCGGTACCGGTTCCTCTGATTTGAAATAAAGTTTCCCATGGAGTAGGCCACCAGGTTCTCCGTTTCCCTCCCCCCGAATGGGTTGGACCACATGGGGATGCGAACCGATGATCGCATCTGCCCCATGGTCAAACAGAAATGCCGCCAATGCTCTTTGCTGCTGGTTTTCTGTCCGTTGGTACTCATCTCCCCAGTGCATGGTGACCAGGATAAAATCGGGCTCTGCAGTGGCAGCCTTCTGCAGGTCCAGTCGGATCTGCGCTGTATCGATCCGGTTCACAATGGCCGGAGGTGGTACTTTCAAACCATTGGTCCCGTAGGTGTAATTCAGCAGGGCAAGACGGATTCCGTTTTTTTCCACCACCAGGGGGTAATGAAGCGCGCGCTAGGCAGAATCGGTAAAAGTTCCCGTATGCAGTATCCCCCGTTGGTCCAGTTGCTCAAGGGTTCTTTCCAATCCACTCTGCCTGCGGTCCAATGCATGGTTGTTGGCAGTGACCAGGATATCAAATCCTGACTCCTTCAGTGCATCTGCCAGTGCATCGGGACTTGAGAATTGTGGATAGCCTTTGTAGGGCGGACCTGCAAAGGTAACCTCCAGGTTACCGATGACAATGTCAGCATCATCAAAATAGGGTTTCAGGTACTGAAAACACGGATGGTAATCATATCCCGTTTCTCCGCTGGCCAGCGCTGAGGCAATCTGGGTATCGTGACCCATGATATCACCTGTAAATACAAGTTTGAGACGGGCTTCCTGTGCTGCTACCGAAGCTTCCTGTGTTGCTACTGAAGCTTCCTGTGCTGCGGCCGAAAGGGAGAAGAAGAGAAAAACAAAGACGAACCAGTTGCGGATCATACCCAATGCAATTGGCTAAATATAGTAATTTACCAGCTTCCGCCTGCTCCTCCACCTCCGAAAGAGCCGCCTCCGCCGCCGGAGAATCCGCCGAATCCACCTCCACCTCCACCGCCAAAGCCTCCGCTGCCGGATGAGAAATTCCCCCAGCTGCCCGAGTGACGGTTTCCTGACAGCATGCCCAGGGCAATCCAGAGGGGCAGGTTGCTGCGGCCCATCCCTGTGCTTCTTCTCCTGCCACCAAAGATGATGGAAAAGAGGATGATCATAAAAATAATACTTCCAAAGGCCGATGCCCCCTTTGAGGAGGTCTGTTTCCGGTACTCATCTGCCGTGAATTTGCCATCCAGCAAGTGAGATCAGCACATCTGTGGCCCCATCGATTCCTGCAAAGTACTCCCCGTTCTTAAAGTTGGGAATGATCTCATTTTCCACAATCCGCTTGGCACAGTGCATCGGTCACATACTCTTCATTGCCATACCCGGTGGCTATATAGCATCTTCCGGTCCTGCATATCCACCAGAATAATGATGCCATTGTCCTTTCCCTCTTGTCCAACCCCCCAGGCTTCACCGATCATTGGAGCCAGCATGGAAACGGGGTAACCGTCATTGTCGTCAATGGTCACCACGAAGATCTGAGTGGAGGTACGGTATTCAAATTCATTCAGTTTCTGGTCAAGCTGCGAGACTTCAGATGCGCTGAATACACTGGCATAATCATTCACCCATGATCCCGGGTGTAGCAGGAACAGGCAGCTGATCCTGGGCCATGCTCCAGACCGGGATCAGTACCAGGATATATATTGCAATTATGAATCTGTTTCTTCATCATGATCCTCCTCCAAATGATATTTCGTCCGACAACTCGTTTACATCATCATCCTGGTATGGGAAATGGGCTTTCAACTGTTCCCCTGCCATTAGAATTCCTTCCTGAAGTCCGGTGGTGAATTTTCCCTCTTTGAAACTTGCCAGCATTCTTCTCCTTGATTTGATCCCAGAAATCATCAGGGGTTACTGCATTGATCCCCGCATCTCCCAGGATGGCAAATTTGTCGATCTTTCACAGCCAGGTAAAACAGCACACCGTTTCGCTGTTCGGTTTTTTGCATATCCAGCTTTCCAAACCACCAGGCAGCCCGGTCCATTACCTCTTCACGGCAATGGTTGTCAATATGAACCCTGATCTCACCTGAAGTGTTGAGCTTCAGCCTCTTTCACGGCCGATTTGATCAGGGCTTTCTCCTCTTTGGAAAAAAAATTAATGGCGTTCATTCTCAGCACTTAAATTCAACATCCGATGTTCAATAATCTACAATGCGCTTTCTAAAACTCAACCACAGGGACAGTTTCGCTTCCTTCCACTGCTTCAAAATAACCCTTCTGGTCAAACCCGGTAATACCTGCGATCAGACTGTTTGGAAATTTCCGGACGGTGGTATTGAATCCCCTGGTACCGTTTCATTGAATTTTCGCCGCTCTACAGCAATCCGGTTTTCCGTACTCTCCAATTGGGACTGGAGTTCCAGGAAATTCTGATTGGCTTTCAGATCGGGATAACGCTCAATGGTGACCAGCAATCTTGAGAGCGCCGAACTCAATCCGTCCTGTGCCTGCTGAAAGGCTGCAAGTGACTCGGGTGTGAGGTTGGTGGGATCGATGGTGACACTGGTGGCCTTGGCCCTGGCTTCGATGACCTGGACCAGGGTTTCCTGCTCAAAATCGGCATAGCCCTTTACTGTATTAACCAGGTTGGGGATCAGGTCCCCCCTGCGTTGGTAAACATTTTCCACATTGGCCCACTGGCCGGTTACGCCTTCTTCCAAGGTAACAAATGAATTGTATCGGCGGACTCCCCAGAGGATGGCCACCAGTACGATAATCCCTATGATTATCCAGGTTCTGTTTTTCTTGTTCATTATTATTTATTTTTAAATCCAACATGGGTGGGATTCCACGTGGAATCCCGAATTTCAAAGTTAACAAAAGTCACACAGCAGTCATACGTTGCGGGCAATTATCGGTGAAATTTCGATAAAGGGATTATTATATTATTTTTGATTCCGTTATAAACTGCACATCAACCCGGGATGCTTTTCAATTCATTTATTTTCCTTGTTTTTGGGGCACTCTTCTTTCTGCTCCTCTATTTCATCAGGAGGTCGAAGATCCCCGATTTCCGATGGGGATTCCTGGTGGCGGCATCTTTTTTCTTTTATGGATGGTGGGACTGGCGCTTTCTGTTCCTGATCCTGGCAAGCGGTCTCATCGACTATTTTGGGGCACTGGGGATCTACCGGGTATCCAAAACGAAGAAAACTTTTCCTTCTCCTTTCCATACTGGGCAATGTGGGGTCCCTGGCTATATTTAAATATTCCGGATTCATCGCCGAGAACCTGGATCAGCTTATGGGACTGCTGGGAATAGAGAGTGCAATGGCCGAGAATGTCCCCCAGTTTATGCTGCTGTTACCGGTGGGGATCAGTTTCTACACCTTTCAATCCATGAGCTACACCATTGATGTATATCGTGGGACCCTGAAGCCCACCCGGAATATTCTGCATTTCTTTGCCTACCTGTCCCTCTTCCCGCAGCTGGTGGCCGGACCCATTGTCAGGGCCAGGGACCTGTTGCCTCAACTGAAGATCCTGCGCCCCACCAGTGAACTGGAGCGGTGGAACGGATTCAAACTGATCATCATCGGTTTTTTCAAGAAGGTGGTGCTGGCCGATAACATTGCCCCCATGGTCAATTCGGGATTTGCCAACATTCACCTGACCGACAACGGACCCTTCTGGTGGATGGTCATGATCGGTTTTGCCTTCCAGATCTATTTTGATTTCAGCGGCTATTCAGATATTGCCAGGGGACTTGCCAAATGGATGGGACTCCATTTCAGATTAAACTTTAACCATCCCTACCATTCACGGTCACTGAGGGAATTCTGGGGCAGATGGCATATATCGCTCTCCACCTGGTTCAGGGACTATCTCTATATCCCGCTGGGCGGATCCCGAAAGGGAAGATGGAACGCGCACCTTTTTATGTGGATCACCATGGTGGTAAGCGGAATCTGGCACGGGGCTGCATGGACCTTTATCATCTGGGGTGCACTGCATGCATTTTACATCACCCTCGAACGAATCACCCGCTGGCCACAATTATTGAAACATATACCGGCCGGGGGACTGATTTCCCTGGTGATCACCAATGTGCTGGTGATTGTGGGATGGGTGTTTTTCCGTGCGGATAGTTTCGGGGATGCCCTGAAAATCCTTTCAGACATGTTCAGCTGGGGAAGTGAAGGTACTTTTGTTCTCAATGATGAGATCAGAAACGGGATCGTTTGGCTGTCGGTCAGTATGCTCATCGAAGGGATCACTTTTTTCAGGATCAAACCGCATCTTTACCTGCCCGCCCCATACCGAAGGGTGACCGATATGCTCTATGTACTGGTGATGTTGCTGGCATGCATTTACCTGCGGGGAGAAGGAAACGTATTTATCTATTTTCAGTTTTGACCATGCCAAAAAGAAGGATTCCATATGTATTTCTGATGGCCGCCCTGCTGGCAATCCCTTTCTATTTCCTGAGGGATGAGATGGACACAGAGGAGATTAAGAAGCAGCGTCACTGGATTGTCAAAACCCGGAATAGTGAAACCTATTCCATTGTATTCGGAGGTGATTCACGGGTATTTCGAGGCATTTCCCCGGAACATTTCCAGGCAGAGTTCAATGGATGGGACGCGTTTAATTATGCCTATTGGGCCAACGGGTATGGAAAGGACTACCTGGAAGGCATTGAAGAGAAGCTCGATCCCGATTCTGATCTGCGGATGATCGTGCTGGGTGTTACGCCCCATTCACTCACCCGCAAGACAGCCGAGATCCGAACATTTCATGTGGGAGAAGAGCAGATCAAAGGAGCACGTGTTGCAGAGCCTCTACCTCTCAAAAATACAGGAGATCTTTGCCCCTTATGGTGCCATTGAACTGGTGGAGAAATTAATCGGGAAGAAGAAACCCAACAATTACAGGATTACTTACCATCCAAACGGTTGGGTTGAGTCATACTGGGTAGTTCCCGACACCAGCCATTCGGCAAGATTTTACAAAGACCTGTTCACCGATGATCCGGTGAGCGAAGAGGTCATTGCAGGCTTTCTGGATGTTGTGAAACGGTGGTGCGGCATGGGGATCCATGTGGTGGGATTTCGTCCGCCTACTTCGCACACCATCAGACAGTACGAACATGAAAAGGGTGGATTTTCGGAAGCTGAATTTGTGAAGCGATTTACTGCCGCAGGAGGCATCTGGATCCCTGTTTCACCGGATGATTACCAGACCTTTGACGGGAGCCACCTGGAACACAATTCTGCCATGCGCATCTCGGGTGACCTGGCCCGGATGATCCGTGAGCAAATCCCGGAATTGTAGACATTACATAACAATCAGGCTCCTTTCCTGTTATTCTTTCGTGGATCAGGATCGGATCATCAGGTATGACGGGTATTGCAACCTGTGCAGCAGAACAGTGCAGTGGATTGTTCGTAATGATTTTAGAGGACGATTCGGATTTGAACCAATGGAAGATCTTCCTGAGATCGGAGCGACTGTGAAACTGATCCAAGGGCATAAGGTCTATGACCGTTCAACTGCAGTGCTGCGCATAGCCTGCGGTCTGAGGTTTCCCTGGCCCCTGATGGGCATCTTTTTACTGATCCCCTCTTTCATGAGGGATCCCGTTTATAATATGGTTGCAAGAAATCGAAAGAGATGGTTTGGTGAGCGAACCACCTGTTACCTCCCCGATTCATTAGGACCGAAAGATGAACAGAGGTAAATGATGGCCGGCAATTGATGTGGGACATACAATGTGTTTTATAACCGGCATGGGACTTTCCACAGGGGCCCTCGAATTTCGTACTTTTGGATCATTGTTTAACGACATCTATCCATGAACCCAGAAGCATTCAAAGCGTCTATTCTTGAGGGAATCCCGTCATCTCTTCCCGCCGAAAAATCATATGACCCGGCACTCAATCACGCTCCAAAACGAAAGGATATTCTCTCTCCCGATCAGAAAAAACTGGCCATCAGAAATGCCCTCAGGTACATCCCCCGGGACCACCATGCATTGTTGGCCAGGGAGTTCGCGGCCGAACTGGAAAAGTATGGCAGGATCTATATGTATCGCTACAAACCTGAGTACCCCATTTCAGCCCGTTCACTGGATGATTTCCCTCACAGGTCCGTCCATGCTGCTGCTATTATGTTGATGATTTCCAACAACCTGGACCCTGCCGTGGCTCAACATCCCGATGAACTGATCACTTACGGGGGAAACGGAGCGGTCTTTCAGAATTGGGCCCAGTACAGACTTTCCATGAAGTACCTGGCAGAGATGACCGATGAACAGACCCTGGCAATCTATTCGGGTCACCCCCTGGGATTGTTCCCGTCCCATCCGGATGCACCCAGGGTAGTGGTTACCAATGGCATGGTCGTACCCAACTATTCTGCTCAGGATGATTATGAGCGAATGAATGCACTGGGCGTCACTCAGTACGGACAGATGACGGCCGGTTCGTTTATGTACATCGGGCCCCAGGGGATCGTCCATGGAACCACCATTACACTGATGAATGCAGGTCGTCTTAATCTGGAGGGCTAGTGACGGAAACTGGCCGGCAGGGTGTTTGTGACCTCCGGACTGGGTGGCATGTCGGGGGCACAACCCAAGGCCACAGTAATTGCAGGTGGAATCTGCGTGGTGGCAGAGGTGAATTCCAAAGTCATAGCGACCCGACATTCACAGGGGTGGGTGGATGAGGTGTTCAGAGACCTGGACCAGCTGGCTGAACGGATGGAAAGTGCCCGGCAGCAGGGGTGATGCAGTCTCCCTGGCATATGAAGGCAATATCGTTGATCTCTGGGAATATCTGTCTGGAGCAGGATGTTCATGTGGACCTGGGATCTGACCAGACATCGCTTCACAATCCATTTGCCGGGGGTTATTATCCGGCGGGAGTGGGATTTCAGGAAGCCAACAGGATGATGGTTGAAGAACCCGAGAGATTTAAAGAGGCTGTCTATGAATCGTTGCGCAGGCACGTGAAAGCCATCAACGGACTCACCGCAAAGGGCATGTATTTCTGGGATTACGGTAATGCGTTCCTGCTGGAATCGGGCAGGGCAGGGGCAGATATTTTCAGCAAGGATGGCATCTACAGGTACCAGTCCTATGTACAGGCCATCATGGGCCCCTCTTTTTTGATTATGGATTTGGTCCCTTTCGCTGGGTATGCACCTCTTCAGAATCCGGAGGATCTGGCCACAGCTGACCGGATCGCCAGGAGGAATTGGAGAAACTGGCAAAGAATGCACCCGGGAGATCAGGGGTCAGCTGGACGATAACATTCACTGGATCAGAGGAGGCGGATAGCCACCAGCTGGTGGTGGGTTCTCAGGCACGGATCCTCTATGCGGACAGTCCAGGGCAGGATTGCCATTGCAAGGGCCTTTAACAAGGCCATCCGGGAGGGAAAGATCTCTGCACCCATCGTATTGGGACGCGACCATCACGATGTTTCAGGAACCGATTCGCCTTATCGGGAGACCTCAAATATTTATGATGGTTCCAGCTTTACCGCCGATATGGCCGTTCAGAATGTGATTGGGGATGCCTTCCGGGGAGCCACCTGGGTATCCCTGCACAATGGCGGAGGTGTTGGATGGGGAGAAGTGATCAATGGTGGATTTGGCATGGTACTGGACGGATCGGAGGAGGCTGAACGGCGATTGGAGCAGATGCTACACTGGGATGTGAACAATGGGATTGCACGCAGGAGCTGGGCCAGGAATGAAGGAGCCATAAGTGCCATTGAGAGAGAGATGAAGCGAAACGCCATTGTTGAAGGTGACACTGCCTCACCTGGTGGAGGATGATCTACTGGATGAGCTTTGGTCCTGAATCCGTCCTGCCTAATCTTCAAAGATCAATCTGTAAGGTTTTTCAATGATCTCTTCCAGTTGATGCAGGGCAATGTTTCGACTCAAGCGGAAATGCTCTTTTCCCTGAAAGAAGATCAATATGGAAGGGATGGTAAAGATCCGGTGCTGACCGGACAGAACAGGACTCTTATCAGTGTCCACATAGATGGCTGACATATGGGGAAAGCGCTCCAGTAAAAGCCCGGATACCTTGGGTTTCAGAATTTTGCAAACGGAGCAGGATTCTGTAGAGAAGTATACGAGGAGTGCCTTTTCTCGCTCTATTTTTTCCTGGAGTGTCTCCAGCGTATAGATGCTCTCCATCATTGTTCCTAATACTCTCCTTCGCTCAGCATCACCAGCATACATGCACTCACCGGTTCAATTCCTTTGGCCTTTAACTTGCCCATGAATTCAGGATTGACGGTGCCCGGGTTGAAGATCACCCGCTCAGGTTTTAAGGAGAAAATATAATCGTAATAGTCAGCCTGCCTGGAAGATCCAATATAGATGGAAACCGTGTGGACATCTTCCACATGAGGTTGTCCCACCAGGATCTCCTGTTCCTCAATCTCACCCTTTCTGAAGCCCACTGCTACCACTTCGTGATCATTCCTCAACAGGCTCTTCACAGCTTTGTATGAGAACCTTACAGGATTAGGGGTTGCGCCCAGAACCACTGTTTTTTTGTTTACCACCTATGTTGTTATCATAATAACGCTCAAAGATAGCTAATATCTACCATCCGACAATGTGCTTGGAGGTCAGGATGCCCCAGGAAGCTGCATTAAGGGATGGCTTGAATCAGGACAACAGCGTACGCAGAGACTCCTTCTTCTCTTCCGGTAAAACCCAATTTTTCTTCGGTAGTAGCCTTGATGGAGATGAGATTCAAATCCATTTTGAGGATGCTGGCAATCTGCTGTCGCATTTCCGGGATGTGGGGCTTGATCCTGGGGATTTCAAGGCATACGGTGGAATCGAGGTTGATTACCTCAAATCCACTGGTCCTCACCAGTTTTATGGTCTCTTGAAGCAGGATGGTGCTGGCAATGCCTTTGAATTCAGGATCTGTATCGGGAAAATGATCTCCAATATCACCCAGTGCCGCCGCACCCAGCAACGCATCGCATATGGCATGAAGCAGTACATCAGCATCTGAATGGCCCACAGCACCTTTTTGATGAGGTACCTCAATACCTCCCAGCCAGAAGGGTATTCCTTCATCCAGGGGATGAACATCGTATCCGAAACCTATCCGGAAACTCATGAAAGGTTTATAAGTCTAGATCTTCAAAATCAAACCCCAGTGTGAACCTGAGGGTATTGGCCAGGGGACTGTTCTGCCCATTGGTGGGAACCAGGTAGGAGAAGTCCAGAGAAAAGACGTTTAGTTGCAGACCGACTCCAACGGTGAAGTATTTCCGGTTGCCTTTGGTGGAATGCTCATGGAAATATCCGGCCCTGATGGCAAACTGGTTTCTGTACCAGTATTCTGTACCCAAACTGTAGGCAATCTCATGAAACTCTTCTGCAAATCCACTGTAGGTTCCGTCGCAACGTGGAACTCCGGGAGCATCATAGAAAGACTGGAACATTCCCAGAACCACTGATCCGGGTGCATCTTTTCCACGTAAAACTACCTGGTCATTGGTGATGGAGTCAGTTTCATATACCGCAGGAGTAGGTACAAGTAATTTGTTCAGATCCGCATGGATGGCAATGGTATTGTAATCGTCGATGTTATAAGTGAACCTGCCTCCCAATCTGAGGTTTGTGGGAATGGGAGTCTTCTCGGCATCCACCGTATAGGAAACGGGGGTACCCATATTGGTCATGCTTGCACCTGCAGCCCATTGTCCGTTGCTGGGACCCACATCGATATCCCTCTGGTAATAGAAACCGAGGTCAGCTGCAAAGGAGATACCCGGCCTGGTCTCCTGTCCGTCAGAGGTATTCTGACCGCTGGTGAGGTCTGAACGAATGAACCGAAAGGCGATCCCTCCGGAAAAATTGTCCGTAAAGAGCCTGGAGTATCCGGCATCCACTGCAAACTCGTTGGGATTATACTGACCCGTAACCGTACCTGTGATGTCTGTAAAAACGATGTTGCCCAGTGAAAAATAACGAAGTGATGTACTGACTACCTGTTGTTCATCAAAGCGATAAAAACCGGTAAGGTAGGCCAGGTTTATATCGGGAATCAGGTTTCTGAGCCAGGGAGTATATGAGATGGCAAATCCACCTTTACTGTCAATAAAAGCATATTTACCCATATTCCAGTGCTGTGAATTTACATCAGGTGTGGTGGCAACTCCCACATCACCCATAGCACCAGCCCTGGAATCGGGAGCGATGGTCAGGAACGGCAATGAGGTTTGAATGGTATTCAGTTCACCACCTGCCAGTTCACCCGAGTTGATCTGACCAGAAAGGTTGATGGCCGTTAAAAACAGCAATCCGGTGAATAGAGCAATCACTCCTGATCTCAATCCTTTTGACATGTGTTTGGTTTTGGTCAGCAAATATAACATATAAATATAATATATGAACGGCAAAGTACCGGCTTCTTTGGTACTAAATAAGTACGTAAATCGGTCAGTTTTAGTATTCAATGCCACCAGTTTTTACGGCATATTTAACGGATAATCATCAGTTTTCCGCTCTCCATGACCTCTTCTCCCTCTTCGCTGGACAGGGTGGCTCTGTACACGTATATTCCTCCTCCCAGTCGTTTTCCTCCAGAGGAGGTGCCGTTCCAGAGGACCGGTTCAAGCCTGAAGCCAGGTGAGAATATCTGCCTGTCGATAATACTCACCATATCGCCCGACAGATTATAAATGGTCAGCACCAACCTCAAAGTCTGGTCAGGACGATTGTGTTCAATGTTGAACCAGGTATTGTCAAAAAACGGATTTGGGTAGTTGAATAGATTCTCCAGCAACATCTCATCAGAATCCATGACCACAAATTCCAGCGTAGACTCTGCCGAATTGTTGTGGATGTCCCATATTTTTACGGTGACCTCATGCCTCCCCAGTTCCAGATTGCTGTAGGGATAACGTATCACTCCGGAATTGTAACTGTTGGTATTGGCCTGGTAGAACTCGTTGAGAATAATGGCATTGATCCGGTCACCATCCAGTGTTGCAGTAAGGTCATGACCAATTCCGTTCCCGGTGGTGTTGATCCCAAAGTTATCCTGCACGTAGGCGATCAATACAGGAGCCGGGTCAGTGATACCACCCGGTTTAAACAGGGTATCGTTCATATAGAGTTCGATCAGGGGCACCTCCGAATCGGATGCGTTTTCAGAACCGATCCCTCCCACATAGAAAGCATCAGATGACCCATGGGCATCCATCTGATCATTCTTGCTGTAGTAACTGATCTTACCGGTTCCGTAAGCATAATTAATATCCTTGGGGACAAAAAAGCCAAAAGTGAATCGTCCGTTGGTAACGGTGGCCTTCCCGCTGTAGAGGATGTGGTTACGGGTATTAAAGCTCCAGACCGGATCATTGTCATTGGAGAGCGTTTCAATCCTGCTCTCCTTATCAAAAACCAGCGGGTAAACAGTTCCGCTGAAATCCTCCATAAAAATTCCATTCTGACTCTCCAGGTGTCCGGAAATGGTGACCCACTGGAAGGCCGACAAGTGTATCCTGTACCAGGTTGATATCCATAACCGTTGATGGAATCGGTTACGACCTTGTGCTGTGGGTATGCCAATCGCATGGAGGGATCCCCCAACAGGGTGAAGTTGCGTTTGTTGATTCCCGAACCCGTATTGTTCTTACTGTATACAATAATATCTCCCAGGCGGTAGTTTTGCTGGTTTTCATCTTTTTCAAAAACCACCTCATAGAACCGTTCGTTCAACACATGATTGGGTCCTGAATAGACCAGCCGGGTGGTGGTGAAACAGGCCGATCCCTCCGCCCTCGGTATTGAGCAGCACATCCTCCCCGGCAGAGGTGATCTCCTGGTCCTGTTTATGATCGTATTCATCATACCTGCTGAACTCACAGGTGGCAGTCATAAAAAGGGCAGCATTTCACGATTGCTCCAGGAACTGATGTCATTGGTGGTAGTGATCCTTTCGTGTGCCAGTCCAGCTGGTACCTCCATGACCCGTATAATTCACGATAAGTGCGCCCCGGTTTACCTGGTCATTAATGGCCCTGGTCACAGCGGGATAACGGGGACCGTGTGGCCAGGTCTTCCTGGGTATATGCATCCAGGTAAATCTTATTGACGTTATAGGCAGGGTAATTGGTTTTTACAAGGGTGGCCAGCTCCTCCGCCTGCCTCATGTGGATGTTGGAGTCTTCATCATCTCCAATGAAACAGATTTGATTGCGCCATTCCCCCTGTTTGTCCAGCATTGCTGTAGGAGATGATTTTTTCAACCAGGTTGATTGCTTCCTCGACGGTGGATACGGGAAGTCGTCCGATCCCGATATCCAACAAGCCACTGTTCATTGATTCATCGGTATCCAACAGACCAAAAAAATCATCAGAAACATATGAAGAGGTAGGTGAAAGGGAATTGTCCGACTGATAGGTGAGTAACAGGTTGGGATTGTTGTCCGTACTGTTCCGGTTGTCATAAGATCCATCTCCCATCAAAAGCAGATAACGGCAATAGTCATCCGAACCATTTGAACGATCATAGAACATCTTCATGAAATTACGGATGGCCGATACATCCGGGGTTCCTGAGGAAAATTCATTGAATACCTGCTGTTGAGTGACCACAGCCACCTCCAGTCCGTCATTGCTTTCCCTGTGATCGGCCAGTTGCTGTGCCTGTTCCAGGAAGATCCCGGGGGTAAGGATGATCATATCGGTGTTCTGCAATCCGTGGAGATCCTGGTTGGCCATCGTCCCCAGCCCATCACCGGTATATTCAGGTGAAGGGAAACTACCATTTACATTGAAGGCTATGAATTCCCTGATCTCATCGGTTCCCAGCCTGAAAGAAGCAGTGGAGCCCGCAAGGCCGGGGACAATGTTTCCGGGTTGATCAGGATCTGTGATCTCCCAGATTACCGTATTACTGGAGCTGTTTTCCAACTTGAATTCACTGATATTTCCTGCACCTGCACTCCTTGAATCTCTGAAAGCGATCTCATCTTCCTCCAGGCTCAGCCCACTTCTTCCGTTCATGGAGATCTTATTCAACCACCCTTCCGAATTGGAATCGGGACGGTCATAATATAAGGTTACAGTAAAATAATCCTGGGACGGGATGTAACTGAATAGTTCTGTGTTCTCAAAGGCAAAGGTTGAGGTGTAGTTACTCAGATTGGTTGCGCTATTCTGTATGGTTCCTATCCCATTGTTGTCAGCACTGACAATGAATGAAGAAGTGACACTGGAACGTGCAGCAGCAGAGATTCTTATCTTTACAATTTCCCCATTCACCCTGCCCGGAACAGTAAAGGGATAATTCTCCTCCAGGTTCACATTGAAGTTATCACCGTACCACTCTTTTCCCGATTTGATCAGGTTGTAGGTCTCCTCCTCAAAAAAATCACGATAGTCGTATTCGGTGACGGTGTGGGAGGCAGTTTCTGTACTTAGCTCCACATCTTCCGGCGTATGGACTGTACCCTTGTCATCGGTGAGAAAATAGTATCCCTTCCAGGAGTATTTATGAAGCTGGTGGACAAACATATTCCTCTGAGGGATCAAATTTCCAGCTCACGGGACCCCGGGCATAAAAAAGAATATGGTCGCCAGGTCCAAACATTCCGTCACTTCCCTTGTGCATATAAATGGGTACTGACTGCAGGTCATCCACATGGCCCTCGGAAAACATTTCAGGAAGAGGCTTGGCACCTGAACCATACATACGCACCGTGGCGGGATTTTGCAATCCAATCTCCTCCAGTTGCTCATAGGTAAGCTTATGCATGCCGCTTTTGTCCACCGATACTTTGGCCCAGTCACCTGTGGCCAATACCGAATGTGGAACCCAGTCTCCCGTCATCTCACTCTTGAGCGCTGCAAGTGCCATCTCTTTATCCAGAAGGAGATTGAAAGTTTCCACCTTCATCAGTTTTCCGTCTGAACCTCTCAGGAAGGGTAGAACCTTTACCATCACGAAGGATTGCTTGGCCTCCTCTCACCAGTGAATACTCCAGCAACGGTGCATCTTTCACGTGCTGGATGTTCATTCCCGCAGCCATATTTTCCTCCACCGGAGACGTTTCAATGACCTCCAGCTTTACCTGTGGAAGCATCCCTTTTTCCGGCCATGGTAATTTTCTTATGATATATGGTAACGTATTCTCTCCGTCTGCGTATAATGCATGTGTGAAGAAAGGTTGACGATGATCTCTATTCCATTGAATAGCAACATGTTCAACCTGAGAAAACAGATTAAAAGACAGATGCAGGAGAATGATGTAAGTCAGCTTCTTCATGAGAAAAATGCAACCGGCAACAAAAATATGTATTTATACGTTTGTTTTGTCGTTATACTATAACGATCCTTTCAACGGGATTGTTGTCGGTAAGTGAATGTGAATGGTGAGTGACTGAATGGTGAAATGGTGAATGGTGAAAAGTTGGCAAGTGAATGTGAAAATGGTGAATGGTGAAAGGATGGCAGAGTAAATATTAATCAGGTCGTGATGCTGGGGATATTGTTATCCTCATCTATCCCGGGGTGGGCGCAAGATCCGGCGTTTTCTCAATTCTATGCCAATCCGCTCTTTATGAATCCTGCCATGGCAGGTGTGGAGGGGCCAGCCAAGGTCTACCTGGGCTACAGGAACCAGTGGCCGGGAGCCACCAATCCCTATTCCACCTATCATGCTTCATACGAACAGTTTATAGATCCTCTTCAGGGAGGAGTAGGAGTCCACGTGATCAACGACAGGCAGGGTGGTGGCATCTTCAATACTTTATCATTGGATGCCATATATGCATATCACCTGAGGGTGACCTCAGAACTGATGGTCACCGGGGGATTTCAGGCTTCGGTGGGACAAAGGAACATGAATCCTGATGGATTGGTTCTGCCCGATGAGCTGGCCGGTGTGGGTACCACCACGTTGAATGGCTATTCCAGGGTGTATCCCGATTTTGCAGTTGGATTTGGGGGTTTTTACAAGAACTTTTACGGTGGGGTGGCTGTGCATCACCTCATGCAGCCTTTTACCGCTCCTTCGGAGGACCCAAACACCAGGTTATCAAGAAAATATACGGCACACCTGGGGGCCATGATACCCATTTATGAAAGAAGGCTGGGCAAGGAGGTTTTGCAGCTTTCTCCCAACCTGGTATTTCTTCAACAGGATATTTATCAACAACTGAATTATGGCCTTGAAGTGATCTACAATAGCATCATTGGTGGGATATGGTTTCGACAGGACCTCCTGTTTTCATATGGAACCTTAATCTTCTCGGTGGGCTATGGCAATGAGCAATTCAGGGTTCGGTATAGTTATGATGCAAAATTGTCCCCACCGGATTTGCATATTCCGAGCCTGGGAGCGCATGAGATTTCGATGGTGATAATTTTTGAAAACCTTTATAAATCAACGAAACCAAGGGCAATAAAATGTCCTAAAATTTAGTTACTTTTGGTAGAAGTTTCTATATTAGATTTGTTTATAACAGAAAAAAACAACGTCATGAAAATGATTATGAGACTGATCCCAGTTATGCTGATTCCGCTGATACTGTGGGGATGTGGTGGACAGGATGTAACCTCTTCAGGTAAAGCCTCAACAACCACCGGATGGGCCTATAATGATCCGGAGAACGGAGGATTTGAGGTGAAGACAGCAGTGGAGCAAGAGGCGGGTCCAGGCCTGACTTTAATAGAAGGAGGTACCTTCACCATGGGCAAAACCCAGGACGATGTGCTCTATGAATGGAACAATGTTCCCCGCAGGGTGACCATCAGCTCATTTTACATGGACATCACCGAGATTCGCAATGTGGACTATCGCGAATACATCAACTGGCTGACCCGCGTATTCGGTATGAACAATCCTCAGGTTGTGACTGCCGCGTTCCCGGATACGCTTGTTTGGCGTGATCCAATGGCGTATAACGAGCCTTATGTAGAATATTATTACCGTCATCCCTCATTCAATGAATACCCTGCGGTGGGTGTAAATTGGTTGCAGGCTCAAGACTACTGTATCTGGAGGACCGACAGGGTCAATGAGATGATCCTGGTGGATATGGGTCACATTGAACTATCCACAGATCAGCAGGATGAACGTAATTTTAATACAGAAGCTTACATCTATGGCCTCTATACCCCCAATATCATTAATCCCATTGAGAGTCTTAATCCCAATGTGGAATCGAGGTTGGTGTCCGTTGAGGATGGATTATTCCTTCCAAGATACCGGCTTCCTACCGAAGCAGAATGGGAATTTGCAGCATTGGGTCTGGTTGGGAACACCGTGGATGAACTTGTTTGGGAACGAAGAACCTATCCCTGGAACGGGCACAATGTGAGAAATGACAATCCCAGGAACATGGGAGAGATGAGGGCCAACTTCGTAAGGGGCAAAGGTGACATGATGGGTGTAGCCGGTAGTTTGAATGACGCCGGTTCTATTACAGTGCCTGTAATGTCATATTGGCCAAACGATTATGGACTCTATTGCATGGCTGGAAATGTGAACGAATGGGTGCAGGATGTATACCGTCCACTGTCAGCTTCTGATGTTTCTGATTTTCGTCCTTTCCGTGGAAACCAGTTTGACAAAATGACCATCGATGCCAACGGTAGTCCCGTCATCGACAGCCTGGGTCGCCTCCGTCGGGAGTTCATTACTGAAGCTGATGCTGAAGGACGTTTTAACTACCGCAGGTCTGACTACAGGAATTACCTGGATGGAGACAAAGAATCTGTCTTTGAGAATGGCGACCAGAGTCAAATGGCCTATGATGGATCCGGATCCATGTATGTAAACGACGAAACCGAAAGAATGTCATTGATGAATGATCAGGTAAGGGTATTTAAGGGTGGATCCTGGAAAGACAGGGCCTACTGGCTGAGTCCTGGTGAGCGCAGGTACCTCATTGAAACTGAATCAAGAGACGATCTGGGATTCCGTTGCGCCATGACCCGTGTAGGAACACCAACAGGATTATAAAGATTATAAATTTCCATTACTGAAGGCTGTTTCTTTTGGGGGCAGCCTTCTTTTGTTTAAGAGATGACCATTGAATCAATTTACCGTGAATTCCTTCATTCGGAGGGGATTTGTACCGATACCCGGAAGGATGTGAGGGGTACACTTTTTTTTGCAATCAAGGGAGAGAATTTCGATGGCAACAGGTTTGTACAGGAAGCCCTTCAGAAGGAGTGCCGGCTGGCCATTACTGAAGACCGGGAACTGAAAGGAACCTCCAGGGTAGTCTGGGTACCCTCGGTACTTGGTACCCTTCAACAGCTGGCGAACCATCACCGCCTCAAGGTATCACCTCAGGTTGTTGCCATTACAGGAAGCAATGGAAAAACCACCACCAAAGAATTGGTGGCGGCGGTACTTTCCAAAAAATTCACTATTCTGGCCACCCAGGGGAACCTGAATAACCACATTGGGGTACCCCTCACCTTGCTCTCGTTGAAGCAGGAGGAGGTGGCAGTTATTGAAATGGGGGCCAACCATGCAGGTGAAATTCGAAGGCTGGCTGAGATAGCTGCTCCTGAAGTGGGACTTATTACAAATGTGGGGAAGGCGCACCTGGAAGGATTCGGATCGGTGGAAGGTGTTCTGAAGGCCAAGGGTGAACTCTATGATTACCTATCGGCCCATGGGGGAATGGCCATCATTGATGGTGGCGATTCCTTACTCTTAGAAAAGGCCCGGGAAAAGGGAGTAAATAGAGCGGTCATCGCTCCCCATGCCGATCTTCCGGTCAGCATACAGATCGTCAATCAATCACCCTTTCTTGAATTGGAACTGCACATTGGGAGTGAGATTCACCACCTTAAATCACATTTGGTAGGCTCTTACAATCTGCAAAACATCCTCCTGGCTGCCGGGGTGGGACTACATTTCGGAATACCAACCGCCTCAATTGCAGAGGCCATTGAAAGTTATGTGCCGAAAAATCAACGGTCACAATATGTGGAAGGTGAGAACAACAAGTTGATCCTGGATTCATACAATGCCAATCCCAGCAGCATGCAGGAAGCCATTAGCGGATTTTTGGCATATGCTTCACCACCCACCATGCTTATTCTGGGAGATATGGCTGAACTGGGTGATTCCTCGAAGGATGAACACCGTGCACTGGCAGGGTGGATAGAGAAGCTGCCCATTGATCGAATTCTACTGGTGGGTCCTTGTTTCAGCGCAGCATACAAACCCGATTCGCATATGACTGTTTTCAGGGAGCGGTCTGAACTTGAAACATACCTGGATGTTGAAAAACCGCATGGATATAACATCCTTGTGAAGGGAAGCCGTGTGATGGAACTCGAAAAATTGAATTCTAGTGCCTGGTTCCTAGTCCCAAGTGCCTAGTTTTCTCTCCTGTCACCATTCACCGGCCGAAGCCTGTCACCATTCACTTACCCCTAGTGATAAAGAAATCTTTTAATCTTCATGGGTGGGGGTTTTTTCAAAGGGCTGGACCTGCAGGATCATCAGCTGCAACCTTGAATTTCGTGCCACATGCTGGTTCACCTGGATCATCAGCTCATCCAGTACCTCTTCGGCTTTGGCATTGTAGTTGTTGCTGGAAATCTGTGGCATTCCCCTTCAGGTGCATATATCGCTCTTCCATTGCCTCCACCTTCAGGTGAACCCTGGCTACAAGCTTTCCTTTGTATTGCATGACCAGTGATTCGCTGACAATATCCTTGCTGTTGATCACAGCTTCGATCTCTTCCGGATAGATATTCTCCCCATTGGGCCCAAGGATCATATTTTTCGATCTGCCACGGATATAGAGGATCCCTTTTTTACTTATATTTCCAAGATCGCCTGTACGGAAGTAACCATCGGAGGTGAACACCTCTTTTGTCTTTTCCTCATCTTTATAGTATCCTTTCATGACATTGGGTCCCTTCACCACGATCTCTCCTTCTTGTGTGATTGGATCAGGTTGGTCGATCTTCACTTCGATCCCTTCCATTACAGTTCCCACCGATTTGTAGACAGCATCAGAAGGTCCGAATCCTGCTACCATGGGTGAGGTTTCAGTAAGGCCATATCCGATGGCATAGGGAAAACCACCCTCAATAAGAAATTTTTCCACATCGGGGGCCAGCGGGGCTCCTCCAACTCCGAAGAAACGGAGACTTCCTCCAAAAAACTTCTGCAACTTGCGGGAGGCGGCCCTGGAAAGGATTTTACGTGTGAATCCGATTTTCATAAGAGACCTCATCACGGGTGATTTTGTGAGTGCAGGCCTCACTTTGGACCGGAAGATTTTTTCGATGATCAGAGGGACAGTCAGCATGGTGGTGGGTCTCACCTCCTGCAAAAGGGGTGTCAGGTATGCCGGGGTGGGTGCCTTGTCAATGTAGTAAACCATGGCCCCGTTGAGCAGTGGAACGACCATTCCTATCGTGCACTCATAGGAGTGTGCCAGAGGCAACATGGATAAAAACCGGTCCTCCTGAACCACCTCATGCATGGACCTCGAAGCTTTGGCATTGCTTAAAATGTTATGGTGGGTTAACATCACCCCTTTGGATCTCCCTGTGGTTCCGGACGTGTATATGATGGATGCCAGATCATCCGGAGCTGCTGCATACAGAGATTGATCATCGGTGAGCGTTTGGGGGTCCTATTTCCAGCTTCACCAGCTTTCCAGGTGTACCTGTTGGTTGAACAAGCTTTCCGGACTCTATTTCAAGTACGCTGAAGTCATCCATGTTGATCACCAGTTCCACCGCACCGGGTATTCCTTCATCCAATCTTGAAAGAAGCTTTCCTGAGACGAAAATGGATCTGGTTTCCGCATGTTCGAGAATGGACCTCACTTCCGGACCCTGGAAATCAGGAAGGATTGGGACTGTTATGGCACCTGCTGTGAGAACCCCAAAATAAGCAATACTCCACTGGGGACTGTTTTCACTCAAAATGGCCACACGGTCACCTTTCCCAATCCCTGCACTTCGTAACATGGTGGCAATGAACCTGGACGAAATCTCCAGCTCTTCGTAATTGTAGGAGGTGCCATCAACACTGGATAAAGCTGTGTTGGAAGGATAATGTTGGGCACTGTGCTTAAGCACATGGGGAAGATTCTGAACATCCTCCCAGTTTATCGAATTCATCGTACTCATTTCTCAGTTCTTAAAGTTATACTATGATGCACTATTGCCCCTCCAACTCCCTCATAAACTGCTGGTCCAGCTGTTGAAAACGCTTTTTCCCTCTAAGAAAAAAATCAGCAACGATGCTTCCAGGATATATTCCTGCTACAATAACGTTATTATTTTGAATATTGTTCTGGATTCTATAGGATTGTTTGACCTTATGGTAAGCAACATGCGCACGGATCACAGCCCAAAAATCTTTTGCTGCTCCCTGAAACAGAAACCTGAGGGCAGAGACACCATCCAACATCATCCTCATGAAAATGATCCTCCCCTTCTTATGCCGGGGCAGGTTTTTATAGAGCAACAGCAGGTTGTTCCTGAAATTCAGGAAAGTTTTCAAAGGATCACCTCTCTCCAGTGTGCCCCCTCCCACATGGAAAACAGTGGAACCGGGTACAACGTGAATTTTGTATCCCAGACGTTTTAACCGCCAGCAGAGATCGATCTCTTCCATATGTGCAAAAAACTGTTCATCCAGTCCTCCAAGCTTTTTATAAAGGTCTGCACGTACCAGAAGGCATGCGCCGGTACCCCAGAATACTTCTGTTGAATCGTCGTATTGTCCCCGGTCCTCCTCCAGATAATCAAAGATCCTTCCCCTGCAAAAGGGATAACCATATTTGTCAATGTAACCCCCCGAAGCGCCGGCATATTCAAAAAGTGACGGCTTATTAATATCTTTTATTTTTGGAGTACATGCCCCCACGTTGTCTCCTTTTTTCATCTGGTCAAGCAGCGGTTCAAGCCAGCCCGGGGTAACCTCAATATCCGAATTGAGCAACAGGAAGTAGGCGGAGTCTAACTGCTCCATTCCCTTGTTGTAACCTCCACTGAATCCATGGTTCTTTTGGAGTATGACCTTACGGAGCTCAGGCCAGTGTGCTTCCAGATAAGACACGGAGTCATCCACGGATCCGTTGTCAACGATGACGATCTCTGCTCCCGGCAGATCACTATATTCTACAAGTTTCGGCAGAAATCTTTGAAGATACTTCTTCCCGTTCCAGTTCAGAATGACTATGGAGACCAGGTTCATTGCGATCTCATAATTTTACGGATGGTCTCCTGGAATTCAGTATGACTATTCCTGTTTGTACAGATGATGTCTCCACTGAACAGAGGCTCTTTGTGACCATCAAAGTCAGCAACTTCCCCACCAGCCTCTTTGACCAGTAGAATCCCTGCAGCGATATCCCAGGGATTGAGCCCATATTCATAAAATCCATCATACCTGCCGCAAGCCACATAGGCAATGTCTGTGGCTGCAGATCCCAATCGCCTGAGTCCATGCGAGTTCTTCATGAAATAATCCATACTGTTCATGAACTGGGCAAGGTAGGTAAAATCGGTGTATGGAAATCCGGTGGCAATAAGTGATTGACCGATGGTAGGAGCTTTGCTCACCTGAATGGGTTTGCCGTTGAGCCAGGCACCTCCTCCTTTCCATGCATAAAAGAACTCTTCCAGACCAAATTCGTAAACGATTCCTGCTACCACTTCATCTTCCCGGGTGAGTCCAACACTGATCGCAAAAGGGTATACTCCATGAATGAAATTGGTGGTACCATCTACCGGATCGATCACCCAATTGTAAGTCTCACCCCGCCTGGTACTGGTCCCCTCTTCAGCGATGAAACCTGCTTCAGGAAGGAGGGAAGATAATCCCTTCACCAGGATCTGTTCCGTTTTTTTATCAACCTCGGTTACAAAATTTTGTTTGCCCTTCTCCTCTATGTTCAGTTCCTGCCGGTTTTCATGACACTCCTTCACATAGGCAGCAGCCTCTTTCACCACTTCCATGGCATCAAAACAGATCTTCTTATATTGCATGAATAGCTTGTTATAGCTGCAAAGTAAGTCAAAATATCAATACTTCGAAGCTTTTAGAAGGTCAGCCACCACAAAGGTGCTTCCTCCTGTAAAGATCATATCATCGGGCCCGGCATTCTGCATTGCTTCCCGGTATGCTTCTTCCACAGTGGGATACGCTTTGCCTATTAAATCATAAGCCTGTGCCTGCTCCAGAAGCTGAACTGGATCCAGTGACCTGGGTACACTGGATCGGGTGAAATAGTAACGGGCTGATTTGGGAAGTAAAGGCAAGATGGTTTCCAGGTCCTTATCATTGACCATTCCCCAAACCATATGGAGCGTCCGCCAGGGAATTTGCATCAACTGTTTCATGGCTGCAGCGATGCCGGCCTCATTGTGGGCAGTATCACAAATGCTCCTGGGATTCTGACCTATGGTCTGCCACCTTCCCATGATTCCAGTATTCTTTGCCACGAAGGCCAGCCCATCATTCACTGCCTTTTGGGGAATGTCCCATCCCATTTTTCTTAATTGCCCAATGGAGGTCAGGGTGCTTATTATATTTTCCTGCTGATAGTCACCGGTCAGATCACATTCATACCTTTCCCGGGTTCCATGAACCAGGTTCTTAATCCTGAGTAGAGAGTGACCCTGAGGATTGAGCGTGTGGAAGGATGGTTCGTACAATCGGTAGGCCAGGAGGGTGGGTGCCCGTTTTTCTTCGGCCATGGTGAGCAGTATTTTTTCGATCTCCCCTTCGGCCCTGCCTATCACAAGCGGAACTTTTTCTTTTATAATCCCCCCTTTTTCCCTGGCTATGGAGGCCACATCATTGCCCAGGAACTCTGTATGATCCAGGGAGATATTGGTGATAATAGAGAGTTCCGGTGTGATGATATTGGTGGAATCAAGCCTTCCCCCCAATCCAGTCTCTATAATGGCCACATCTACCTTGCGCCTGGCAAAATAGTCAAAGGAGAGGGCCACGGTCATTTCGAAAAAGGAAGGGCTGAGTTCCTGTATGAAAGGTTGGTTACGGATGATGAAGTCAGTCACCTCCTTTTCAGGTATGGGTATTCCGTTGATCCGGATCCGTTCACGGAAATCAAGCAGATGCGGAGAAGTGTAGAGTCCGGTTTCATAACCAGCCTGTTGAAGCACTGAGGCCAGCATATGACTCACCGATCCCTTGCCATTGGTTCCAGCCACATGGATGGTAGGAAAAGAGCGGTGGGGGTGTCCAAGACTTGTATCCAGCCGAATGGTGTTGTCAAGATTGGCCTTATAAGCCGCCTTGCCCAGACGCTGGTACATGGGCAGACTGTTAAAAAGAAAATCGATGGTTTCCTGGTAGGTCATTCTTAAAAATAGGGCTGTTTCCAGTGATGGTACTTTACCTTGTCAGCATGAAACCTCTCCGGCCTTGGTTTTTCTTCCCTGGGGTATCCCAGGGCCACCAGGGCAAAGGGTTTCACATGGGAGGGCAGCTCCAGCAATTCAGAAAAGGATGCTTTCCTTCCCTCCCTGGGGTGAAGGCCTACCCAGCATGCACCCAAACCAAGGGTGTGGGCTGCCAGCAGCAGGTTCTGGGTGGCCGCCCCGCAATCCACCACCCAGTATCCGTCATCGTGCTGAAGAAGTTCATCCCCACATATGACAATGCCATGTGAGGCTGTTTGCAGCATTCCGGCATGGGGATGTATCTCCATGATCTGATCCAGCATTTGACGCTGATCAATGACCACAAAATGCCAGGGCTGCTTATTCACGGCCGATGGTGCATACATGGCTGCAGTGAGGAGCAGCTTAATTGTCTCCTTATCAATCTTTTGCTCACTGAACCTGCGGATACTTCGCCGGTCCAGGATATACGTGAGTTTATCCATGTTTCATATGGTTTATAATTGTGTGTAAAATAGTGTCCAATGTGAATAATTCTCTGACATGACGGGGGTAAAATATCCTATTTTTAAGGCCATAACGGATCGCGACTTTATGGATTTCTGCCTGATGTAAAGTTAGCTTAATGGGAGGGGATTTATGGCAACTGCTGTGAAAAAAAACAGGAAGATTTTCGTACTGGATACAAACGTGTTGTTGCACGATTACAAATGCATGCACAACTTTGATGAGCACGACATCATTGTACCCATTACGGTACTGGAAGAACTTGACCGCTTTAAAAAGGGGAACGATATAATCAATTACCATGCCAGGGAGTTTACGCGAGAACTTGACAAGCTGAGTGGAGATAAACTATTTAACGGTGGATTATCACTGGGCAGAGGGAAGGGGAAATTGAGCATTGAAACCGGAAAATTGCCGTCGGCTAAACTATCCACTTCTTTTCCTGAAAACACACCCGATCATCGCATTTTGGCCATTGCTGAACAGCTGCATCTGAAGCATGGAACAGATAGACCCGTCATCCTGATCACCAAGGATATCAACCTGAGGATGAAAGCAAAATCCCTGGGAATCATGGCGCAGGACTACCACAATGACATGGTGCAGAACATCGAAGACATCTACGAGAGTGTTAGGTCCAATGATGTGCAGGACCACACGGTCATATCGGACATGTATGAGTCCATGGAAGGAGTACCCGTAAAACGTTTCGGCCTCAGCAAGGCACCTGTAGCCCACCAGTATTTTATCTTCAGGAACGAGTCACGCAGCGGATTGGGCCATTACGATCCTTTTAATAAGATGATTAACCGGGTGGAGAAGACCCGGACCTATGGCATCGACCCGCGAAATGCAGAGCAAACTTTTGCACTGGATGCCCTGTCGCGGCCGGAGGTCCAGCTGGTAGCCCTCACCGGCAAGGCAGGGACCGGGAAAACCTTGCTGGCGCTGGCTGCTGCCATCCATCAGCGAAAAATGTACACACAAATTTTCCTGGCACGCCCTATCATTCCATTGGGCAACAGGGATATTGGTTATCTTCCCGGAGATGTGGATGAGAAGATCGGTCCGTACATGCAACCCCTGTTTGACAATCTGGCGGTGATCAAGCAGAAATTCAAGCACCAGAGCAAGGAGTTTTCACGCATTGAGGAGATGCAACAGAGTGAAAAACTGCTTCTTACACCACTAGCCTACATCCGTGGAAGGAGCCTTTCGAGGGTATTCTTTATCGTGGATGAAGCACAGAACCTGACCCCACACGAGGTGAAAACCATCATCACCAGGGCAGGGGAGGGTACCAAACTTGTATTTACCGGCGATATTCAGCAAATAGATTCCCCTTATCTGGATACCAAGTCAAACGGACTTACCTACCTGGCCGATCGCATGAAGGGCCAGGATATATTTGCACATGTTCATCTGGTAAAAGGAGAACGCAGTTACCTGGCAGATTTGGCCAGCAACCTGCTTTAATTATAAATCATGGAACGACGACTATTTATCATACGTCATGGCAAGTCCAGCTGGGAAAACGAGGGACTTGATGATATAGACCGACCGCTTGCGGAGAGGGGGATCCGAAATGCCAATGAGATGGCCCAAAGGTTAATTGATTTGGGACTGGTGCCCGACCTGTTACTATCCAGTCCGGCCAGCAGAGCACTCAATACGGCCCTGATCATGTCCCGTATCTGGAAATTGGGTGCAGATGCCCTTCAAATCCATGATTCGCTTTACGATGCCTTTGTTTCTGAGATTGACCAGGTGATTTCAGGAACTCCCCAAACCATACAAAACCTTGCAATTTTTGGCCACAATCCCTCCTTCACCCAATATGCAAATCAATTCCTGGAGGAGCCTTTGGATAACCTTCCCACCGCCGGAGTGGTGATTGTCACCCTGGACACTGAGGATTGGAATGATATCCGCAGGGCCAATGTGAAAGAGTCATATGTGGATTATCCAAAAAGACAAGCTCACACCTGATAAACGAATCCATTTTGAAGGAATGACGGAAGTTACGTGTGCCATCATTGTTGAGGAGGGACAGGTATTGATTACCCAGCGAAGTGCCCGGATGCCACATCCCCTGAAGTGGGAATTTCCCGGTGGAAAGGTGAAGGCGGGAGAATCACCCGTTGAATGCATCAAACGTGAGATCTCTGAGGAGCTGGGAATAGAGGTAGATATAAAACAGCTTCTGCCTTCGGTGAAACATGCCTATCATACCCACACGGTTAAATTGATCCCCTTTATTTGCAGCGTGGTGGAGGGCAGGATTTCTCTATCGGAGCATCATTCATTCAGATGGATTCCCATGGAATCCCTTGAAGCTGTTGACTGGCTGGAGGCTGATGTAAAAGTGGTCAGGAGTTTTAAAACCTTCATGGAAAGAAGGACCTGAAAGCTTAATTCAGATGTTCTCCTATCCAATTGGCCACCTCCTTCAGGAAATTAGCCATGGGCTGACCGATCTCCTGTAACCCTTCTTCCACCTGCGTCCCGACAAAAAGCAGAAACAATGCATAGATCCCCAATAGCAGAAACGCTTTAAACCGGGTGAACTGTTTTCCGATCAACATGACAACCAGGGCAAAAATGGTGGACAGAAAAAGAAATACCCAAACCTCCTGTGTAAAAGCAAGCACATCCTTGTCAAGCGTCATCGTATTTCCGTAAATCAAATTGTAAAGGAGAATGGGCAGTCCCAGCGCAAAAGCAATGTCAAAAATGTTACTTCCCAGCGCATTACTGAGAGCGTCGACATAATTTCCTTTTCTGGCATCTTTGATAGAGATAATTGTATCGGGTACCGAGGTGGCAGCCGCAGAGAGAACTACGGCCACAAATATGAGTGGAATCCCGGTCTCGTGTCCAAATTCAGCAGTTGCATAGACCAGCAGCCAGGTCCCAAAGGTCATCACCAGTGTACTGATCCCCAAAAGGATCCATGCTTTTGATCGGTTAATTGGCTTCTTGTTCAGGATCAGTGGGGTAAAATTAAGGGAAATGAACCGGATCCAATTGGATTGAGATTTCATTTCTTCCGGCGAGTAAAATCCCGGGTCGGCAGTCTGCTTTCTTTTTGAGATGATAAAAAGAAGCCCCAGGTACACCATATAGATGAGTACCAGAATAAGTCCGTGGGAGGCCCTGAGATCACCCATGAAAAGAAAACTCAAAAAGACAATCTGAGAGATGAGCAATACGACGCCTTCCCGCAACAGGACTTTCTTGTTGAGCACAATTCTTCTGCCTTTGCTGATAGAGATGACCATGAGCACGACCAGTGCAGGAATGATCAGCAAATTAAACAACGCACTTCCGGAAGTGACGCCGAGTCCTCCCGAAAATCCTTCAGCATCCCTGAGGTAAAAAAGAAAAAAAATGGTGGTTAGAAATTCGGGCATGGAGCTGGCGATGGCATTCAGGGTGGCCCCTTTTATGCCTGGCGGGAGTCTCCTTCCCAGGTAATCGGAAGCTATTTCAAAACCATGGGAAGAGCGCCAGATAATAATGCAGCTAACCGTGATGAAAAGCAACGATGCCAGCATCCTGTCCTACCCTTTCTTTGGAGAGTGAATCACATGCATGATCTGATCGTCCAGGAAGTTATTCTCAAAGTCCATGAGGAAGTTCTGAAAAAACCGGCTGATCCGTTTTCTGGAAAGCAATCCCATGTATCCCAGCCAACGGTCACCGAACCAAATGGGGAGGATGTAAAGATGATAATCCATGTCATGCAGCTTGAATTCCCCGGCCCTGATGATCTTCTCAAGCTGTTTACTTTTCTCCATCATGTCATATTCCTTCAGGGCGAGCCGGACATTTGCGATATCCTCATGTGAGATCATTTCCGATCCTTCGGTCTGTATAAAGGCATGCGAAATATCCAGGAAAGAAAAATCAAAAAATTCGGTAGTGAACCGGCTGATCCTTTTTCCAAGCTGGTTCATATCACCGATGGTCCCTGAAGCAATATCATTTTTTATGGGATCAAAAGCATTGGCCAGATTGAATGGAATATAACTGACCACATGGATGAGGGATCCAATAATCACCGCCAGAATCACATAGATTACCAACGAAGCGATAAGAGGGAAGAGAGATTCAGGAGATAACCATGAAACAAACCTGGCCAGGGGGATAGATAGTGCAATGGAGGTAGTGGTGTAAAATACCAGCAGGATGATCCTCTGAACATTATAGATATGACTGTAGGTCCGTTGTCGGCTCATCAAACAAATATAGCAAATTTCGATGTGGATTACTCAAAGTACAATCTACGCGGACTTTCATTCAGAACTTCACCGATAATGACCACTTCAATCTCCCGATCCACTGTTCTTAACTTCCTGACCAACTGATCAGCATGATCGGGATTCACCGACATCAGGAGTCCCCCGGAGGTCTGTGCATCATGGGTCAACATTTTCAGGTTATAATCCACATTACGGGTGAAATGAACCTGATCTCCTGTAAACTCCTGATTCCTGAATGTTGCCCCTGGAATACTTCCTTTCTCAAAAACCTGGTATGCTCCAGGGAGGAGGGGGATCTTTTCGGTTTCAATCCTGAAACTTACGTGACTGGCCTCAGCCATTTTTAATGCATGACCGGCCAGTCCAAATCCGGTTAAATCGGTCATTCCACCCACTCCGTATATTCCTGCAATCTCAGCACCGTGTCTGTTCAGTAGCTTCATCTGATCCAGTCCCCTACTGTAATCCTCCAGGTTGACCAATCCGTTTTTATGTCCTGATACCAGTGCACCAGTACCAATTGATTTTGTCAGGACCAGCTGATCGCCCGGTTTGGCCCCTGCATTGGTAATCAGTTTATCCGGATGAACAGTTCCAATCACTGCCAGTCCATATTTTGGAGGGTGATCATCAATGGTATGTCCGCCCACAATCAGCGCTCCCGCTTCATTCACCTTTTCATTCCCACCCTTTAGGATCTCACCAAACACTTCCAGGGGGATCTGTTCCGGAGAAAACATCATAAGATTCAATGCCATCAGTGGTTTTCCTCCCATGGCATATACATCTGAGAGTGCATTGGCGGCAGCAATCGCTCCAAACTCAAAAGGATCTGAACAGACCGGCGGGAAGAAGTCAGTGGTAAAGATCAGGGCAGTCTCGCCATTGATCTGGTACACACCTGCATCGTCGTGGGTATTTACATCCACAAGCAGATTGGGATCCATATTCACGGGAAACTCTTTTAATACCTGGGAGAGGAGACCCGCAGGCAATTTGGCAGAGCAGCCTCCATACTCAATGGTAGAAAGAAGATCAAACTTTTTTCCCATCCGTTCAGTTGCTCAGGGATAAATAACATGGCCGGCTGAGGCCAGGGTTTCGGTAATAACCACCATATTTGAGATCATGCCCACACAAATATCATACTGAAGGTCATAATGGTCAATACAGGTACCGCAAAGCATAATCCTGGTCCCCAATTCCTCAAGTTCTGCCAAAGAATGACACACCGGGGACTGTTTCATGGCCAGTTTTACACCCCCATTGTACAATACCACATGGGTTGGTAGTAATTCCTGGAGCTTCAAATTGTCAACAAAGGTCTCCATGAGCACCTTCCCCAGTTCGGGATCTCCCTCACCCATCAAATCACTTTTGATGCAGACTACGTAGTCATTTATGGGGAAATTTGTTTCACAATAGTCATCCGGATCCACATCTGTTTGCTTGCCTTTAGGTCGGTCCGTAACGATTTTATGCACCTTTCCCTCAGTGGATATTTCCGGATCAACACCCTGGTCCGAAAGGTAGGCAACCAGGTTTTTTAATGAAGTATCACTATCGGTATAGAGGGTAATCTTATTTCCTGCCTTCATTTCCTGAAGGGCCTCTTTCAACATAATCAGGGGTTGTGGACATTTCAACCCCCTGGTATCAACGGTTTTCATCGGATTCAATCTAACTCGATCTTTAATGGCCTGATACTCAAGGTTCAAAAATAAGCAATTCTTCATGAACTCAGTCAGATTTTCATATCTTGTACATGGATTATCCAATGCCATATAAAAACAGATGTCAGAGGAAGGCGAAAATACTCTTGAGCCACAACATTGGGTGGAACGCTACGGAGACTACCTGTTTAATTACGCCATAGTGAGGGTGAATGACACCGAAAAGGCGGAGGACCTGGTCCAGGAAACCTTTCTTTCAGGCTTAAAGGGTAAAGATAATTTCCTGGGAAAGAGTGCCGAGCGTACCTGGCTTATATCGATTCTTAAGCGGAAAATCATAGATACTTACCGGAAACAATACGCGTCAAAGGAGTCCTCCATGGCTGAATATGAGCAGGACATATCCGATGGTGACTTCTATCGCAGTGAGGACCCCTTTAAAGGGCACTGGCTGGAAGGCAAGGGTCCCCACTCAAATTCGCTCATGCCTGATGGAGAGATGGAGCAGGTGGAGTTAATGGAGATCATTCAGACCTGTATTTCTTTGCTTCCTCCTAATCTGGCATCGGCTTTTGTGATGAAAATGATCGATGAGGCGGAATCTGATGAGGTATGTAAGGAACTGGGGATCACTCCGTCCAACTTATGGGTAATGTTACACAGGGCCCGGTTGAAAATGAGACAATGTGTTGAAAGTAAATGGCTCACATGATATGGTAAAAACATTAGGTCATAAAATAATGGATTTTATGAGCAAGCGGATGATAGCCTGCGATGAAGCCAGTTTTCTTATTTCCTATAGATTCGATCAAAAATTGGGATTTAAAAGATGGTGGCAATTGAAAATGCATCTTCTCACCTGTCATCTTTGCAGGAAATATGCCCGCCAGATTGAACAGTTAAATCATTCTGTTGAACAATACCGGGAATGTTGCAGTAATGAAACCTGCACCCATCACCTTTCGGACGAGGCCAATGCAGAAATCCAACATGTTGTAAGCAGGGAGTTAAATGCAAATTAGTTGTTAATTTTTTTGCAGGCTTGTAAGGTTCCCAATCAGTGCTCGTCCAAATGCCCAGAAACAATTATTAATTAAATACTTATATCATGAAAACAGACAAAAAGATCTTAAAATCCGCTTCATTAGTTGCAGGTGCATTGCTTACTACTACTTTTGCTGCAGCTCCTGCCTTAGGAGGCGACCTGCTGGCTTATAATGACCTTGGTTCAGGTGCACAGGTACGCAGTCACCTGATTGACATGAATACCAATCAGGCAAAAGCTGCTGAGGCTACAGCATATAAGTTCGGTGAACTTAAGTGTGGTGAAGGCAAATGCGGTGATGACAAGAAAGAAGCTGCCAACGAAAGCTACTGCTAAAACTGCAGAAGCCGCGGAAGCCAAAACTGCTGAAGCCAAATGTGGTGAAGGTAAATGTGGAGATGACAAGAAAGCAGCTGCAACCAAAGCTGTCGATACTAAAGCAGCTGAAGCAACAAAAAAGGTTGCAAAAAAGAAGTAATCAGTAAGAAAATCCGGATCAGAAAGTAAGTCTAAGGAAGCCAATTGTGGTGAAGGTAAATGTGGTTAATTTGATCCGGACAAGAGTCCCGCCGACAAAGCGGGACTCTTCTTTTCCCCGATAACAAAAAAAATTAAAGATCATGGAAGGTAAGGTAGGTATAGGACTCAGACGGGATATCTCGAAGGAGATTCTGGAAAGCACCGTGCTTACTCCGGATTTCCTGGAATTTGCTCCGGAAAACTGGATGGGAATGGGAGGTTACTGGAACCGGATCAGGAAAGAGGCGGTGGAGAAATATCCGGTTACCTGTCATGGACTCTCCCTATCCCTGGGAAGCCCGGAAGAACTGGACTGGAATTTCATCAGGGAGCTGAAAGTGTTTCCTGGATGAAAATCAGGTACAGATCTTCTCCGAACACCTGAGCTATACCAAAAGCCAGAATGCCCACCTCTATGATCTGCTACCCATACCATTCAGAAAGGATGCTGTGGACCATGTGGTCGAACGCATCAAGCAGGTTCAGGATTTTCTGGAGAGGCCCCTGGCCATTGAAAATGTCTCCTATTATACACCGGTGGCAGCTGAAATGACTGAAATCGAGTTTGTATCAGAGATCGTTGATAAGGCCGATTGTAAACTGCTTCTGGATGTGAATAACGTTTATGTGAATGCTTTCAATCATAAGTATGATGCCAAAGAGTTCATCGGGAAGCTGCCCCTGGACAAGGTGGCATACATCCATATGGCCGGACATGAGCAGGTGGAGCCGGACCTGATCATCGATACCCATGGTCAACCCATCATCGATCCGGTATACGACCTGTTTGAGTGGACCATTCAAAGGATGGATCCGGTTCCTGTCTTGCTGGAACGGGATTATAATTTTCAAGAGCTGGAGCAGCTCCAGTCTGAGCTGATCCATCTAAAAAGTATTGTAAAGAAACACTGGAAAGTTAGACCTATGAAACTGCGTGAAGAAACAGAAAGAGATACAGAATCTACTGGGAGATTACTGCAGGAGCGGGATTGAACCGGATATTCCCGGATTGACTCCAGGCAGGATACATCACTACAGACGATTGGTTTATAATGTGGTAAGGGATACCATGGATACGGCATTCCCCATCTCCCTGGCGGCTCTGGGTGAGGAGCAGTGGGAGTCGCTGGTTCAGGATTTCTTCACAAATGATTTCCCCCAAACACCCCAGATATGGAAACTGCCCTTTGAATTTTACAGATACCATACCACACGGGATACCGGAAATCGCATTCAGCAACCTTTTCTGGAGGATCTGCTCTATTTCGAATGGATTGAGATTGAAGTTCATACCATGCCCGACAGACCTTATCCAGATGTTGTACCTAATGGAAATGTATTCACCGACAGGCTGGCATTTAATCCGGAATATGAAATTGTCAGACTGGATTATCCAGTACATCTCTATTCTGCCGAGAAAGCTACAGAGATGAAAGGGGACTATTTTGCTCTGGTATTTCGCGTGCCAAACTCGGGTAATGTCCAGTTCCTGAATCTTTCCGGATTAAACACTTACATCCTCACCAGACTGGTTGAGGAAGATGTCCCTTTGAATGAGCTGAAAGGAGATATTGCCCAGGTGGCCGGAATCGAAAGTGGAAAGTACCTGGATGATGCGCTGGAGAAATTTATCGGGGATCTGATGGAAAAACAATTGATCCTCGGATTCCAAAAAGAATAATCTATAAACATACTGAAAATGAAGAACTTGTACAATAATTTTGTAGAAGGAGCAGGAAAGCTGCGTGATATTCCGTTGCTGCTGTTCCGATTGATCCTGGCATATGGCTTTTATGAGCCAGCCATGATGAAAGTGAAAGGCCTTAGTGGTGTTGCCGAGTGGTTTGGCAGCATGAACTATCCTCTTCCTATGGTAAGCGCGACCCTGGCCATGGTCACTGAATTGGCAGGTGTAGTATTGTTGATCCTGGGCCTTGGATCCAGGCTGATCGCGATGCCCATGATGTTCGTTATGGTGATAGCCACATTTACTGTACACATTTCCAATGGATTTGCTGCAGGTGATAATGGCTTTGAGATCCCGCTCTATTATTTCCTGATGCTGTTTGCACTGGTGATTTACGGATCCGGAAAATACAGTGTGGATTACCTGATTGCCAAAAGATCAAAGTGATCCGTACCCTCATTATAAACCACTGAACAACCTGGGTTGTTTATTATGGAATTCTGTAGCCTCCTGGTAGGCTGCAGCAACAGCAAGAATGGTTCCTTCATCAAACAGGTTTCCCAGGAAACTGATGCTGGTGGGGGAACCGTTTTCTTTAAATCCATTGGGGACCACCACCACCGGATGTCCGGTCAGGTTTGTGGCCAACAACTGATCGCCTCCCTGGAAAGAGGGTACGACCACCACATCAAATTCCTTCATCTTCTGATGATAATCTTCAATGAGATCTGTCCTGATGCGATTGGCCTGAATGTATTCCACCGCGGTAATGTACCTGGCGGTCCTGAATACATTGGGCCAGGCATACCTGTGTTGTCTCACCAGCAAGGTATCCCTGTTTGAACGTGTTAACTCATCGAAAGCAGCTGCTGCCTCTGCATCAAGAATGATCGACATGGCATAGTAGGGAAGCTCACTACTTTCCAGGTCCACCGGGATCAGATCAGCGCCCATTTTTCTCAACACCCGGAGGGTCTCATGATCAAATTCAGACACGCCATAATCTGTATCAAAAGCATTTTTGAAATAACCTATCCTTAGATCCGAAAGATCTACATGTTCCGGATACGAAAAGCCTGCATCAATCAATGTCTTATCACCCGGGTCCAATCCCCTGATGGCATCGAATACAATGGCACAATCTGTTGCACTTCGACAGATGGGCCCCACCTTGTCCATGCTCCAGCTCAATGCCATGGCCCCTGTTCGGGTCACCCTGCCATAGGTGGGCCTCAGTCCGGTGGTCCCGCAGCGGGTGGAGGGAGAGACGATGGATCCCCATGTTTCGGTCCCAATGGCAAAGGGAAGTAATCCTGCAGCAGTTGCCGAAGCCGATCCGGCCGAGGAACCACTTGAACCCTCTTCCAGATTCCACGGATTCCGGGTGGTGTCGGCAAACCACACATCACCCATTGGCAAGTGCACCAAGGGTGGTTTTGGCCACCAGGATGGCTCCGGCCTCCTCCAGTTTGGTAATGATCCCTGCAGTCTGGTCAAGTACCTGGTCCTTGTAGGCCCCTGCACCCCAGGTTGTGGGGTATCCCGGGAAGGAGAAAAGGTCTTTGGCCCCATAGGGAATGCCATGCAGAATTCCCCGATCTTTCCCGGCAGCAAGTTCAGCATCCATCTTCTTGGCCTGCTCGATGGCATATTCCTCAGTAAGGGTGATCACACAGTGAAGCTGGGGATCATATTTCTTCAACCGGTTCAGATAAAACTCGGTCAGATGCCAGGCAGGAGATCTCCCCTGCCCGAATCAGGGAGGCCAGCTCAGGAATGGACATATAGGCCAGGTCAGCTTCCCAGGTGGGTTTCGTTAGACCTGTCGGGAATCTCCCACTGAATCTTTGGTGATGGTTCGGGTATCATGAATCCATAAGGCAAGGGATTGAATTGTAATGGCCGGTGGGGTGGAATTGGGAAGATCATAGGCCCTGATTTGCCTGTAGGCATCCAGTAGATCGGCCATTCCGGAATCGATCATGACCAGCTCCAGCGAGTCAAACTCCAGATCCATGGGATTCATGGCATAATAGGTGGAATCGAAGACAACTTTTACAAGATCTGTCATCATCCTGTCCCTGCTCCTTATTGTTGCAGGAGCATATAGATCCAAGGAGCAGCAGCAGCGCGAAAAACCTTTTCAGGTTTCCTGGAAGTGCAATTAAATTCTTCATATCCAAGCAAATAAAAATGATTTGAAACAATAAAGATATAAAAAAGTGCACCCATTCATATGATCCTAAAATATCAGATTTGTTTTTGCAGATTCAAACATAACATCTATATTTGCAGCCGCAAAAGGGAGCTTAGCTCAGCTGGTTCAGAGCACCTGCCTTACAAGCAGGGGGTCACTGGTTCGAATCCAGTAGTTCCCACACAAAAAAACAGAAGCCCGTTCACGCAAGTGGACGGGTTTTTGTGTTTCCAGGAGGTCTCGTCATGAACTTGTTCATGTAAGGGGCCGACTGGAAGGCAAAAAGAGATTGAAGCGCTAGCGACAATTGGGCTTTTGTTTTGTTGTAGTTCTCCCCCTCCCTGGATCACGAACCCGCCATAGGCGGTTGAGTAATCCAGTAGTTCCCACGATTATAGAGAGGGAGTTAGATCATTCAGATCCGACTCCTTTTTTTGTTGGGTTGAATTGAAGTTGAAGAATTTTCCGGTTTAGATCTGAACTAGCTTTTTGGGGATAGGTTAGAGATTAAGAGTAAAATAACAATGTCCAGAGAATTGTGCGCCTTAGTTCCAAAAACAATTTCGACCCTGATTGTCCATTTGATTAACAAATGGTTAAATGATTAGCATTTAATTTTTCGTATAAGAAAAATTAGAGGATGAAAACATTTCTGTTTTATTCAGGATACAGGATATTCTTTGCCTGTTGACGGCTCCACCAGAGCAAACCAGACAGGGCAAGTAAAACAATGGTTGGCAAAGCTGTAAACCATACATTAGCTCCTTCCTCGATGTTGATCCATGCCCAGAGCATTGCAAGTCCAGCCAGAAGTGCTCCTACTGCTATTGTTGTTACAAATATACCCTGGCCTTTTGGTTTCAGGTATGTGAGGATGGCCCCAATACCCAATGCGATTATTACTCCACCTGACCAGCGAAGCCAACCATGAAATACGGGTTCACCACCGGACAGTTCAACTAGTGAGTCCGGCACAATAAAAAAGCCCAGTCCGTAAATTAAACATACAACAGCATAGATTAATAATGCAATTTTCAAGATTCCAGAATTACTTTTTTCTGTCATTTGATTTCCTCCTTTATATCAATCGGGTCGAAATTGTACAAAATTTTAGATATCATCATTATCTATTAACCAGCGAGCTACCTTCCTGCGCTTGAGTTCCTGCCAGAACTGTGTGATCCTATTTGGTGATTGTGGCATCGATATTTAATTACAACAAATCATTCTCCTCCAGCCATTTCCTGACCCTTTCATGCTCTGCC
>CAVQAB010000024.1:0-208337 GCA_963710385.1 uncultured Bacteroidales bacterium | reverse complement strand
CGCTTACCAATTCAATATGCTGCACTGCCTGAGAATACCTCCCTTCGTATAGATCCAATTCTGCAAGGGTCCGGTAAAATTCCATCCCTGACTTTTCTTCGGCTTCCTTTACTATATTCCGCGCTTCTGATATATTTCCAGTTGAAATATGTGCTCTTGTCAGGTATAGGTAGGGAATAAACCATTTTGGCAATAGTTCACAAGCTCTTTCCAGGCACGTTACCGATCTTGAAATATTACCCAGATAGAGGTATGAAAATCCCAGATTAGTTAAATACAATGCGTTACGTGGATTAGAATAAAACACATTATCGGTAAGTGTTTGTACCCGCTCCCAATTACCCAACGCTCTGTTTATGATTGATAAGTAATATAAATATTCACTATTGTCAGGTCTAAATTCGACAGCCTTCTCAAATGAGGTGAGTGCCCATTCATATTCACCCAATCCATAATAGTAATAAAATCCCATGGCAATATGGGCCTCTGGAAGATTGGGCTGCAGTTTAAATGCCCGTCTGATATCTTCTTCACATGCACCGATTAAACTATGATTATAATAACCAGCTCTTATTCCCAGGAGTTTCGCCTTTGCCCGGTTGGCAAATGCCTCAGCAAATGTTGGATCTTCCTTGATGGCATCAGTAAAATATTTGATTGCTCTTTCAAAACTGATGGAATCAGAATACTTACTTTTATCTTCACCATCAAGGTTGTTTCCAGTTATAATTCTTTCCCATGCGTCGTAGGTCATTGCAGTTCCCAGAGATGCATACATGGTAGCTTGTGGGGATACTGGTTCTTCACTCAACCGGGCTCTTTCCTGCGGAGTTAAATAGGTTCTCAGTTCCCTGGTGATCTTTTTAGAAATCTTACGACTGTGCTTGCATATCTCTGTGGGCAAATCGCCTTCGATTTCGAAATTCTCACCCCAAAGCATATCTCCATCATTGGCTGAAATAAGATTTACGGAGAGATGTTTTGGGATACTCTTTATGTAAGGTTTCCATTCCACTAACAGAGCTGCAGATAGATCATTCCCGATCTCAGGATATTGCTTATCTCCCCGCGTGTAATTTCTGCATTTTCCCCATGGAACAATCTTGTAATCGTCAATTTTAGCCAGGCAGGCGGTAATTTCGGCTCCAATGAATTCATAATTACTGAGCTCAGTCTGATTCAAATTATCACCATAGAAGGGAATTACGGCTATGGATTTCTCGATTTGGGCGATCTTCTTTTTTTTGGCGCCATCAATGACATTATAAAAGAGCAGCCCAATGATAACCATCACACTTATGAAGGTGGTTGTTTTATAGAGTCTTACCTCTTTTTTAGGAATGGGAACACTGTGATCGGAGTCAGGTTCCGTTTTTTTAATGCCACCTGGCGTAATATCATAGATCCAGGAAAACCATAAAGATCCTATAAATCCAATACCGAGGAGCCATACAAACCAAGGGGGAGCCGCATCAAGACCAAATGTGTTGGCTATGTTATTAGCGGCTTCAAGTAAAATTAGGGTTGAAGCACCGTATACTAGAATTCCCCGAAAGACCCTTCTACGCTTCAGCTCCTGAACAAGCTTATATATACTGTCAGGTTTCATAGTAATGGCCTATTTACTTTCCGAGCTTATGCAAAAAGCAATATAATTTCCGACAATTATATTGAATATCCAAATTATTGATTTGTAGATCATTATTTGATTATTCTTGCAGGAGGAACGAAGAGATCAATGGTGGTTTGTTCCATCTCATGGAGGAATCAAATGAAATTCTGACACATAACAATTCAATTGCTATATTAGTCAGCTGAAACAGTATGGATTCAATGGTCCATATATTTAAATAACCATGCCATGTGGAAAACGGTCCTCTTTCTCTTGCTTACCATTATTGTGATACCCTTTATCGCTTTTCAATTTGATGAACCTCTCAATGTAACTCAGAAAGCTTTATTGATGCAGCTGGTGATCATATATCTGGCAGCAGCGTCTTACTGTTTCATTGTGAGCATGGTGAGCAATAACCATAGTCAGGTGGATAAACTCTGGAGCCTTATGCCCCTTGTTTATACGTGGATCATCTGTGCTAAATCGGGGATGGAGCCAAGAATTATTTTGATGACAGTACTTGTCACACTTTGGGGATTGCGATTGTCCTTTAATTTTTCCAGAAGGGGAGGTTATTCATTAAAATTCTGGAGTGGCGAGGAGGATTACAGGTGGCCCATACTCAGGGGTCGTCCGGAGTTCGCTGCTAAATGGAGATGGACCTTGTTTAATCTTCTTTTCATTTCCTTATATCAGCTGGGTTTGGTGCTATTAATTACTTTGCCTGCACTGAAGAGCATGGGAGGGAGGCCCCTTTCATGGACCGACTATATGCTCGCCGGGTTGGTCCTGGTTTTCATTGTTATAGAGTCCATTGCAGATCAGCAACAGTGGAATTATCATAAGGAGAAGAACCGGTTTAAAGAAAAAGGAGGAACACTTCCAGCGAAATATCAAAAAGGTTTTATTGATTCCGGATTGTGGGGAGTAGTACGTCACCCTAATTATGCAGCAGAGCAAGCCATATGGATTGTGATCTATTTTTTCAGTGTCTCTGCCACAGGAATGTGGTTGAACTGGTCTGTCATTGGCGCTATTCTACTGGTGCTCCTTTTCTGGGGAAGCAGCAACTTCAGCGAATCTATCTCAATGGGTAAATACCCGGAGTACACAAAATATAAAAAGAGCGTGCGAAGGTTTATTCCTTTTATTTACTGATGTCCCCAGGCATAAACTATATACATACATAAGCAACGATCTGGCTTCCCAGATATCCATTATCCCGGGCCGATTGAATAATTCAGCAGCGATATCCGGCTGCCGGCGGACAGTTCTTTCTCGAAATCACCATTAACGTTGATTAAGGCAGGTTCTATACAGGATTAAGTTCCGTCAATTTATACTTAAGTAATATAAACGTAATAATAAGTTTGCAAAACTAAATAATAAGTTATAAGTTTGTATTGTTATAACAAAACGATGATCAAATGGCAACCCTGACCAAAGCAGAAGAGAGGATTATGCAAATACTATGGGACCTCGAACGTGGATTTATCAAGGATATCCAGGAGAATTTCCCCGATCCTATACCTCCATATAATACGATCTCGACCATTGTGAGGGTGTTGGTGAAGAAGGAGATTGTCTCCTTTAAATCCTATGGGGGATCCTATCAGTATTATCCTCTTATTTCTAAGGAAGAGTACCGGAGTGAACAGATGGGCCGACTGATGAATAACTATTTCGGCAATTCCTTAAAGGAGGTTGTGAATTTCTTCTCTGAAAAGAAAGATCTGGATGTGGACGAGGTAAATGAGGCTTTAAGTATGCTTGAGGAGCTCAAGAAGCATAAGAAAAGCAAGAAATCCAAAAAGAAAAAGTAATAAGGAAAAACTGAAACCATGGTGCGTTTCATGATATACCTGTTAGAGACCGGATTTTGCCTGTCGTTGCTTTACCTGGCCTACTGGCTGTTCCTCAGGAAGGAGACCTATTTCGGTTTCAACAGGATCTTCCTTGTGGGTAGTATTGCTCTAACATTGGCTGTGCCCCTGCTGCATCTGAATTTTTTTATACCACAAGGGAGTTATCTGGAAGATCCCGCGCTGGGAATCGTCAAATTGAGGAATTATTATGAAGAATTGATCCGGACAATAGACGCAGATTTTGGAGCTGAACCCGGTTCAGAACACACAACGGGCATGCTGGGAAGCGATCTAAATTGGGCGGATGAAGGAGGTCGCATCCCTTCGGAAAAGACCCATGGCGTAAGTCAGGATTCAGGAGGGAGCCAGTCCAGGATAGGGATAGCCCGGACAGGTGGCCGTCTTTCAGTTTCTGGGATTCTATTGATCATTTATATAGGTGGAGTGGTTTACTTTTTAGCCAGGTTTGTATACCTGGTCATCCGGCTCTTCCTGCTGGCAAGGCGAAACGGAGTTACCCGGCAGGATGATCTAAGGATGGTCGAGATCGAAGAGGACATTTCTCCTTTCTCCTTTTTTCGCTTTTTGTTTATTAACTACAAATCGTTTAATGATTCCGAATTGCTGCATGTGATGGAACATGAGAAAGTCCATATCAGGCAAAGGCATTCCATGGATCATCTTTTTGCACACGGACTAGCTGTATTTCAGTGGTTCAATCCTTTTGCCTGGCAAATTCGGAGCGCCTTAAAAACCACACATGAGTATATAGCGGACCGTCAGGTAATTGACCGGGGAATTGAGCCCATTGACTACCAATCTTTATTGCTCAAACAGGTGATCGGGTATCACTCCGTGGAGCTAGTAAACAACTTCAATTTAAAACCCATTAAAAAACGTATAGCCATGATGAATAAAACAAGATCGGGGATGCCGGCAAAGTTTAAAGCCATGCTGGTGATCCCCATTGCAATCGTAATATTTTTCCTTTTTGCGGACTTTACCCTAAAAGGTTCTGGTAACGACTTGTTGGTTGCTGGGCCGCTACTCGAAGGACTCTGGGTCAAGCAGAGCGAGGATGATTTTAGCAACACTCTTTTCATTCAAAATGACAGATTTTCTTTTACAGAGGGAATTGAGATTCGTGAATATTATCTCAAATCTGAAAAAGGAGCATTGATACTCTCCGAAAGGGAGGGCGGAGAAGGAATCCCTTTGAGGTATGAATCAAATGGAGATAAATTGACTTTATGGTGGAGCGATACCCAGGGAAGTCAGTATATAAAATCGGACAGTGAAAACACACTGGATCATTTACTGACAATGCAGGGCAGGGAAATCGATTTACCCTATCTGTCTCAGTACAGGCTTATGGATAATGACGATCTGATTTATAGTATCTCTCTAGATTATGATAATCAGGGGAATACAGATCTTTTATTTAACGGCAAATCCATTCAGTTATCAGAATTGTCTGACCTTGTTGAAAAGGAAAGAAGTAAACTTAATAAGCTGGATTTAAGGTCCCTTACAGCCCTATTCCATATTGACAGGGAGACGCCCATGTCGGAGGTTGATCTGGTACGGCAGGAGTTGCGCAGGATCAATGCACTACACTTTGCAGAGGGGGGATATCCCCAGGGTGATATAAATCTCTCCCCGATGCTCTACCATGCGGTAGCACTTCCCAGGCTCTTACCTCCCCTGAATGCTAAGGAATTGGACAAAAGGGAGGTTGAGAAAGCAGGAGGTAAAGTTCATACCATTGATCTTGCAGCAAGGAATACTACTCCAAGGGATGTGGACAATAACCTTCAGCAATTTATCAGGAACAATGAAGATGGAAAATATGTCATTTCACTTGAATTCGATGAAGCGATCCCCTATGGACAATATGTGGAAGCAGTCGACATGGTGTTTAATGTGGTCTACAAATTCCGCAAAGAGCTGGCGCTGAAGAAATACCAGGTGCCTTATGAGCAGCTGGGGGATGACCTGCAGAGGGAGATCCGTAAGGCCTATCCCATGGCACTTTCTGAAGCGTGGAGTAATTTATAAATAAACCCGTAATAACTCGGCTTCCTTTAACAACAGTTCTTTTTTGAATTGAAGTAAGCTTTGTTTGTTTCGAAAATAATAATCAGAAGTGTAGAAATACTCTGAAAGAGAGATCTCACCGGCATTTAGGGCCAGGACCAATAACTCTATGTTATTTCCTGAGCCCAATGCTTCTTCAAGATGATAAGTTTGGGCTTTCAAGCTTTCAAGCTGATCCAGCATTTGCAAAATCTCCTTTCTCTGGAGATAACTATATCGTTCCGCATCTGCTTCAGCAAAGACCACCTCCGATTTTGCTTTCTTTATTCTGTTGCTATTTTCCCAGAGCGGAACAGAAATTCCCACCTGGAATCCTTTGAACTGCTGATCCAATACCGATTCGGAATAATATCCGGCAGAGAATTTAGGCAGGTTTTGACTAACCGTCAATCCTTTTTGCTCCTCTTTCCACTGCAATTCCCGGTGATGAAGCTGCATGGCCGGACTTTCCATATATGCATGAAGTATTGAGTCTGGTAAAATCTCTACAGGAATTGGGAAAATGGTATCCCTGATGTCTATCTCGAACCCGCCTGAAATCTCATTCAGTGAAATTTGATTGCCTCTGATATCAGAAAGCACCTGTTCATACTCACTTTGTAATGCAGCCAGCTGCAGATGAGACTGACTATAGGCCAGTGGGCTTTCTTCCCCTGAAGCCAGTTTCTGCCGGAAGTGATCATGAACCGTTTCGGCCGCCCTGAGCCTTGTCAACAAAAGTTGCTCCTCTTGGTTCAGATGTAAGCGCTCGATCCAGAGTTGTTTAGCCTGCAGCAACACCTCCTGTCTTGAAATGATATACTCCAACTCGGCCTGGGTTGTTTTTATTTTCTTAAGGCGCGATTTATGGATATATACAGTGGGGAAATCCACCTGTTGGGTTATGCTGAAGTCCAATCGGTTTCCCATTTCAGATGGTTTCCCAAACAGATATCCAAACTCGATTTCAGGATCCGGAGGGGTATTTCCTGTACCGGCTTCCAGAATGGCTACCTGGTATGATTCCCGCGCAACCTTAAGGGTTCTGTTGTTTTCCAGTACTTGTTTCATTAGGGAATCGGGTGAGAGAAACTGGTTAATGGTTGAGATTTGCGCTTTGGCAGCAATCATTATTCCGATCAGTAGGAGAAATGAATATATAAATCGTGCTTTCATGGTTTTCTCTTTTCAATGATATAATAGACCGAGGGAATTACAATTAAGTTAAGAAGTGTAGAGGTGATCAGTCCGCCAAGGATCACAATGGCCATGGGGCTCTGGATCTCATTTCCAGGTTTGTCACCACCCAGGGCAAGAGGGATCAGGGCCAGGGCCGATGCCAGTGCAGTCATTAAAATAGGATTTAATCTGTCGGCCGATCCATGGATGATGGTTTCCTTCAGCTCCCGTCCTTCTTTACGCAAATGCGTGTAACGGGAAACAAGTAAAATTCCGTTCCTTGTGGCAATCCCGAACAGGGTAATAAATCCAATGATTGCGGGTATGCTTACTACCTGAGAGGTCAGCTTGATGGCCACCACACCTCCAATCAAGGCAAGCGGCAGATTTATCAGGATAATACCCGCCAGCTTAAAGCTTTTGAACTCCTGGAACAGAATAACAAAGATCACCAGAATGGCAAGCATTGAAGTAATGAGCAAAGTGATCGATGCATTCTTTGCGCTTTCGAACTGACCACCATATTCAATTCTGTATCCCTCCGGAAGATCAATCTGGGTGGCAATGGTCTCCTGTATTTCGGTTACAACACTTCCCAGATCACGGCCAGCTGTGTTGGCAGAAATGACCAGTTTGCGCTGCACATTTTCCCGGTTGATGATATTTGGACCACTGGTGGAAACCACATCCACCACATAGCTTAAAGGTATCCTGTTACCGTCATAAGTATCAATCAGGGCATTTCCAATGGCATCTTTGCTATTGCGAAATGGTTCATCGTACCTTACAATAAGGTCAAAATTGAGGTTATCATCATATACCTCGGCATATTTTACTCCGGCGATGGCAGTTTCAACGAAATGGGTGAGCTCATTTTGAGAGATCCCATACCGGGCAAGCATTTCCCTTCGAGGTCGTATCTGCAACTGAGGAATCTCTACCAGTTGTTCCACATTCAGATCAACAAGACCCGGAACAGGGGAAATGGTCTCTTTTATTTGGTTTGCTACCCGATACATGGTACCGAGGTCGGTCCCAAATAGCTTGATGGCGATGCTTGCCCTTGTACCTGATAGCATGTGGTCGATGCGATGGCCCAAAGGTTGACCAATGTTTAGGTTGATCCCCTGTATAGCGCCAAGTCTTCCCCTGACTTCTTCCAAAAACGCTTCATGATCCCTTTCACTGAGCTGGAAGGGTATATCGATCTCCGCTGAGTTTGATCCACCGTGACTGTGTTCATTCAATTCTGCACGTCCGGTTCGGCGGCTTACATAAGTTGCTTCAGGGATTTGGAGAAGCTCTGAATCAATTTGATCCATAATCTGGTTGCTTTCCGACAGCGAAACTCCAGGTAAAGTCTCTGCTGTGATGGTTAGTGTTCCCTCATTGAATTCAGGCAGGAAGGAACTTCCAAACCTGAAGAACATGATCAAAGTCAATGCAAGCATACCTGCCGAGGTGAGTAATACAGGGATCCTGAACCTCAGCACGGATTCCAATGCTTTAGCATACCAGGTATTCAATTTCTGAACCAGCTTGTTGCCTCCTCGTTCGTCCCTGGTGAGTTGCTTTTTTGTGGTGAGCATATAACTTGAAAGAACCGGGGTGAGCGTAAGGGCAATCAACAGGGATGCCAACAATGAAACTATGAAGGTGATGCCCAGAGGTCTCAGCATGCGTCCTTCCATACCGGCCAGAAAAAAGAGGGGAATAAATGCTACAATGATGATTAATGTAGCCTGGACAATAGAGGATCTGATCTCCACTGAAGCCAGGTATATCACCCTGAGTTTTCCCTGCTGTTCTTCCTTTGGTTTTCGATAATTCTGCTTCAAACGCTTCAGTACATTTTCCACATCAATGATGGCATCATCCACCAGTGCACCAATGGCAATGGCCATTCCTCCCAGCGACATGGTATTGATGGTGAGCCCCAGAAGTCTTAGGATGATCAGCGAGAGCAGAAGAGAAAGGGGGATGGCTATCAAGGAGATGACCGTGGTTCGTACATTCAGAAGAAAAAGAAACAGGATGATCATTACAAAGAGTCCTCCCTCCAGCAATACTTTGAAAACATTACTGACAGCTGTATTAATAAAATCGGCCTGCCTGAACAACCGGGAATTGATCTTCACATCATCTGGGAGCGATAGATCCAGGTCGTTCAGGGCTTTTTCTACCTCTTCGGTAAGAGCAAGGGTATTGATGTTGGGCTGTTTCAGGATGGTTAGTATCACAGCAGGTTCCCTGTTCAGAAATGCATCCCCGATCTTGTCAGGATGACCGATTTTAACCTCTGCCACATCTGAGATTTTCACCGGTTTTTCATTTCTGATCTTGATCACCGAAGATCCTATCTCCTGAGGATCTTTAGAACGACCGGTGGCCCTCACAGTATACTCCTGACCATATTGGTTAATAAATCCTCCGGAAGCATTACTGTTGGTGTTTTCCGCTGTGGCGGTCAATTCCTCAAGGGAAACATCGTGATACTTCATCTTGTAGGGATCAGCCAGAATCTGATACTGTTTGGACAGCCCTCCCATTACCACAACTTGTGCCACACCTGTAACAGAGAGCAACCGTTGCCTTACCTGTTTATCAGCCATGGTACGCAAATCGAACATGGACTGAGAGTCAGAGGTAAGCGATACCAGCATAATTTCACCCATAACCGATGTTTGCGGTGCAAGTATTGGGGCTTCAATGCTCTTTGGAAGCAATGTGGTCGTGGTTGACAGCTTTTCGCTTACTATTTGACGGGCTCTGTAAATATCAGTTTTCCAATCGAATTCCACCCAGATGATAGAAAATCCATAGGAAGAACTGGAACGCACCCGTCGTACATTCGTAGCACCATTTAGTGACGATTCAATTGGGAAGGTCACCAATGTCTCAACCTCCTCGGCAGCCATACCATGAGCATCCGTCAGTACAACTACAGTTGGAGCTGTAAGATCGGGAAATACATCAATCTCCATTTCCCTGACCGTAAATAAGCCCCCCACCAATAACATGACTGAAAGGAAGATGATAAGCGTCCTGTTGTCCAGGGAATATTGTATAACTCTGTTCAGCATGATCTCAGGTTTTAATGAGCGTGTCCATCACCACCAACACCAGTAACCATTGATGCAGCTTTAACAAGCATAACACCTTTGGTTACTACCCTTACTCCGGGATTCAGGCCATCGATAATCTCTACCTGTCGTCCATCATTTTTGCCAAGCGAAACCGCTCGTTTTGTAAAACTCTCCCCTGTCACCTGGACATAGACATAGTGATTTCCCTGTTCTTCCATGATGGCCGTCATGGGCAGGGCCAGCACATCACTTTTTTGAAAAGTTTTCAGATAAATTTCAGCAAAAGCTCCTTCAAGCAGAGTTCCATCGTTTTCCACTTCAAATATGATGGGCAGATAGTGATCATTTTCAGCCACAGATGATCCGGTAGCCAGCAGTCTTCCGTTTAATTCATTTATGGAGTAAACCTTGTCGGTATAGGCTGGTCGGAAAAGGGCTGTCTCAATTTCATCCAATTGATCATAGGATTTTTGGGACAGATCAGCCCGGATCAGAAGTCTCTTGTTGGAGGAGATGGTTGCCAGCAGCTGTCCGGTTTGGATAAATTGCCCCTCAGATACATTCAACTCATGTATGGTGCCGGAAACTGGTGCATATACTTTTAATCCGCGTTCAGAGGTGTTTGCTGCCAGGGTAAAAAAGCGAAGACTGTCAGCGTTAAATAATGATTGTGTGGTGATGAACTGTCGTTCCGAAATAACCCCTTGTGCATATAGGATCTTATGTCTTTCATATTCACTTCGACTCTTTTCGTATAGATTCAGAGATTCCTGGTATTGAAGCTTTACATTGTTTTCGATCATTGTTTCACTGTTCAGCGTAAAGAGGAGCTGGCCCTTGGTTACCTGACTTCCCTGAACAAGGTTTCTTTTAGAAAACAGTAAAATGCCATTGCCGCCTGCTGCAATATTTTGTTTCTCACCGGGTACTGCCAAAATCTCACCACTGGTTGGGATTACATCTGCAAATTGAACCTGCTGGATCTGATCCACCATAAAATCACTTTTCCAGGCCTGCTCTTTAAGAAAGGCAATTTCTCCTACTTCATCATTGTCCTGAGCATGATCCTCTGGGGTGACTTCAGGATTCTGAATTTCCTGATGATCCTCCCCGATATGAAGATGAACCGATACCGAATCTGTTAAAGTTCCTGATTGATAGACAAATTCTGCGTGATATTCCCCCCCTCTTTTAGGTATAAAAGGAACCTCAAGAATGCCTGGGCGATGGAAAAGGTCCGAAGTGACGGTCTCTCCATCAATACGGATTGTAATACTGCCTGATTCAAGGGGTGAATAGGTGGAAAGGTTAGTGAGGTGAACCAGGAATTCCGATTCTTCTCCAACTTCAAGGGGTGCAAACTCCATAAAGAACTCGGTGTTTTCGCTAAATAGCGTGAGTTGCATTGCCTCACCGGTATGCTGATGGCCATCGGCTTCCTGGAGGGCCCCTTCTTTGGGATTTTGGCTGCAAGCGCAAGCCATAAATATCAAGATGATGATTCCAGTTTTATGCATGATTTAATGAATAATTAGTAAGAATATGAGGGAGTATACCAGAAGTATACTACCGGGAACACAGGAATTGATCAAAGAGAATTAAACATAAACGGGAGGTGCCCTGAGAGAGATGGCGCCGACGGATTCGATGGATTTATAAGGTATTTTCAAACTGATATACCATCTATACGCTCGGGTTGAATAAGGTTCTGATTGGGTCCTTGGATCAGGAGTTGCAAAGGCAGAGGCTGTCCTGACCGGTTGAAGCACATCAGAGAGATTGCGTTTAACAAAATCTATACTATTGAATGCGTGACAAAGTATTGGATGAGCATCTGAATCAAGATGATCTTCATGATCAATGGGGCAATGATCGTCACTGGCGATGTTTACTGTTTCTGCATGGTGGTGGTGCGGAATTAGATTATGTCCCAGAAATACTGAGAAACAGGTGATGAGAAAGAATGAGATATATCTTTTTCCGTCCATTGCCTTACAAGGGAATGAACTACAAACATAATCAAAAATCTGATTTTATATGAAATTAGATCGCCAACGGATTGACTAGCTGGCCCTATGGGATCGTTCCTGCCAGGGATTTCATTTTTTGAAGACCGGTTTTCGCAACGTGGAATGGGTCTTCTTCCCAATATCTTTGATTGAATAGCTCCAGTGAAAGCACTTTTACGCCTCCCATGTTCCTGAGATCGTTAAGAATCCGCTTTAATGGAGCGACACCATCGCCTGGATAAACCCGATCGGCATCCACCTGTTCTTCCCTGGCTTTTGAATCGGGATAATCGTTCATATGGAATACCTCAATGATACTTCCATCAAGCATTTTCAATACATCAAAACCCGAACCTCCCCTGAACATATGATAGGCGTCAGGAAGGATCCTTACATCAGGATCATCAGCTATAGCAGCAATCATTAGCACCTGTCCCAGGTGCCATAATACTGGAGAAGCTCCCCAGAACTCCAATTGGGGCATCACACCGGTTCTTCTGCCCAGATCAAGAAGCTCACGGTATTTCTTTCCGGCCATGAATAGATCTAAGGGTTGATCTGCATTAACTCCTGCAGGAGGGGCTGCAATTCGTTTACATCCGATTTCACCCAGCATGGACATTTCTTCTTCCATTTGTCTTAATCCGGTCTCTCCTTCTGCCAACCAGGGGGCAAAACCAATGGCATTTTCGACACTGATCCCGAGATCATCAATATAGCTTTTCAGTGAAGCAGCTGAGTTTCCCGAATCGAGGTATTTTCTTACATCTCTTACCCAAACTTCAACTCCGTCATAACCGGCTTTAGAAGCAATTTCAACAGAATGCATCAGGCCAGAACTTCTCGCGCTTATAGTGCTGGTATTCAGACAATACCGGAAGTTGGATTCTCTCTTATATGTTTCGGGTCCAGCAAAGACATGCATTGAAGTTGCCAATGATCCCAATGCCATGGATGAGATGGCTCTTCGTCTTGTTACCATTTTCATTTATTCTAGTTGCTATTATACAAATATATCTCTTACATTTATAACATCATTGGTTTCCGTATCCCGATAATTTCGGGGGAATGAAAAGGGAATGCCGTTTGAATCGGCAACAGTTCCCGCTGCTGTGAATCCGTTTATGGATCGATTACTGGCGCAGCCAAGAGTCAATCCAGGCCGAACCAAAGGCCACATGGCTTCTGAAGAATAACCACTGTTCTGGTACCGTTGCCGCGGTAAGAATGGGAAGGTTTCAGAAGCAAGGACGAGTCAGAAGACCTGCCGGTGATACCCAAAGTTTTGCAGCCCGCGGTGAACGGGAAGCTGATCAAAACTTACCATTGGTCTCTCAACATCATCGCTTGCTGATAGTTTTAACGCATTAAGCACTAGCTAATTGCAGCCTTGATGAAAAAACGTATCTATACCCTGATCGGCCTATGTATGATTCTGGTTTCGGCAGTCGGACAACAAATCTCTGATTTCGAGGACCTCACCCTTGCTCCGGAGAGCTATTGGAATGGGCAAGATGGATCAGGATCATTCATTACCGGTAAGGCACGTTTCTATAATGATTACAATCCGGAATGGTTTTCCTGGAGTGGTTGGGCTTATTCAAATAGGTCGGACAGCACAACTCCAGGGTGGCTGAACCAGTACAGTGCTATTACAGGGGCAGGTAATCATTCGGGCTCCGGATCCTCTGATGGTGGAATTTATGGAGTAAGTTATGCCACATCGCCTTCAGTGGTTGATTTCGAAGATGGCAAGGCACATACTGTGGCAGGGCTTTTTGTGACCAACAGTACCTATGCAGCACTCTCCATGCAGCATGGAGATGAGTTTGCCAGGAAATTTGGTGGTGTAGATGGCAGCGATCCTGATTATTATAAATTGATGATTTGGGGACAGGTCAATGGAACTGCCACCGATTCCATAGAGTTTTTCCTTGCTGACTATAGATTTGAAAACCCTGAAGAGGATTATATTATTAAAACCTGGCAATGGGTGGATCTGAGTTCGCTGGGTAAAGTGGACAGTCTCCTGTTTGTCCTGACTTCAAGTGATATGGGAGAGTGGGGTATGAATACTCCGGGTTTTTTCTGTGTGGATGATCTTCATGTGATTCCCGATGAAACCATGGCAGAGGCTCGATACATATCAGATGTATTTGAATATACGCCTGCTCCGGGACAATTTACCAATACCACTCCCTGGGGATCACCAGTGGCAGCTGCATCTTTGGTGGGGGGAGTGAATGGGTCCATGTGCCTTGGAGCCTTTGGAGGTTATGTGGTATTTGGTTTTGAACAAGCTGTTGAAAACCATCCTGACAATCCATTTGGTGTTGATTTTTCCATCTTTGGTAATCCACAGGTCGATTGGTCTGAACCTGGTGTTGTATGGGTGATGAAAGATGACAATAGCAATGGAGTGCCTGATGAAAACTGGTATGAATTGGCAGGGAGCGATTATTATTTTTCTTCAACCATAAAGGATTTTGAAGTGACTTATACAAATCCCGGGGATACCATAGCATTGGATGTTCCATGGAAGGACCAGGCCGGAAGCAGCGGGATCATTCAGATAAACAGTACACACTCCCAGTCCTACTACCCAGCATTGGATTCTTTCCCGGACATTCCTGACAATCAATATACATTGAAGGGAACACGTATTGAAGCATCCGTACATACCAATACTCCTCCCTTACTTACTTCGGTAAAAAGGGCTTTTGGTTATGCCGATAACCAATTACGGGGCAACACATCTCTTCATTTACCTGATAATCCCTATACCCCGGAGGTGGAGAATTCAGGTGGAGATGCCTTTGATATTGACTGGGCAGTGGATTCCCAGGGTGCATATGTGGAGTTGGATATGATTCATTTTGTGAAGGTCCAGAATGCAGTACTGGAACATGGAGGATGGCTTGGCGAGCTTTCCACCGAGGTGACTGGGGCTGTGGATGTATTCCCCAATGAAACTGTTTCAGGTGAACTGGAAATGATCGTGATCAGGGATCTACCCATTGAAATTGATCGCCCCACATACCCATTGGAGGTATTTGTCTTTCAGCGGGGGAGGCTTCAATCGAACCGGACCGTTCAATGGAGCAGCAATATGCCCGGTGTCACCCTGGATGAACAAAATGTACTCAGTGCGACCGAATCCGGAAACCTGATATTGACAGCTATCTTTGGTGGACAGGCCCGAAATAAGCACCTCAGTTTCCACCTTTATCAATCTCAGTGAAACATGGCAGAAGGGCGGACAAACCATGCCTGCCGAAATCCTGTTGTTTCCTAATCCTGCCAATGAACTAACGCATATAAAGGGGGTAAGGGATCTGCCCGTTTCTTTGTATGATATTACCGGGAAATGCTGTTTAAGCATTCTGCCTAAGGGGGAGTCCTGTACCATTGATTTGACTGATTTACCGGTAGGATTATACTTGGTAAGCATTGGTCACGGCCATCGGGTAAGCTGGTTAAAACTTCTTAAGGAGTAAGATGAATCTTAGAGGAACCATATGGATCTTTTTTTCCCTTTTCGCATCAGGGATCTATGCACAGGGAATACGCGATTCTGTCTTTCATATTAAGGGGGTAGAAGTGAGCACAGGAAGGATCTTTGCAAAAGAGCAAGCTGGCATGAAAATAACGGAGATTGACTCGGCCATCCTTCGGGAAAAAACCTTCCTATCACTATCGGACCTTTTGTCGGAAAACACGCATCTATTTATTAAGAATCATGGTAGGGGAGCCCTTGCCACTGCTTCTTTCCGCGGTACGGCCCCTTCTCATACCCAGGTAAACTGGAACGGGATTAACATCAACAGCCCCATGTTGGGAATGGTTGATTTTTCGCTGATTCCGGTTTACATCATTGATGATCTGAACTTGAAACATGGGGCTGCTTCCATGGCAGATCGGGGTGGGGGGATCGGAGGATCCATCAATATCGTGAATAGTGTGAAATGGAGCGAAGAAACCAATGTCAAATACATCCAGGGTATAGGTAGTTACCGGACCCTTGATGAGTTTATTCAGCTGGGTATCGGGAATAAGAAAATTCGCCTGAAAACAAGATTATATCACAGCTTTTCAAAGAATAATTACACATTTGTCAACCGGGGGATCGGAAACATGGATCCCGTAACAGGTCATCTTTCGCATCCATTGGACACGAATGATAACGCTGCCTATTTAAAATACGGTGTTTTACAGGAAGTCTATTTCAGACCACAAGCCAACCAGGTACTATCGATAAAATACTGGGGACAAATTGCAGAGCGGACCATACCAAGATCCACCAGTTACGAGGGTCCGGAAAACTCCAACTTGAACAATCAGCAGGATGCAGATCATAAAATGGTGGCAGACTGGAATTATTATGGTCATCGCAGCAAACTCATGTTGCGATCCGGGTATGCAGGAAAACAGCTGGATTATTCCCAGAAGAACCAGGTTCCCGGGCTTGGCCTGGTCCCAGCCATATACTCCGAGAGCAGGCAAAGGAGTTTCTTTAAATACTGTTTCCTACTCCCACGAACTGAATCAGGGATTCTCCTTTGAAACGGATGCTGATGTGAACCTGCATGATGTGTATTCTATGGACACAATTCATAAGGAAGGCTATGAAAAACAGCGATTTGAGATTTCGTTTTTCGTGGCAATCCGTAAGAGCTTTGCTGACCGGCTCAACCTGAATGTAATGCTTCGTCAGGATTGGATTGACCAGGAACGCATTCCAATCAATCCTTATTTTGGATTTGATTTTCGCCTGATCAATGGAGTGGATCTGCTTTTAAAAGGAAACATTTCGAAAAACTACCATCAGCCTTCCCTCAATGATCTTTACTGGCAACCAGGAGGAAATCCAGATCTTTTACCCGAGGAGGGATTTGGCATGGAAGGCAGCCTGGAATACCAATTGCTCTTTTCCGGGAATCAAATGAAAACCGAATTAACCATCTACAGGTCCGACATTGATCATTGGATCATTTGGATCCCCAGTTACAGGGGTTACTGGGAGCCCAGCAATATTTCCAGGGTATTGACAAAAGGATTGGAGTTTTCAATGGGTGTGCATGGAAACTTTAGGAGATTTCATTACAATATTTCGGGAGTCTATGCGTGGACAAGCTCCGTTAACTATGGTGATCCTGTGGTCTGGGGAGATGATGCTTACGGAAAACAACTGGTCTATATACCCCGCCATTCAGGTAACTTTCATGTGAACTTATCATACAGGAAGTATTTCATTACTTATCAGCATAACGCATACAGTGAGCGGTTTACCACTTCCAGTAATGATCTTTCCAGAAGAGACAGACTCTATCCATATTTTATGAATGATATTGCAGTTGGGAGAGATTTTCAACTCAGAGAAAGTTGCTTTCACAACCCAAATAAAGATACATAACCTCTTCAATGAATCGTATCATTCCATTCTTTACAGACCCATGCCAGGAAGAAATTTTAACCTGGTATTTATAATGAAAATCTAATGGTGAGTTGATCCGGACATTTTTCATACCACTGCTGATTTTTCTCATGTTATCATCTTGCATGAAAGATGACGAAATATGGAATTTCCAAAATTCTGATTTTTTGGAACCATCTAAGGGCATGTTCATCGTGAATGAGGGAAATTTCAACTATGGAAATGCCTCGCTATCCTATTATAGCATCGGATCAAAAGAGGTGATACAGGATGCTTTTTATAATACCAATGCGCTACCCCTTGGGGATGTGGCCCTATCGATGACCATTAGGGACAGCCTTGGATACATTGTAGTTAATAACAGTGGTAAAATTTACATCATCAATACCAACACCTTTGAATATGTGGGGAAGATCACCGGGCTTACCTCGCCGAGGCACATTCATTTCATAAGCGATACCAGGGCCTATGTAACCGATCTTTATGCACGGTCAATCACTGTGGTTAATCCAATTACCTATGAGATTGCAGGAACCATTGATGTAAACAATCACGCTTCGGACTTCTACCAGCATCCCACCGAACAGATGGTGCAATACGACAAATATGTGTTTACCAACTGCTGGAGCTATGACAATAAAATCCTGGTGATTGATTCTGAAAGGAACATGGTGGTGGACTCCATTGAAGTATTAAAACAACCCAATTCATTGGTACTGGATAAAAACAATACGCTTTGGGTACTAACCGATGGCGGATTTGAGGGAAGTCCCTATGGATCTGAGGATGCAGGACTGCTTAAAATCGATGCAGGTTCCCGTGCTGTTCAACAAGTCTACAGGTTTGAACAAGGTGAGCGCCCCATCGAATTAAACATCAATGGAACGGGCGATACCCTCTATTTCATCAACAGGCACCTCTATCGCATGCCCATTCATGCTAATTCCGGTCCCGAGCTCTTTATTCCCAGTCCTTATTTTGAATCATCATCAGGAGGATATCATGGATTGGAGGTGGATCCGGTCTCTTCTGAAATATACCTGGCCGATGCCATCGATTATGTACAAAGAGGTATGGTATATCGTTTTAAACCAGATGGAACTCCGGTTGACACATTCAGAGTTGGTATAACACCTGGAGCTTTTTGTTTTAAACCTTAGCACCTTCTCAACTGTTCAATAGTTAATCGCTCGTCTCAAAAACAACATGTTTATCATCCACGTCCATTCGGATGTGCATACCCGGCTCAACGGATCCTTCAATGATGGCTATGGACAACGCGTCTACGACTCGCTTTTGGATCAGCCTTTTCAGGGGTCTTGCTCCGAATTGAAGGTCGAAACCCTCCTTTTTTAAGTAATGCAATAACCTATCAGTGGTTTCGAAGGTAATGTTTTGCTTCTGCAACACCTTTTCCAGATTCTTCAATTGGATCACAATGATAGCCTCCAGATGGTCGCTTGTTAATGGCCTGAACATGACCATTTCATCGATGCGATTCAGGAACTCGGGCCTCATGGTTTTTTTCAACAATTCAAAAACCTGAATCCTGGTTTTTTCAATGACCTGTTCCAGCCGGGATGCTTCTACATCGGCAAAATTCTCATGAATGATTTCGGATCCCATGTTGGAAGTCATGATAATAATGGTGTTTTTAAAATTGGCCACCCGGCCTTTATTATCAGTTAATCGTCCATCTTCCAGTACCTGAAGAAGGATGTTAAAAGTATCGGGATGTGCCTTTTCAATTTCATCCAGCAGAATAACAGAATAGGGCTTTCTCCGCACCGCTTCGGTAAGCTGTCCACCTTCATCATAACCCACATATCCCGGAGGCGCTCCTACCAGCCTGGAAACAGCATGACGCTCCTGGTATTCGCTCATATCAATCCTGGTCATCAGGCTCTCATCATTGAAGAGGTATTCGGAGAGGGCCTTGGCCAATTCCGTTTTCCCCACACCGGTTGTACCCAGGAACAGGAATGATCCAATAGGCCGGTTTTCATCAGAAAGCCCTGCACGGCTTCGTCGTATGGCAGAAGAAACAGCAGATATGGCTTCTTCCTGACCAACCACACGTTTGCGCAACTCCTCTTCAATATTTAGCAACTTATCTTTGTCGCTTTGCATCATTCTGTTCACAGGGATACCTGTCCAACGCGATACCACCTCGGCAATATCCTCCGCTGTAATTTCCTCCCTTACAAGACGCTTACCATCTTTTTCATATTCCTGGAGGTTTTGTATGGTGACCTTCAGTTCCTCTTCCGCTACAGGGATCTGTCCATATCTGATCTCGGCAACTACTGCCAGGTCACTTTCACGCTCAGCCTTCTCTGCTTTGTACCTGAGATCTTCCAGTTGTTGTTTGGTTTTCTGAATCTTTTCAACAATTGTTTTTTCATCCACCCAGGTGGCCATCAATTGTTTATGATCGTCTTCCAGATCGGCAATCTGCCTGGATAATTGTTCCACCCTGTTTTTATCCTTCTCACGTTTAAATGCCTCTCTTTCAATTTCCAGCTGCTGGATCTTTCGCTCCAGTGTATCAATGGATTCTGGTTTTGAATTCATTTCAAGTCTAAGGTGTGAAGCCGCTTCATCCATCAGGTCAATGGCCTTGTCAGGCAGAAATCGATCTGTGATATAACGTATGGAAAGTTGAACCGCAGCTATGATGGCTTCATCTTTGATCCTGATTTTGTGGTAATTCTCATATTTTTCTTTGATCCCTCTCAGGATGGAAATGGAATCTTCCTCACAGGGTTCATCAATGATGACTTTCTGAAACCGGCGTTCCAGTGCTTTATCTTTTTCGAAATATTTCTGAAATTCGTTTAGGGTGGTGGCTCCGATGGCCCTCAGGTCTCCTTTGGACAATGCTGGTTTAAGGATGTTGGCAGCATCCATGGCACCCTCTCCACTACCACCGGCACCAACCAGGGTATGGATCTCATCAATGAAGAGAATGATTTCACCTTCGGATCCCATCACCTCCTTCACCACAGCTTTAAGCCGCTCTTCAAACTCTCCTTTGTACTTCGCTCCGGCTATAAGGGCTCCCATATCCAGGGAGTATATCTGTTTGGAGGAAAGATCGTCGGGCACATCACCATTGACAATCCTCAAAGCAATTCCTTCGGCCAGGGCAGTTTTACCAACCCCCGGTTCTCCCACCAGAATGGGATTGTTTTTTGTTCGGCGGGTCAGGATCTGCAGGACACGACGAATTTCGTCGTCTCTGCCAATGACAGGATCCAGTTTTCCGGACTCCGCACGTTCATTCAGGTGTATGGCGTATTTATCCAGGGCGTTATAGCTCTCCTCTGCAGATTTGCTGTGAACACTGGAGCCCTTTCTTAAAGCTTTTATGGATTCCATTAATTCACGTTCATTCATGCCGGCGTCTTTCAGCATCCGGCCTACCTGATTGCCAGTCCTTAAAATTCCCAGTAAAAGATGTTCCAGAGCTACGTACTCATCACCAAACTCCTTTATGGCAGCCTGCGCTTTGTTTAGGGCCTCACCGGCTTCCCGGGAGATATAGCTTTCCCCTCCACTTATTTTTGGAATCTGACCAATCATCTGATCAAGGGTTGCCTCAACGGCCCCCTGGTTGATGGAAAGCTTTTTCATGATAAAGGGCAACACATGCTCATCAATCATGAATATACCTTTTAAAAGATGACTGCATTCAATAGCCTGGTGCTGTTGCTCCATGGCAAACTGTTGTGCCTTTTGTACAGCCTCCTGGGCTTTTATAGTAAGTTTTTCAAAATCCATTGTTCAAATTCTTAATAGGTTTCATATATAATTCGAAGGATATCCTTCAAAGCACGAGCCAAGGACCATTCTTCACATATACATGACATAATGACATACTACTACCATTTTTATAACTGCCATTATGACATCTTACTGCCGATGAATTCTTAAAAAAAGTTAAACAAGTTACTGTTATGTTGTCAGTTAGGTACAATTTATCAGTGCTACACTAAATATTAGTATTTTGAATGTTGCTTCTATTATTCTGGCATATAAATTGAAGAAGGAAATTTGATTTTTAACTTAAAAAATTGAGGGTTTTATACGAAGATATTCAGGGCACTTATTACAATGCTTTTGGACTTTCGGTAGCCATTTAATTAAGGCGGGGTTTGAATCAATTCTGCCTTTTTCACAACTCCATTTCAAGTACTGTTGTGGATATTTCTCATTGAACACATTTTGTGCGTATTTTTGCTTAGAAAGTTGTATTTTGTTGATGGATTTCCATTCAACCTGCGTCCATGACTATACACCAGTATCAAAAGAAATGCTCCAAGGAGTATAAAAAGAGTATTAAATTCCCTGAGGAACCCAACTACCTATATGGGAATCCGGTTAATACGATAGTTCCCATCGAAACCGCCATAGGTAAAATTATGGTGATTGGTCCTTATCCGGCAGCAAAGCTTTATTTTGTCAATGATATTCCAGACGTACCCATTTACGACGGGACTGCTCCATTTTCCATTGAACCGTATTTTGATGGTTCCAGGGTCAGGAGTTCATTTACCGGACAAGAGCTCACCGATGTGGTTTTAGAAACGCTGGAAATAACCAGGGACCAATGCTGGTTAACCACTCTGGTAAAGGTATTTCTGTTTGACAATGATCATGTTAAAAAATACCACAGGTTGGGTAAAGAAATTAAGGAGAACAGGTCAAAGTACATGGAATATGCCAATAAAAGCCTGAACTGGCTCCGCCAGGAGATTGAAATAGCCAATCCCTATGCGATTATTCTGCTGGGACCCGAGGTTATTTCAAGTTTACTTCTTGTTTCAGAGAAAGAGGCCATTGATTTTATGACCGGTGAGGTCATAGAAAAAAAGATGATCTGGAAAAACAGCAATTTCATATGTTTACCGCCTCCCGGAGTCCTGCTGGATAGATCAGCCAGGAATCCATGGCCCCGGAAATTTGTCATGAAGATCGGTCCCACCGCAATGAAGGAGATTGAAAGATTGAAGTCACAACCCACTATTTGAGGATCCTAAATCCCGCTGAAGTCGATATTGTCGAATACCAGTGACGGGAGTCTCCAGGAAGATCCCGTAAAGACGTCATTTCCTACGGCGACCAGATCTTTCAATACCTGCTTGAAATTTCCAGTAATGTTCATTTCAGAGACAGGCTTGGTTAATTTGCCATTCTCCACCAGGAATCCTTCAATGCCGTAGGAGAAGTCCCCCGTGACTCCATTGCTGTTTCCCCCGTTGAATCCTGTGACCAGGATGGCCCTCTCCATGGAAATAATCAACTCTTCAAGTGATTTTTCACCTGGTTCAAGTACCAGGTTGGTGGTATCACCCGAAGTGGGAGCCATCTCCAGCTTCTTCCCGTAGTAGGTATCAATAAAATATTCTTTCAATATGCCCTTGTCGACAATTGTCCTTTTCTTTAGAGCAAGCCCTTCCCTGTCGAACAGTCGTGATCCATTTCCGGAAACGATAAATGGATCGTCAATAAGGGTAAGCAGGTCAGCACCTATCTTCTCTCCGGCCATATCGATGAGGAAGGAATTCTTCTGCTGGATCGAATTTCCGCTCAATGCCGAGATCAGGGGCTGGATGATTTGCCTGGCATTCCGGTTGTCAATAATCATTGGCATTTTCTCAGACTTGATCTTCTCCTGTCCAATTTTGTCAAGGGCCCTCTTCAGGGCTCGTTCTCCAATACCCTCCTTGATCAGCTCGCTGTGAAAGATAGAAGATTCATACCAGTAGGAAGAGGGACGTGCCTCCCCGCTTTTTACTGATACCGAAGCCACCAATGCATAGGAGGAGTTTTCAGTATCTCCTTCAAAACCATTGCTGGTAACCATCACGCTTCCACTCCTGTTATCATTGTATGTGGTCGAGACAGAAATGATCCGCTCATCCTTTCCAAATATTTCTTTTTCAAGGTCAAAGGCATATTTTATTTTTTGTTGTGGATCCACAGCTGCAAAGTCCTCATCCACAGTTTTAAGGTCGGCACCCCCTCCTTTGTAATAAAGGCCGGGATCTGGAAGGGTTCTGAATTCATCCTCGGAAAGGTACTTTGTTCCGGCAATAGCCTCTTCAATGAACCTGCCAAGTTCTTCCTTGTTGTTGAGCCTGTTGGTCGTAATACTGGAATATTTCTTGTCCACATAAAGGGCAATCCTCATGCTGTTGCGGTTGGCCTCTTCCAGCTTGTCGATCTTCTTATCTCGTACTTCGATCCGGCTGCTGTTGCTGTCGTAAATGGAAACGCTGGCCTGCTGTGCTCCGTTCTTCAGGGCATGTTCCATTGCCCATTTCGCGATGCTATATTTTTCTTCTTTGGTCATAATCGATTATTTTGAAAGTTATGCGCTTCTTCCACCCACGGTTAATTTTTTCACAAGGACCGTAGGGAGACCCATGGTAACCGGAACCGATTGTCCGCCTTTACCGCACATCCATGTCCCGTTATCGGTTTTGTAATCACCTGCTGCCATGGTAATATCGGCCAGGGCCTGTGGACCGTTGCCAATAATATTGATGTCCTTAATGGGCTGGGTGAGCTTGCCTTTTTCAATGAGGTATCCCGATTTCACAAAGAAGGTGAAATCACCTGCCCCGATATTCACCTGCCCATTGCTGAAGTTGTCCACAAACACTCCGTAATCCACTTCTGAAATGATGTCGTCTTTGGAATGAGGACCCGGATCCATATAGGTAATGCGCATTCTGGGCAGTGGGACATGCCTGAAAGATTGCCGGCGGCCATTTCCGGTAGGTTCAACCCCATAGAACTTTGAACTGATGCGGTCGTGGATATAACTTTCAAGCACCCCGTCTTTTACCAGGTATACCTTCTTCACATCATTTCCTTCATCATCCACATTGATGGAGCCACGGTTGTTTTCCATGGTTCCGTCTTCGATAATATTGATAAAATCTTTGGCGATGCTTTTACCCATTTTGTCAGAAAAGATCGATGTCTCCTTCCTGTTGAAATCGGCTTCAAAAGCATGTCCCATGGCTTCATGAAGCAGAATACCGGATCCGCCAGCACCAAGTACCACAGGCATTTCGCCGGCGATGGGTTTTGTGGCACCGAAAAGAATATTGGTATTTTCAATGGCCTCCTGTGCGATCTCTTCAATCAGATCATCACCCAGCCATTCAAAACCCTTCCTGAAGGAGCGCGAACTGCTGCCATTTTCGATCTGTCCGTCTTTCTCCATGACAGATCTTACCCTGAAACTGGCCAGTGGACGGTAATCATAAGTGAGCAATCCTTCAGAACTGTAGAACATCACATAGGAGGTCTCGTCTGAAAGTGAAGCGCTTACCTTGGTCACTTTTTCGTCAAGCTCAAATACCCTGTCGTTGATCTTCTGCACATAGGGGATCTTATCCTCCACGGATGCGTTCTCCCATTTCTGGGAGATCCTGTAATAATCGGCAGGCACCTTTTCAAGGATTTCGCCCTGATTAAAGGTAACCGGATCGCTGGCAATATTGGCAGCGGTCTTGGCCACCTTAAGCATGTCGGCCTCACTGATGGTCTCGGTATAGGCAAAACCAGTCTGGTCTCCCTTTAATACCCGGACACCCATTCCGTAATCAACGGTAGAATTTGCCCTGTTCACTTTTCCGTCTTCAAGAACTAGGCTGTTTGATATTTTATGCTCGAAGAAAAGATCGGCATAATCCCCGCCCTTTGACATGGCTTCTGCAATCACTTTTTGCAGCATCTGGGGGCTTACTTCAAAATGGTCAAGATAGGTTTTCACATCGGGGGATATTTGAATGTTCTGGCATGAGTTCAGCAGAGGAGGCAACACCATGGTTCCTGCCACAGCTGCGCCGCCAGTCTGTAAAAAACTGCGTCTGGTAAATTTCATTATTTATCAGTTTTGAAATGTGATGGTTTTATTTCAGAAAATGAGCGGGTCAATGTACAATTTTTCAATGATAAAGGAAATATGCTGTGCGGCCTTTCAGGCAGGATTATCATTTTTTAAGAAAGAGATGGAACTATATACCGGGTAACAATTTCAATAATGGACCATTCTTGCTCATTGATGACCTCTATTACCCTAGGATGTTGTACCATAATTATTACTACTTTTATTCAACCATGTTATCTAACCAAAACCACACACCATGAAATTCAGTAAATACCTGTTGATTGCGCTAATCACGGTTCTTCTTGTAGGATGTAATTCTGATCCATGGATTTCCCTTTTTGACGGGGAGAGTCTTGAAGGATGGAAAGCCTCAGAAAATAGCAGTTCCTGGAAAATTGAAGAGGGTGCCATTGTCACTGCCGGTGAGCGATCTCATCTATTCTATGACGGAGAGGTATTGGATCATGATTTCAAGAATTTTGAATTCATGGTGGATGTGAAGACCACGAACGGGATCCAATTCAGGGATCTATATCCATACCGAATTCCAGGATGAAGGATGGCCTTCAAAAGGATATGAATGCCAGGTCATTAATTCCAATCATACGGCAGAACCAGGCGGATATACTGAACATAAAATGACCGGAAGCATTTACGCCATTCGCAATGTTTGGAAGTCACCTGTTCCGGACAATGAGTGGTTCAACTACCGCATTGTGGTTCAGGGTAAAACCATCCAGACTTTCATCAACGGGATGCTGGCTGCAGAATATACCGAACCCTACAGAAATCTACAGGCCCGATGGAATGGAGGGAAGGATTTTGAGCACCGGTACATTTGCATTTCAATGTCATGATCCGGGAAGTGTGGTATATTATAAAAATATCAAGGTGAAGCCTCTTGCCGATGATCTCCCTACCCCGGGAACTCCCCTTGAAGACCTGGAGTTTGAGAAGAAATTGATCGATCTTGCCAGTCAGAATTTTCCCTTGATCGATCTGCATACCCACCTGAAGGGAGGAATGACCGAGGAAGAGGCCCTGGCCAATGCCCGAAAATATGGATTTACCTATGGAATTGCTGTGAATTGTGGATTGAAGATGGGATTTGAGGACGACGATTCTTTGAACAATTTCCTGGATAGTTATGAGCCTTCCCCCTTCACCTGGTTCGCCATGCAGGCTGAAGGCAGGGAGTGGCTGGATCTCTTTACAGAAGAGATCCAGATCTCGTTTCGATTATGTGTTTACAGATGCCATGACCTGGACCAATGACAATGGAAAGCGCATGCGTCTCTGGATCAAGGAAGAGACCGAAGTGGGAGATCCTCAGGATTTTATGGACCAGCTGGTAGACAGGATCGTGAAGATCCTTAGCACCGAACCCATTGATATCTATGTGAATCCCACCTTTCTGCCGCCCGAGATCAGTGAAATGTATGATGAGCTATGGACCGAAAAACGAATGGACCTGGTTATTGCTTCCCTGGTTGAGAACAATGTGGCTTTTGAAATCAATAACAGGAGAAGGATTCCAAGCGCTACTTTCATTCGACGTGCCAAAGAAGCAGGAGTGAAATTTACAATGGGGACCAATAATGGAGGAGCTGATGACCTGGGGAGGATGGACTATGCCATTCAAATGGTCAGCGAATGTGGACTGACCACAAATGATATGTGGGTGCCGGGGAAGTAACGCTAAGTTTAAAACCTTAACATTAAATACTTAACCAATAATTCCCATCATGAAATCATTGCCATTCTTACTGTTGCTAACGGTATCCATTGGCCTGCGAGGTCAGGGAACCGATGAATGGATCCCGCTGTTTGACGGCGAAACTCTTTCAGGCTGGAAAGCCTCAGAAAACAGTGATTCATGGAAAATAGAAAACGGATCCATTGTCACTGCCGGTGCCCGTTCCCACCTATTCTATGCGGGCGATGTAATGGGTCATGAGTTTAAGAATTTTGAGTTCAGTGCGGATGTTAAAACCAAACCGGGTGCCAATTCCGGTATTTATATCCACACGGAATTTCAGGATGAGGGCTGGCCTTTTAAAGGATACGAATGTCAGGTGATCAATTCCAGTGAACCGGCAGAGCCCGGTGCATATGTGGAGCACAAGATGACAGGCAGCATTTATGCCATTCGGAATGTGTGGAAGCCTATTGTTCCCGACGAAGAATGGTTCAATTATACAATTAAGGTCCAGGGGAAGACCATTCAGACCTTCATTAATAGCATGCTTATTGCAGAGTATACCGAACCGGATGACATTTACAGACCGGAAGGTTTCAAGGGCCGGCTCCTTGGTTCAGGTACTTTTGCATTGCAGTGTCATGATCCCGGAAGTGAAGTAAGCTTCAAGAATATCAGAGTTAAACCCTTAGCTGATAACCTGCCTACATTAGGCTCTCCTCCCCAAGATCTGGAATTTGAAAAGAAAATCCTCGAACTCTCTGCCCAGAATTTCCCTTTGATTGATCTGCATACGCACATCAGGAGTAGAATGATGCCGGATCAAGTGATTGCCAATGCCCGCAAATATGGATATACGTACGGGATTGCAGTGGGGTGCGGACTGAGGATGGGATTTGAAACCGATGTAACTCTCAATAAATACCTGGATAATCTTGCAGCCATTCCTTTAGCCTATCTTGCCATGCAGGCAGAAGGCAGGGAGTGGCTTGATCTTTTTTCAAGGGAGTCCATAGCCAGGTTTGATTATGTAATTACAGATGCCATGACATGGACCAACGACAATGGGAAACGGATGCGACTCTGGATAAAGCAGGAGACCGAGGTGGGGGAGCCACAGAATTTCATGGACCAGCTGGTGGACAGGATTGTGAAGATCGTTAGCGATGAACCTATTGATATCTATGTAAATCCAACCTACCTTCCGGATGAGATAGCTGAGAGGTATGATGAGCTCTGGACCACCGATCGCATGGATGCAGTCATAACGGCGCTTGTGAAAAGCGGAGTGGCACTTGAAATCAATAACAGCCTCAGGCTTACCCAGTCCTGCCTTCATCAAAAGGGCCAGGGAAGCTGGAGTGAAGTTCACATTTGGTACCAATAATGTGGGCTATGAACTGGGCCGAATGGAATACGCCATTGAAATGATCGGCGAATGCGGCATTACTCCACAAGATATGTGGATGCCGGGGAAATAGAATAAATTATACTATATGGAAATCAAGACAGACACAACAGTAGGAGAGGTTGTTAGATTAAACTTCAAAACCGCACAGCTATTTGATAAGCATCGGATTGATTTTTGTTGCGGAGGTGATATATCCCTTTCAAAGGCATGTGATGATACAGGAGTAGATGTATACCATTTGATGGATGAAATAAATACACTGCTCAAAGTTAATGATCCTGAATCAAAGTATATTGAGGGACTGGGTCCGGATCAGCTGTGCGATTATATTGTTGGCCGGCATCATAGTTATTTAAAAGAATACATTCCTTTCCTGCAGCAAAAACTTCAAAAACTGTGTGATGTGCATGGAATGGGTCACCCTGAACTTTTTAAGATTAATACCCTCTTTGAAACCATGGCGGGTAATTTGGCCTCCCACTTGGAAAAAGAGGAAAATACACTCTTTCCTCTTATTCGAAGATTTACTTTGCATCAGAAAATGGGTACGGAGGATTCAGCTGGACTTGCTGAAATGCATAAATTAATAACAGCACTGGAGCAGGAACATCAAGCTGAAGGAGAAAGGCTGGGGGCTATAGCAGAATTATCAGATAGCTACACGATCCCTCCTGATGGTTGTAACACATTTGCTATAACATACAAAACCTTACAAGAGTTTGAAAAGGATTTACACAGGCACATCCACCTTGAAAACAATGTTCTATTTGAAAAAGTTTTAAATCCAAAGCAGGCCTGAGTGGGTAATTTATGGATTGAATAGAAAATAAGTGAGCCACAGATCCTCTTCTACGCTGTTGACAGAAATGGGCGTATCCTTTTTTTTGGATAAGTTCGATGATTGGGGCAGGGACGAATGGTGATACGAGTAAGAAAAGTTCACCTTTTCCAGTCATATCAAGGTGCCTGAAGATCTCTTTCATGGGATTCTGCCCGGCATTGATTAAAGGAGTAGCATCAAAACTTACAGAGACCCTGTCCTTATGGAACCATTCAGGTTCTTTAAAATTGATTATTTCCTGGATATTGCCTTCATTAAACAGCTCCTGACCTACCTCGGCTCTCAATGTGTTGATGATCTCAGTTACAGGTATATGGCCAAGAGAAGCCGCCTGTTGTAGCGTGGCCACTTTACCTATTGTTTTCCTGAGGATCGGATTCTTTAGTTTGCTGAATGCAGGAGCCAGTTTCAGCAATACTGGTTCCAGCTGCGGATATGCTATCAGCAATTCTCCCACCCTGGTCTTCGGGGTAATGATTAGCGATATATTTTCAGACCTGTTATTTGCCATAGCTCAACAACCTCTGTTCACCTTCGATTTTCCGCAGGTCAGTAATATCCTGGACCACCTCAAGTGTGCCAAGGTACAGGTTCTGTTCATCCCTGAGCGCATGGTATTCTATAAACACAAACATGCCCTTCATTTCGAGCCAGAATGCAGACCTGTCTTCCTTGCCAGATTTGAAATCACTCAGGATCTGTTCCACAATATGTACACTTTTTGGAGGATGACAAAGGCGGACATCCCGGCCAATGACTGCCCGGTTGCGATTGAAGATCGGGTTTTTCCCATGGGAGAAGAATTTAACCTTGTCAAGGCTGTCAACAAAAGTGAGTTCAACTGGAAGGGTGTTGAAAAATGCCATCAGTTCGGGAATTGCAAGTTTACCCGTGGGCAGATGAATAACTCCATCATTTTCGCTTTCTCCCAAAATAGGTGTCACTCCCTCGGGTTTCCATTCCGTTTCCGGGTCATAAAGGCAAAAACCAATATCCATACTCTGATGTGAAATCTGGTACCATTCTTCGTCACTCAACTTATCCATCGACATGGGCAAAAGTATCTCCTCTTCCTTCATCACCATATCTGCAACTGCGTCTGAAGCAGGTTTTAAAACAAGCTTAATAAGTGTTTCCACCTCCCCATGTCCCACAATTTCTTTGATACTCAATCCCTCCAGGGATGCTTTTAGCAACTCACGGGTTTCATCATGTTTTCCCCACATCACTTTTGGTGGTCCGGTAATATTGTATTTTTCCAGGTAGGGAAAAAGAAGGTTCTCTTTCCGCAGGTAGTGTTTTTCCACGTCCATGAGGTTATTAAAGAAAGCTTTTAGCTGGATGATGTAAGTCTCGATCTCCAGTTTATCGGGATTGCTGATCTTATCATAAAAGCGGTTCAGGGTCTTTACGATCTTAAGCAATTCCACATTCTCTTTTTTAAAGGTATCCACCGGATGTCCGGGAGGAATCTCCCTGGCACCTGATTGATCGATATGCCCCTCAAGTACCTGTGTGTGTATATCACAGAATTTGAGCACCTCCTCTTCAGGCAATCCCTCATTGATCAGTTCCTGCTCTACCTGGACCACTTCATTGTAGGGGATGGATTTAAGTAACTCCACCAGTCTGCTTCTGACCTCCTCTGGCGCCTCTCCATTATGGAGTTGAATGATCATGTGCTTTAACAATTCTTTTCTGCCCCTGCTGTCACTATTGATGTTATCCATGATGTTGTATGTAAATTCTGAAAAGTATAAAATTACACTTTTGCAGCCTATCCCAGGTACCTTTTTATGGGTAAAATGAAAGTGTAATGTTTACAGTGTCTCCCTCTATTTAGATTTTAAGTAACTTGTTTTTTGAAAAGGGTACACTATTTTGAATGCAAAACATTGAGTCATGGGAAAATTTGATTTGAATCGCCGGAAGTTCCTGGGAGCGCTGTCACTGGGGACCGCGCATTTGATGTTCAACAATCCGCTTTATGCAACTGCCACCAGGTTTTCATCTGCCGATCCTCTGCAGATGACCAAACTGGGAAAATCGGGTTTAGAGACTACGTTACTGGGTTTTGGAACAGGGATCTGGGCTGGAGACCGAAGTTCGTTCCTGACCAGGCAGGAAGAAGATAAGAGCATTGCCATGCTTCGCCATGCGTATGACAGGGGATTCCGGTTCTTTGATTGTGCCGACACCTATGGTACACATGGTATGATGGCTAAAGCCCTGAATGGGATGGACCGGGAGAAGCTCATGGTAAGTTCCAAGATATGGACCCGTCCGGGGGGCATACCCGAACCGGAACGCCCCGATGCCAATATTGTGGTTGACCGGTTCCGGAAGGAGCTGGATATCGATTATCTGGATATGGTGCAGATTCATTGCATGGAAGATGCGGACTGGACGGATTCAATGAAAAAGCAAATGGATATCCTGGATAACCTGAAATCCAAGGGCATCATCCGGGCACACGGAGTATCAGTGCATACACTGGAGGCCATGAAAGCGGCTGCAGCCGATCCATGGGTTGATGTGATACACGTAAGAATCAATCCTTATGGAATGTCCATGGACAAACCAGATCCACAGGAAGTTGTAGAGGTGATTCATCAATTACATGCTGCAGGAAAGGGTGTCATTGGTATGAAGCTGGTAGGAAATGGAAAACTCAGGGATGATAGTGAAAAAATTGACCACTCCCTCAGGTTTGTGCTTGGTCTGGGCAGTGTGGATATGATGATCGTGGGTTTTGAAACTGAGGCCCAGATCGACAACTACATGGATCGAACCAGCAAAGCATTAAAAGCGCTGGCCTGACAAGGCACTATATACTGTCTACTTTCTTTTTCGACTTCGCCTCAAATCCTTCGGTTCCCTTTTCCCTTAAGACCTCCGCAGGAGGTCGAGCGCAGTCATATAACCGCTGAAAATGGATCCTGAAAATCCTCCTCCGAATTTACCCCATGCTGAAGCTATATGGATGTTTTCCGGTAATGCTGAAAGGTAGCCGGTGGGCTTTTCCGGATTCTGGGCAAAACCATACACAGCACCCTGTGGATTCAGCGTAAATCGTTTAACGCTTAAAGAGGTGGCCACCTCCGCGTACTCCACTGCATCCCTGAACCCAGGGATTATCTTGTCACACCGGTCGGTGATGGTATCGGCCACATCGGCTTTCATGCGGTTGTACTCCTCACGGGTCAGCTCTTCCCAGTCAGCCGGGTAATCCACGCAACACACTGCACCCACACTTTTTCCTTCGGGGGCCAGTGCCGAATCCACCTGACTGTAATCCACAAAGGTGAAGCTACGCGTACTGAAATCACTATGGTTATTGCTTAGGATATCGGCTTGGGACCGAACTGAGGCATCAAAAATAAATGTGGAGTAATGCTTGCTTCCCACCTTCTTCAATGGCTTGTTAAAGCCATAGTATACAGTCAGCAATGAGGCACCGATGTTGTTTTGCTTGATCTGTTCTGAAAGAACTTTCCATCTGATTTGGAAAGCAAGCTTTCAGCAAGGTTTGGTACAGCTGCATTGACAATAATCTCATCTGCCTGGTCGGAGTAGCTTCCCCGGTCTCTTCCTCTTATTCCAAGGTAAGTTACTCCGGATGGTTTCTTGCCCTCATAATCAATGGAAGTAACCAGGTAGTTCAGTTTAACAATGCCCCCATACTCCCGGATGATTTCCATCAAAGCATTGGAAAGCTGCTGAGAACCTCCCTTAATATAGTTTGCACGTCCCCCGTAATAGCTTCCCTGGGCAGTGAGATAATAGAGCCAGGAAAGGGTATATGGATCGTCATGGAAATATCCCAGATTTCCCAGCAGTACAAGTTTCAGATCTTCGTTGGAGATGATCTCATCCAGGAACTGTCCCACACTTTTTTCCGGCTGGTTCCGGTATTCAATCATGATCTTTTTTGAATTGAGCACATGGTGAAAATAGGCATCCATACCCTGCGCTTCATCCGGGAAAGCTTTTTTCAATATCTGTTTGGCCTCTTCCGGATCGTGGGGAATGACCAGATCGCATCTTTCATTAATGAACCTGTAAAACTCCGGAACTTCCAGGAATTCCACCCGGTCAGAAATCCCCAGGTCATTAAATACCTTGTTCTTCATATCCCCTGGATGCAAACCATCCATTTCATGAAGTCCCACCTCCATGGTAAAATCCCTGCGTTTAAAAGTAGTGGCACAACCTCCAGGCCTGTCGTGCTGTTCCAGTAGCAACACTTTCTTTCCCTCCCTGGCCAGCTTTGCCCCGGCGGTAAGTCCTCCTAATCCGGCTCCAATGATTATAACATCGTACTTCATGAGATCATCTATGTTTTATTTTTATCATCCTGTGGAATGGGATATCTCTTAAATTCAGCATTTCTGTCGAAAAGATACCTGTAAGTAATATAGTGCTTGGCTGAAACATTTCCCACTGACATGAAAATCTTACGCATTTTGGGATTGAAATCTCCCACCCAGGAAAATTCGATTTCCGTATAATGAGGTTTGGTTTTAAAGACCTTCACCAGGTTGATGATTATTCCGGCTTCCACACCGAGACCCTGGAATGCGGGGATCACCCCCATGAGGACCCCCCGGGCCCTGGTTATGGTTTTCTTTTTCTTCAGGTAAAGGAATTTAATCAAAGCAGGAAGGTTGAGCCTGCCGTTGAGGTGTTTCAGGATCATGTTCACATCGGGGTACATCAGGTAGATGGCAATTGGTTTTCCATTGTAATAGGCGATCCATATGAATTCTTCGTCAATAATGGCCTTTGCCTTTTTCATGGTTTTTTTAATGTAGGGAACCTCAAGGGGTTGGAAATTCTCCTTAAAGGAAGCCCATGCCTCATTAAATACAAGCACAAAATCTTTCACAAACTTGTCAGATTTCTTCCATTCGAAATGTCTGAATTCATACTCGGGTTTTTTGTCAATCCATTCTGCAATTCTTTTGAATCGGGGGGGAACTCTTTTTTCACATCCAGGTGAAAACCCTCCTGCTTAAAGTAGGTCTTAAACCCATAGGACTCAAATAATCCCTGATAGTAAGGTGGATTGTAAGCGATCTCATAGGAGGGGTGAGTGAATCCATCCACCAGCAATCCCCAGTATTTATCAGTTTCTCCAAAGTTAACAGGACCATCCATGGCCTCCATTCCGCGGTCCCTGAGCCAATCCCTGGCGGTATCAAATAGGAGGTTGGCTATTTCCTGATCGTTGATACACTCGAAAAATCCCATGCCTCCGGTGGGTTGGTCATATGTAGAAGCAGTGTTGCGGTCGATAAAAGCAGCAATCCTGCCGGCCAAACGGCCCGGCTGATCATAGATCACCCACCTGGTGGCTTCTCCATGATTGAAATAGACGTTTTTTTTCGGATCAAATATGGATTCAATCTCCTTGTCCAGTGGACAGACCCAGGTATCATCATCCCGGTATAGAATTTTTGGGACCTGGAGAAATACATTTTCTTGACCGTTTATCAGATACTTCTAAGATCCTCATGATTCGGCAGACGGGTTGAAATAGTGGTCAGGATTGTTTTTTATAGATGGACTCCAATAATTCAGGATATTTTGATGCCACCACTTTTCGTTTCAATTTTAGGCTGGCTGAAAGCTCTCCGGTTGCAGGAGACCAATCATCAGGGACAATGCGGAACCTGCTGATGCGTTCCCAATCCGAAAGAGTTTTATTTATCTTTGATATCTCATCATTGAAGACAGTTATCACTTCGGGAAGACAAATCATCTCTTTCATGTCCTTTACCGATGGTTAGGTTTTTTGAGGCACACCACTCTTTCAGGTATTTGAAATCAGGAACCAGGAGAGCGCTGGCGAATTTTTCATGCTCTCCCACCACCATGACCTGATCAATAAAAGATGATTCTTTGATTTTATTCTCGATGGGTTGAGGGGCAATGAATTTTCCGCTGGACAATTTGAAGATCTCTTTCTTACGGTCTGTGATCACCAGGAACTTTTCCTCAACCAGGTGTCCCACATCTCCTGTATGGAACCAACCCTCTTCATCAATAACACTCCTGGTCTGTTCCTCATCTTTATAGTATCCAAGCATTACATTGTGGCCTCTGCACAGCACCTCTCCATCTTCAGCGATCTTAAGTTCTACTCCATCAATCAGGGCACCTACTGTACCCAGCTTACAAAGGGGTTTATCCTGTCGGTTGATGGTGATGGTGGGTGATGTTTCGGTCAATCCGTAAATGTTGATGATTTTCAGTCCGCTTGCCCAGAATATACTTTCAAGCCTGGGCTGGAGACTGGCGCCACCACACCCTACCAGGCGGGCTTCTCCACCAAGGGCTTCCCTCCACTTACTGAAGATCAGCTTATCAGCGATCTTTAATTTTCTATAGTAAAACCAGCCCTTTTCTCCATGAGGTTTATAGCGAAGTCCTAATTTTACGGCCCAGAAAAACATCCTCTTTTTCATTCCGGTCAGACTTCGTCCTTTAGCAATTACATTATCATAAATCTTTTCGAGGATCCTGGGGACTGCATCAAAACCGGTAGCTTTGATCTCTTTCAGGTTGATGGCAATGGTCCCCATGCTTTCGGCGTAATAAATGCAGGCACCCGAATATTGTGTCTGATAATTACCGAACCTGCCTCCCACATGGCATACCGGAATGATGCTCAAATACCGGTCATCGGGAGTGAGTTGAAATACTTCATGCCCGGCAAGAAAATTCTTTACCAGGTTATCATGAGAAAGCATCACTCCTTTTGATCGACCTGTTGTTCCTGAAGTGTAGATAATGGATGCCACATCGCCGGGCACGATTTCATCCTTTATAACATTGAGTCTCTTTTTCGTTACTTCTCCGGCATTTTTTCCTTTCTCAACAACCTCCATCCAGCTGTTGGCTCCCTCAATATCATCGAAGGTATAGAAGTGCTTCACATGTGTTACCTCCTTGGAAACGGGGTGGATGGAGTTATAGAGCTTACTATCTGAGACCATGACCATCTTTGCATCTGAATGTTCCAGAATGTATTTGTATTCTTCACTGTTCATGGATGTGTAAACAGGAACATGCACCACGCCGGCCATGGACGTACCCATATCCACAAAATTCCATTGGGGTCTGTTATTTGTGATGGTTACAAGCTTATCACCCTTCTTAAATCCCATTTCAAGGAGCCCATATGCAAAATTGTGGGCAAATTCATTGTATTGCTCAGATGTGTATGTGATCCAATTGCCATCAATCTTTTCAGCCAGGACATCTTGGCCTGAAAACTGTTTGAGATAACGATCGAGTAAATCAAAGATGCGCGTTGGAGTCATATTGCAGATTTTGGGTTTACTGCAAGATAACGAATCTATTTCAAAATGGATCTGATGCTTTTGGGGGAGATGATTCCCAACCTAAAATGGCTGATTTTCTTGTACTACCCCAACGATACTCACTTATCTGTCCGGTTTTTTTAATGACCCGATGACAGGGAATTAGATAGGCAACAGGATTTTTTCCAATGGCACTACCCACAGCCTGTAATCCCCTTGGATTATTCACATATTCGGCAACGGACTGATAGGAGACAAACTCTCCCAGGGGGATCTTTAGCAGGGCTTCCCATACTTTAAGCTGGAAGTTGGTTCCCCTGACCAGTAATGACAATGGTGCAGGAGTTGCAGACTGAAAAAGCAGAGAAGCAACCAGCCTGGTCTTTTCAGGATCATGTACCAGTCGGGATGCGATCCACTGTCGTTTGAGGTCATCCATGGCCTGCTGTCCGTCTTCAAAGAATTGAAGGGTGCAGATCTTGTGTTCATCTGTAATGGCCAGCAGGTATTTTCCAAATGGACTGAAATGTGAACCGAAATAGATGGTATGACCTGCGCCTGAACGCCGGTACTCGTCAGGGGTCATCCCCTCCAGGGTGATAAACAGGTCGTGAAGCCGGCTGGTACCGGAAAGTCCGGCTTCATGGGCAATTTCTGCAAGTGTGGTATTCTTTTCCAAACGTTCCCTGGCATACTTCAGGGTGAGGAATTGAAGAAATTTTTTTGGACTGATTCCAGCCCACCTGGTAAACAATCGCTGAAAATGATGGGGACTCATATGAACATGGGCTGCTATCTCTTCCAGAGAGGGGTGCTCCTGATGCTTTTTCTTTATAAACCTGATGGCTTTTTCAACCCTTTGATAGTCCACCAGGGATTGCTCAGTGTAAATATTTGTCATGTTTTGAGCGTAAAGATATGCGGAGCTTCCTGGACCGGCAACCCGATTCTTGCGAACTTGATTATTCTTGTTTCAATGATTCAAAATAGGCATCCCAGCTGATGTGTTCCCGGCCGGCCGCTTCCCTGTATTGGGATTCCATCACCGACTCCCCGTTCAGGATTTTGTTATAAATCCCGGCAATGATCGCTCCAAGGAATTCCCCATTCATTTCTTTTTGTATTTCAAGGTATGCCTCGGGCGTCATGGCCTCATAATGGAGGTTGGTTCCAAAAGCCAGGTTCAGGTAAGCGGCCAGCTGTTTTTGAGTAATGGGTTCTCCTCCCAGGTTAAATACCCTGCCATTTCGGTCGTCATTCAAAATCATTTGTACATAGGCAAAGGCCAATTCTTTCCGAGTGGTATAAGAGGTCAGCCCTTCTCCGGCGCAATTGGCAATTTTGCCCTCCTTTTTATAAGTCTCAATATACTCAACATCGGGTTCGATGTAGAGTCCGTTACGGCCAATGGACCATTCAAGACCACTCTCCCGGATATCTTTCTCAGTCTTTCGGTTGCTGTTGACAATGGCATCGAATGTGGAGACACCTTCTTTCCCGAAGATGCTGGTATAGACGATCTTTTTTACTCCCGCATCTCTGGCAGCATAAATTACGCTGCGATGCTGGTCAACTCGCTTATCAGGGTGGTCCATTCCTGAGACCAGGAGCACCACTTCAATCCCCTGCAAGGCTATATCAAAATCTTCCTTAGAATTATAATCTCCCTTGCGGATCTCTATGCCCAGGTCTTCTGCTTTTTCAGGAGTACGTGCTATACCCACCACATTTTCCTTCCCAATTACAGGGAGGAGATGTTTAATGATGGCACGACCAAGTTGACCGGAGGCTGATGTGACTGCGACTCTCATGAGGATTGGTTTTAATAGTAGCTGGAACCATCCCAGCAATGGGTGCACAACTTCTCTTTGGGAAGTCCAATGGCCACCACCAGGTCGTCCAGATCCTGGTATATCAATGAGTCAATTCCCAGATTTTTTGCGATCTGTTCCACCATGGCCCTGTACTTGTCTGATTTTGGATCTGCATATTCTTCAAGGTTGCGTTCCTCTCCTTCCAATTGCTTGATGGCTTTCCTTGTTGCCAGTTCCATGGTTGACCTGGATTGTGAAAAATTCAGAAAGTTACATGGAAAGGTAAGGGGTGGACAGGCGATTCGCATGTGGACTCTCACTGGCTCCGGCATTTCGAAGGTCTTTTGTAATGTCCTTCAACTGCGTGCCTCTGACGATGGAGTCATCGCAAAAAACTATACTTTTCCCTTCAATAAGCGCCTTGTTGGGAATCAGTTTCATCTTTGCCACAAGGTCACGCATATCCTGGCTCTGGGGCATAAAACTCCTTGGCCAGGTGGGTGTATACTTGGAATAGGCCCTTTTATAGGGCAAGCCATTGGCATTTCCATAACCTAAGCATGACCAATACCGGAGTCAGGAATCCCACAAACATAATCTGCCTCAACGGTATCCCTTTTGGCCAGTGCTGCTCCGCAACGGTATCTTACTTCATCCACATTGATCCCTTCATAAAAGGAGGGTGGATAGCCGTAATAGACCCAGAGAAATGAACAGATCTGCATCTGCTTCCTGAGCTGGTTTCAGGGTGTTGTAACCATCAGCAGTAATTTCAACAATTTCACCCGGACCGAGATTGTATTCAATTTCATAACCTGTATTGGGAAAAGCTGCTGTTTCGGAAGCCACCGCGAACGATCCATCCTTTTTACCAATAATGGCGGGTGTTCTTCCAAGTTTGTCCCTGGCAGCAATCATTCGGTCGGGGGTCAGGATTAACATGCTGCACGAACCTTTAACATTCGCATACACATTCTCAATACCCGACACAAAATCATCCTCGTCACAGATCAGGTTGGCAACCACCTCCGTTGGATTAACGTTGCCCTGGAAGTTTTCAGTAAAGTGCATTTTCTTTTTCAGGAATTGCTCTTCCAGCTCAGTAATATTCACAATACGGCTCACTGAGGTAATGGCAAATCTGCCCATGTGGGAGTTGAAAAGGATGGGTTGTGGATCCGTATCACTGATAATCCCCATTCCGCAATTGCCTTTGAATTGTTCCAGGTCCGATTCAAATTTGCTTCTGAAATATCCATTCTCCAGGCTGTGGATGGCTCTTCGAAAACCCTCCTGTTTATTGTAAAAAACCATTCCTGCCCGTTTGGTTCCCAGGTGGGAATGATAGTCGGTACCATAGAAGACATCATATACACAATCCTGGTTGGGAAATTGCTCCGAAAAAGCCGCTCATAAGGGATACCCGGTTTAGTTAAGTAGTCCCTCTAAAACTAATTATTATTTACCTGAATGCAAATCAAATGTTCATCACTTCTGATAAAAATCCGATTACCCACAAAGGCGGGATGTGACCAGCATACTCCACCCCTGGGATGGGGAGATATTTTCACCGGATCGATCACTTTGGTCCTGCCTAAATCCACATAACCGGCAGGGGTAAATTTACCATAGAGAAGCTCGCCCAACTCATTGAATCCCCAAACCTTATCACCCTGGGTGATTAAATGGACGTTGGCCCATCGGTCTTTGGGAACCAGGGTCAGGTCCTCCCAGATACGGTCACCGGTGATCAGGTCCAGGCAACGTGCTTCCCCATAGCTGTCAATGCCATAGATAAATCCATCTTTTATCAACGGAGTCGATATACAGCAATGGAGGGCATCTGTAATTATTTCACTGGTTCCATAACGATGATATATTAATTCAGCATCGGTGGTCTCCTGGTCAAGTTTCACCAGGTATGATCCATCATAAAAACCACTGAGAAAGAGGTAGGGGGGATCATAGACCGGGTCGGCTATATTGATGATCATCTTTCCGGGTTGAAAAGGAATGGACCAATATACCTGTCCATTTTGTGGATCAAGCCCGGAAATACTCTCGCCGGTCCAGCAAACCAGCACCTGCTTCCCTGCCTGGTTGATGAGCACAGGAGCGGAATAGGAAGCTTCATCATCAAGGGCCCGCCAGATTTCCTTTCCACTATCTTTGTGGAACGCAACCAGGCATGCCCCCGAGATACCACCCAATTGCAGGATCAGTTGATCATCCACCATCATGGGACTTGCGGCTAGTCCCCAGATAGGAATGCGACTCTGGAATTGCTCCATGGCATTCACATGCCAGAGCACTTCCCCGTTTTCTGCATTAAAACAAAAGAGGTGGCCCATGGTTCCAAAGGAATAGGCCTTCCCCTCAAATACCAGAACCGAGGCCCTGGGCCCTAAGGGATAACCCACATTGTAGGAGACAGGATAGCTATAAGTCCAGAGCTTTTTTCCGCTCTCTGCATTGAAACAGTGTACCTGTTCAGAACCTTTTACATAATCCATGGCATATACCCGGCCCTCTGAAACAGTGGGACCATTGTAACCTGGTCCGATTTTTACTTCCCAGAGCTGATCAACCATCTCAGGGGTTAAGAGATCAATGCTTGGGCCATTGTACCATGTGCCTGAACGGTCGGGACCCCGCCACTGGTTCCAGTCCTGCAGGTTCGTATGCTCCTGGCAGGATGTTGTGGAGATAAACAGGATAAGTAAAAGGAGAGGTAAAGACTTTAAGTAGATCTGGTTATTCAACTTGATGTTCATAGAAGCAGATGTTGTTTTTCCTGGTTTTTCCAGCCAGCCTGAGATTCATACTTCACAACAAATATCTTCAGGTCGGCCTGTGATTCGTATTCCACAAAATACAATTTTTTCTCTGCCTGACTTTCGTATTTAACAAAATACCAGAGCCCGTCTTCATCAGCCTGAGAATCATATTCCACAAAAAACACCTTCAGATCACACTGGGATTCATAATCCACAACATAGACCTTAATGTCGGCCTGGGATTGGTATTTGACTTTGAAAACTTTCTGTCCCATAAGGATCATAGGAGAAAACAATAACAATACCAGGGTCGTTTGTATAGATTTCATGATTCCTGAACTTTTGTTTCAATAGATTCAATTCAAAAATCAATCCAAAATAGGTTTATTCATAAATATCGGGCAGATTGGATTTCTTTTTCTTCCGGAATGAAGAGGGTATCAGATTAAATCCTCTGATCCCGAATCTCCTGGCCAGTAGCTCCAAACCAAGAAGAGAAATCACCCCCCCTGGAAGGATCACCAGGGTAGTGAAGATGGAGAACCGGCCCACATCCTTTAGTTGCTCAATGGCAGCTTTCACTTCTTCTTCTGAGGGAGGTTCAGTCCGGCCGCTGAGATCCAGTTTCGCCTCTAACATTTTAAAGAAAGAGCGTGCCATCTGTTCTGTCTCCTCAGCTTCAAGGCCCACTGCCTTCACACCTTCGGTAAGCAGATCACTGGTTTTGGCAGCATATTTTTTAGCAAAACGATGACTCCTTGAATTTTTTACGGGCAGATTCCAGGCGGCCTTTTTCAGCTCCCTTAACTTATTTAATATTGTAGATTCTTTTTGCATCTTCAGGATTTTCGACGGGCAGTTGACAAACGTTGTCCTGACAAACAAAGATACGTGTTTTGCCGCTTTCAAACCGGTCTAAGAAAAGTGGAAGTTCCCCGGCTTCTTCAGAACCCACGAGAATGGCATGGGGCAGGTACTCCCTGGATAGTTCCTTGACCATGGTTGAAGCAGACGGGCCAACCACTGCAATTTCATAATAAGGATTTTGTTGTTTGAGCAACAGCCGACCCCAGTTGGCAAAACCCTGGGGGTGTTGCTCAAAGCGACTGGCCATCTGACGAAGCATGTTTGCAGACAACTCAAGGTACTTGCTTTCTGCAATGATATGTCCCAATCTAAAAAGGTTGTGGGCCATGATAGAGTTGGAAGAGGGAATCACATTGTCCTGGGACTCCACATTATTTGTAATCAGGACCTCAGAATTTTCTGCATTGTAAAGAAACATCCCGCTACCTTCATCAAAAAACTTATTGATGGTTACCTGTGATAGTTCCGATGCCAGGTCGAGCCACTGTTGATCCATACTGGCTTCATAGAGGTCAAGGCATGCTTCAATAAACAGCGCATAATCGATATATAAATCCAGGGATGGAAAACATGCCATTCTTGTAATTTCTGTACAACAGATTTTCTTCTGAAAGCAGCTCATCCCGTATCAGACCTGCGCTGGTGATTGCCAACTCCAGGTATTCGGGATTTCCCAAAGCCCGATATGCCTGGGCCAGTCCGGAAATCATCAGTGAGCTCCAGGAAGTAAGCGACTTATCGTCCAGACCTGGAGGGATCCTTTTACTCCGGGCTTCCAGTAAAATACTGTTCCAATGGCCTGATTCGTTTAAGGAATGAGGAGTATTCCAGTCCCCTTTCCGATGCAAATTCCTTTGGATCACTGGTTCGATAAAGGATATACCTGTTGTTCTCCCAGAGCCCGGTGGCATTGACATTATAATATTCGGAAAAGAGATCAAAATCTCCCCCCAAAAGTTGTTCCAGCTCATCCTTGCTCCATATGTAATACTTTCCTTCCTCGCCCTCACTATCCGCATCAAGGGCTGAAAAGAATGCCCCCTGTCCGGACACCATCTCTCTTTTCAGGAATTCAATGCTCTGCTGCACCACCTGCCTGTAGGTTTCATTTCCAAATACCTGGTATGCACGGGAATAAAGCCCGATAAGCTGGGCATTATCGTAAAGCATTTTTTCAAAGTGCGGAACCTTCCAGATGGGATCCACCGAATACCTGGAAAAACCTCCCCCCACCTGGTCATAAATGCCTCCTCGCGCCATATTTGTTAGGGTCAGATCCACATGATCGAGAATGGACTGATCTTTATACTGAATGCCATAGTGCAACAGGGCCTCAAGGTTTACGGGCATGGGGAATTTTGGAGCCCCCATGTTGCCTCCATTGTTCTTATCGAATTGACGTGTCCAGCCTTGAAATACAGTATGAAGGGCTTCATGATCCAGCAAAACAGGATCTTCTTCCACCTGGTAAATGGAGTTTTGTCTGATTCCTTCAGCAAGGCTTTCAGCATATTCCAGCGTTTTTTCAGGATTATCCCTGTAGTAAGCCGAAACCTGCTGAAGTGCATCCATCCATTGTACTTTTGGAAAGTAGGTTCCTCCCCAGATGGGTCTTCCATCGGGAAGGGCAATGCAATTCAAAGGCCAGCCACCCTGCTGGTTCAAAAGATGTACTGCGGTCATGTAAATATGATCGATATCAGGACGCTCCTCCCGGTCCACCTTGATACTGATAAAGTGATCATTCATCAACTGAGCCACCACACTGTCCTCAAAACTCTCATGTTCCATCACGTGGCACCAGTGGCAGGAGGAGTAACCAATGCTGACAATAATTAATTTGCCTTCTTCCTTCGCTTTTTGCAGGGCTTCTTCGCCCCATGGATACCAGTTCACCGGATTGTGGGCATGCTGAAGCAGATAGGGACTGGTCTCATTGATCAGGGCATTGGTATGGGGAAAAGTTTCCATTGAAGTTCTGTTTTGTGAAGTACATGCCATGGCGAATATCATCGCAAATAAAAAAGGGATTGTAATCTGCTTATTGGGCATGGGTCTGTAGGTTCAAATGATATCTGAACAACAGACAGGGGCAGGTTTTGTTTGAGATTGCAAGAGGCACCAACTGTAAATGAGGGTTGTTTTACCCGTAATTGCGGCCAGAAAGCAGTACCAAGTCCAGCAGTACTCAGGTAGAGCAAATTGAAGCAGCCGGGAAGTTTTTGATGCTAACAGATAAATCTACTTCTTGAACTCAACTGCTGTTTCGACCATTCCAATGAAATTATCCAATGGAACACGATGAACAAATGCTGCTGTTTTAACAGTGATGAATCTGGTAAGAAATCTACGTATACCATATCCACCAACACGCTTGACACCAAAGATTTCCATCACTTGTGCAATATCCCCATATTCTTTTAAAATATCAGACACATAAGTCTTTTCTGTAATTTTCATTGTGCATATTTAATTAATTCAATATAGATAACAATCCAGGTCCTTTTATGGTTAAATAAAAATCAATACTGTACACAAGGTCACTGGTGAGGTATTGAAAATAAGAATAAGATGAAACAGCAATCTGTATTATATTGCAGGCATGAATAAGAAGAGCAACCGGAGAGTTTTAATCATCCTGTTTACGGGGGTTCTGATGGGTGCATTGGATATTTCTATTGTGGGTCCGGCCATCCCTTCCATCGAGGAGACACTGGTTATTGAACCGCGGGTGCTGGGATGGATATTCTCTATCTATGTCCTTTTTAATCTGTCCGGGGTCTCTTTATTTGCGCGTTTATCCGATATTTTCGGAAGAAGGAATATTTATATCATATCCCTCGGCATTTTTGCATTGGGTTCCCTGATCGTTTCAATTTCTCACAGCTTTACCACATTGCTTGTGGGCAGGGCTGTTCAGGGTTTTGGAGCCAGCGGTATTTTTCCGGTGGCCTCGGCGGTGGTAGGTGACATTTTCCCCCCTGAAAAAAGGGGCAGGGTACTGGGTTTGATTGGTGCTGTCTTTGGTCTGGCTTTTCTTATCGGGCCCATTGTCGCAGGCATTCTACTAAAATTCTTTGAGTGGTCCGTGCTGTTCCTGATAAACATCCCCATTGCCCTTGTTCTGATCCTGGTCAGTATACGAAACATCCCCCAAACAAAGGTGGATACTTCAGGCCTTTTCGACTGGAAAGGAATCCTCACCCTGGGATTGATGCTTGCATCTTTTACCTTTGGGATTAACCACATCGATTCCGCTGCATTTGCCAGCAGTCTGCTCTCAGCCAAAGTACTGCCCTTTTTGCTTGGTGCGGTTGTACTCATGGTTACCACGTTCCTGATCGAGAAAAATGCTGAAAATCCTATCCTCAAACTGACCTACTTCAGAAACAGGCAAATTCTAATTGCTGGTACCATCGCCATGGCCACTGGTATATTACAATCTTCCTTTGTGTTTATTCCTAATTTCGCAGTGGGCGCTTTCCGGGTGAACGCCTCCGACGCAAGCTTCATGCTTGTTCCCCTGGTATTGGCCACGGCCATTGGTTCCCCCCTGTTTGGCAGGATGATTGACGCATACGGTTCGAAAATCATTATTCTGATCGGGCTGATTCTGTCTGCCGTGGGATTCTATCTTCTCCACCTGTCCAATGAAAGCAAAATGCTCTTTTATACTTCCGGAGTATTGATTGGTTTCGGTTTATCGGTTCTTTCCGGCAGCTCGCTCAGGTATATCATGCTCAATGAGACATCCATGGTAGACAGAGCTGTTACACAGGGTATGCTGACCATTTATATTAGCCTGGGACAACTGACCGGTGCATCCCTTATCGGGGTGGTCATAGCACAAGCCCAGGGGACGAAAGGATATGAAAACGTTTTCCTCTACCAGTCCTGGCTACTTGTATTGATCCTGGCCACTGCGTTCCTTTTGAAAAACAGGCGGTCAGAACTAAAACCCCCGGAGATGCTTCATTGATGAATCAGTCCAGCAGTATTGGATCGCCAAGTCCAAGACTCTTCAGTGGATCAAGTTGTGTTTCAGCATCACCCACCACGATATAGTACATTCTATCCGGATCAATGTATTTACTGGCAAGTTCACGATGCTCTTCCAGGGTCATGGATCTTGTAACCTCCTGCTGCTTTGTTATAAAATCAAATGGAAGGTTATATTCACTAATTGTTTGAAGCATTCTCAGCTGAGCGTAGAGCGTTTCAAACTGACGGGCATTTGATTTTAAAAGCGCATCCTTGGTAAAATCAAGATCTTCTTCGCTGATGCCTTCTCTGTACTTTTTCATCTCTTCGCTGAAAATCTCCATTGATTCCTGCGTGGCATTGGATCGTACACTGGAGCTGGCGGTGAAGGTACCATAGAGGTTGTTACCACTGAATCCTGACCTGGCACCATAGGTAAATCCCTTTTCTTCCCTGAGGATCAAATTGAGATTTCCGCTGAATGATCCTCCCAGCTTATAGTTCATGGTCTGAACGGCATCGTAGTCGGGATTGGTTCGTGTCAACGCAAGATTTCCAATCTGAATGACCGATTGCTTGGCACCCGGAACATCCACAAAGTAAATGGCAGAAGATTCGGGATTGGCGGGTAATTCAATTTCAGGTAGAAGCACATCTTTTGATTCCCATCTGGATTCGATTCCAGCAAAAGCCTTTTTAACATCTGAAGGAAGCACTTTTCCGACCACATGGAGGGATGCCAGGGAGGGACTGAAATAGGCTTCATAATAAGCCTTCAGGTCATCAAGGGTGATGGCTTCAATGGTTTCAACGGTTCCATCATCGGGGATGGACATTAGATTTCCTTCCCCGAAGGCCAGCTTATGAAATGTAATAAATGCAAGGAAGTTAGGATTGGCCTGATTTCGTTTGTGGGAATTGATAATCCTGCTTTTGGCCAGCTCAAACTGCTCTTCATCCCATCGGGGTTCGAAGAGGATCTCCTCCACCAGCGCAATTGTACTTTCAAAATTCCTGGCCAAAGTGTTGACATTGATAGAGATGGATTGCTCTCCGCCATAAACATTGATATTGGCACCTAGCAGATCAATGGCCTCCTCAAGCTCTTCGGGGGTTTTGTTGGCTGTACCCTCGGTCATCAGTTCGGCTACCAGATAAGCAGTTCCTGATAATTCAGGTTTATCCAACAGATGTCCCCCTTTGATTACCAGGGAGTAATTCACCAGTGGTACCTCTTCATATTCAATCCCATATATTTTAATTCCGTTGGCCAGTTCATCTGTCCAAATTTCCGGAGGCACAACCACCGGATCTGGGCCTGACACCGGTTCAACTGAACGGTCAAATGAAGAAGGTGTCTTTTCAATCGCCTCTTCCGCTTCCACTTCATCCAGGGTAACCTCTGTGGCGTCTGCAATGCTCTCTTCCTTCACATTGGCCTGAACTGAATTTTCAGCCATCAGATCGAGTGACCCTTTGGGTACGAAACTGGTGGCCACATAGGGTTTGCTTTTGATATAGGTTTCATATACCCGCATGACATCTTCCATTGTAACAGCCTGTATATTAGCGATATCCTGTTCAATGAAAGCGGGGGATCCGGCATATTCATTGTACCTGGCCATCTGAAATCCTTTGCCCAGGATTGAGCTAATGCTGTTATAAAATTGGGTTTCCAATCCTGCTTTGATCCTTTCCAGATCATTTTCAGTAATCCCCTCCTCCTCAAAAAGCTGAAGTGCTTCAAAAACCGCATCCTCCACATCAGCCAGGCTCACACCTGCATTGGCATTGATGCTGATCCTGAAACTACCTGCCAATTCAAGGGCCTGATTATAAGCTGATGCTCTGGAGGTAAGTTTTTTATCTTTCACCAGCACCCGGTACATGGGCGCCTTTTTTCCATCTGACAATAGTTGCCCTAAAAATCTGAGGGCATAAGCATCCTTGCTGTATTGTTCAACGGTGGGCCAGACCATTGTGAATAGAGGTGTCTTTGCAAAATTGTCTTCATGATATAATTTTTTTGTTTCATTGAGTGAGACCCGCATTGTTTCCATATCTTCCACTTCATTCTCACCGGGAATCTCACCAAAGTACTTTTTTACCAGGTTGCGGGTTTCTTCAAGATCTATATCTCCAGCCACCACCAGGGTAGCATTGTTGGGCCCATAGAATGCTGCATGAAATTCTTTGACATCCTCCACTGTGGCGTTTAAAAGATCTTCCATTTCACCGATGACTGACCAATTATAGGGATGACCTTCAGGATAAAGGTTCTTGTCGATGACATAACCGTTGTGTCCATAAGGTCGGTTATCCACCCGTTGCCGTTTTTCGTTCTGAACCACATTCTGCTGGTTGACAAATGCAGATTGTGTAACGGTATTGATGAGGTAACCCATCCGGTCGGATTCCAGCCATAGCGCAAGCTCCAAGGAGTTTTTCGGAACAATTTCATAATAAACGGTACCATCCGAACTGGTTCCTCCGTTCAGCGTACCTCCTGCGGCCTGAATCTTCTTAAAGAACTGATCCTGTCCGACATTTTCTGATTCCTGGAACATCATATGTTCAAAGAGGTGGGCAAATCCTGTTTTTCCTGGTTTTTCACGGTTTGAACCAACGTGGTACTGAATGGCCACTGAAACAATAGGATCTGAATGGTCGGTATGCAGGATCACATCCAGGCCGTTGTCAAGGGTGTATTTTTCAAATTCGATGGAGAAATCTGTCTTCTCGGTAGATGCTGTACAGGAAATCAGCAGGGATAGAACGATTCCCAGTACATAGAAACTTAATTTTTTCATGGGTGTGCTTTATTTGAATATTGTATATGGTTTGTAATTGTAATTGCAAATTAATACTAAAAATATGAAATTCGGTTATCTTTGTCCGCCTGAATAGTGCGCAGTACAAACAATTGTAGCCATCAGGTGTCTAACAGATAGTAATAGATCCAAAATATGAGTAAAAAAAGAACATTGTTAATGATCCTCGATGGATGGGGAATCGGAAATGGAGATAAAGCGGATGTGATCAGTCAGGTTCCCACTCCGAATATGGACAGGCTTGAAAGGGAATATCCTTCCTCCCGCCTGTTGGCTTCAGGGGAGGATGTGGGTCTTGCCCGACGGACAGATGGGAAATTCGGAAGTGGGACATCTTAATATTGGAGCCGGACGCATTGTCTATCAGGATCTGGTGAAGATCAATATGGCAGTAAGGGACAACACCATTTCGGAAAACGAAACACTGGTTAACGCTTTTACTTATGCCCGTGATCAAAAAAAGCAGGTGCATTTTCTGGGCCTGTTATCCGATGGAGGGGTTCATTCGCTGGATAAACACCTTTACAAGCTGTGTGATATGACGGGAGAGTATGGGATCGAAAATGTATTTATTCATGCCTTTGGTGATGGCCGGGATACAGATCCACAGAGTGGAAAAGGATATATGGACAACCTTAACAACCACCTTGCTGGTTCAAATGGAAAGGTGGCTTCTTTTATGGGACGTTATTATGCCATGGACCGGGACAAGCGTTGGGAAAGGGTGAAAGAAGCCTATGATCTACTGGTGCATGGAAAAGGAAGGCCAGCCAAAAATGTGATGACCGCCCTCCAGGAATCATACGACGCCGGAGTCACAGATGAATTTGTGAAGCCCATTGTCATTGTGGATGATCAGAACGAGCCTCTTGGAACAATCCAGGAGGGAGATGTGGTGGTATTCTTTAATTTCCGTAACGACCGGGCCCGTGAACTGACCATTGTCCTTACACAACAGAATATGCCGGAGTATAATATGCATACCATACCGCTTCATTACTGCACCCTGACACCATATGATGAAACTTTTAAAGGGCTTCATGTCATCTATGATAAAGATAATGTGAACAATACCATGGGTGAGGTACTGGCCCGGGAGGGACTTAGTCAGTTGAGGATTGCTGAAACAGAAAAGTACGCACATGTTACATTCTTTTTCTCAGGTGGTAGGGAGAAGGTATTCGAAAATGAAAACCGGATCCTGATTGCATCTCCCAAGGTTGCCACCTATGATCTCCAACCAGAGATGAGTGCATATGGAGTAAAAGATGCTGTAATCAAGACCATTAAAGAAGATCACCCCAGTTTTATCTGTCTCAATTTTGCCAATGGTGATATGGTAGGACATACCGGTGTATATGAAGCCATTAAAAAAGCGGTGATCACCGTAGATGAATGTGTGGGCGAGGTGGTCGAAGCTGCCAGGGATAATAACTACGATGTCCTGATCATTGCCGATCATGGGAATGCCGACCATGCAGTAAATTTGGATGGTTCTCCCAACACGGCCCATTCACTCAATCCTGTACCATGCATTCTGGTCAGCAAAGATTATCAGGAAATCAAGGAGGGAATACTGGCTGATGTGGCACCCACCCTTTTACATATCATGGGTGTGACCATTCCGGAGGAGATGACCGGTAAGGTACTGGTTAGCTAGGAGAAATCTTACTGAACAAGTTCTGCCCTTACCTGTTTGATTACCTTACAGATTTTATCGAGGATTTCAGGTTCATAAATGATCTCTGATACAGAAGCATGGAAAGTTCGTTCTTCAGAGTCCAATTCAAATCCCTCCTGCGCATATCTGATATCGACCTCCTCGTAGGCTTTTTTCAATTTGTTCAAAGGATGCATATAACGTCTGACCATCAGAGATTCCTGGTAATTGGCCAGTAAACCCACAAGGCTGTTTAACGCATATTTTTGCTGAAGTATTCTGTCGCCCATTTCCAGGATTGATTTATCCTCATAAATCCTCACTCCGATGTACATGGTTTCGAGCCAACCGCCAAGGAGGGACAATGAAGCAAGTGATTCCTTTTGATTCTGTTTGAAATAGAGATCAACATCGCTATAAACCTGATCGAGTAACAGAGTCAGAGAATCGGGTTTATTTATATACTCCTCCAGGTCAGTGTAAGATTTTTCGAAGATCTCCTGGGGAAGGTCGAGTTTATCCGCAAGCAATTCGATATGTTTATAGCATTCGGCCGATTCAAGTACTCTTTCGAACAATTTGCAATAGCTCAGGTCTACCCCCAGGGAACCCATCAGCAAGGCCAACTGTCCAGGATCCTCATAAAAGGGAAGCCGTTCGAACGGTATGAGCAGTTCTGGATTAAAACCGGTGCCAGTCTCTTCAAAAAGCCTGGTAATGTCGGTGGGAAGATAGAGGGAATAAATTACCTCAGAGGCATTGGTTGAAGTGGAGGATTCTTCAGAGTCCGGAATAAATTCTTCTTTGGAAATTGTGGATTGGTTACAGGCATTGATAAGTAACAGTAAAGACAACATCCAAAAAGCATATCTGAACATCAAGGAAAATTTGGGGATTTATGATATTAAAAATAACAAAACTTTCATATCATTGAACGCGTTTTTAATGCACCGACAATTATATTGATGATATCTTTTAATTCCAGGGTCATGCAATTGAGTTTCATGTCAAACCTGGTGTAATCATTCCCCTTTCCCAGAAAGAAATCCCTGAAATGGGTTCTCTTTTTATCAATATTCAGGGCATAACTTCTGGCCTGATCGATGGTGATGTCGTTTTTATCTGCCACACGAAGTGCCCGCCACTCAAGCGGAGCCTCAAGATATATATGAAAGGACATGGGAATGTCTCTGGTGATGGCCACTCCACCTCTTCCTACAATGATTGCATTGCCTTCATTGGCAAATTTCCGAATTACTTTTGCAATGGTGGTCCTGATCTTCTGATCGGATTTATAGTAATCTTTGGATTGTGCCAGCAACAAATCTTCAAGAATCCCTCTGCTTTTGTAGTCAAAGACATGTTGGATCTGGCTTGAATCCACATCCAGTTCTCGGGCAGATTCCATCAATATCTCTTTACTGATCCAACGCCATGGGTGATCTTTTGATTTTGACTTTTTTAATGTGTTGAGGTGTTCAGTAAGACTTGCCGCAATTGTTTTGGCGGGACAACCCACCTCTCTGGAAAGGGTCACAACCGGACCAGGAAAGATGTTCTTAGCGGGATCTTCCTTGTACCAGTCGTCCAGGTATTTTGATAAATCTACTTTCATTGATCGGGAGAGAGGTTGGGTACAAGCTCAATTTACCATATTTAGCTCGCAATGTCAAGTAATGGCTTTACCACATGCTTTAAAACAATCCAAATTCCAAACAAGAATTTACTACTTTTACCTTTAGCTCTAGATGAATAAAATACCTGGAATAGAAATTCTAATTAACCTAAAAACCCATTATTATGAACAAGATTACAGTAATTGGCGCCGGAAATGTGGGCGCCACATGTGCCAATGTGATGGCTCATAAGGACCTGGCCGAGGAAATAGTACTACTCGATATAATCGAAGGCCTGGCCGAAGGTAAAGCACTGGATATCTGGCAAACCTCCTCCATTAATCAGTTTAATACCCGGGTGACCGGATCGACCAATGATTATCTGAAGACCAAGGACTCCGGAATTATTGTGGTTACATCGGGTCTCCCTCGCAAGCCTGGAATGTCCCGTGATGATCTCATTAAAACCAATGCCGGTATTGTGAAAGAGGTCACCGAAAAGGCCATCAAGCAATCCCCTGATGCAATTGTTATCGTGGTATCAAATCCCCTTGACGTGATGACTTATGCTGCTTTCCAGGCAGCCAACACAGATCCACATAAAGTATTTGGTATGGCGGGTATTCTGGATACAGGTCGCTTCAAAGCTTTTCTGGCCACTGCCCTGGATGTTTCCCCCAACGACATTCAAGCCATGCTTCTTGGAGGACATGGTGATACCATGGTGCCACTGCCCAGGTATACTACGGTTAGCGGGATACCTCTTACGGAGTTATTGGGAGCCGATGTTATCGAACAAATTGTAAACAGAACCCGCAAGGGTGGAGGAGAACTGGTAGCCCTGATGGGGACTTCTGCCTGGTATGCTCCTGGAGCCGCTGTGGCCCAAATGGTGGAAGCCATTGTGAAGAATCAAAACAGGGTTTTCCCTGTCTGCGCCTATCTGAATGGGGAATATGGATTGAATGAAATTTATCTTGGCGTTCCGGTGAAGCTTGGTACAAATGGAGTGGAAGAGATCATAGAGATCGATTTGAATGATGAAGAAAAGAAATTGCTCGATTCATCGGCCGGGAGCGTCAAAGAGGTGATGAAAGCACTGGATGATTTGAAGCTTTTCTAGAATTAGGCTGTAAAGAAAAGATTATCAATCACATAAATCCTTTTATTTGCGTAATTGGTCCCAGGATCAATTACGCATTTTTTTATCTCTACCTTCTAAAGTGCAAAAAAATAGTGCTATATTTGCGGCCTATTCAAAAAAGACAACCAAGTAACTATTAATAAACAAGTTAAAAATGCAAAATAAAGGTGCTATCAGGTTATTTACAATTATTCTGGCGCTTGTCAGTGTTTACCAGCTTTTATTTACTGTTTTCGCACAGAAGGTAGAACGTGATGCCAGGAATATGGCCAACGGCGATGTTCGCATTGAGCGGTCGTACCTGGATTCCATGAAAGGTGAAGTAGTTTACAATGTTCTTTTTAAAAAATACACTTACCAGGATTGTAAAGAACGGGAAATCAACCTCGGTCTTGACCTCAAGGGCGGAATGAATGTAATCCTGGAAATTGCCGTTGAAGATATTATCAGATCATTGGCTGCTCCTCAGTTCCTGACCGATCCGGTCTTTTTGGAGACCATGACACTGGCCCGACAGAAAAAGCTCAACAGTCAAAGTGATTTTGTGGATCTTTTTGCTGATGCCTTTGAAGAGTTGAATCCGGGAGCACAACTGGCTCAATTTTTTATGACTCCGGAAACAAGGGGCCAGATCGATTTCAATACAACAAATAATGATGTTGTCACTTATCTTAAATCAGAGGCAGAAGATGCCATTGATAATTCATACAATGTATTAAGGAACAGGATTGACCGTTTCGGAGTTGTACAGTTAAATATCCAAAAACTTGAACGTCAGGGCAGGATTCTTGTTGAACTACCCGGTGTAAAAGAACCTGAAAGGGTTACAAAATTGCTCACGGGGACCGCAAACCTTGAATTTTGGACCACCTACCAGAGTTCTGAGATATGGAGATATCTGGAAGAGGCTAACACAATCATTGCAGATATACAGCAGGCTGGGGAGGATGTTTCAGATTTGGAATCAACCGATGCTACAGCTACAGGAAACGAAGCAACTGTGGAAGCCCCGGAGGAAACTGGCGAAACATCTTTGCTCGATATTCCCCAGGAGGAATTGCTGTTGGATACAGCGGGACTGGACCTGCTTTCCGATTTGGATTCTACCCAGGTATTCGATGATCAGGAGGCACAATTCTATCGTGAGAATCCATTGATTGCAGTACTTACTCCATACCTGGATAACCAGCGCAATTTCATACCGGGATCAACAGTGGGAGTTGTCTTGCTAAAAGATACTGCAAAGGTAAATGAGTACCTTGCCATACCTCAGATCAGACAATTGTTCCCATCCGATCTGAGATTTTCATGGCATTTCCAGCCGGATGGTGAGGACCAGCAGTTTATCAGACTCCATTCTTTGAAGTCGACCCGAAACAACCAACCGGCCATGGATGGCAAGGTGGTTACCGATGCAAGGGTAGGTAATGATCCTTATACCGGAGAGTTCACCGTGAGCATGAACATGAATTCTGAAGGAGCCAAGAGATGGGCCAACCTGACCCGGGAAAATGTTGGAGAAGCCCTGGCCATCGTCCTGGATGGTCTGGTATATTCTGCCCCCACGGTAAGTGAAGAGATCAAGGGTGGAAGTTCTTCCATATCGGGTGACTTCACACAGGCTGATGCAGATGACCTGGCTAATATTCTTAAATCTGGTAAAATGCCTGCACGTGCACGCATCGAATCCAGTGAAGTGATTGGACCTTCCCTGGGAGCCAAGTCGGTCAAAGACGGACTTAACTCATTCCTAATTGCTTTCGTGGTGGTGCTGGCCTACATGATCTTTTACTACAGCAGAAGGGCTGGTATGGTAGCTGACATTGCCCTGCTTGCGAACATGTTTTTCCTTTTTGGTGTACTGGCCTCTCTACAGGCTGTACTGACCCTTCCGGGTATCGCAGGTATTGTGCTTACCATCGGTATGTCGGTGGATGCCAATGTGCTGATTTATGAGAGGATCAGAGAAGAATTGAATGCAGGGAAGAATTTGAAAACAGCCATCAAAGATGGTTACAAGAATGCCTATTCGGCCATTTTTGATGCGCAGATCACCACCTTCCTAACAGGTTTGATTCTTTTCTTCTTTGGTACCGGACCCATTAAAGGTTTTGCCACGACACTGGTTATCGGGATCCTGACTTCACTTTTCAGTGCAATTATCCTGACCCGCCTGATGTATGAGCGCATGCTTACCAAAGGCATAAAGATCACATTTGACACCAAACTAACCAGAAATGCTTTCAAGAATACGAAAATCGATTTTCTCGGTAAAAGAAAAATTGGCTATATCATTTCAACACTTATTATTCTTGGTGGGATTGCTTCGCTGGCCACCAGGGGACTGAACCTGGGTGTGGACTTTTCCGGCGGACGCAACTATGTAATTGCTTTTAATCAGGAAGTGGAAACCGCTGAAATACAGAGCAGCCTTGAAACTGCTTTCGGGGTAACACCCACGGTAATTACCTACGGTAACAAGAGCACGGTGAGGGTGACCACCAAGTATCTGATTGATGATGATTCTCCGGAAGTGGATTCCATCATCCAGGTACAGTTGTTCGAGGGTCTTCAGCCCTTTCTTGACAGCGATGTAACACTGGATGAATTCCTGAACGGACAGGAATACATCATCAGCGCACACAAGGTGGGACCCACCATCGCCGATGATATTAAAAGAATTGCCGTGATCGTGATTCTAGCATCCCTGATCATCATTTTCCTTTACATACTGGCCCGGTTCCGAAATTGGCAATTTGGTCTCGGGGCACTGGCAGCCTTGGTCCACGATGTATTGATTGTCCTCGGACTATTTTCCCTGTTGCATGGAGTGGTGCCTTTTTCACTGGAGCTTGATCAATCCTTTATTGCTGCAATCCTTACGGTGGTAGGATACTCCATCAACGACACCGTGGTGGTGTTTGACCGGATCAGGGAATTCGTGGGACTACAGAAAAAACGAGATCGCAAGGAGATATTCAATACTGCATTGAACAGTACCCTGAGCCGAACATTCAGTACATCTCTAAGTACCTTCTTTGTTTTGCTGTCCATCTTCCTTTTTGGCGGAGATGTGATCAGAGGCTTTGCTTTTGCATTGTTGCTGGGTGTTGTTGTAGGTACCTATTCATCCATATTCATCGCCACCCCGGTGGTGTATGATACCATAAAGAAGGATGAAAACATCAGGGTATTGAAGGGGATGGTAAGGACATAGAAGTTTTGGAAATCTAATGGGAGGTGTGGGATTTTACCTTAAAGATAAATCCTACACCTCTTATTGTTTCCAGCGATACAGTCTTCTCCGCCTGGAGGTACTTCCTTAGTCTGGAGATAAATACATCCATGGATCGCCCCAGAAAGTAGTCATTCTGACCCCAGAGCTCTTCCAGGATCACTTCCCGTTTTAGTAAAGTATTCTGATTATCAATCAGGTATCTGAGTAATTCCGCTTCCCTTGGAGTGAGGTTAAAGCTCTGTTCTCCATCATTGATAAACAACTCATTGAAACTAATATCAAGATTTCCAAGTTTTATGGATTCCTGGGACTCCCTCCCGGCCCGTTTCAGAATATTATGTAGTCGCAGTACCAATTCTTCAGCCTCAAAAGGCTTGGTAATATAATCATCTGCCCCGATCTTGAGTCCTTTTAACCTGTCCTCTTTCTGGTTTTTTGCAGTGAGAAATACAATGGGCATGACCGGATCTATGGAACGTATTTCTCCGGCAAGTTCGAATCCATCCATAACCGGCATCATCACATCCAGGATACACAGGTCAATGTGATGTCCGTTGAATACTTCAAGGCCATGTTTGCCATGGTTGGCCGAATAGACTCTGAATCCTGATAACTCCAGGTACTGGGCCAAGACTTTTTGAAGATCTATATCATCTTCAACTAACAATAAGTCCATTTTCTTTAGGGATTTTAATATTGAAAATTGTGCCTTTTCCGGGTGTGCTGCGTACATTGATGGTTCCTTTATGGGCCTCTACAATCTGCTTTACATAATAGAGTCCAAGACCGAGCCCCTTAATCACCCTTTGTCTCGATTCTTCTCCCCGGTAGAATTTTTCAAAAATGTGCCGCTGCTCTTCTTTTCTGATTCCGGGGCCATTGTCTGCCACGGCTATATGTAAAAATCCTTCCTGATCTTTCACTTTCAGACTAATTTCACAAGGACGATTGCCGTATTTTACTGCATTGGAGAGTAGATTATTGATGACAGTCGACATATGAACCTGATCAAATAAAATCGTCCTATCTTTTAATTCGACCTTTAAATCGATGACCGGAGATAACTTTTCCTGCTCAAGGACAAATGCATCTACTACTTGTCGGATCCAAACTTCTATGACGACCTGTTCCGGTTTGAGTTTTACCTGGTCCTTTTCCCAGATATTGATATCCAGGATCCGGTCGATTAATTCCGAAAGGTGCCGGTTCTGTCTCTTAATAAGACCAGATAACTCGGCGACCTTCTTCTGATTTTGAATGATGGTCCGGTTGCCAAGTGAGCTGGAAGCAACAGATATGGTAGAGAGTGGTGTTTTCAATTCATGTGTCATGTTGTTAATGAAATCGGTCTTCATTTCAGACAACCGCTTTTGAAGCAACATGTTTCTCAGGGTAATATAAAAGACCGTAAAAACCAGCAGAAGTGTAAAAATGGCCAGTGTCAGGATCAACCACATCTCATTGAGGATCAACTTAGAACGGTTGGTGAAATTGATGTAGATATCGTATGAAATACGAAAGAAATTACGCTCATGGGTATAGGATCCTGCCAGCAGCGCACCAGCCGGAGCTAACTCTAAACCCAGGCTGTCGGGATATACACGCTGCTCATATCCCAGATCCTTCAGGGATAGCTCATTTAACTGCAAATGGTACGTGAATGCCGGATCTTCCCCTGCTCTTATAATGTAGTCCATCAAAAAGAATTCTGGATCTCTATAATTCTTAAGGATGTTATGGAAGGATTGCCCCGGAGTTTCCATGATTGTATCCGGATCGGAAAAGAGATAATCCACGGCGAGGTTATCCAAGACGAAAAAGATAGAATCGAGACTGAACTGCAAATCGTGGTCATTGAAGGCAATCATTCCATCTTTCACCAATCCGCCAAATTTGAGATCAAATAGCCCCCGTTTGGTATTATATGTATTTGTGATAAATACATACTGAACACCGATCAGGACCAATAGAGCCATTGCAGATAACCATATGAGAAGACGACTCTTCATCAGGGAAACTTTGGATGCTAAGATAATACCTTTCCACATCCGTTAACCTATCATTAACACAGTGTTAACCAAGATGCACGGTTGATCGCCCTATTTTTGTGACAGACAAATATTATTGAACTAAAATCATACAACTATGAAACCATTATCAAGGCTCAGGCAAATAATACTTGCTTTTACTATTCTTCTGATGAGTTCCGCAGTGATAGCCCAGGATAAGGAGGCTGAAGAGAGAAGGCAAAAGGAGATCCAGTTGGAGATGCAGAGGGCAATCCAGGCAGAGGAGATGCAGACAAGAAAAGAGCTGCTGGAGGAACAGCGCCAGGTGCAGCAGCAGCAGATGCGTCACTTGGAAGAGGAATATGCCGATCAGGCCAGGTTGTTTGAACGTCAGGCCCGGGAATATACAAGGGTACCATCAAGCGCTGGCAGCACCGGATCATATCAGGAAGGTCAATATCTTTTAGGGACCTTTGGGCAGGAAAGCCAGTCCCAACTCACCCTCAGAAAAAGTTTCAGGGGAACCACCAGTACATCCAAAGGTGAATTTGATGTTGAATCGGGAATTCGCCGGTTCAGGTGTATGATCAGCGGTTCCGTCAAGTCTGGGGAAATCTTCATAGGAGTTGAATATCCCGACGGAAAGACCTTTAAAGAGCTGGTTATTAACGCATCGGCTGACATTAATTTCAGCCAGTCAATTGTCATCAAAGAAGGTGAAGAAAAGAAATACACTGGCTCCTGGAGTTATGTGATCAAGGCTGATAATGCAGAAGGCAACTACATGCTGCAGATCATGACCCACTAAGGTCATTGATACCTGCATATCCACTTACGTCCAGCGCCATCTCCCACAAAACGGAGGTGGCTTTTTTTATTGGGGAATTGTTATCTTTGCGTAAATCGAAGCAAGGATGTTTGGGACATTACTATTTATCAGCGGGCAGGAAATTGTATTTGCTTTATTGATCGCATTGTTGTTGTTTGGCTCCAAGGAAATCCCAAAGCTGGCCAGAACCTTTGGCAAAGGGATGAAAGAGTTCAAAAGGGCTACCGATGATATCAAACAGGAGTTTGAGAACAGTACTCCGGAAGTCATGGAGGACTTCAAGGATATCAAGAACAATCTCACCAAAGAAGCCAACGAGATTAAGAAGAATCTCACCAAGGATGCAGATAAAATTGTAAAGGGTGTGAAGAAAAACCTGGACGTAGATTAGCTTCAGTCTCATTCCCATGGTAAAAGTCTACCTCTTATTGTTCACCGGACTTCTCCTGCTGTTTGTCAGCGGGAAATATCTGGTAGATAGCAGCATAGCAATTTCTCATCTGCTTCGGATCCCCAAAATGATTATTGGATTGACCGTGGTCGCCTTCGGCACCTCTGCCCCCGAACTGCTGGTCAGTATTCAGGCGGCTATTGCAGGATTTCCGGAAATTGCCATGGGCAATGTGGTGGGAAGTAATATTTCCAATATCCTGCTTGTACTGGCCATCACTGCCATCATCTTTCCCATTCCGGTACCCTCCTCTTCAGTAAAACGTGACTGGCCCATCATGATGTTTGTCTTCAATATTATTGTTTGTTTTTGCACTAGAACGGGTGGATTGTCAAGAATGGAGGGGATTATTTTAGTGTCTCTTTTATGTGGTCTATATTGCTTATTCGGTGGTCCAATCCCAGGGGATAGTGCAGAGTCTGAAGCAGAGCAGGCCGAACAGAGTTCCATGCGGTGGTGGATTGCAGGTATCATTTTCCTGGTTTCCTGCGTTGGATTGGCTATAGGGGCTGATCTCCTGGTGAGTAATGCAGCGATTATTGCCGAAGATCTGGGCATGTCCAAACGGGTGATATCCATTACCATGGTGGCTGTGGGGACCAGCATTCCTGAATTGGCCACCAGTGTTATTGCTGCCCTGAAGAAAGAGACGGATATATCGGTTGGGAATATCATAGGGTCCAACATCATGAATATTCTTTCGGTGCTTGGAATTACCAGCATCATCAGACCCATACAGGGTGGATGCAGAAATTGTCAGGATTCGATATTCCCTGGATGTTAGGAATTTCAGTGCTTTTTTTGCTGCTTATGATACCAGCAGCCCGATCACGAATTACCAGATGGGAAGGAATTTTCATGATTGTGATCTATCTGTTGTATATTTACCTGATATTTTAAAGCAGGTATGATAAAAGCAGAAGAAATAAAAAAATCCTTCGGGAATCTACAGGTATTGAAAGGGATCAGCCTTGAGATTACAGCAGGTGAAGTAGTGTCCATTGTTGGTGCCTCCGGGGCTGGTAAAACCACCTTATTGCAAATCCTTGGAACACTCAGCAAGCAGGACCATGGTAGTGTAACCATCAATGGAATCAGAACAGATCAGCTGGTAAATAATCAGCTGGCCCGTTTCAGAAACCAGCACATTGGTTTTGTTTTTCAGTTTCACCAACTCTTGCCTGAATTTAATGCCCTTGAAAATGTTTGCATTCCAGGTTTTATTGCCAACAAACCAAGAATAGAGACAGAGAAAAGGGCGGAAGAGTTGCTGGATTTCCTGGGATTGTCGGACAGACTGGATCACAAACCAGCCGAGCTATCAGGTGGAGAACAACAGCGGGTTGCCGTAGCAAGGGCACTGATCAATGATCCGGAAGTTATCCTGGCAGATGAGCCTTCTGGAAACCTGGATACCGAAAACAAGCAGGAATTACATAAACTGTTTATCACTTTGAGAGACCGATTTCAGAAAACCCTGGTGATTGTGACCCACGATCGCGAACTGGCAGGTATGGCCGACCGGATTATCACCATGAAAGATGGCTGGGTGGAAAAGTAACATAGACCAGGGTGAGCTGAAAGAATTCCTGGATCAAAAGGCAGCTCTTTACAATTCTACCAGCTTTATTGAAACCGACCCTATTCAAATCCCACATCAATATGATGATCCCAGGGACATTGAGATTTCAGCTTTTCTCACAGCAAGCATTGCATGGGGAAAGAAAACCACCATTATTGCAAATGCAAAAAAACTATTATCATGGATGGAGGAGCGGCCTTATGATTTTATTATGGAACACGATGAAGAGGCCCTTGAGCAATTCTTTCTCTTTGTTCACCGTACTTTCAATGGAATAGATTGTATCTATTTTGTAAAAGCCCTAAAGCATATTTACATCCAGCATGGGGGACTCAAAGGCATTTTCGAAAGCAAGTTTAACGAGTACGGGGACCTGTTCTATGCCATCACTGCATTCAGGGAGGCTTTTTTTCAGGTAGCCGATCCGGGACGAACCTCCAAGCACATCGCTGATCCCGGGAAAGGTGCCAGTGGAAAACGGATCAACATGTTCCTCAGGTGGATGGTTCGTCATGATGAGAGGGGTGTTGATTTTGGAATCTGGAAAGGGATACCAATGAAGGCGCTCTATATACCTCTGGATGTCCATACCGGAAATGTGGCACGAAAGCTGGGACTCCTTGATAGAACGCAAAATGATTGGAAGGCGGTTATAGAACTGACAAATCGCTTGAGGGAATTTGATGTGGATGATCCCATCAGATATGATTTTGCCCTTTTTGGCCTGGGCTCCTTTGAGAAATTCTGACTTCCTCTTCCTCAAATGAAATATGATATTTCTTCAGCTCAGCGAGAACAGGATTGTATATTTCCGGGTGAATGGGCAACTGGACTCCTCTCTCCTTGAAACTACCTTCTAAGATCCTCCTGGCAATCATGGCCAGGGGTAACCCTACGGTCATTGACATGGCAGTATGCATTGCATCCTGTCCGATATATACCATGGTGGCATACCTCTTTATATGTTCTCCATCCTTTAAAAAATCGATCTGGTGCTGCATAACGATCATGTCCTTGTCTTCAGGATCGAGCATCCATTTTTCTTCCAGGATTTTCTGCAGCACCTTAGCAGGAGTCAGTCCTGGCACCCCTATCTTCCTGTTTTCAAAAATGCCCAGCCATTTTAATCTCTCCATCATCGGGGAGTCTTCACTGAAACCCAGGTACCTGGAGAGTTTTGACTCTATGGGAATATCGGTCTGATATGCCATGAAGCTATTGATAAACTCCCGGTAGGTCATGTTTTCAGTATCTTCCATGACATAGGTGTCATCTGTGGCTCCAAGCTGGACAAAGATATCCCAGGCTTCGCAGTATCCCGGGCGGCGAATGGTTCCCCTGAACATGGTTTGCAGGTTGTGAAGTCCATAAGTTTCCCGGTAGGTAAGCGAATCCCGGTTTCCATATACTTCAAATACCCCAAGCCTGGGAACCTGGATGGTTTCAATCCTGCGAAATACTTTATGGTAAGGGATATATTTGAATTTTCCATTGTGCAGGAACCTGGCACCTTCTTTCCCGGCAAGTACAACATTTCTGGGATTCCATGTAAATTTATACTGCCAGGGATTATTTTCAAATCCAGGAGCAACCAGTCCCCCGGTACTGGATTCAAATGCCAGCAGTTCTCCACCTTCTGATTTTATGTTGTGGATCATTTGCATGGCCGACATATGATCAATTCCAGGATCAACTCCGCATTCATTCATCAGAATGATCCCCTTCTTCCTGGCTGCACTGTCCATGGCCTTAATGGCTGGGGAAAGATAGGATGCGGTGACCATGTTTCTTCCGATCTCTACACAGGTTTCCGCTACCAGGTGGTGCATACGGGCAGGCAACATGCTGATCACGATATCAGCCTGTTCTATTTCCTCAACGCGTTGTGCTGCATTGTGCACATCAAAAGCAAAGGCTTCTCCGTTGGGATGGTTCTGAATCGCTTGCTGTGCATGTTCAAGTTTAATGTCCCCTACGCGTACTTTCCATTGATGTTCGGAATGGTCCAGGAAATATTTTATTAATGAAGTGGAAGAGAGTCCTGCTCCCAGGATGAGGATGGTCTGCATCTTAGGATTTTCCTAATTGATTCTTAAGAATCCGGGCGATGTATTTTCCGATAATATCAAATTCAATATTGACCGTAGTACCCTTTTTCGATCTGATGGAAATTGGTCACCTCATAGGTAAATGGTATAATGGCCACCTGGAAAGAGCTTTCCCTGGAATTAACCACAGTAAGGCTCACTCCATTTACTGAAACAGAGCCCTTTTCAACTGTAATATGTTCTTCACCCTGAGGCTCATAGTCAAAGGTAAAATACCAGCTGCCTTCTGCTTCCACCACCTCGGTACAGGTTGCTGTGAGGTCCACATGTCCCTGAACCATATGTCCGTCCAGCCTGGAATCAAGACGTGGTACTTCGTTCCAGGTTTACCTTATCACCGATCTTCAATCTACCCAGGTTTGATTTCATCAGGGTCTCCTTGATGGCGGTAACGCGTATAGGTATCCTCCCTGAGATCTACAACAGTGAGGCAAACTCCATTGTGAGAGATACTCTGATCGATCTTCAATTCATCGGTAAATGAACATTCCATGGTGATATGCAGGTTCTCCTGCTCCTTGTCCAATCGGACCACCGTGGCGGCTTCTTCAACGATTCCTGAAAACATCCTGAGTAAAAGTTATAAGGTTAAAGGTAAAAAGTAAAGGTGAAAAAGACATAATAATGTGACTTTCCACTTTCCATATGGCACATTTAAGAAATGCCGAAGGCCTTTCTTAAATCTGTCCACAAAGTCAAGTTTCTCCCAGGTGAAAAGCTCCACTTCAATAAAGAGCTCATCCCAGTACTGAGAACTGAATTGTTTAGTAACGGTTTGAGGAGTACGGCCCATGTGACCATAAGAAGCGGTTTCCTTATAAATGGGATTTCTCAGCTTTAACTGCTGTTCAATGGCAGCGGGCCGGAGATCGTAGTTTTCCTCAATTTTCCTTGCAATCTCACCATCTGACAGCTCCACATTTGATTTTCCATAGGTATTCACAAAAACACCGATGGGTTTTACAACTCCGATGGCGTAGGAAAGCTGTACCAGTATTTCATCTGCTATTCCGGCTGCAACCAGGTTTTTGGCAATATGCCGGGAAGCATATGCTGCAGACCGGTCCACCTTGGAAGGATCCTTTCCGGAAAAAGCACCTCCTCCATGGGCACCTTTACCTCCATAGGTATCCACAATAATCTTCCGACCGGTGAGACCTGTATCTCCATGGGGTCCGCCAATTACAAATTTGCCGGTTGGATTCACATGAAGAATAAAATCATCATCAAATAGAGGCTTTAGGCGCTCAGGAAGCTGATTTACTACCCGTGGAATCAGGATCTCTTTCACATCCTGACGAATCTTTTCAAGCATCCGCTCATCATTGCTGTCAAATTCATCATGCTGGGTTGATAATACAATGGTATGAACCCGAATAGGTTTATCATCATCGCCATACTCAATGGTTACCTGTGATTTAGAATCGGGTCGCAGATAAGTCATTTCAATCTTCTCTCTGCGAATGGCGGCCAATTCAATGAGCAGCTTGTGACTTAACTCCAGAGGCAGTGGCATATAATTGTCCGTTTCGTTGATGGCATACCCAAACATCATTCCCTGGTCACCTGCACCCTGATCCATGGGATCTTCCCGTTCAACACCCCGGTTGATATCAGGTGACTGCTCATGAATGAGGGTCATTACCCCACAGGAGTTGCATTCAAATTGATAAGCGCTTTCGGTATACCCTATTTTACAGATAACATCACGCGCCACCTTCTGTACATCAATATAGGTTTTCGTATGTACTTCTCCTGCCAGCACCACCTGTCCGGTGGTCACCAATGTTTCACATGCAACCTTGGATTGTGGATCGTAAGCCAGAAATTCATCCAAAAGAGCATCTGAAATCTGGTCTGCCACTTTATCGGGGTGACCTTCAGATACGGATTCGGAGGTAAATAGATATGCCATAGTATTTCATTTTTTTAGTTCTACACAACAACAATACGGGGAAGGTTGACTGATCGTCGGAGAGTAATCCTGGTTTAGCATTTTTTTTTTGTGGTTGCAATCAGTCAAATCTCTCCACCCTGGTTGGACAAAGGAAACAAATTTCGGACATGTGACAAAAAAAAGCAGCGTGAAAACGCTGCTTTTAATAGATCATTTTTTAATGGGGATTATTTACATCCGGGAATGACATCCATTTTCTTTTCGGCCCTGGTAAGGAAAGGTTCTTCCAGTCACTTTATTCAGGGCTTCGCATGCCTTATCATATTCGACAGAATTCTGATATGCAGTTCCGAGTTCAAAGTTAATGGCAGAAAGCCATACAGGTTCTGTTTCGAACTGAAGTGCCTTCAGGGCATAATCAACAGCTGCATCATACTCTACCTTCTTATTGCTTACAAGCGCCAGGTGATAAAATGCCCTCGGATTCTCCGGATTGGCACCCAGTGCGTTTTCACAAGCCTCAACCACATAGGTAGTAATCATTATCCTCGGGATCAACCATCTCTATCTCCTCGGTGATGAATTTATTATAGTAGGAATCCATTACTCCGTTGATGGAGCTGATTGTTTTCGTATCATTCTTTTCAAGGGCTCCCTCTTTGGCCAGGTTGAACTCTTCCAACATGGAATCAATTTCATCCTGGTCTTTGAAGATCAGTCCTTTTCCCTGATGTGCCTGGTAAAGGCCTTCATTCATGGCAAGCGCTTTGTCATAAAAATCTAAAGCTTCATCATAGGCTTTATTCCTATAATTACGCTGACCCTCTCTCATATACGATTGAAGAAGATAATTGCTTGCCTTTGATTTTATATCTTCATTGTTGTTATAAAGTGATGAAGATTCTAAGGTTTTCTCAAGGTAGGGAATCGCATTGTCATATTGTTTGCGCTTTAAAAACAGGGTAGCTTGCCTGTAATAGGCTGAAGGGATCTGTTGTTCTGCTTTTGTTTTCATGTCAGCCGCCTCTTCCCCAACGGTTTCAGCCATGGCTAACACCTGGTTAAAATGTTCAATGGATACTTCATATTCCTGATTGTTGAGTTTCTCAACACCAGTATTGAATTCATTGATGACATCGGTGAGGGTTTGAGCAGTCATTGAACCTGCCAGCAATACTCCTCCAATAATTGCTAATACTCTTAATCTCATAGGGTAATCATTTGGTTAACAAATTGAATCGGTAAATATATAAATTATGTAAACAAATACAATGCCATTTTGTTTACGACACATCTAAATAAAAATCAGATGGTTAGTGTTGAGTAAAATCCCTGAAGACCTCTTCAAGACTCTTTTTCTTCTGTGAAAGTGAAAGAATAGTAAGGCCTTGATTAACAGCAAAATTGAAAATATCTCCTCTCACATCCCTTGTTTCATGGGTTTCAAGCAGAAACTGATTCTTTTCCAGACGCTTAACATTATCAATAAACGGAAGGGTTTTCCAGATTTCCAGATCGGTTGGAGTGTCAATTTCGATGTGAATGGTCTGGATTTGACTTATCCCCATCTCTCTTAACGAATCTGCCTCATCATCAGCAACAATTGTGCCCCGGTCAATGATGATAACCCGGTCGCAAATGGCTTCCACTTCCTGTAAAATATGGGTAGAGAGAAGAATGGTTTTCTCCTTCCCAATGGCAGAGATCAGGTTGCGAATCTCCACAAGCTGATTCGGATCCAAACCTGAGGTAGGTTCATCGAGGATGAGGATCTGAGGATCATGAATCAAAGACTGTGCTATTCCCACCCGTTGCCGGTATCCTTTGGAGAGCGCTCCGATTTTTTTATGAGCTTCGAATCCGAGTCCGGTCATGGCAATCACCTCAGAGATCCTATTCTTTGCAGTTGCCCCGTAAATTTTATACAATCCGGATACATATTGAAGGTATTCACGAATATACATTTCCAGGTAGAGGGGATTGTGTTCGGGCAGGTAGCCAATAATTTTTCTAATCTCCTTCTGATTTTCCAGTCTGGATATATCATTAATAACTACTGCTCCGCTGTCAGGTGCAAGGGTACCCGTAATGATCTTCATTGTGGTAGATTTACCAGCTCCATTGGGTCCGATAAAACCCACAATTTCTCCAGTTTGAACACTGAAAGAAACATCATTCACTGCAATTTGAGGACCATAGCGTTTTACAATATGTTTAACAGAAATGGACATCATCTGAAGAGTAAAGGGTAAAGAGTGACAGCAACAAAAAAAGCAAGATTAACCATACATGAACTGGGCCACCTTGGCAAAGTTGGACTTTGGATTTACACACATCACCGGGATCCTTTCGTTGTTAGCGAGCAGATATTGTTCTTTGGCGCCAAAAATATAATCGATCTTGGTAATATGTTTGGTGGTGGTGATCAGAATCAGATCGGCTTTGATCTGTTTGGAAAACGACAATAATCTCCTTATAATAATTATTCTGATTTGGCCGCTGTATGAATCTCGTAGTCAATGTTATTCTGAATCAGAAACCGGATGGCAAAATTCAAATTGATATTCACCTTTTTCTGAAGATTCTTATCCATTACCGGAGCCTTATACAGATGGATCTTTGAATTCAGGTATTTGCCCAGAAAGATGGCCCACTGTAATTTCTCTTTGTTTTCCGATTTAAAGTCAATGGGAAAAACAATATCGGTATACCTGTCTTTATTGGATGGTTCATCCTGAACCACAATAAAGGGAACCGAAGAACCGGCAATTACCTTCAATGCCCAACTTCCGAAACAGTTTCTGACCACCCTTCATCCCATGGGTGCCCATGACCACAAAATTTACATTGTTCTCCTCCTTGGAGGCGTAATCAGAAATCTGCTTGAAGATTTTCCCATGATGCACATAGAAATCCACGTCTTCACCATAGATCCTTTTTGATCTCCTGCAACAACACTCTCCATCTTTTTTCTGGCCGCCTCTTCCTCCAAGGATCATTCACAATGTGAAACAACACGATATTGTTTTTCACAATGTGCGCCATTTTAATGGCATGTTTTAATGCATTGTAGGATACAGCAGAAAAATCCCAGGTGACCATGATGGATTTCTTCTCTTGCTCCATGGTGATTTATGTTTTGATCTCGGGTAAAAATAGTTGATTCTTTTTAGATAATAAAGTTAACGAATGGAAATTGATAAAATTGTACTTTTGTAGCTTGCTAAACAAAAGCAATATGAAGAGATCGACAGTTAAAGAGTTGCTTGGTATCAACAGAAATCAACCAGGAAGTTTTGCTGAAAGGATGGGTCAGAACCAGGCGGGGAAATAACCAGGTGGCTTTTATTGCCGTGAATGACGGAACCATCATACACAATATTCAGGTAGTTGCTGATCTTGGAATCCTTTCCTGAAGATTTGATGAAAAGGGTAACCACCGGATCGAGTATCAGTGTTAGCGGAAAACTGGTAGAATCCATGGGCAAAGGACAGAGTGTGGAGATTCAGGCCAAGGAAATTGCAATCCTGGGGGATGCGGATCCTGAAGTTTACCCTCTTCAGAAAAAAGGACATTCCATTTGAATTCCTGAGGGAAATTGCCCATCTGCGATTCAGGACCAATACTTTTGGTGCTGTATTCAGGATCAGGCATGCCCTGGCATATGCCATTCACAAGTATTATAATGACAAAGGATTCTTTTACCTGCATACTCCCATAATCACTGCCTCTGATGCTGAAGGAGCAGGTGCCATGTTCAAGGTGACCACCCTTGATCTGGATAATGCTCCGAAAAATGAGGAAGGAGAAATTGATTTTAACCAGGACTTCTTCGGACGACCGACCAACCTGACCGTTTCAGGACAGCTGGAAGGAGAGCTTGGAGCCCTGGCCCTTTCATCCATTTATACTTTTGGACCCACTTTCCGGGCTGAAAATTCAAATACACCCAGGCATGTGGCTGAGTTCTGGATGATCGAACCTGAAATGGCTTTCTACGATATTCATGATAACATGGACCTGGCAGAAGATTTCTTAAAATACCTGATCAGCTATACACTGGACAACTGTCAGGATGATCTGGAGTTTCTGAATAATATGGTGGATAAGGGATTGCTGGAGAGGTTGAGGTTTGTACTGGATCATCCATTTGAAAGAAAGAGCTATACCGAAGCCGTTGAAATACTGAAGGTTGCAGATCAAAAGTTTGAATTTCCAGTAGAATGGGGACTTGACCTGCAGGCCGAACATGAACGTTATCTGGTCGAGACTCATTTCAAACGGCCGGTCATACTCACAGATTATCCCAGAGACATCAAGGCTTTCTATATGAAGCAGAACGATGACGGAAAAACGGTTCGGGCCATGGATGTTTTGTTTCCCCTGATGGGTGAAATCATTGGGGGCTCACAGCGGGAAGAGGAACTGGATAAATTGCAAAACCGAATGAGGGAGATGAATATTCCTGAAGATGAATTGTGGTGGTATCTGGAAACTCGTAAATTTGGAACTGTAGAACATAGTGGATTTGGGTTGGGATTTGAACGATTAATTATGTTTATTACAGGAATGAGTAATATCAGAGATGTGATTCCATTTCCGCGCACTCCTAAAAGCGCAGAGTTTTAGACCACAAGAGATGCTTAAACAAAGACTTCAGCAAAAACTGCTACAAAAACTGTCTCCACAGCAGATCCAGATGATCAAACTGCTGGAGATTCCTGCTATTCAGATGGAGCAACGTATTAAAAAGGAACTGGAAGAAAATCCTGTGCTGGAAGAGGGAAATGAAGAGGAATCATACACAGACCAGGAAGAAGCAAAGGATGAACAGCAGGGAGAGCAAGCTGATGAGTTTTCACTTGAGGACTACATGCAGGATGATGAAATCCCCAGTTACAGACTAAATGCACAGAATTATTCCTCTGATGAAAAGCGGGAGGAAATACCCTTCACCCTGGGTAGTACTTTTCGGGAACAATTAAAAAGTCAGCTGGGATTAAGAAAACTGACCGAGGAACAGGAAATTCTTGCAGAGTATGTACTTGGAAATATCGATGATGATGGCTACCTGAGACGGGAACTGGAAGCCATTGCAGATGATCTGGCCTTCTCTATCGGCCTGGAAGCTTCCTATGAATCGCTTCATGAAGTGTTAATGATTATTCAGGAATTTGATCCTGCCGGGGTTGGAGCCAGGAGTCTTCAGGAGTGTCTGCTTTTACAGATTGAAAGAAAAGACCTGGAGCAACCGGTAACCCAGTTGGCACATAACATACTGAAAAATCATTTTGAAGAATTTACCAACAAGCATTATGACAAGATCATTCAACGGTTGAATATCAGCGAAGGTGAATTGAAAATTGCATTGGATGAGATCCTGCGACTCAATCCTAAACCTGGTGGAGCTATGGGGGACTCCCAGGCAAAATCATTTCATCACATTGTTCCTGATTTTATTCTTGAGGAGAATGAAGGAGAGCTTCAACTTTACCTAAATTCCAACAATGTGCCTGAATTGAGGGTGAGCAGGACCTATTCGGATATGTTTGAAAGCTATAATGCCAACAAAGCATCGGCCAGCAGGGATGAAAAGGATGCCATTACTTTTGTAAAGCAAAAGCTTGATTCGGCCAAATGGTTCATTGATGCCATCCGGCAGCGGCAGAATACCATGTTGCTTACCATGAATGCCATCCTGGAATACCAGCAGGAATATTTCTATGAAGGCGATGAAACCATGATGCGGCCCATGATTCTGAAGGACATTGCTGATATGACCAACCTGGATATCTCCACCATCTCCAGGGTGGTCAACAGCAAATATATTCAGACTCATTTTGGAATCTATCCGCTTAAATATTTCTTTTCTGAAGGAATGCAAACCGATAGTGGTGAAGAGGTCTCCACCCGGGAGATTAAGAAAATCCTTCAGGATTGTATTGACAGTGAGGACAAACGGAAACCCCTGACAGACGACAGGCTTGCTGTTATCCTAAATGAAAAGGGTTATCAGATTGCCAGAAGAACCGTCGCAAAATACAGGGAGCAGCTGGGCCTGCCAGTCGCCAGACTTCGCAAAGAGCTGTAATCATATGAAAATGAAGAAAGCGGCCCCCGTGATCTCTTATATATTTCATCCCCTGGTCATGCCCACACTGGGTTTGCTATTTTTGTTAAATTCCGGCACCTATCTATCTCTACTTGATCCTGCAGCAAAAAGAGCTATTCTGTTTGTGTTGGCATTGGGAACCCTCGTTTTCCCTTTGATCATGGTTCCCATCCTCTATTACAGAAACCTGGTTTCCAAAGTTCAATATGCCTCCAGGGAAGAACGACTGATCCCTCAACTCATCATCCTGATCCTCTATATTATCACCTTTATCTATTTTGTGCGACTTCCGCTGAGCAGGGTGATCCATGCATATGTACTATCGGTAGTAATTACCCTCTTTGTGGTGCTTATTCTGAATTTTAAGTTTAATGTAAGCATACATACAACCGCCCTGGGGGGGCTCACTGGCCTGATCATTTCTTTAATAACTCTGTTTGAAACTCCCATGCAGGGTCTCCTGATACTTACACTATTGGCAGGAGGGATAACAGGGACTGCAAGACTTGCTTTGGCTGAGCACACCACAGCAGAGATTTACCTGGGTTATTTGCTTGGATTTGGAATCGTACTGCTTACTGTTCTGGTTTACTAGCATTATCTTTCTTGTCATTCTCATCCAGCATTACATTCAGTTTGATGAGAACTTCATTGTAAACCTGATCCAGCAAAATTGGATACCTGCTGTATTCTGCCATGGTGGTGTCGAACATTTCCAGGCTAAGTTGATATTTATCTAGGATGGGACCGAGCAGGTCAATGCTGTCTGCCTCATACCGCCTGTGAAATTTACGGTCGTTGGTAATTCCATCCATCAGGTGAATATCCACCAGCACATCGACAAGTACTTCCCGGGGAATAAATTCCTTGCCGGTGATGGCGGTTTTATTAAGACAACCGGAAAAGACCAACACTAAAACAACTAAAATGGCCCTTGTATATCGGAAACGCTTGTTCATTATTTAATATCATTAAAACGATAACCGATCATGATTTCATGTGTTCCCGTATTGTATTTTCTGAGGGTGGAGATTCCTATATCATATGCGTATCCAAAGAATAACATCTCTTCGTAACTATACCCCAGAAGAATCCCGATGGATTCATGGTGACGGTAAGCAACTGCCCCCCATATCATTTTTTTCCATTCAGCTCTGGCAGTCACATCAAAGCCCAATTCTTTTGGTGCAGTGCCTTTAATCATTACCGAAGGTTCCAGCATCCAATCCCGGTCTATCTGGAACCGGTAGGCTCCTGTAAGGTTGATGTGGGTCTTTAACCGGTTCAGTCCATTTCTATTGTCAAAAATCTTAAGGTTATTGTTCAGGAGCTGGGCAGCTGACAATCCCACATAAAACTCTTCCGCATATAGGTATACTCCGATTCCAGCATCGGGAAGATAGGAGGTGCTGACCATATTGAAGAAGTGCCGGATCAGATACATCCCTTGGATTAAGCTGGGTTCCATCAATCCGGAACTGCATCATGCTTGCCGAGATTCCCATAGAGAGCCTTATATCTCCTGTTATAGCAATATTATATGCGTATGATCCGGTAATCCCGGTCCTGCTGGTGGGACCCGTCACATCGTTGTATACATACCCACCATATCCCATGTCCAGTTTGTCATGTGGACCATAGAACGCAATGGAATTGGTCAGAGGAGGATCGGCCAGTCCTACCCATTGGAACCTGTGATTGGTCCGGATCTGATAAAAATCATGAATCCCTGCAATGGCAGGATTGATCACAAAATCATTGAACATGTATTGGGTGTAATGAGGTAATTGCTGTCCCTTCAATCCAGTCGTCACTGTGATCAATCCCACCAATAGAATGAATGTAACTCTTCTCATGCTACCTGATTATCGTTACGTTCCCGGTAATGGGTTCAGCCCCACTGTACGGGATGATTACATAATAGTAAGTTCCAACGGGTGCATCCTTACCTCGTGCTGTTCCATCCCAACGGCTTCCATCGCTATAACCCACCGTTGAAAAAAGCTGGTCTCCCCAACGACTGTATACCTCCACCAGAATATCCGGGAAGCGCTCAGAATTCTCGATTTCAAAAAAGTCATTGATTCCGTCACCATTTGGTGAAAACACATTATATACCTGAAGATCCTCTATCACTTCAATGAATACCGAATCCATTTCCTCACAACCGTATGTATTGGTGCCATATACATAGTAGGTAATCGATTCAACGGGTGTCGCCAGGGGATTGGGAATGGTACCATTGTCAAGTCCGGTACTTGGTTCCCACCTGTATTCGCTGAAAGGACCACCGGTGGCTTCCAAAGGAACTGAAGTTCCTGAGATGATCAGCGTGTTCTCAGTTGCGTTAATACCTGTTTGGGGGAAGAGGATTATGTCAATGGAATCAATGTTATAACAGCCAAACGCACTGGTTTCCTCTGTGATGGTCAGCACAAAGGTCGTGGATTGGGTAATCGCCAGGGTGAGTGGATTTGCTATGCTTGTATCTGTGATAAATGCGGATTGATCCCAACTGGGGATATGACCTCCCAGACCATTTAATTGAATGGTTTCCCCGTAACAAATGGTTGTATCCTGGCCGGCAAATGCAGTTACGATGACCAGGCTGTTTACCTCTATGCTATCGGTCCGGGAACAGTTGTCTGTATCTGTGGTCACCAGGATATAGGTTCCTGCCACAATACTTGAACGGTCCTCATCCGTACTACCGTCTGACCAGAGGTAGGAGTAAGTACCCGAGCCTCCAGATACTGTGATATTAATACTACCTGTTGGGCTGAAGGCATTACAGTTTGCAGGCGTGAGGTTTCTTGATAATAGTATCTCTGTGGGCTCGACAAGCGTTTCAACGGCAGTGAAAATCTTGCCTGCTGTGTCTCTGGCGACCAGGTAATAAGTTGTATTCCCAGGGAGATTTTCGAACAGGGCGCTGGAAACAAAATTCATACCGCTGTCAATGGAATATTCCACTGCTCCTTCAGCATCCTGAGGTATAAACTCAATGGATCCGTCATCCGCTCCAAAGCAACTTATTTGAGTGATGTTAACCACCACATCCAGGGGCGGTGCATCTAAAATGTTCACCATCTCCTCATAGCTACACCCAATGAGATCCCTCATAATGACATGGTACATGGCAGCTTCTAAGTCAGTATACACAGTATCTCCAGAGAATGTCCCGGTATCACCCTCAATGCTATATTCGTAAGGAGGTGTTCCTCCGGTGGATCCTGATATGGTGATGGAACCCAGGTTACCATAAGTGGCATCTGTTTTTGTAATGGTGGCCATTAACGGATCAGGTTCATTGATAGTAACCGGCTCTGTAACTTCACAACCGGATTCGTCCCTCACATAGGTTGTATATGAGCTCGCAGAGAGGTCACTAAAGGTGCCTGAGGATTGGAAAACAGACCCATCCAACGAATATACCAGATTTCCCACACCACCGCTGCCAATGGCCTCGATCACCCCGGTTGTGTCACCGGCACAGTCCGCTATGTCAGTGGCGGTAACTGAAACGGAAAGCTGGGGCGGATCCACCATTAAAAATGATCCGCCGTATACCAGGCAGAGATTGGAATCCCTTACGTACACCTCATATGAACCTGGCGTGAGACCGGTAAAGAGGCTATTGGGGAACCAGGAACCCTGATCATCAACAGTATATTCATATGGAGGTGTTCCTCCGGAGGCAAAAATGGAAATGGAGCCATCATCGGTCCCGTAACAAGGAATGTTTACATCTATGATAGAATCAATAACCAAAAGAGGTGGTTCTGTGATTGTCAAGGGCGCGGTATTGAGAGGACCACAGCCTTCTGCATCGTCTACCTCAACTGTATAGATGCCAGGTGCCAAACCAGTGAAAAGGCCATGATCATTAGAGATGGCACCGGGATTCAGGGTATACTTTATTGGTGCTGTTCCACCTGTTGATGTGATATCAATTGTACCATTATTTGCTCCTGAGCAGGTGATGGAATCAACTGTTGCAGAGCTGATGCTGAGGGATGCAGGTTCTGCTATGGAAATTATTGAATCCCTTGTGCAGTCATTGTCATCCTTCAGGGTAAGGGTATAGTTGCCCGCCCCTAAACCATTAAAACTTCCGCTGACAAAAAAGTCAACTCCATTGATGGAGTAGGTGATGGTTCCTGTCCCACCTGAACCAGCTACAGATACGGTTCCGTTCAAATCTCCGTTACATCCTGCAACATCGACAACGGTTAGATTATCCACCAAAATCTCGGGAGGGGCAAGGATCACCATTGTGGTATCAAGTAAACAACTGTTTTGATCTTCAATGGAGACCTGATGGGGACCGCCTGGCAGGTTTGGAAAATTGCCGGAAAGATTCTGAAGGGTACCATTCAGTGTATAGCTAAGGATTCCGGTTCCTCCTGTACCCGAAATATCTATTTGGCCTTCCAGTGCATCAAAGCAAGTAGTAATATCAATGGTGGAATAGGAATCGATTTGAAGCAGAGGTGGCTGGATAATCACATTCAGATCTCCAAATACAATACAAGCACTGGCATCCCTGACAACGGTCTGGTAATTACCAGCAGGCAGGTTGGTAAAGAGGCTTGTGGTATAAAAATCAACACCATTGTTTATGGAATATTCATAGGGAGCTACACCTCCGCTTATCCCATCAATGGAAATCTGGGCCGAAGAGTCACCGTAACAAAGAATTGATCCTCCCGGGGTTTCACCAAGAATCTGGATCTCTTCAGATTCAAGGATGGTGATGGTATCTGAAACCACGCATAAGTTTGCATCCCTGGTCCATATGGTATGGAGTCCTGGCCCAAGAGGAGTATATAGATTGCCAGGCTGATAAGGACCCAGATCACTGACATTTGAATATTCATAAGCACCCGAACCACCTGTTGAAGCCACGGATATTGCACCATTGCCTGCACCAAAACAATCAATGTTTGTCCCGGTAAGAGTGCTGGAAAGAGGTGGTGGTTCGGTGATGTCCACAAAGTCAGGGTAGGTGACCACACATCCATTGATATCATTTATGGTCAGGGTGTATGTCTCAGCAGGTAATCCAATGGGATCTTCATCGGTTGATTGTGTTATTCCAAAGCTATTGGCCCAGTCGAATGTAAGTGGGATTGTACCACCGGTCACATTAATCTGGATAGATCCACTGGCCCCGCCATTACAAAGCACATTCTGATGCGACACATAAGAAGCAACGATGGGGCTCGGTTCAAGAATGGTCTCAATAACCGGGAAGCTGACAATACACATGTTACCGTCCGTAATGGTGAGGTTGTAATCTCCCGGCCCCAGTCCCGAAATGTCCTCTAAAGCAGAATTGAAACCAGAGGGTCCCGTCCAGTCAAATGAATAAGATGGTGTGCCACCGCTTACTGTAATATCTATAGCCCCGTCGGTCAATCCGTTGCAGGAAATATCTGTTTTTAGAGGGGTTACCTGTAATTCAGGCTGTTCAAGGATGGTAACTATATTTGTAAATGGTGTGGAGCAAAGGTTCGCATCAGTAATGGTAACGCTGTAATTTCCGGCTTCAAGCCCGGAGATGTCTTCTGTCGAGGATGCAAATGAGCCTGGCCCGGACCAGTTAAAAGTGTACGGAGGAACACCCCCGGAGGGAGTCAGATCGATTGATCCGTCACCGTCACCAAAACATGCGATATTCACGTGGGATTCTGTGACAGAGATGGCTGAAGGTTCGATGAGGGTTTGAACTGGCATTACCTGTAAACAACCCAGATCATCAGTGACACTGAGCTGGTAGTCACCTGCAATTAATCCTGAGATATCTTCCGTTGATGCAGTGAACCCGAAAGGCCCTGTCCAATCATATATATAATTGGGAGTTCCTCCTGATACTGTGGCTTCGATGGCACCGTCCGATCCTCCATTGCAGGTAATATCGGTGAGGTTGAATGAGGCAGAGATGAGCGTGTTCTCCAGAACCGTAGCCACATCAATAAAATCACGGCTGCACCCATTGGCATCAGTGATGGTAAGACTGTAGTCTCCTGCTTCCAGGCTTGAGATATCCCTGGTTGACGCTGAAAAACCATTTGGACCACTCCAGAGGTAATTGTAACCGGGTGTTCCACCGGTGGGTGATATTTCAATTTCTCCCGTTGCCTCGCCGTTACAATTCACATGGGTTATGTCATCTACTGTCACCATCAATTGCGTGGGTTGAAGAATGGTGACCAGGTCATTCGCGTTCAGGATGCAACCATTATTGTCTGTAATGATCAGGTCATATGTGTCAGCGATCAGATCAGTTGGATCCTCTGAACTGGATAAATACCCGGTACCGTCACCGGTCCAACTTGTATTATAGGGGGCTGTTCCACCACTGATAGTGATGTTGGCGGACCCATCATTACCTGCATAGCAGGATACCGGGGCGAATCCATCCAGAACCATGGTGAGCAGCGGGGGTTCAGTAATGGTGAGCAGGGAATTAAAAAGCTGGTTGCATCCACGGGAATCAGTAATGGTGACTGAATAGTCGTCGGCAGGCATGTTTACAGGATCTTCACCGCTGAAGCTGTACCCCGAAATGGCCCCTGTCCAGAATAAGGTATAGGGAGGAGTCCCACCCGATGGTGTTACATTAGCGTCACCATCACTCCCGCCAAAACAAGAAACATTTGTAGTGCCATCCACCAGGATGGCAAATGGAGCTGGCTCATCAATAGTGACAATTGAAATAAAGGTTTTCGAGCAAGCATCCCCATCAACAACAATCAGGTTATAGGTATCGGCCACCAGATTGACTGGATCCTCATCAGTAGAGATGGCGCCATAGGATTGTCCTTCCCAGGAAAAGGAATAACCGCCTGCACCTCCACCAGCAGTTATCTCTGCAGTACCATCGTTTCCACCATAGCATGAAACATCTGTAGAATTGTTAAGGGTAACGGTTATTTCTGGGGATTGATTTATAGTAATGGGCCCTGCATTCCCAGAACACATATTGCCGTCAAAGGCGGTCACAAAGTAATCCCCTGCCTCAAGATTAATAATATCCTCAGCTGAAGAACTGAAACTTCCTGGTCCGCTCCAGGCATAAGTATAACCGGTTCCTACTCCCCCCGGAGTTCCCCCCGAAGGTGTAATGGTAATGGATCCTGTTAAGTCGCCATAACACAAAACATCTGTTATATTATCAACTGCTATGGATACTGGACTGGGATTGTTGATTGTTAAGACCGGAGTTACATCGGTAGAAGGACAACCATCTTTATCACTGACGGTTACGGTGTAATCTCCTTGCGGCAATCCGGAAAAAAATCCGTTTTCATTGCTCTGAATAACGGGTCCGTTCAGGTCATATATGTAGTTGCCACCATCGCCGATGGCAGTTACGGTAATGGTTCCATCATTTACCCCATTACATGTGATATCAGTGGCCAGGTATGAGGTAATGGTAATGGGTTCGGGTCCGCCGATATCTGCAAAAGTAAATCCATGGCCGGTACCTGCATCCTGGTCTCTAACGATCACGATATAACCACTGTATTTATCATGTCCGGTAAAGGTGTAATTCTGAGGAGGGATAGGACCACTGTCTTCCACGAAGAATCCCTCCTGCACCAGTTGATAGGTATATAATCCAATCCCCCCGGTTACGGTGACGGTTATGGTTCCATCGGAACCTCCTCCGCAAGTGACAGGTGTGGAGGAAACGCTTGTAATGACAACGTTCTGTGCCTGTAAGAATATCACTGATGAAAGAATGACGAGGATCGTAATGACTGACTTCCTTATTATTTCCATAAAGACCTATCCAGTTAATTCATACCTGATACTCTCATACAAGCCTATACCTACAATACAGTTCTCCCCTGCAATTGGTTGCAGGAAGGATAACATTTATTCAGGTGATTATAAAATTAGAAGATCTACAGATAGGAGAACTACAAAGTTTTAAACAATACCCTCCCTCTCAAGACTTTTCAAAAACTTCCTGGAAATCTGTTTTACAGGGTATCTGGCCGCAATCCATCCGATAAAAAGGACAGTTGCCCAGATCAACCCTATGTCAATGATCTCAATTTGAACCGGATACGAGTCAATTATAAAAGTACCACTCCCCGATAATTTGATCAAACCGAAACGCTGCTGTACCCAGCTGATGGCCGTTCCGAGAGCCATTCCAAATAGACTGCCGATCACAGAGATCATCCATCCTTCCACCAGAAAGATCCTTTCAATGAGCCTGTTGTTGGCTCCCATGTTTCGCAGGGTCACAATGTCATTCTTCTTATCGATGATCAGCATACTCAGTGATCCTATGATATTAAAAGATGCAATGACAAGGATAAAAGTCAGAATCAGGAATATGGCCCATTTCTCTGATTTCATCACCTTGTAGAAAAGCTCATTCTGTTGTTGACTGTTCTTCACGTGGAAATTCTCCCCCATGATTTCAATGATCTCCTTCTGTACCGCATCAGCCGTGAAAAGAGGGTCCAGTTTAAGCTCCAGAAATGAGACCTCCTGATCATAGGAGAGCAGCTCTCTTACAAAGTCCAGGGAGGTGATGATGTACCTGGAATCGAAATCTTGTTCGATGGCAAAGATACCCGATGGGTAGAGGAAGTCCCTGCGAATGGATTCCTCGGGTTGTGACATATTGATGCGTGCTTTCCGGTCAATGGTATAGACAAAAAGCGGATCAACGAAATTAAGGCCGATTCTCAGGCTATAGGCCACTCCCTGGCCCACTACGGCATAAGACCTGTTCCGGTCTTTTAGTTTCATGGACCCATCATAAACCATAGAATCTATTCCTGAAACCTCTATGAAAGCCTCATCCACCCCTTTAATAGTAGCAATATGTTGTTTGTCGCCGTAAAGTAATAAAACGTTTTCCTCCAGGACCTTTGACATGGATGCAACGCCCGGAAGGGAAAGAACAGCATTGGCATCCGCTTCATCAGGAACAAAGGTTTTTCCTTCCACTGCTGAGATCTTTATATCCGGATCAAATGTATTGAAGAGCGATTTTACCACCTCATCGAATCCATTGAATACCGATAGAACAATGACCAGCGCCATGGTGCCTGTGGCCACTCCCAGTACCGAAATTCCGGAAATGATATTAATGGCATTCTGGGACTTCTTCCCCAGAAGATATCGCCTGGCTATATAGAAAGAGAGGTTCACTTTTTACATCTTACAATCAGTCCGGTTCCTGTTTTGTGGGTTTGTCTTACATCAGCAAAATTCAAAATAAAGCAGATAGGATAGATAATCAGGTAATAGAAGGGCAACAGCAACAGAAAAAGCTTACTTTCATTGACAAGAAGTATAGGATATTTCATGGAAAGTTTCCAGGAAATGCTGCCCGGTTTTCCATAAGTGTATTTAATCGCAATGTCCGAAAATCCCGCCTCCTGCAGTTTTTCCTCAATCTCAGTAACACCATAGCCGTCCCTCACATGTTCATCAATAAATGACTCCTCTTGATCGTGATGTACATCCGATCCGCCCTGGTCAGAAGGGGTAGAGATCAACAATACTCCTCCAGGTTTCAATCCTTTGTATAAATGTCCAAATACTGCACGGTCTTCTTCGATGTGTTCCATCACGTCCACTGAAAGGATTAGATCATAGGCTTCACTTGCATCCAGTGTGGTCAGGTCTGCATATTCAAAAGAGACCCGATCCCGTCGACCAATGGATGAAAAAAAAGAGTTACAATCATCCACCTGTTCCTGCTTGATATCCAGTCCTGTGATGTGAGCAACAGGAAATTTATTTGACAGATAGATATACATACTGACCGAATCCAGAACCCGCATCGGCAATATGGCTGGGATCAAATCCCCTCCTTTTCAGTGTATGTAACTCCCGTCGAATGTGCCATGAACGAAGCAGCAACAGATCCAATAACCTATAAAATAGTTTTCTGAGAGACGGAGTTCTGTTGAAGATCTTACCAAGACTCCGTTTGATGGGATCGTATTGCATTTTTATTCATTTAAAAGGTTCTCGATCCGGTCTGCATAATCGAGTGAATCGTCCAGGTAAAAAACGAACTCCGGAATATGCCTTAGCTGATTCCTTAACCTTTTACCCATTACACTGCGAATCAGTCCGGCCTTGTCTGTAATGGCCTGCAGGGCATCTTCCAAACCCTCCCCGGGAAAAATACTCAGGTATACTTTTGAAACCCCAAGGTCAGGGCTGATACGTACTACGGTCACAGTGACCATCTTTCCTCCAGTGAAATTAGAACCATTTTTTTGGAAGTAATCACCAAGCTCCTTTTGCAACAGCCTGGATACTTTATGCTGACGGGTGGTTGTCATGTGGGCAAAAGTACGTTTTTTCAATAACATTTTATAGTTTTGCAGTCACCTTACAAGCGTAGCAGAACCTATGGATACAGTATTAAGCGGGATCAGGTCGACCGGGAATTTACACCTGGGCAATTATTTCGGAGCGGTGAAAAATTTTGTAAGAATGCAGCACGAGAACAAATGCTTCTTTTTTGTAGCTGACTATCACTCGCTGACCACACATCCCAATCCTGAAAATCTTCACAGCAACATCCGGACCGTGCTTTCAGAATACCTGGCTGCAGGACTGGATCCGGAAATTGCCACACTTTATATTCAGAGCGATGTTCCGGAAATACCTGAACTATACCTCCTGCTGAACATGAATGCTTATGTGGGAGAGCTGGAACGAACCACTACTTTCAAGGAAAAGATCCGGAAACAACCGGAGAATATCAACGCCGGATTACTTACCTATCCTGTATTAATGTGTGCCGATATTATCATTCACAATGCGGATAAGGTCCCTGTAGGAAAGGACCAGGAGCAGAACCTTGAGATGGCCCGTAAATTTGCACGCCGATTTAACCACATGTATGGAGTAGAGTACTTCAAAATGCCTGAGCCCTATAATTTTGGTGAAGAGTTGATCAAAGTCCCGGGCTTGGATGGTACGGGAAAAATGGGAAAAAGCGAAGGCAATGGGATTTATCTTTCAGATACTCCGGAAGTTATCCGGAAAAAAGTGATGCGAGCTGTCACAGATGCCGGTCCTCAGAAACCCAATTCCCCCATGGAAGAGCCGGTGGCCAACCTCTTTTACCTGCTGGATTTGCTATCCAAACCCGAAATTGTAGAGCAGTTCAGGGCCAGCTATAACGATTGCACCATTCGCTACGGGGATCTGAAAAAGCAGCTTGCCGAAGATGTGATCACCTTTACCACTCCCATCAGAGAGCGCATTGAGGAGATCTATCATGATGACGACTACCTCAGGAAAGTAGTGAAGATGGGTGCCGAAAAGGCCCGCGAAAGCGCGTCTAAGACGGTTCGGGAAGTCCGTGAAATTATCGGTTATAAACCATTCTGAAACCTTACGTATATATTATAACGCTACTGAAAATCTTCACTGCGTGAATATTTATAGGTAGCTTTTATAACATATACTCCAGGTTCACGAATAGTTTACCTGTTAAATTCACCGGATCTTCATCGAATCCTATAATTCAAGGCAAAGAATTTTAAGCACGACATTATTGCTTGTTTTTTTGTTTGTAGCCTATTGGTTTCCTGCTTTTATGTAAAAGTTCTTGCTGTTTGATTTGTTCCAACTGTTTCAGGTATTCGAATATTAATAGGATCTGATCATCGTTCTCGACCAACTTATGTTCAATCTTCTCTAATCTGCGCAAAATCTCCTTGTGCGAAGCCAACATTTCCCTCATCTTAATGAAAATCCTCACGATCTGGACATTGATCTGGATTGCTCTTTCGCTGTTTAATACACTGGCCAACATAATGAGGCCATGTTCGGTAAAAGCAAATGGAGAAACCCGGAGGCCCATGATCTCTTTATTGGTGGTGCCAAATTGGCTCCTCCATTTGTCTAGTTCCTCTTTTGTTAATTCAATCATAAAATCTTCCGGAAACCTTGTAATATTGCGTCTGACCGCTCTTTTCAGCTGTTTGGTCTCCACCATATATAATTCGGCCAGATCACGATCTAACATTACTTTCTTGCCCCTGATGAAGTAGATCTTACTCATGATCATTTCATCCGGTACCATTTTCTGAGCGTCATTCATTGTCATGTTCATGCATTTTATTTGTAATTGAATCTGATGTCCGCTAAGCCCAACAAACTATCCCAATTCTGGCATGAACTTAAACGGCGAAGAGTCATTCATGTGATCGTTGTTTATTCAACAGCTGCATTTGTGATACTTGAAGCAGTGGATATTATCTTTCCCCGATTAAACCTGCAAGATTGGACAGTAACCTTTGTCATGATTCCTCTGGTGGTTGGTTTTCCAATAGCAATGATTTTTTCATGGATTTTTGATGCAACTCCAGAAGGAATTGAGAAGACAAAGTCAATTGGCAAGGATTCCGGTTAACCATCCTATCCTTCTGCCTCCCAATTTTATCCCTTCAGAAATAACACACAATTATATTTCAATGCTATATCGAAAGGATACACAACAAAGGCACCTATAATTATGAGCGAAGCGAAGAATTTCAGTGCCGTTTGTGTATCCTGGAGATATAAAAAGGAAGTGTGGATTACCTGAAGGGGTAAAAATAAAAGTCCGCCTCTAAGAGACGGACCTGGCCCTGAATTTGTCAGGGAATATGATTGGATGAACTGTCGATTATATAATCACAAATAGCGTGCCAAACAATTACAGTTTCCAATCAATCCCTTCAATTCCCTGTGTTTCCAGGTATTCATTTGTTTTTGAGAAATGGCGGCATCCGAAGAAACCACTGTATGCAGAGAAAGGAGAAGGATGGGCGGCTTTAAGAATCAAATGCTTCTCTCCATCAATAAGGTCCTCCTTGGCCTGAGCATATCGGCCCCATAATATAAAGACAATCCCGCTTTTCATTTCTGAGATCTTCTCAATGACCCGGTTGGTAAAGGTCTCCCAGCCTTTGTTCTGATGTGAACCAGCCTGACTGGCACGGACCGTTAGTGTGGCATTCAGAAGCAGGACCCCCTGGTCTGCCCACTTTTCCAGGTTGCCATGGTCGGGAATTGGGATGTTCAGGTCTGTCTTCAATTCTTTGAAAATGTTAACCAGGGATGGAGGTTGCGGGATCCCCGGAGGAACAGAAAAACACAATCCATGTGCCTGCCCCGGGCCATGATATGGATCCTGTCCCAGTACCACTGCTTTCACCTGCTCAAATGGAGTGTGTTGAAATGCATTGAAAATGAGATTTCCAGGAGGATATATGGTGAATTTCTGTCTGTCCTCCACCAGGAATTCTTTCAGCTGACTGAAATAGGGAGACTGGAACTCTTCCCAGAGAATCTTTTTCCACCCCTGTTCTATGACCGGATTAATTTCCTGCATGGATAGGAAAGATACCAAAAGTAAGACATCCACCCAAAGGATTAGAGCGTAAACCGGGCGGTAAGCATAAAGTTCCTGCCGGGTGCACTTATCCCGGAAGCAAAGGGCTTGTAAAACTGATCAAAGAGGTTTTCAACGGCCAACAGAAAATGCAAATGGTTTCCTGCCTGGAATCCGGTTTTGATGTTTGCTGTCCACCAGGAAGGAAATCCATATGCCATGGCTTCACCATCGTTGTCCTCCCCATAAGGAGAGAATTCTTCCGTACGTTTCCAGCCATGGTAAACAATATAGAAATCCATAAAAAACCGACTCTTTCTGTAGGTGAGTGAGGTCCGGCCAAAAATAGGCGGAATATGCCCCAATGGTACATCATCTGTAAGATTGTGTCCTTTGGTGTAATTGAGGGTTCCTTTCAGAATGATATTCTTGTTCAGATTGGAAGTAAAATTCATGGATGCTCCATAGATGTATGCCTGTCCGGCATTATAATTGGTGGTAATCCGATAATTATCCCCGTCATAGTAGAGGGAATCTTCTCCATTGAGCTGATAAGCGGTTCTCACAATTGCATTTTCCAGGAAACTATAGAAGCCGACCACTTCAATTTTAATATATCCTTCCACAATCCTGCTGATCCCAATCTCTGCATTGTAGGAGTATTCATGCGAGAGATCCTCATTGGGGACTGTCACATAATCATCCTTGGCCCTGACCTTTCCGTAGTCATCCACATTGGGATTTCTGAATCCGGTGGATAGGATAGTATTTAGTTGCCACCGATCTGAGGGGGTGTAGACCAATCCGAAGCTTCCAGTAACTGCACCATGGGATAGATCGATCCTGTCATAAGGCAGTATGGGTGTTGTAAAAAGTGAGCTGAGCTCACTCCAGTTGTACCGTGACCCGCCATTCAATACCAGTTTTTTGTTCAGGATCCATTTGTAACTGGCATAAGCGGAAGCACTCCATGTCTGGCTTCCCCCCTCTGGGTAGCGTGTCTGGGCAGATCGTTGTGTTCCGTTATAGATATCCTCATACCAGGCTTGTGAAGACACTGTATTTTGGTTGAACTCCAAACCATAGTTCAGTTTATGGTTCGCTCCCCAAACTTTAAGTAGATCCACATTCAGACTGAATACGGTCACATCTTCTTGCTGTGTGAGCAGATCGGGATTTCTGAATTTTCGTGAATACCGGTCCTCGTCTATTTTCTGAAAGGCCGCAATGGTGGTCATATTGGTAAAGAGCGGATTGTCTTTTTTCAATACATTTTTCAACGAGATAAACCACCTTTTCTGCGGACCATAATAATAAGAAGCATATTTCAGGTTGTCACCACTATAGTCATTGAGTTTATCCAGACGATCAATATCCGAGGAGGTTGAATACTGCATATTCAGGATCCAGTCCACATATTGTGAAGGGGTGTATCTGATCTTCTGAAGGATATCTATCTGGCGATACCCTGTATTTTTCTGAATCAGTGTATTTTCATTTGAAAGGGTCGTATCCACTCCATTCACCTGACTTACATAATGCATGATTTCCCCCCAGTCACCCAGATAAGGACTCCTTCTTGCACCAATCCTGATATCCCCAAGATCCTTGTAGGTAATACTGGTCAGGGATCCCCACTTCATTTTCCCTACTGAGAAATCAAGGTGCCCTGTTTTACCTTTCATAGCGGTAGCATACTGGGTATAGGCCTGAACATCCAGGATGGTACGTGAATCTTTTGCCAGGTCAGGTTCCTTGGTATAATAATGGATGACTCCTCCAAGGGCATCACTTCCATACATGATGGAAGTGGGGCCAAAAATGACTTCTGTTCTCTGGAGAATGGAATGGTCAATGGTAATTGAGTTCTGAAGGTGTCCATTGCGATAGATGGCATTGTTTAGCCTAACTCCATCCAGTACCAGAAGGATTTTATTGGCTTCGAATCCCCGGAGAATGGGGCTTCCTCCACCTCCCTGGGATCTCTGGACCACAATATTACCTGTCCCTTCAAGAATATCAGCTGCGGTCAAACCGGTGGTTTCCCTTAGCATATCATCCTCAAGAACATCCACCATGTAAGGGATGATTAGTTTACTCTCCCTGGATTTGGATGCAGAAATGACATATTCATCAATCAGGATGCGCTTCCTTTGAAGCAATATGGTTGCTCTCCCAGAAATCTCATTGACCGGGTATTGCTCCGTAATGAAAGAAGGGTGCTGAAAAAAAACAGTATCAATGTCTGCAAACATAGAGAGGTCAATCAATCCCAGAGAGTCAGTTATTGCACCCTTTTCCTTGGTAGTGTTAAATACTGCCACATGTTCTATGGGAGAGTGGTCTGATGAGCTAATGACCTGAATTTGCTGGCCATTTAAACAGAAGGCCAAAAATAATACACTAATAATGAATAGGGTACGATAGAACATGGGAACAAAAAGTAAGCAAAAATATTACAAAAATTGTACCAACAATCCAGCTTCCCTTGAACTCTTTGCTGCAGATAACGAGCAGTGTTGGTAATTTTCCGGTCAACCTGCTTTTGAAATTCATATTTTTGGTTCAAACAGGCCCGGTATGTTAAAAAGGTATATATATGGAGGACTCTTTGCTGTTGTAAGTCTGGGACTGGTTGCGGTGATCCTGTTAAAGCGATTTGATAAAATCACTCCCGTTGAGGTTCTGCAGGCAGTGCCAGAAGATGCCATTCTGTTTATAGAAGACATAGATTATGAATACCTGACGGAAAGTTTCCTTTCCGGAAGCAGGATTTGGATCGATTTTATAAATACCACAGGAAGGACACATCTGGATTCCATGGTGAATATTGGGATATCACAAGTTAATACCAGTGAATCTCTAAAGGGAGTGCTCCTAGAAGAAGGATTGAACCTCTCCCTGCACCTGATTGGGAAGGATCAGTTATCACCTCTGATTTATATTAGATATACAGGAAATCACAGTGATCATGATTTCGAGCAGCTTATGCTGAATCTCCTGGAAGATAAAGCCATGGTCAATGAGAGGAAATATGAATCCATCATGTTGTATGATGTTTCCGGTAAACCGGGATTTGTTCCCGGTAAGTTCTCGTTTGCCTGTATAAATGGTCTTTGCATTGCAAGTCCCTCCTCCATGCTGGTGGAAGAATCCATCAGGACCATTCATTCAGAATCGGATCTTTCAGCTGACGAGGGGTTGCAATTGATCAGGGAGAACAGCCGGCAGGTATGTACATGCCAATATCTATATAAACTATGATAAACTACAGCAGCTGTTTTATCCATATATGGGGCAAAACAGTTGGGACAGGCTCAAATTGTTTTCAAGACTTGCCATCGTGGGGAGAACTGGACCTTGATATTAAGGAAGATGCCATTGTGTTAAATGGAATGACCCATGCAGATCCGGAATCACCCTTATTTCTTGGAGCATTTGCAAATCAGTCACCGGTTAAGAATGGAAGTCCATGAAATAATGCCTTCAGGAATCTCCTATTTCCTTCACCTGGGGATCAGTGATCCATCGAAGTTCAAAGAGCAGATCAACACCTATTTTGGTGGATTGGGGATTCTGGGTGAGGTTGAATCGGAAGCTGAAAGGATGAAAAATGCTATATGGCATCGATCCCCTGGAGGATCTGGTGAACCTGCTTGATGATGAGATGGCATGGTTTGCCATTGAAGGAGAGACCGGGAATCCGGAGGATGAAGTGTTGATCATTGAAACCAGGAGCAGAAGTGAAACAAGGGAGGTGGTGATGCAATGGATTGAGCAATACCTGCAGGTTCACTCATTTGACATGCGCTCCCTTCGTCATGTCTATAGATTGGATAACCAAACCAGCTTTAATATCTACCGCTCTTCCAGATCCATTTTTCAAAGGAACTCTTCCTGGACGTTTGTTTAATGGCTATTTCACTGTATTTGAGAACTATCTCATATTCGGTCCTTCTGTGGAGGTTCTGTCAAGGGTCATCTACCAGAATGTGCTTCAGAAAACATTTGTAAGTGATCCGGTTTTTAAAGAGATGTCAGATTACCTGTCCAATCGAAGTAACATCACTTTTTTTGTCAGACCTTACGCATATCTGGACTACAAGCGCGATTTGTTGAATAAGGAAGTAGAACAAAAGGTGGATCCCCTGGAGCTATTCCTGCGCCGCATTCCAGGTGTAGTCATTCAGTACAGCACAGAGGACCGTTTGTTTTACCAGAGTATCAGTTGCAAGTATAACTCCCAGATCAAAGAAAAAGCGCTGACTGTCTGGGAAAGTTTACTGGATTCAGTGGCAGTGATTAAGCCAGTACTGGTGGTCAACCACAATACAATGGAAAAGGAGATTTTTGTTCAGGATGCAGCCAATGGGATATACCTGATCAACAGTACGGGTAGAATTCTGTGGAAACAGAAGCTTGAAGGATCTATCATGGGAAGCATACATCAGGTGGATTTCTATAAAAACGGAAGACTCCAATACCTTTTTAATACATCTGAGAAGATTCATTTAATAGACCGGAATGGAAATTATGTGGAGCGTTATCCAATTTCCCTCAGATCTGATGCAACCAATCCCATGGCACTGTTTGACTACGATAAGAGCAAGAATTATCGCATGTTTATTGCAGGGGAGGATCGAAAAGTCTATGTGTATGATATAGAGGGAAATGTGGTGACTGGCTGGAAATTTGGGAAAACCGAATCAACAGTGACCAGAATGATTCAGCATTTCCGGATCAACAACAAAGATTACATTGCTATGTCAGATGACAACCGAATCTATTTTGTGGATCGCAGAGGCAGAGAACGTGTCAAAGTCAAGGAACGGGTCATTCTATCCCCGAACAACCCACTAACCCTGGATATGAACATCAGGGAGGAAAGGCCCAGATGGATTTCAACCGATACTTCCGGAAATGTGACCGCCATATACCTGGATGGATCTGTATCCACGTTGTTGAATCAAAAAGTCTCTGAGGATCATTTTTTCCTGATGCAGGATATGGATAAGGACGGAATTCCGGAATTCTATTTGCCGATGGCAATGAATTGAATGTAATGCATCAGGACGGGAAAAGACTATTTAGTTACAAGGTACGTGAGAAGATCAATGAAATGCCTGATATCTATAAGTTTTCAGCTTCAGATATCAAGATTGGGATCACAGACGGGCATCGAAACAGGATCTACCTGATCAATTCTGACGGCTCACTCTACGACGGATTTCCCCTGGAAGGTTCCACCCGTTTCAGCATCGGCTATTTTGCCGGATCTGACAGCAGGTTTAACTTGATCGTGGGCAGTGCAAACAACTTTTTATACAATTATTCAATTGAATAGGCCATGAAACGACATCTCTTTTACGGATTCATTCTTCCTTTTCGCCGGTGGACTCATTTTGACCACCTGTAACAAAGAGTATTTTGAATTAAACAGGCTTTCTAACGAAATTGAACTGGAGCCGACCTTGGTAGCGCCACTCATTTATGGCTCTATGACGCTTCAGGACATTGTGGAGAGGGTCGATTCCGCGGGTTATACTCATGTGGATGATGTAGGTTTGATATACATCGTTTATGAAGATACGGCTTATTCTGTCAGGGCTGATACAATTGTGGATGTCCAGGACACGCTGGTAACAGCGGTTTACATTGATTCAGATATCAATCTTCCCCTGTGGTTGGGCAGTAGCGTTGGGGATACGGTGCCCTTCTATAAACAGGAACGGTTTACTTTTGAACTGGATGGAAACGACCGGGTTGACAGCATCTTGATTAAAGGAGGACAGATCGTCATTGACGTGATGAGTTCTTTTGAGCATACAGGACTATTAACCATCAGCAGTCCTCAGATACTGGATGTGAACCGGGACACCTTTTCGACAGTCATTGAGATCAGCGACCCCGGAGGTAATTTCATTGAACAGCGGATCTTCCTATCAGACGGATACAGTGTATTTTCCAAAGTGGAAAACGACACAAATATCATAGATATAAACTACAGGCTCGATCTGATCAATTCGGGAAGTATTATCAATCCTGATGATCAGTGCGAGATCCTCACCGATTTCCTTGATCTTGATTTTTACAGTGTCTTCGGATTTATCGATTCAAGGGACCTGATTACTGAAAGTGGCACCTTCGATATTCCGCTTTATTCCGAAAATCCGGAGCTGGAGAACCTGATCTTTGCTGATCCCCAGCTCTATATTTACATATCCAATTCGGTGGGGATTCCTGTTGAAGTAGAACTAAACCAGATGACGGCAACCTCCTCCAAGGATGGTTCCACGCTTGATCTGATCATTACCGAAGGGCATCCTTTTCAGGTCCTGGCACCCGGTATCGACCAGATCGGCGAAAGGGTGGATTCGGAAATAGAGATCAGCAAGAACACTTCCAACATCGATGAATTACTGGCTTTAGCCCCCTCAAAGATCACGTACGATATCAGCAGCAGAACCTCCTCAGAGGCAACAGGAGATCAGCATTTTGTCCTGGATACCAGTGTGATCGATCTGGCAATTGAGATATTAATTCCCCTGGACCTGAAAGCAACAGGTTATTCATTGGAAGACACCGTTGATTTTAGTCTGGGTGAGGATGGGATTGATACTGATATTATCAAACAGGTGGAGGTAAGGCTGGAAACCGTCAATGAGATCCCTGTTCACCTGGATGTGCAGGTTTACCTGCTTGATGAGCAATATACCCAATTGGATTCAATCTTTGATGAAAGGGCCGTTTTGCTTGAGGCCTCATCTGTGAACGATCAGGGTGAGTTACTGGAAGCTTCAACGGAAGTAAACGTTGCTTCCATGACCACGGAGCAAATTTCCAAACTGGGGGAAGCTGCCTTTGCCAGGATTGTGGCAAAACTTTACACAAGCAATGAAGGGGAGGACTTTGTGAAGCTATACGCTCAATATGCTCTGAATTTCAAGTTATCCATGTCAGCCAATTTTAAAATCAATACCCGCGAACTATGAACCTATTAAAGAGATTGACCATAAGCCTGGGAGTCGTTTTTGTATTGAGCTTACCTGGTGTGTCCCAGATAAATAATTCACTCTATTTCATGCACGGTGTGCCTCAGTCCAACAGGATAAATCCAGCTCACCAGCCAAATTGTGGATTCTACTTTGGGATTCCGGGTATTGCACCATTGCGTGTAGATGTTTCGTCCAGCTCACTGGCATATGGAGATATCATTTATCCCCATCCTACCCAGGATTCACTGATCACCTTCCTTCATCCACTGGGTGACAAGCAAGCATTCCTGGACCTGTTGAAACCAGTAAACTTTGTTGCTACTGATCTTGGGATTTCTTTGTTATCGGTAGGATTCAGGACAGGTATCGGATTTTTCTCTTTAGATGTAACCACAAGATTGGATGGGAATATCTATTATCCGGGCGACCTGGCCAGATTGGTGTTAAACGGCGCCATAGAGGGGGAAACTTACCAGTTGGATGGAATTGGAGTTGACTTATCCGCATTTGATGAAATTTCATTGGGATGGTCAGGGGCTATCCTTGATAACCTCTACGTGGGTGCCCGTGCCAAACTGCTGTTTGGAATTGGAAGTCTTTCGACCACCGGTTCGCAACTTTCAGTGACCACCTCCCAGGATGCCTGGAACATTCAGTCAGATATGATTTTTAATGCTTCCCTTCCTTTTGCAGAAATAGAGTATGACGCAGACGGAATGATTGACGAAGTAGTGCTAAATGATGACATAGAGAATCTTGATCCAAGTGCCATTCCAGGTTATGTTTTCAATACAGGTAATATGGGACTTGGAGTGGATCTGGGCATCGATTACAGGCCAATTGAACAGCTATTGGTGAGCGCAAGTGTGGTAGATCTCGGATATATAAATTGGAAAGATGGTGTACACGATGTGAGCTATCAAATGGAATATGACTTTACCGGTTTGGAAGTAAATCCACTGGGATTTTCGGAAGATCAAACATTTGGAGATTACATTGACAGTACCATTTCTCAGCTGGGTGACAGCCTCTCAAACTTTCTGGAGTTCACTTCGGGAGGGGTTTTCAGTAAGCGGATGAATACAAAACTTTTTGTTGGGGCATCATTATTTTGTCACACCGAAAATTAATTTCGGGATCCTTTCCAGAACTGACTTCTTCACTGAAAAAGTGACAGAGCAGGTGACTGCCTCTGCCAATTTAACCACAGGCCGATTCGTAAATTTTACGCTGAGTTATTCCTATATGAATGCTTACTTTAAGAATATTGGAGCTGGACTCTCGCTCAATGCTGGGACCTCTTGAATATGTACCTGATCTCAGACAATGCCCTGAATGTGGTATTCTGGCCCCAGGAGAGCCAGGTCGGTGAACCTTTGGTTCGGAATGAACCTGGTGTTTGGTTACAAACAGTTTAAAAGAAGCCGACAGGGATCGGCCCTTGGTATACTGAGCATATTTACTATCTTCGTTTGATCTGCTTGGCCATGTTGGTGGCAAAAACGAAATTGTTCAGGGCTTCATTGTCTGTATGAAGAATCTCTTTCCGGGTGCCTTCCCAGCACTTACATCCCTTGTAAATAAAAACCACATTGTCACCGATCTCCAGGACAGAATTCATATCATGTGAGTTGACAATGGTGGTCATATTAAACTCTTCTGTGAGTTCTTTAATCAGGTTGTCAATGACAATTCCGGTTTCCGGATCAAGTCCGGAATTGGGTTCATCACAGAGCAGGTACCGGGGATTGAGGGCGATGGCCCTGGCAATGGCCACACGTTTTTTCATTCCTCCACTCAATTCGGAAGGATAAAGGTTATTGGATCCAGTGACCCTGACCCGTTCCAGGCAAAAATTGACCCGGTCCAGTTTCTCTTCTTTTGATTGAGAGGTAAGCATATCCAGGGGAAACATCACATTTTCCTCCACCGTCAGAGAATCAAACAGTGCAGCTCCCTGGAACAGCATACCCATCTCTTTCCGGATCTCCTGTCTGTCACCCAACATCCATGTGGCTGAATTTCTGGTCATCGTACCAGATCTCTCCTTCATCCACCTCAATGAGTCCTACAATTGATTTGAGCAATACAGTTTTTCCTGATCCACTTCGGCCAATGATCAGGTTGCATTTTCCCTGTTCAAATTTCACACTCACATCATTGAGCACAAAATCTCCGTCATAACTTTTATATAGGTTTTTTACCTCGATCATTGCAGGATGGTTCTGGTGAGAATGAGGTTGGCCAGAAGGATCAGTACACTGCTCTGAACCACTGCCTTGTACTGGATTTGCCCACCTCCACGGCTCCGCCCTTCACATTGTATCCAAAGTAGGATGAGACAGAGGTGATAATGATGGCATAAAACGCTGTTTTGGTCATGGCATAGCTGATATAATAGGGGTAAAAGGCATATTGAATGCCGTAGATATACTCCGAAGGAGGCATCACATTGGCCAATAACACAGGAGAGGTATCCACCGGCAAGGCCCACCATCATGCTCAACAGGCACAGGATGGGAAAAAAAAGTACTGCGGCAATGATCTTGGGCAGAATAAGGAAAGAAGCAGAATTGATCCCCATGACCTCCAGGGCATCGATCTGTTCGGTGATCCGCATCATACCCAGTTCTGATGCGATACTGGATCCCACCTTTCCGGCCAGGATCAGCGCCACCATGGTGGATGAGAATTCCAGTAGCAGTGAATCCCGTACAGTGACACCAACAAGATACCTGGGAAGCAGTGGATTTTCAATATTAAAGTTGGTTTGAATGGTGATTACAGCTCCTACAAAGAGAGAGATGATCACCACAATGGGGAAAGAGTTAATTCCCACCTTTTCGATCTCACGCATGGTTTGCCGGTAGAGGACAGAATATTTTTCCGGCCTGCTAAAGGTCCTTTTCATGAGTAGAAAGTAGATGCCTATTTGTTCCAGGAGGCGCATTTATCCATCAGGATATATTCAGCACATGAATATATCAATATATTGTATAAAACATCCCTTAAGAACAGAGTGTTTATTAAAAACCAGCTATATTTATTGTATAGGTAGCATTACAGAGAATAATGGATAAAAACAATTATTGTGTAATCATGGCTGGTGGAATCGGTAGCCGATTCTGGCCCCTTAGTAAAACCCAACGTCCCAAGCAGTTCCTCGATATCCTGGGAACAGGCAGAACCCTTTTGCAGCAAACCTTTGACAGGTTCAGTCAGATCATGCCGGCTGATCAGATATTTATTGTGAGCAACCTTGAATACAAAGAGATTATTAGTGAGCAATTGCCAGACTTACCGGTGGAGAATATTCTATTGGAGCCCTGTCGCAGGAATACTGCGCCCTGTATTGATTATGCCAATTTTAGAATACTTCAGAAGAATCCGGATGCCAAAATTGTGGTGGCCCCTTCAGATCATCTGATTGTGAAGGAGGAAGAATTTCTTCGTTCAGTGAAACAGGGTCTGGATTTTGTTGACTCCAATGATGCGTTGCTTACCATGGGCATTGTTCCCAGCCGACCCGAAACAGGGTATGGATATATCCAGTCCCATCCAAAAGAAGGTTGTTGGTTATGCGACTACCGGTTTAAGGAAGGTAAAAACCTTTACAGAAAAACCTGACCTGAAAATGGCAAAGGTGTTTCTTAACAGTGGTGATTTTTACTGGAATGCCGGGATCTTTTTTTGGTCCTTGAAAACCATCATGCATTCATTTGAAACATACCTTCCGGAGATCCACTCTCTTTTTAAGGAGGGAGAGGGATTATATGGAACAGGCGAGGAGCATGAATTCATTGAGAAGACCTATGGCAGGTGCCGCAATATCAGCATCGACTACGGAGTCATGGAAAAGGCAGATAATGTGTATGTCCTTATTTCGGATTTTGGTTGGTCCGATCTGGGCACCTGGGGATCACTCTACGAGCAACTGTCAAAAGATGAAAAGAAGAATTCTGTAACCGGCAAACATATTTTCATGTATGAATCCTCCGGTAATATTGTAAATGTTCAGGATGATAAGCTCGTTGTCCTTCAGGGGCTTAAGGATTACATTGTGGTTCAAAATGAAAACATCATCCTCATCTGCAGAAGAGAAGAAGAACAGAAAATAAAACAATTTGTTAACGAGATCAGGACAGAGATTGGAGACGAGATGATGTAAGCTACTCCAATGCGGCAATACAATCAATCTCTACCAAAGAACCGCCCGGGATACCTCCATATGCGGCAATGGTGGTACGAACCGGTGGTTGATCCCCAAACTTTCCCCGGTATACTTCATTCATGGCTTGAAAATCTTCAAGATCATGAAGGTATACGTTAACTTTTAGCACTTTATCCATGGATGACCCATTTTTCCTCAATTCTATATCAATTTCATTGAGGACATGCTCTGTTTGTGCTTTGATGTCTCCGTCAAAATGGGCTCCTTTTCCTGAGAGAAACACCAGATTCCCATAAGTTACTGCACTGGAAAAGAGAGGCAAATCATCGGATCGAATGACGCCACTGTTTATTTTCTTCATGGTTTTGTTCGCACTGGATTCGGCTTTAAGTTCCCTAAATCCTAACCAGGCAGCAGCAGTGACCAGAATACCTTTGATGGCTACTCTTCTTGTGTTTGTTTCTTGTGTTTTCATATTTTTCCCGAGGCACTTTTATATACCCATTTATAAAAGTATGAAAAGCCAAAAAAAAAACCGCATCCAAATAGACACGGCTTTGATTTTTTTGTTGAGTTGACAGTTAAAACTCCCAGAGGTCATGTTCCATGATGAAGAGGTCATTTCTGATCCGTTCTGCCTCTAACAGTACATCCTGTCCCAATTTGTAGTCTGTAAGCTGCCGGTTTCCAAATACATTGGACTCACCAATAATAGTACTGGAAAAACGACGTTGAAAAAAGAGATCATCGAATGAAATGGCCTGGGCATCATTGTTCGGATTATAGATCGCATTGGTGGCAAACAGTCTGCGACACTGCGGGAAATGCACCACAAATGGGATGGTCCTTCTGGGCGCAGGCAGGGGATCCCCAAATTCGTCGAAATAACTATAATAGACAGGAGCTAATGCAACAATACGCACTTTCATCACGGAATGCTTCTTGTCAAAATACCACTCTTCCTGCAGCTGAAACTGCATAATGCCAACGGTTCTCTGTTGAATCCTGAGAACGTTGCCTTCATCATCATAGACGGGTTCACCACCTGTTGCATTGTATATCTCCTCAAGGGTGGTGGTTTTGGCAAACGGGTCTTTCCAGCCTATGAGGGGATTATAAAAATAAGGTGTAATTTCTTCAGATTTAATTCCTTCCATCAATAATCCGAAGAGGCTGTACCTATCACCACCACTCATAGATCCTTCCGTGGGATAACGCAACGGCATGTTTTGACGGTGACGGAGGTCAATGGCACGCCAGACATCCTTACTCCACATTACATCTGCCTCCCGAATATAGCTGTAGGGGACAGGTTTTTTTTCAGGGATGATTGTTTCTGTTATGTAAACATTTGTACTGGGCGCATATGTTGCGATTGCTGGTACACCTCCAGGCGTAATAGATGTATTCACATTTTGCGCGGACAGAGAGATGAGCCCCATCGCAACCACTGCTGTTCCTATAATAATCTTTGTTGCCTTCATCTTAAATAACTGTTATGGTAATGTTATTCAAGGTCCTGAGTACTCCGTCAGGTCCTGTTGCTTTAATTTTCTCAATCATAATTCGCTGTCCGCTTCTCAACGCGCGAAATAAGTTTTTCTGCTCGGAGGTAAAGCGTTCGCTGTCGGATCGCATGGAACTCCAGATGTTTCCTTGTCCCTGAAATGCCACTTCGAAAGACTGAACTTTGTATTCAACTTCAAACACAAAGTCTTCCGCTTCGGCTTCTACTACCTGCAACTGGGAAAGCCTTCCGACTGAGAGATTACCTTCTGAACCTCTTACACCTTCTACCCTTGCATCAGGAGTAGGAAGGTTAAATACCCTGAAATCCATCCGGTTCATTAACCTTCTGGATCCATCCACTGAAGCATATACACTTACCGTTGCTTTGTTGCCCTGTACACCAGGTCGAACCACGTATTCGCCGGGACGTACCCTGGTGATACTGCCTGTGGATATTCTTGCTTCCACTGCACTTTCAGTCACTCCTCCTGCTGAGATCTCCACCGGATTGGAAATACCCCTGTAAAACACATTCATTCCTGTGGCGGAGATGGTTGCATTGGCTTCAGCCACTTCATATTCGGCTTGAAAGTCACGGCTGATCACATTGCCGTCATTTTCGAGCTGGATGGTACCGCCCCACCTCCGGATACCAGTGGTATTGGAGGTAGAAGTATAAATACCTTTTCCGGATTCAACATCAAGCATGGTGCCATCAGAAAGTACTACCTCGGGCATTTGTGTGGAGTCATAGGCAGCAAGGAATATCTTCGGCCCTGTACTCCTGTCCCCTGAATACATAATTGGAGTTTGGAATGCACAACTGCTTCCAGCGCGTTCACATTGATATCCCCGGCACCAATCTGGCCAAGAAGAAAATTGAGCATCTCGGCTTCAACATTCCGGACATCGGCCTGCATTTTGGACAAGCAGTGTAACGACCGAGGCCAGAGGAAGGAATTCAAAATAGGTGGATTCCCAGGTGGGTGTCACCCCTTTTTTGGCACCATGTGTTGAATCCTTCAGGTATTTCAGTACTCAGATTGCCTTCGATGGCTTCAACGGTGGTGGCATATTTCTCTTTATCGTCAATCATAGCCAACAGAAATTCACGATACTCAATCATTTTTCGCTTTCAGCTCCGTTCCCCGATTTTTCACAATCATAATTTCAGCCCCATAGTCGGTATTGTCTTTGATTTTTACTTCAGCAAGATGAACCTCACCTTCATGAATGGCATCCTCATCTTTCTGCTCGACAATTTCAACTTTGCATTGATTAATAAATTCGATACAACTCATCGGACCGGATTTGAACTTCATCTGCCTTGTCTTTCCAATCGCCTACTTTTTCGGGATTCTGTAAATACGCCGTCTGAAAACTGATTATACATACCCTCATTCTTGGCAGCAAAATTTTCGGTGGTTATGACCAGCCCATCATCCACCAGTACAAATGCATCCAGCACCTCTTTTGATACATTCAGTGCCAGCATGGCTGTCAGCACCAAATACATCATACCGATCATCTTTTGTCTCGGTGTTTCTTTACCGTGTCCCATGGATCAGGATTAAAGGTTAATTACTTCTTTCTGATGCTCATTGCAGAGAGCATGTTGCCGTAAACATTATTCAGTTCAGAAAGGCTTTCGCTGAGTTTTACGATTTCGCTCTTATATTTCTGGGTCTCTTCAACGGAGGCCTGTAGACTGGTGATCATCTCATTCAATCCTTTGTAAACGCCGGCAGTTCCCTGAAGGTGGTCCTTGCTGCCCTTTACCTGTTCAGAATAAGAAGTATTCAATTCAATAAGATTCTTATTTAGTGATTCAAGCTGGTTATTGAATTGCTTCTGGCTTTGAGAAATGTTGGTATGTTCCTGCTTGACCTCTCCCGACATGGCTTCATAGGTGGCGGTCAGGTTGGCACTTGAAGCAGGCAAATTTATCTGCAATGTCCTTGCCTTTCTGGTCAATCAGAGAGGCTGTATTTTTATAAGATTGGGCCAGGTTATTCACAGATTCATTAAGGTCACCAGTATTGGTGCCATATGCAGTGGCTACATTGTCCATGTTCTGGGCAGCCGATCCCATCTTGTCAAAATACTCTTTGGTAGCCAGTGAAGCAGTGGTAATATCACCTATGGTCTCTGTGGTAGTTGAAATCGTATTCAGATGTTTACCCAAACTGCGGACATCCTCTGCGTTGATCTGGGATTGCTGGAATAGTTCATCAAATTTTTGCAGACCCACATTCCGGTCGGCAATGGCTTGTTCCTTGTATTCATCAATTTCATCCGGATCGGACATCCCAGCCAGTTCGGGGTAAACCAGTGTCCAGTCAAGCTCTTCGTGAAGTGGTTCGAACGCTGAAAAGAAGAAGATAACTGCCTCGATGAGCAAACCAAGAGGCAAGGCAATACCTGCACCCTGGCCAGTGCTGATCTTTAACAAGAGCACCAATAATTACAATAGAGGCTCCAAAACCATATAGTTTAGCTGTAAAACTCTTCCAGCCCGAACTTTGAACTATTTCTGTAATTCCCATTATATAAAATATTTAATTATTGATCACCTAAATATGAACGTACACATCTGAAACCAATGTAAGATTTTGCAGTGTCCTGATATTCATAATCGCGGGTAGCTGACCTGGAGATAACGAGCAATATCTTTCCAGGATCCACCCCTGATCACCTTCCGCTTCATTACTGGTGGATCATCAGGTTTTGCATTGTAATTGTAATAAGGGTTCATATCATGTGAAAATACATATGCTGATGGATCATAAGCGGTGATGGTCCATTCAGCCACATTTCCTGCCATATCATAAAGACCGAATTCATTGGGAACTCCATAATAACCTACCCTTGCAGGATACATGGATCCATCGTCGGTATAGTTACCTCGCAAAGGTTTGAAATTGGCAATAAAACAACCCAGTTTATTTCTCAGGTAAACGCCACCCCAGGGATACATGCTGTGATCAAGATTACCTCTGGCGGCATATTCCCATTCAGCTTCAATAGGAAGTCTGTAATTCTGAACAATGGGTTGACCATCCTGATCAGGGCCTAGTTCAGATAAGTTGGTTCTCCAAATACAAAAAGCATTGGCCTGTTTCCAGTGTGATTCCCACTACAGGATAATTGTCGTATGAGGGTGAGCTGAAAGTACATATTGGCCATTGGTTCATTGTAGGAATAGGTAAAATCACGAATCCAAACCAAGTGTGTCCGGATAAACGAGTACCCAATCCTTGTTCACAAATGAAGCCCTGCTTGTAATATCCTCCTGCTGGCCGTTGGGCCTGGTCACAACTCCATCGTATGTTACTACAGGATCAACACTTCCACCTGAATAATCCAAACGGAAACGATTGGTTGATTTTGAAGCCTGAACCAGATCTACCCAATAGTAATTATAGATAAGCTTGGTGACGTTGATCTCTCTGGTAACCTGTGAGAGACGGTCTGCTCCGATGTAATAGATGCCAAGGTCTTCAATAATCTGACCGATATTACCCTCTTTGTCCTTTGAGGGATCCAGGGAAGCCCTCCAGTCAATGATGGGATCTCCTTCCCAATCCTCCAAGGGCTGACCCTCATCATCCTTCTTCTGAAAATCTTCTATCCCCTGGATGGCAAGTTCTTTTCTGATAATGGAGTCACGAATCCAATAAACATACTGACGGTATTCATTGTTAGTAATTTCTGTTTCATCCATCCAGAATGCGTCTACTGCAACCGTCCTGGTCATTGTATTCTGGGTCCAGGTCACATCCTGGTCACTGGGCCCCATCACAAAAGAACCTGTTGGGAATTGGTACCATACCAAATGGATCAGGTTCAGCATACGCTTTTCTACCCTCAACTCCGACGAGCTCACCACTGTTGTATGAACTACAACTTCCGATGAGAACCGCGATAAAAACTAAAATAACTATTCGTTTCATAGCTAAACGCTTAAATGATGCAAAAACCAACGTTTTACCAATTGATTAAATTATAAAAAACAATTTAAATATAGGTAAATTTTACAAAAATCTTATACTCTTATACTTTTGCGGACTCTTGTCAACACTGAGATCGAAGCAATATCGAACAGTAACTTCATGAGACCCGCTATTGTATTTCAGAAGGGGAGAAAGTTCGAAATCATATGAGTATCCGATCTTAATCCCATTCATCAATTCTATCCCAAAAAGTGCTGTTAATGCACCTCCAACTGAATAAGAAACTCCTCCCCAGAACTTTTTATTGTATCTCAAGTTTGTATTCAAATAAACCAGGTTGGATCTTCCGTCTGTTTGAACCATCAATGAAGGCATGATTTCAAACATTGGATTGGGTAAGTTGTATGTTATATCCAGCCATTAGATAATAATGCCTGATCAACTTAGCTTCAGCAACCTCTTCCGGGAAATCAAAGGAGGTCTGATTCAGGTGGGAGGTTGAAACACCCACATAGAGGTTGTCTGTATTATAAAACACTCCAAGGCCCATGTCAAATCCAAATACACTTCCCCCATTCTTTGGGATGGCATCGTCGGAATCGGGAGTGATGATGTCTGCGCCATTCCATGTGGGAGTGAGTGACTGGTTGGCAAGTCCTACATTTGCTCCAATGCCAAGACTACCCAGGCCCACATCGATCCTGAAGGCATAAGAAGCACTGAAAAGAAAATCATTGTTAAAAGCCAGGTTATCATTCATCAGGTTCACACCGATACCGTGTCTCCTTCCCAATAAATTGACAGGCATATGGGCTGTGAAAATGGTGGTTACAGGTGCATCTGGAAGGCCGGTCCACTGGTTACTGAAAAGCTGCTCCAAGGCAGATCTTGTCGGCGCTCCCAACAGCCCCGGGATTGTAATAGGGAGCCAGGAACATATTCTGACTGAATTTCGGGTCCTGCTGGGCCCGAAGGTTCAGAGAAACAACTCCTAAAATTAATATGACAACCAGTCTATTCATTCGTCCTGAAAACTCACCGCAAGCCTCTATTTTTCCAGCTTTTAATGCCATGTTAAATTAAGTAAAAATAGTTCTTTGACGCAAACTTTATTAACACTAGAATGTTTATAACCCCACCTGATTTTTGTCCGCCTATTAATTGCTGAAAAAACCTTTAAGCCTGGTTATTTAACGTTAATTATTCCATTTCATTACCCAACCTGTGCAGAAAACGCCACCAACGGTCCGGAATCTCCTGATTACAGGCCTGCTGGTAATCCTCATACGAACATGAGACAAAAAAGTTATAGCCTGAGACAGGATTCTTTACAGGAATTTCCATCCACCATCTTTCAGACAGGGTACTTTTATGGAAAATAATGTCATGTCCGGCCGCATTCAGGTTGACAATGAACTTCTTAATGTGTTCTGGAGTTTCCACTGGATTTTCACGGATACGGTGAGAAATACCCTCCATAAAATACCATGCGGCCTGGGCAGTGAGATGGGCTGTTTGCCCATTCATGTCAAAGGATGGATTAAACTCGAAAAATCCCATGGTATTCACATGTTCACTAAGGCCGGCATAGCGAGTGATCTGACAAAGTTCATCACCGAAGAATCCATTGGGTGATGGGGTGGATGATCCTGGTGCATCGGCATGTCTGACAGCACACATATCCACACCTATAAATTCTGAATCACGGATTAAGGGCTCGGTGCGCTTTATCTCTTTTCGGGCTTCTCCAAGCCGAATGCTTTCCAGATAAGATTTCTCAAGCTGCTCAAGCTGGTTTTCGGATACAAAGTAAGACTGGTGTCCCAAATTAGTAAAACTGAAACGATCCCTGACTGATGGATCAAGTATCTGGTTCAAATAGCTTCGGCTATGTACCTCGTTTGAGGTTCCTGAAAAATCCAACATAGAGTCAATGGTGAGTATCTGGTGAAGGCCCACCTGTTTTTCCATGGCCAGGAAAACGCCACGGCTAAGGTCTTGAGATCCGCCAAGGATAATCGTAATTATGTCGCGATCCCACAGTTCAAGGAGCACATCCCTCACTGCATAATAAGTATCATTTACAGAGCTGCCTTTTTTGATGTTTCCCAGGTCATAGATCCTGAGGTTTTTGCTAATCTTCCTAAGTTGGTATAGTTTGCTCCTGACCTGATCAGGAGCATCTTTACTCCCTTTAATAAATCCGTTGGAATCCTCCGGAACACCAAGGATGACTACCTGGTGCTTATCAAGTTCACGAACGGGAAGATCAGGAGTATGAACCGAAATGTGGTGACTGAATGATTCGTTGTCATCCAGGATTTCAAATTCGGGCCTTTCTAAACTAACGGGATCAAAATAACCATTTAGGTCCATGGGGTGCGCGATTTAGCGTTTCACTTTTTTGTCCGGGAGTTCCCCTTTTCTATGATCTCACGACACTCCTCAAGGGTTAGCTCTTCGGGCTTACTGCTTTTGGGGATCCGGTAATTCTTCTTTTTAAAAGATATATAGGGTCCATAACGGCCTTTTAGTATTAACAGTTCAGGTTCCTCATCAAACTGCTTGATGTTCCGGTTCTCCTGCTCTGAACGTTTAGCCAGGATGATCTCTATTGCTCGCTCCAGCGATATGGTATAAGGATCATCGGTATTGCTAAGGCTGTAGAATTTAGAACTATGACGAACATAAGGTCCGTATTTCCCTACACCGATGACCACATCTTCCTCTTCGTATTTTCCGATGGTATTGGGAAGTCGGAAAAGGTCCAGCGCATCCTCCAGGGTAATGGTTTCAAGACTCTGACCTTTTAGAAGGCTTGCAAACCGCGGTTTCTCCTCATCGCTGGCTTCGCCAATTTGAGCAATGGGTCCGAACCGTCCAATTTTAACGCTCACCGGCTTTCCCGATTCTGGTTCATTCCCCAAAATTTTCTCACCTTTTGATCGTCTCTGATGTCTGGGTTGCCGAATCCACCTTTGTGTGAAACGGATTGTAAAAACGCTCAATCATTTTGGGCCAGTTGAGGTTTCCAATGGCAATCTCATCAAACTCTTTTTCAACAGATGCTGTAAAATTGAAATTCATGATGTTCTGAAAATATTGCTCCAGAAAATCGTTGACAATGATTCCAATATCAGTAGGGAACAGTTTGCCTTTCTCATACCCATATTTCTCCGGGATCACCTCTTGTGAAATTGAATCACCCTTCAGCAACAACCGAATCATTTCACGGGTATTACCGGTTCGGTCCTCCTTGACAACATATTCCCGCTGCTGAATGGTGGATATGGTGGGTGCATAGGTGGAGGGTCGGCCAATCCCAAGCTCCTCCATTTTCTTGACCAGACTGGCTTCTGTATACCTTGCAGGTTGCAATGTTGACTTTTCAATGGCTTCTATTTCTTCCCTGTTCAGCCGGTCCTGTACCTTTACAGGAGGTAGCAGGCCCCGGGTTTCTTCTTCCTGTTCATCATCGGAGGATTCCATATAAACTTTGAGGAAACCGTCGAATTTTAAAACCTCTCCCGTGGCAATGAATCGTTCCGGAGCACCCGATACAACAATAGTTATGATGGTCTTTTCAAGTTGTGCTTCACTCATTTGTGAGGCAAGGGTCCTTTTCCAAATCAGCTCATACAACCGCTGTTCAGCCCTGCTGCCCTCTACAGTGGATTGATCCATGTAGGTGGGCCGAATGGCTTCATGAGCCTCCTGGGCTCCTTTTGCCTTGGTGGTAAAGTTTCTCGATTTTAAATACTCCTCCCCAAATGAATCACGAATCTTTCCTGCGGCACTGCCAATGGCAAGTTTGGAAAGATTAACCGAATCGGTTCTCATATACGTGATTTTCCCCGATTCGTAAAGACGCTGTGCCACTGACATGGTCTGGTTCACAGAAAAGCCAAGCTTCCTGCTTGCTTCCTGTTGCAGGGTTGAAGTTGTAAACGGGGGAGCAGGTGATTTTTTTAGAGGCTTCTTTTCGATGCTTTCAGCTGTGAAATCGCTGTTTTCACATTTTGAAAGAAATTCCCTGGCATCGTTCAGATTATCAAAGCGCTTGGAAAGATCGGCCTTAAGAAGGGTCCATCCTCCTTTCCCATCGGGGACGTTGAATTTCCCCTGGACCCGGAAATACTTTTTAGGGGAGAAATTCTGGATTTCACGTTCTTTTTCTACAATCAGTTTTACGGATACGGATTGAACCCTTCCGGCTGATAAGGAAGGTTTAACTTTTTTCCAGAGCAGGGGAGAAAGTTCAAATCCCACCAACCGGTCCAGCACCCTGCGTGCTTGCTGTGCATTTACCAGATTGGTGTCTATGAAACGCGGATTTTCAAGGGCATTCAGGATGGCATCTTTTGTGATCTCGTGAAATACAATCCTGCGGGTTTTATCTTTATCCAGTGCCAGTTCCTCAAAGAGATGCCAGGCAATGGCTTCTCCTTCCCGGTCCTCATCAGTGGCCAGCCAGACCATTTCAGATTTTTTGGCCAATTCCTTTAACTCCTTGACTACTTTCTTTTTGTCGGTTGGGACAATGTATTGTGGTGCAAATCCCTCCTCAACATTGATCCCCAGGTTTTTCTTGGCGAGATCCCGGATATGTCCGAAACTTGATTTGACTGTGTAGGCTTTCCCCAGAAACCGTTCAATGGTTTTTGCTTTCGCAGGAGACTCGACAATTACCAGATTCTCTATCATTTTTTTAATACTCCCTCGTTAATAAACTGATCACAAAATAAATTAAATGAACTTCCACCTTCAAAATTATTGATATAAATAATTACTATTTTTGACGCAAATAAGGCTGTCCATGGCTCAGAAACCCGGCAAAACTACAAAATATTTAATCATTCTATGGTCTCTATACACGCTACCCGTGTTATTGTTCATTGTAATCATGTTATTAATAGGTCATGGAAAGATGGGATACATGCCCGAATTTGCCCAATTGGAGAATCCTCAGACCAATCTGGCTTCGGAGCTAATCACGGAGGATAATGAGCTCCTGGGTAAGTATTTTGTAGAGAACCGAACGTTTGTGAATTATGAAGACCTCTCACCCTATCTGGTTGATGCACTCATAGCCACTGAAGATGTAAGATATTACAGGCATTCGGGAATCGATCTGCGAAGCCTCTCAAGGGTGCTGGTGTTTTCCGTATTGCTGGGTCAGAATGAAGGAGGCGGGAGTACCATATCACAACAGCTGGCAAAAAACCTGTTTCCCAGGGATACTACCATCCGGCGTTCCAAAATTGGTAAAGCTGCCCACCTGACTATAAATAAACTCAAGGAGTGGAATACAGGTGTGAGACTGGAGCGTAGTTATACCAAGAATGAGATCCTCACCATGTACCTCAATACAGTTGCTTTCGGAGGTGAATCTATTGTGGGAATAAAATCGGCATCCAGGACCTTTTTTAATTCAACACCTGATTCGCTGAAACTTGAAGAGTCAGCCGTCCTGGTGGGAATGCTTAAAGCTCCCACAGCCTATAATCCGAGAATTAATCCGGAGCGTTCATTGGGACGAAGGAATATTGTTATCAGCCAGATGGAGAAGTACGGATATACTTGATCAGGATGTGGCCGATTCAGCGAAACAGCTTCCCATCAGTGTGGACTATAACCTGGCAAGTCACCTCACAGGACATGCCAAGCATTTTCGAACCTTTCTGGCAGGATTCATGAACAAGACCAAACCGGAGCCTCCCTCCAAAAATGCAGGAATTCTGGCCTGGGAGCGTTACAGACGAGATTCACTGAGATGGTCCAATGACAGGCTCTACGGGTGGATCAACAAGAATTTCAAACCCGACGGCACCCAGTATAACCTTTACAGTGATGGTCTGAAGATTTATACCACCATTAATTACAAGATGCAGAAGTATGCCGAGGAGGCCGTGGAGGTTCAGATGAGGGATTATCTTCAACCTGAATTTTTCAAGGAAAAGAAGGGACGGTCAAATGCTCCCTTTGAAGATATTTCAAGAGAGGAGATCAGAGTTGATCCTTCACCGCTCAGTAAGGTGGACCGACAGGTATAAGGTAATGGCTGCCAGGGGAACCTCCTGGGATTCCATCCTCTACGCATTTGACCAACCTGTTCCCATGCAAGTATTTTCATGGAATGGGCCCATCGATACAGTGATGACACCCATGGATTCCATCAGGTACATGAAACATATCCTTCGGGCCGGATTCATGGCCATGGAGCCATCCACGGGTCAGGTGAAGGCCTTTGTGGGAGGACACAATTACCGCTATTTTCAGTATGAGCATGTATACCAGGGCACGAAGGCAGGTGGGCTCAACCATCAAACCATTCCTCTATTTGCTGGCCATGCAGGAGAATTACTCACCATGTGATATGATCCCCCTGGTTCCAATTACATTTCCAAATATCATTGATAATAAGGATACTACATACACCCCCACTGCACCTGCACCCAATAGGTTTGCGGGTAAAATGGTCTCCCTGAAATGGGGACTGGCCAATTCCCACAACTGGGTTTCTGCCTGGTTATTTAAGAATTTTAATCCTGAGAATGTGATCAATCTCATGCGCAAAATGGGAGTAACCTCCTATATCGATCCAGTTCCCAGTATGATTTACGGTCCATCGGATATCTCACTGGAGGAGATGGTGGGGGCATTTAATACTTTCTCCAACCGGGGTATCTATGTAAGTCCCACCTATGTTTCACGCATTGAAGACCGGTATGGCAATGTGATCTCAACCTTTCATCCAGCCGAAAACGAGGCCATTAGTATGGAAACAGCCTATCTGATGCTTTCTCTGCTTAGAAATGTGGTGGATATGACTGGCCGGTACAAGGGTGATTTCTATTCGGGTACAGCCAACCGGCTCAGGTGGTTCTATGAGTTTACCGGTGAACTTGCAGGAAAGACAGGAACCACTCAGAACCAGAGCGATGGCTGGTTCATTGGACTGGCTCCGAATCTGACTGCCGCTGCCTGGGTTGGAGGAGAGGACCGTTCCATTCACTTTGATATGCTGGGAATGGGGGCAGGCGGTAACATGTCACTGCCCATTTATGCAGAATTTCTTAAGCGGGTATATGCCGATTCCACCCTGAATATTACTCAGGAGGATGATTTTGAGAAGCCCCTGGATTTTTATCGTGGATATGGATTGTCCGAATATCATGGAGACCAGCAGCACCAGTGAATACGACGATTTTTAGGTGTATCTTCTGCAGTTTTTCTCGGCGCACCACCACCTTGTTTCCTTTGATCTCAATGTCCCAGGCGGGATGCATGATCTCCTTTGCTTTGCGGTAATAAAGCAGGGTGCGAATGCTGGTCTCCCGGTTATCATTGCCTTCTTTAAATTCTCCACTGAACTCATAACTGGTTGAGTAAGCATGGTGGTTGTGATAGATACGAATGATTTCGACCACCGTGGCAATCACCCTGTAGATTTCACCCCGGTTTGTTTCACTGTATTCATCTTCAAACTCCTCACTGAGCACACTGAAATTTACAATATTCTCCAGGTAACTACTCTTTTTTCTTGGCAAATAGCACCTGATACCTGAGGCCACTGTCGGTTTCAAAATAGTATTCTGCTCCTGATTTTATTTCCGGGACCTGAACCGGATAAGGTGTAGAATCTCGGGCTGTAAATCCATCCCTGAACAGGGGCAGATCCATGTGGCTGGAATCGGTCATCAGCCAAACAGGTATTTGGGAATCTCCTGTACCCTTTTCACTTCCACAATCTCCAGGTTGAACCTGGCAGGATCGATTCTTTTCCTGTTAAATGCTGGCATAAGGATACGTTTCATTCCCAGCTTATCAGCTTCTCCCAGGCGTTGTTCAATCCTGTTCACCGGACGGATCTCCCCTGAAAGTCCCACCTCCCCTGCAAAACAGGTAAATGGGTCCACCGGAATATCCACGGTGGAGGAGAGAATGGCCGAGATTACAGCCAGGTCAATGGCTGGATCGTCTACCCGGAGTCCCCCGGCAATGTTAATAAAGACATCTTTGCTGGCCAGTTTGAAATTGGCTCGTTTTCTCAAGCACTGCCAGCAACATACTCAGTCGCCGGGTATCGAATCCGGTGGAAGTTCGCTGTGGAGTTCCATATACGGCAGTGCTGACCAGGGCCTGGACCTCGATCAGGATGGGCCGGATCCCTTCCACATTGGCAGCAATGGCCGATCCGCTCAGGTCGGCAGGTTGCTGATTGATCAGCAATTCTGAAGGATTGAGGATTTCTCGCAATCCTTCTCCGGTCATTTCAAATACACCGATTTCGGAAGTGGATCCAAACCGGTTCTTGCTGGATCGAAGGATCCGGTACAGGTGGTGTGAATCCCCTTCAAACTGGAGCACAGTATCCACAATATGTTCCAGTACCTTGGGTCCTGCAAGGCTGCCTTCCTTGGTAATGTGCCCGATGAGAATCACAGGCATATGTGTTTCTTTAGCCACCTTCAGAAGTTGGGCTGCACAATCCCGAACCTGCGAGATGGTTCCCGGCTGCTGATTCGATGGCTTCCGAATAAAGGGTCTGGATGGAATCGATAATCAGCAGTTGTGGTTTTAATTGTTGTACCTGGGTGATGATAGCCTGAAGACTGGTCTCGGCCAACACCTGGCATCGCCCGTTGTCACCACCCAGCCTGTCTGCCCTCATTTTAAGTTGTTGGGGACTCTCTTCACCGGAAATATAGAGGGTGTTTTTATCTATTTTGAGTGCTACCTGGAGGGCAAGGGTAGATTTCCCGATGCCTGGTTCTCCCCCGATCAGAATCAGGATCCGGGTACGATACCACCACCCAGCACCCGGTTGAATTCCCCGTTCTTCAAGGTCGATCCTGGTAACCTGGTCAGATTGCACCTCATCCAGACTTTTGAGGGACTGACATATGCGCCTTTTTCCTGACTGTAGGACCGGACCGGACCTTGTGGTATCCGTTGTTCCACATAGGTATTCCACTGGCCGCAGGCATTGCACCTGCCCATCCATTTGGCAGAATCAGCACCACAATTCTGACAGACGTATACTGATTTCGATTTTGCCATTTCCAGATTGAATTGACATAAAGTTAATCAAACCAAACCAATCCTGTTCAGGTTGACTTTTTGATGATAGAACTGGTGGAGTATCCCTCCAGAAGGGGAATGATTTCGACCCTGCCGCCCCATGAGGATACTTCCATGTATCCAACAACTTCTTCCATTTCATAGTCACCTCCTTTCACCAGGATATGGGGCTTGACAGCGTGGAGCAGATTCAGTGGGTTATCTTCGGAAAAGATGATTACAAAATCAACAAAGGCCAGTGCAGCCAGCACCTCTGCCCTGGCCTGCTGCTGGTTCACCGGTCTCCCGGTCCTTTGAGCTTGGATACCGATGCATCACCGTTTAGTCCCACCACCAGTAGATCCCCCATTTCCCTCGCCCGGGATAAATTATAGACATGTCCCCTGTGCAGCAGGTCAAAACAACCATTGGTAAAAACAATCCGGTTCTGTTTCCTGAATTCAGGAGTAAATAGCTTTTCAGCTTCTTCAACTGTAATAATTTTGCCGATGATATCTTCGTAGGTTAACATATTAATCTGTTGGTTTTACGTGATCTTTTTTCTTCGTGCATACCATCAAAACCAGGTATGAGACTGCTCCCATCAAAATGGTAAGAATAGAATTGGATTCATGGGCAAGGATGGCATAGGCACTTCCCAGTTCCAGGGAGAAACCATAAACAAACACAAGACCCCTGGAGGTGATCCAATGGTATGCCCCGAATCCGGCAGTCACAGGAGCCGACATGCCCAGTCCTCCAACCACCAGTAAGAACATGCCATCAATAAAGGTGAGTCCAGAAGTTTCTTCAAGTGCAAAAACCACCATCCATGTCATCAGGATATAGAAAAACCAGATGAACAAGGAGTGGAATAATAAATTCCCATTTTCGTTTCATTTTGAAGATGGTCTTCAGTCCGTCGAAACATCCCCAGGATGATATCTCTGATCTTTCGCAATAATACAAATTGTCCCAATCTTTTTCCGAAAAAAGTAGACCAGGATGATGATCACCAGAAAAGCATCCCAAGATCAATGAGCCAGAATACGAATGTACCTCCAAAAGAGTCGAGATACCTTTTGTCTCAATGGGATCAAATACCTGTTCACTGAAAAATGCACCAAATTTCTCCATCCAGCTGATCAGCAGGATCAACATGATCAGAAACAGCATTGCCAGATCGATCACACGCTCCACGATCACCGTTCCGAATCAGAGAATCCACCGGTATTTTTTCTCTTCTTCCCAGGGTTACACAACGGGTCACCTCACCAAGCCGTGGGAGTGCATAATTGGAAAGGTATCCTATCATCAATGAATGATAGGTATTCCTGAAGGAAGGTTTAAATCCAAGGGGTTCCATCAGCAGCATCCAACGTCGGGCTCTTGAAAAGAAACTGAGAAAAGCAAAAAAAAGAGAGAGACCAATCCACCAGAAATTGGCCTTTCTTAAGGTGTCTCCAAGCTCATCCAGGGCAACACCCCTGAATGCAAAATAGAGCAATAGAATTCCCAAGTGCCAGGAATCCGGCGATTTTCAGAATCTGGAATATGGTTTTTTTCAAGACGAGGGTCAGATTTACTTTATTGGAGTCTGTAGTCAGGAAAGATAAGGGCCGGTTTAAATAATTTTGCTTCTTCAAAATCCATGGAAGCATAGGAGATGATGATGATGATGTCCCCCACAGCCACTCTGCGGGCAGCCGGTCCGTTCATACAGATCTGACCCGTTCCTCTTTCTCCAGTGATTACATATGTTTCCAGACGTTCTCCATTGTTGATATTGACGATCTGAACCTTCTCATTTTCAATAAGATTGGCGGCATCCATCAGGTCTTCATCGATGGTAATGCTTCCAATGTAATTCAGATCGGCTTCGGTAACCGTAACCCTGTGAATTTTCGATTTGACAACTTCAATATTCATAACCAGCTGATTTGCGCTACAAAGTTAATCAAAAATAAGATTATCAATAAGTCTAACCTCACCTAATTGAACAGCCAGACAACCCACTTTGTTTACCTTTTCCTCCCATCATCAATATGTATTAAGTCCTTTATCTTCAACAATTTCAAAATATTCAAGCTGCATCTGGGATTGATCTCATGAATTGCGTGATCACCCAGGATTTAATTTCATCAGGAGAAAGCGATCCCCTTTTTTCCCTTGCAAGTTTTAAGGTAATATAAATAAATGGGGCCAAATTGCGCTCTTCCTTGTTGAGCCTGATATTTCTTGAGCTCATGGCCAGGCCATCCTCTTCACGGATGATGGGACAAGCCACAATGTCCAGGTCCAGGTTCAGTAATTGCAACCAGACGCCGTACAATGACCAGTTGTTGAAAATCTTTCTGTCCAAAGTAAGCCCTGGTGGGTATGACCAGCCAGAAACAATTTGCTTACAATCTGAACCACTCCGTTGAAATGGCCTTTCCTGTGTTTACCCTCCATGACCTTATCAAGGCCTCCCAGATCGAAAGATCCGAGTATCTTCCTCGGGATACATCTCCTTGATCGAGGGCACAAACACCAGGTCAACATTCAAGGATTGCAGCAGTTCCAGATCCTGATCGAGGGTTCTTGGATATTTCTCCAGGTCAGAGGGATCGTTGAACTGAGAGGGATTAACAAAGATGCTTACTACCACCGCATCATTCTCATCTGCTGCCTTTTCAACCAGTGAAGCATGACCCCGATGCAAGGCCCCCATGGTGGGAACAAGACCGATACTTTTATTGGTACTGCGCAGGGCATCCAGGTGCCTGGTCAGATCTTTTTTGGTCCTGTAAACTATCATTCCAGAATAAGTGAGGGCAAATATAGATAAAATGGAATCAATTATTTTTAGTAAATTTGCATGATTTCAAACAGAGGCTTGCATGATGGAAAGTAAAAAGGTATTATTTGTTTCTCAGGAGATTACACCTTATTTACCCGAAACGGAACTTTCCCTTATCGGCAGAACACTCCCACAGGCAATCCAGGAGACCGGAAAAGAGATCCGGACTTTTATGCCGAAATACGGGAATATCAATGAGAGAAGAAACCAGTTGCATGAGGTAATTCGCCTGTCGGGGATGAACCTGATTATTGATGATACCGATCATCCTCTGATCATTAAGGTTGCCTCCATTCAAGCTGCCAGAATGCAGGTATATTTCATTGATAATGAGGATTATTTTCACAGGAAGCATACGGTTACTGATTCACAAGGGTAGGTTCTTTGAAGATAATGACGAGCGGATGATCTTTTTTGCAAGGGGTGTTCTTGAAACCGTGAGAAAATTGCGCTGGTCACCCGACCTGGTGCATTGTCATGGTTGGTTCACTTCATTGGTACCACTGTATATTAAGAAAGCCTACCGTGAAGATCCGTTATTTGCGGATTCAAAAGTGGTCTTCTCATTTTATGATAATGGTTTTGATCGTCCGCTTGATTCATCATTTTCGGAAAAGATTTTGGTGGACGGGGTTACTTCAGATCATGTTTCCATGGTGAAAGAATCCCACTTATGAAAGACCTGGTCAGTCTTGCTGCCACCTATTCCGACGGACTTGATTCAGGGAAGTGCAAATCTTCCGGATTCTGTTTCCGAGGTGCTGAAAAAAACGGGTAAACCATACCTGGATTATGTGAATGGTGAAAAATATGTGGAGGAGTTTTCCGTTTTCTATGACAGTATCATCAATGATTAATCAGTTACGTATTCGATGAAGAAGAAGGATTTGTGGGTTTATATGATCATCTTGATCATGGTCGGACTTATTTCATCCTGTCAGATAAGCGACACTGAACTTGGTGAGGACCTATTGCCTCCGGGTGATAATGTGATCCTCTTCCATGATACCATATTTGATATCCATGCATATGCCGTATTACTGGCAGACCCTATATCCACTTCGGAGAGATCCTGGATGCGGATAGGCTCATGCTTCTGGGAAATTTGCACGACACCATTGTTGGAAGATCCAAGGCTTCAGTGATTACCCAGTTCAACACCAACCTTTCATTTACCAGTGGTACCAATATGGAAATTGATTCACTAATGCTATTCCTTCATATACAAGATTATGTTGGAGATATGAGTGCAAGGATCACCATACGGGTCTATGAACTTACCGAACGGATCTATAGGGATTCGGTCTATTATTCCAATTTTAATCCAGAGGGAATATACAATCCGGTTCCCCTGGTGCAGAAAAGCATTATGCCGGAAGATGCGTCCAATGTTGAGTTTTCTGATTGAAGATCAGGATTTTCGTGACAAATTCCTTGCACTGGGATCGGATACCTCCTTATTCAGAGACGATTCCATTTTTAAGGACTACTTCAATGGATTGTACATTGAAGCTGAATCAACTTCTCCTGAAGGAACCTTAGCCAGGATTCATCTGGCCAATGCAAACTCGCTGCTATCACTTAAATATGCCAATGACAGCACAGAAATCGATTCAACTGCCGAAAGAGATTACAAATGGAGTCAGTTTTCCATTGATCAATTTTTCAGCCAGAAGATTAATATGTTTGAACACGATTTTTCAGGAACCTAACTCTCAGGAATCATCGATAACGATAGCATAAAATCCCCCTACTGCTATGTACAGGGTATGGCTGGGGTGAATACAAGATTTTCCTTTGAATCCTTAGAGGAATGGATGGCAAAGAAACCCATAGCCATTAGTTCTGCTACCCTGGTTTTTGAGGTGGTCCCTGAAGAAGAAAGCGGGATTCAGTATGACGATTTGCCAGACCGACTCATGATTGGAACCATTCTTGAGGATGGATCATATGAACCCATTTATGATTATTACGTACTATCGGCCAATGATCACAGGGCAGCTCAGATTTGGAGGGTATAAAAAGGCTGTATCAAAGGGCATGTTCTTCGATACCACCTATACCTACCGATTCAACATGGGGCTTCACTTTCAATCCATGATTGACGGAGTAGAAGCCGAGAATAGATTTCATACTTCAACTGGATGAAATGAACATGAATCCAGTGAAATTTCCAAGCTTTGGAGTAACCTTCCTACCAATAAGAAACGTATAAGGTTAGAAATTGTGTACCTTAAATTGTAATGTAATCTATCTAGCCTTTAATTCAATTAAATCATGTGTGGAATTGTTGGCTACATCGGGAGCCAGGATGCTTACCCGATTCTTATCAAAGGTCTAAAAAGACTTGAATACCGTGGCTATGATTCAGCTGGAGTTGCCCTGCTAAATGGCGATACAGCCATCTATAAGAAGAAGGGAAAGGTCTCTGAACTGGAAGATCATGTAAGGGGAAAGGATACCAAAGAGCACTATTGGGATTGGTCATACACAGATGGGCCACCCATGGAGAACCCAGTGATCTGAATGCTCATCCGCATCATTCCGAAAAGGGACTGTTTACCATCATCCATAATGGGATCATTGAAAACTATGCAGGTACTGAAGAAGAGCCTCATGGATCAGGGTATGAGTTTTTACAGCGAAACCGATACCGAAGTCCTGGCCAACCTGATCGAATATATCTATACCACCCAGGATGTAAATGTTGAAGTGGCAGTCGGTCTTGCCCTTCAAAAGGTGGTTGGTGCTTATGGACTGGTGGTCATTTCCAGGGAAGATCCCAACCTGATGATTGCAGCCCGACGAAGCAGTCCCCTGGTTATTGGACTGGGCAGCAATGAATATTTTATTGCCTCCGATGCCACTCCCATTGTTGAGTATACCGACAGGGTGATCTACCTGAACAATGATGACATGGCCCTGATCAGGAGGGATGAGCTGGTGCTTAAGAATCTGAACAGCGATGCCACCAAGGTCAATATTCAGACCCTGGATCTGGGTATCTCGGAAATTGAAAAGCAGGGTTATGAGCATTTTATGCTCAAAGAGATCTTTGAACAACCCCGTTCCATCAGGATACCTTCAGGGGAAGGATCAATCCCGATACCAATGAAATCAGACTGGGAGGTCTCCATGATGTGAAGGATCAGCTGGTGCAATGCCAAACGGATTGTGGTCATTGCCTGCGGAACCTCCTGGCATGCCGGACTGGTGGGTGAATACCTGATTGAAGACCTGGCCCGGATCCCGGTGGAGGTGGAATATGCTTCGGAATTTCGCTACCGCAATCCCATGATCGGACCCGATGATGTGGTACTGGCCATCAGTCAGAGTGGTGAAACTGCCGATACCCTTGCTGCCATTCAGCTGGCCAAGGATGCAGGTGCCCTGGTACTGGGTATTTGCAATGTGGCTGGATCAAGCATTTCCCGAGAAACCAATGCCGGAGTATATACCCATGCCGGGACAGAAATTGGAGTGGCCTCCACCAAAGCATTTACTGCCCAGGTTACCGTTCTGACCATGATGGCCATGATGATCGGGAAAGAGAAAGGCCTTATCTCCGATGAACGATTTGCTGAACTGATTGGAGAGTTGAATCGATATTCCTGGGAAAATTGAAAAGATCCTGGAACAGAACGAAGAATTCAAGCGGATTGCAGAAATTTATAAAGATGCCACCAATGCCCTATACCTGGGCCGGGGAGTCTCCTTCCCGGTGGCACTGGAGGGTGCCCTGAAGCTTGAAGGAGATCTCCTACATCCATGCAGAAGGATATCCTGCAGCTGAAATGAAACATGGTCCCATTGCCCTGATCGATGAGAAGATGCCGGTGGTTTTCATAGCCACCGGGACAGCTCCTACGAAAAGATCGTAAGCAATATCCAGGAGGTGAAAGCCAGGAACGGGGTCGTTATTGCCATTGTAACCGAAGGAGATACCGAGCATTCGTGGAATGGCAGATCATGTGATTGAAATTCCTGCAACAGATGAATCACTGATGTCCTTACCTATCTGTGGTACCACTTGCAGCTGATCGCCTATCACATTGCTGTGATGCGAGGTTGCAATGTGGATCAACCCAGGAACCTGGCCAAGTCGGTCACGGTGGAATAATCAGCGATCCCGGTATTGCCTGTTATAATAAGATTGGTAAGCTCCGGATGTTGATTCTCCATCCACTCCTGGTTCTCCAGGTACCAATCAATGGTCCTTGTGAGTCCCTCTTCGAAGGTGCAAGACGGTTTCCAGTCCAGTTCCTCCTGGATCCTGCTGCTGTCGATGGCATACCTCAGATCATGTCCGGCCCTGTCCTTGACAAAAGTGATCAGTCCTTCTGAAGTACCTGGTGTCCCTGTCCAGCTTCTCATCCATGATGCGGCACATCAACCTGATCAGATCAATATTCTTCCATTCATTTAATCCTCCGATATTGTAGGTACGTCCCGTGACACCTTTCGGGTAGATCAGATCAATGGCCGCTGCATGGTCTTCCACATAGAGCCAGTCCCTGATATTTTCCCCTTTGCCGTAAATGGGGATCGGTTTCATATGAAGGATGTTATTGATGGCCAGTGGAATCAATTTTTCAGGAAACTGGTTAGGACCGTAATTGTTGGAACAATTGGAGATTACCACCGGCAAACCGTAGGTATGATGATAGGCCCTTACCAGGTGGTCGGAACTGGCTTTGGAAGCCGAATATGGACTTCGCGGATCATATGCTGTCTCCTCAGTAAACAATCCTTCACTTCCCAGGCTGCCATACACCTCATCGGTGGAGATGTGATAAAACAGCTTTCCATCCATTTGTTTCCAGGCATTGCGACATGCATTCAGCAGGTTCACAGTACCGACAATATTGGTATTAATAAAAGCCATGGGATCTGCAATGGAGCGGTCCACATGTGATTCAGCAGCCAGGTGGATCACCACCATCGATGGGATGTTTATCAAAGAGTCCTTCCAGGAATGCTGCATCCACAATATCTCCTTTGATAAACTGGTAATTGGAATGATTTTCAATGTCCTTCAGGTTCTCCAGATTCCCTGCATAGGTGAGTGAATCCAGATTGAGAACCTGGCGATCGGGGTATCCCAGAACCATCTTTCTTACCACATGGGATCCAATAAATCCTGCCCCACCGGTGATCAGCAGGGTTGTCATGATTTAACTTTTTTTGATTGTAAATAGGTTTCCCAGTTCCAGGCACTTAGCAGGGTTTCCTCAATTCCCTTTTCAGCTTTCCATCCCAGTTCGCTGTTGGCATAAGCAGTATCGGCATATACCTGTTCCACATCCCCTTCCCGGCGATCCACCACTTTATAATTGAGTTTTTGCCCGGTGGATTTCTCGAATGCTTCAATAATTTCCAAAACCGAAAGTCCTCTTCCGGTACCCAGGTTGAATACTTCGAAGGGAGTCTTCTGCTTATTTTCCAGCAACCGCCTGATGGCAATCACATGAGCCCTGGACAGGTCGACCACATTGATGTAATCGCGGATGGCGGAGCCATCGGGTGTATTGTAATCATCTCCAAAGATCACTGAGGTAATCCCTGATGCCAATGGCCGTCTGGGTGATAAATGGAACCAGGTTATTGGGTATTCCGATGGGCAGTTCACCGATCTTTGCCGATGGATGGGCTCCAATGGGATTGAAATAACGCAACGAGATTACACCATTTTTGGGATTTGATTCTATTGAGTCCTGTAGAATTTCCTCACAGATCTGCTTGGTATTGCCATAGGGTGAATTGGCCTTTTTTATGGGAGCACCCTCATCGACAGGAAGAGTGTCGGGTTCACCATAAACCGTACAGGAGGAAGAAAATACCATTTTGGTCACCTCATATCTTTCCATGGCTTCCAGCAGATGGATCAGTGATAGCAGGTTGTTTTCATAATAGGCCAGGGGTTTCTCCACACTTTCCCCCACAGCTTTGAATGCGGCAAAATGAATGATGGCCTCTATATCTGGATATTTCTCAAATACCCCATAGGTTGAAGACCGATCCCTGAGATCGACCTCTTCAAAGTATGGTTTCTTTCCGGTGATTTCTGATATCCCGTCAAGAACCTCACGGTTGGAGTTTGAAAGGTTATCAATAATGACAACCTCCATTCCCTCTTCTAGCAGCTCAACCACTGTGTGGGATCCAATATATCCGGTTCCTCCTGTGACCAGTATTGTAGGCATGCTAAAAGAATTTAAAGGCTCCAGTAATTCAGGGTAGATATTTTGTTTCTAAAAATCCCTTTCAAGTCTGCAAATACTGCTCCTGGATGTGTAATAGACTGAAAATAAGACTCATCCAATTGTGCATACTCCTGATGATTGACAGCAACCACGATACCATGGTAGGGTCCCTTCACTGAATCTGACAATTCAAAGTCATATTCTTTCCTGATCTCATCCGGTGAAGCATGAGGATCCACCACATCTACCTTGACACCAAATTCCTTTAACTCATTAACCACATCAGCCACCTTGGAGTTCCTGATATCACTCACATTTTCTTTGAAAGTGGCACCCATCACAAGGACACGGCAATCTTTCAGGTTTGGAAAGTTAGAGGAAAGTTTCAGGGTGACCTGCCGCGCCACGTATGCTCCCATGCCATCGTTGATACCACTGCCGGAATTGATAATCTGGGCATGATGCCCGAATTTGGCAGACTTGAAGGTCAGGTAATAGGGATCAACTCCAATACAGTGACCTCCCACCAGTCCCGGGAAAAATTTGAGGAAGTTCCATTTGGTACCAGCTGCTTCCAGAACCTCATAGGTATTGATTCCCATTTTATTGAAAATCATTGACAATTCGTTCATGAAAGCAATGTTAATATCCCTCTGAGTATTCTCAATGATCTTGGCTGCCTCTGCCACTTTTATAGAACTGGCCCTGTGAACACCGGCTTCGATGACGAGTTCATAGGTAAGGGCAATCTCTTCTGCTGATTCCGGATCACATCCTGAAGTGACTTTTGTAATTCGGGTAAGGGTATGTTCCCGGTCACCAGGATTGATGCGTTCAGGAGAAAATCCCACTTTATATTGGTCTATGTATTTTAAGCCGGAAATCTTACTGAGCAAAGGAATACAGTCCTCTTCTGTACACCCGGGATAAACTGTGGATTCGTATACAACGTAATCCCCCTCAGACAGCACTTTCCCTACAGTCTCAGTGGCTGAGATCACAGGACCTAAATCAGGGTTCTTATGTACATCGATGGGAGTAGGTACCGCAATAATATAGAATGAAGCTTCCCTGAGGTCCTCCAGGTTCGAAGTGAACAGAATATCGCAACCATTAAAATCTTCTTCTGATAATTCATTGCTGGGATCAACCTTGTTTTTCATCATTTCAATCCGTTCGGCTTTGATATCAAAACCAATGACTGAAATCTTTCTGGCAAATTCCAGGGCTATGGGCAGCCCTACATAACCCAGGCCAATGACGGCCATCTTTTTATTTCCGTTTAGTAAATCTTTATAAATCATTAATAATGGTTTTGATGATGGGATGATAATCGCCCTTTAAACCAACGGGGGTAGTATTGCGAATGGTATATACAGTCTGAATTGATTTGCGAGCGGCTTCGAGTCCATACCCCTTTCCTTCCAGGATCTTCTTGTAGGAGACCGTATGCAGGTCAGTGAAACCTCCGCTGAATTCGATCTCCTCACCATCAATGGTAATGGAACGGAAGGTGCGTTGTCCATTTGTCTTGATCTGTTGGGGGATGTCCTCATAATCGATGCTCAGGAACCAGCGTACACGGGCCCGCTCCAGTTCCAGGTAACCTGCAGCTTTGTCCTCTTTCAGGAAATGAACCTTGTTCTCCTTCACATCCCCGAAGATCCATATGAGCATATCAAAGAAGTGCACCCCGATGTTGGTGGCCACACCTCCCGACTTCTCCATATCCCCTTTCCAGGAGTAATGATACCAGTTGCCCCGGCTGGTGATATAGGAAAGATCGATGTCGTAAATCTTATCGGCCGGACCGCTTCGGACCTTCTCCTTCAGGTCCAGGATAGCCTGGTGGTGACGAAGCTGGAGGATGTTCCATACTTTTCGGCCGGTCTCCTGCTCGTAATCCTTCAGGGCATCGATGTTCCATGGGTTAAGCACCAGGGGTTTTTCACAGATGGCATCTGCATCGTTTCGCAGGGCAAAACGGATGTGAGAATCGTGCAGATAGTTGGGGGAGCAGATGCCCACATATTCCACCTTTGTTCCCTGGCGGTTCAATTTGGCGATGTGCCTGTCAAAACGTTCAAATTCGGTAAAGAAATCGGCTTCGGGAAAATAGGCATCCATAAATCCAACGCTGTCGAAGCGATCAAGGGAAGCCACCAACTTGTTTCCAGTCTCTTTGATGGCCTTCACATGCCTCACAGCAATGTACCCGGCCACACCTATCAATGCGAAATTCTTCTCTTCTTTGTTCATGGTGGTTTAATGCGGGAACAGTGTACGAAGATAATAAAAAATCGGGTTGATAACTTCGTTTTGAAATCCTCCAATGACTGATTACTTTTACCTCTCAATAGGTCACAAATGATCATCGGAAAATACATCAAACAGCTCCTGGAAGAAAGGAAACGAATTATCCTGCCAGGTTTTGGAAATCTGGAAGTTAAGGAAATTGGAGGCGGTGTTCCAGCCTCTGGTACAACCATTGATCCACCAGGATTTGGGGTCAGATTTGATGCCGGGTTTAGTAAAGATGACGGCTTGCTTGCTTCGGTATTTGCAAGTGGGGAAGAGCTTGAAGAACAAGAGGCCGTTCAGCGTGTTCTGGAGCTGGTGGATGCTATAAAATATGCCCTTGATAAGGGGGAACCTTACACCCTATCTGATGCCGGGACTTTCACCAGGGATGATGATGGTAAAGTCCATTTTAAATCCGACCCCAATTGGGTATTGTTGCCCGAACAATATGGATTGGAATCCATGGAATTGCTGGAACTTGTTGAGCTTTCTGAAGAAGAAGAAGTCCCGGTGATGGTTGAGTCCCCAGAATCCTCCACGGAGAAGGTTGTGGACACCAAACCCGACTCTTTCCAACCGGACGGACCTGTCAGGACAAATCATTTTCCTCAGCCAAAACCGAGACCCGTGGTAACGCAGGATCGGCATAAAAATAAATGGAAAGTGATCTGGATTGTTGCCGGTGGATTGATTGTCATTCTTATCGGACTTATCTTTATTCCCGGGGACAAAAAACGAAATCCGGAGCCAAACATCCCGGCTGTCATTGAAAAGCCCCTGGTGCAACCAGAAAATCAGATTCAGGATGAACCGCAGGTTGTGGACAGCGCAGCACCGGACGAGAATGAATCTGATCCTATTGTTCCGGAACCAAACTACTTTGTCATAGCCGGTAGCTTCAAACATCTGAAGAACGCCAGTGATTTGCAGGATCAGTTGAAATCCAGGGGCTACCCGGCCGAAGTGATGATTACTGAAAACAGGATGTATCGTGTGAGCGTGGCTACTTTTGCCACAAAGGGGGAAGCTGAAAGGGGCCTGGCCGATCTAAAATCGGTATCCGGACTGGAATCGTGCTGGCTGCTGTCCAATTAGAATCAATTGATCTCCGACCCATTGATGGCGGCTTCAGAAGGCTCCACAAAATGCAATGATCCGTCAGGATTTTCCGAGAGTAAAATCATGCCCTGAGACTCAATGCCTTTGATCTTCCTGGGTGCGAGATTGGCCAATACACACACTTTTTTTCCAGATAAACTATGGGGCTCGATAATATTCAGCAATACCTGAAACAATGGTACGCTGCTCAAATCCCAAATCCACCTGCATCTTGATCAGCTTCTTGGTTTTGGGCACCTTTTCTGCTTCAAGGATGGTTCCTGTTCTCAGGTCCATCTGGGTGAAATCATCAAAGTTGATCTCAGCCTTCTGGGGTGTTACAGAAGCTGGTTCCACATTTTCTTCTTTTGTCTTCATCAGCTTGTCTAAGTTGTGTCTGGATCTGTTCATCCTCAATCTTTTCAAAAAGCAGGGAGGCTTTTTCAAGGAGATGACCATGTGGCAACAAATCGGGTGATCCGATCAGGTCCCATGATCGCTTTTCAAACCGGAGGAATCCCCTCAGTTTGTCCATGGAGAAGGGAAGAAACGGATCCATCAGCAGTGTGAGGTTGGCAGTAATCTGAAGGGAGACATTCAGTATGGTTTTCACCCTTTCCGGATCTGTTTTAATGAGTTTCCAGGGTTCCGTATCAGCAAGGTATTTATTACCGAGCCTGGCCAGGTCCATGGCCGTTTTGATCGCCTCTCTGAAACGAAACAATTCCAGGCTCTTTTCCACACGCTGGCCGATGGATTTAATCTCTTCCAGCACTGCTTTATCAGACTCCATCAATTGAGGTATTTCCGGAACGGCTCCATTATAATATTTGTGAGTCAAAACCAGGGTACGGTTCACGAAATTGCCCAGGATGGCCACCAGCTCATTGTTGTTTCTGTTCTGGAAGTCCTTCCACGTAAAATCATTGTCTTTATTCTCGGGAGCGTTTGCACAGAGTACATATCGCAAAACATCCTGCTTTCCAGGAAAATCCTGCAGGTATTCATGAAGCCAGACTGCCCAGTTTCGGGAAGTGGAAATTTTATCATTTTCCAGGTTAAGGAATTCGTTGGCAGGCACATTGTCGGGAAGGATATAACTGCCTTCAGCCTTCAGAATGGCAGGAAATACAATGCAATGAAAAACAATGTTGTCCTTGCCGATGAAGTGGATCATCCGGGTCTCTTTATCCTTCCAGTATTTCTCCCAGTCCGGGGTCAGCTCTTTGGTGGCTGAGATATAACCGATGGGTGCATCAAACCATACGTACAGTACCTTGCCATTGGCGCCATCTACCGGCACCGGTATGCCCCAGTCCAGGTCCCGGCTCACTGCTCTGGGATGCAGGCCCTGGTCAAGCCACGACTTACACTGTCCGTATACATTGGGCTTCCACTCTTTATGCTCCTCCAGGATCCATTGCTGGAGCCATGGTTCGAATTTATCAAGAGGCAGGTACCAGTGTTTTGTCTCTTTTAATACGGGCTTACTTCCACTGATGGTGGATACCGGATTGATCAGGTCTGTGGGACTGAGCGAAGTACCGCACTGCTCGCACTGGTCACCATAGGCACTGGGATTCCCACAATGGGGACAGGTCCCGGTAATATACCTGTCGGCAAGAAATGCGGAGGCCTCCTCGTCGTAATACTGTTCAGACGTTTTCTCAATAAATACGCCTTTTTCATACAAGGTTTTGAAAATCTCCGAAGCTGTTTCATGGTGTACTTTGTTGGAAGTACGGGAATAGATATCGAAGGAGATGCCGAAGTCCTCAAATGCCTTCTTGTTGATTTTATGATACCTGTCCACCACTGCCTGAGGTGAGATCCCCTCATTCCTGGCCTTCAGGGTAATGGGAACACCATGCTCATCCGATCCACAAATTGAAATCACATCCCTGCCCCGTTGCCGCAAGTACCGTACATAAATATCAGAAGGTACATATACACCAGCCAGATGACCCAGGTGAATGGGTCCGTTTGCATAGGGCAATGCCGAAGTGATCAGGTATCGTTTGAAGGCTTTGGTCGTCATTGTGAATTTGTTTGGGATCGCACAAAGATAGTGATTTATAAGCGCTGATGTAAGCGCACTATTCACATGAATAAAAAAGTAATTGCATAGATGAACCAGTGGGAAACAGGCAGAACCGCGGAGCAGTTGGCGGCTGCCTATTTGCGGGCCAGGGGTTACCAGATTTGGAAGAGCAATTGGCGCTCGGGAAAAAAGGAGCTGGACCTGGTGGCCATCCACCGGGGAGAGCTGGTGATTGTGGAGGTGAAATCCCGGACCGGAAACCAGGTAAACCTGCCCTCAGAAGTGGTGGACCATAAAAAGCAACGAAACATCATTTTGGCGGCTGATGCCTTTATCCGGTTCCACAATAGCACAAAACCCACCCGTTTTGATGTGATTGCAGTCATCTACACCAACGGAGGAGTAGAAATCGAGCATTATGAAAATGCGTTCTTTCCAGGAGTTGAGTAGAGTACATTTTGAAAATAGTACCTAATTAGGTACCTTTGAAAGGAATTTTAAGATGCCATTAGTAGCTAAGCTTGATGGAATTAACATATACATATATGGCAGGGAACACCGTCCACCACATATTCATGTATATTATGGTGAATTCGAGATAATTATGATTATAAAGAATGGAAAAAAAATTGCTGGAAATATGCCAGCCAATAAAAGTAAAATGGCATTTGAGTGGTTGTCAAGAAACTCAGTCTGGGCTCTAGGTGTGTTTTATTCATTAAATCCAAAATTGAAATGAGAAGAAAAATTAGACTCCCGAGAATCCTTAAAATTAATTGGATAGAAGGAATGACTGTAAGTGTAGTTTTTAATAATGGAGAATCCAGGATCATTAATTTTGATCAAATTTTTGGTAATGGTAAATTAGAAGAAGGGTCTCCGGAATATGTTCTGAAAGATCCAAGAGAGTTGGCCAAATTAGAATTGGAAGGATATACATTATCGTGGAAAAATGCCTCACAAGTTATTACTGGTTTGGATGGCGAGTCATTAACCTTACCCTATGAAATTGGTCCGGATACTTTATATGAATTCAGTCAACCAGATCATTCGAATGATAATTTGAATATTGGACATGTAGTTAAAAAAACCAGAATAAAATCTGGAATGACACAACAGGAGCTTGCCATAAAAAGTGGAACAACCCGGAATTACATTTCTAGATTAGAAAATAACAGATCTGACATAGAATTAGGTACCCTTCGTAAGATCATTGAAATCGGACTTGGTAAAAAAATGGATATCCAGATAAAATAATTGGAAATTGGTATATCACCCAATCAGGAACACCTTACGTACTGAGTAAGGCATTAAAGGAGGACTTTCCTCAGGTGGAAAGGGCTATTAAGGTCAAGATATGTAGGAGGTTTTAAATTAAAACTTAATGAAGAATATATCAACATACGGCAAACAGTAGCTACAGATTCTGAGGTCTTTGATATTTTCTCCATCCCGCTAATAGGGAGTACATTGAATCAAAATCTCCTGGATGATTTGAACTCCATCATGTTGTCGCGTGAGCTGGCCGAATTGTTCTTCCCCGATGGGGATCCTATTGGGAAAGAGTTAGAAGGATTGGTAAACGATTCAGTCCAGATCTTCGTAGTCAACGGAGTTTTTGAAGATTTACCTGATAACTCCACATTCAGGGCCTTTGAGAAAAAGCATATAAGCGAAAATCCCACAAAAAATTACGGTCTTCAAAAATTAACGGATGTGTATCTTAAATCAGAAGACGTAGCAAATACCGGGATCCAGGGAAACCTTAAAAATATCAGGCTTTTTTCGGCTGTTGCCTTCCTCATTGTTCTGATTGCAGCCTTTAACTATATCATCCTCTCCATCGCAGTATCCACAGGCAGGGCAAAAGAGATCGGAATCAGAAAAACAGCAGGAGCCAGCATCAACATCATCAGGAATCAACTGCTCAGCGAATCAATCATGTTGGCTTTGTTTGTGCTACCCATGGCATTACTTATGATGTGGGCTGCCATGCCCTATGCCGAGAAACTGTTTCAAACCAACCTTCAGATAATCAGGTCAAATATTGCTGTATATATTTCTGTTTACCTGGTTTTAACCATTGTTATTGGTATCGCATCGGGTATCTATGCATCGTCCTATTTATCCAAATTGAAGGTGCTGGATGTCTTGAAAAACACCATGCATTTTGGAAATAAAAGAAAGTTCTTCCGATCATTCCTTATTGTGTTACAACTGGTTATTTTCTGCTCTTTTGTTTCAAGTACCATGGTCATTCGGTCCCAGTATCAATTTGCCATTAAAAAGGAAACTGGTCATTATGTTCGGGATGTGCTCCTGGTGAATCTTGGACGTAACTTCAATGGGTATTCTGCCTTTTTGAACAACATTAAATCGAATCCCAATGTGATTATGGCTGCGGGTGTGATGAATGGCGTTCCGATGATGGGCTCTATGACTTATTTGCAACCTCATTTCCAGGACGAGGAGGTGAAAGTAAAAATGGAAGGATTGGCCACCGATTACCACTTCCTTGAAGCCATGGGCATTACCTTACTGGAGGGACGTTATTTTTCTGAGGAATACGGGAGTGACCTGACCCATGCTGTTATCCTGAATGAAACTGCTGTGGAGAGGCTGGGAATTGAAGATCCCGTTGGGAAGCAAATGGGCGAGAAGACGATCATTGGTGTTGTGAAAGATTTCAATCTCCACTCCATCCACTCCGATATTCCTCCCCTGGATATTTCCCTGACCGATCGGTATATCCAACAATTGGCGGTGAATTATAATCCCGGGACACTGGACGGTGTCCTGAAGATGCTGAAAGCTGAATGGGAAAAGAGTGCACCGGACACTCCCTTCGACTATTCAACCATTGAAGAACTCATTGAAAATCAATATACTTCAGAGAAGAACCTGAGTACAATATTGTCCATTGCAGCACTTTTCACCTTGCTGATCGCAGCTTTTGGATTGTTTGGTCTGACCCTCTTCGTTGCAAGATCCAGAACCAATGAAATCGGAATCAAGAAGGTCTTTGGAAGCTCGGAGCAGGCCATCGTCTATTCTTTCCTACAGAACAAACATTGGCTGGTGGGTGTTTGTATTGGCTTTTATCATTGCAACGATTGTGGTGCTTTCCACAGTTCTGATTCACTCACTGAAAGCTTCTCGTATCAATCCCGTGGAGGCGTTGAGGTATGAATAGAAATCACCGCCAGTCCAATCACAAATGAATAAAAGAGTGATTTCATTATAATGTTTTTGAATATATAAGTTTCATCTTTCTCTCACTTTCGGTCCGCAAACAAGAATATTTCCATGGTGTTGAAGTCAGAGTCTCATGAAAAGGATTCTCCTGCTGCAAATCTGACTGCAGTAAGTGAATTGGCACTGGCCCCGGGTTTGATCACCCGCTCAATCTCTTGTAGCTCCTCCTGAAGGTTCCACCCAATGGCATTGGAGGTGATTAAAACATCCAGTGTACGATCGGGCAAAGGAATGGAATCAAGTGTACCATCCATCACATATACGTTACTTAATTCCTCTTTTAATGCTTTCTCTTTCATGAATGAGCGAAGTGTGGCAACGGGCTCAATCGCAAAAACTGATTGGGCAACCGGTGCCACCAGGAAAGCAATCCTTCCCGAACCGGCTCCCACATCTGCCACAATCTTACCTTCCATTGAAGTAATGGAGTTGATCTCCCCGATCTCCCATTTGATCGGTGCCTTTGTGTCGAATAGCTCAGGATTTTTATTGTAAAGAATCAGGTCAGCAATTTCCCATAGCGCCTCCTGGCATTGCTCCTCTATTACGTTCTTATTACTGACAGGTTTGTTTTCCTTTAAAATCCTGGTCAGGAATGAATGGATGGGTGGATATTTCGAGACCAGGAATCTGTGTACCACCGGATAGGTACGAAGCAATGTGGCAAATTCTTCCACTGCAACACGATCGGGGAGGTATTTGATCTGAAATGTCTCCAGCAATAGCAGATCCTCCGCATGAAGATTGGATTCAGGAAAGAGGCCTCTGAGCTTTTTTGAATATGACATCACTTAATAATTCGTTATTCTCGAAATAATCTAACAGCAAATGATTTTCTGTTTCAAATGAATATAAGGTGTTTTCTAGGGCGCGTTTATTCATCATTCTGAATACAAAAGATTTCTTATACTCCTCAAGTGCTTGTTTTGATTCCCACTGATACATTCCCTGCCAATAACCGTTTGTATGGTTCACTCCATACATTTTTACCTGAAATCCCGGATATCCTGTGATTAATAACATGGGGATAATGGAAGCGATTGTATTGGCTTTATGTGACAGTTTGGAAAATTTGAATCTTACCATAAAAGTTGTTGCTGAACCAGTATCCTGAAGCGGGTGGACTCGTATATGCCGGAACACTGTAAACTCATGTCCATCTTCCATTCTTATGTTTTGTCCCAGGCAGGTTTTTGTTAATCGTAGTCTTCTGATTATCAATCTTGAAATGGATATGCCCAGGCAAACGGGTGGACTTTTTCTGAGAACAGTTGCCATCTTAATCAAACTGACTTATAATCTTCTTGGTTACTTTGTTGGCAATAAATTTTTTGTAGGCTGGGATTTTTATATCGTAATAGTAGTCACCCTTGTCTAAATAATAGGCGTAATCCGCTTTCATTAAATCCTTATCCAGCTTCGACACATATTTGAAAATGTTAAAGGGAACCATCATATTTAGTGAGGGTTTGTCCTTCTCACCCTTCTCAATTTTTCCAATCAGGGCTCGCACAGCCTGCCTGGTCTTTTCATTGTTCCTGATCCAGGTCTCGTCGGATATTTTTCCAGGATGAAATTGAACCTCCAGAGAGGGGGCAAGGTTAAATCCAAATACGGAGAGCATTTTATCCAGATACTTGAGCGCATCCTCAGCTCCATATCCCGAGCAAGTAACCATGGACATGGCATACTTATCGAAAAATTGAGGTCTGTGTGCCAGGTAGCCAAACCGGTCAAAGAAGTTTTTCATTAGGGCAGATACCATATGTGAATATACAGGAGAGGATAGAATAAGTCCATCGGTATCCTGGATCTCCCGGAGGATCATATCCCTTTCATCTTTGATTGGACATGTTTCCTCACCCCGGAGAACACAGCTGTAGCATCCTCTGCAAAGTTCAAAATTGAGTTCACCGAGCATTAGAACATTAAAATCAATGTCCGGGAATGATTCTCTTATGGATTCCAAAACCTTATAGCTATTGCCCTTACGCGGACTACCACAGATGGCCAGAATTTTCATTGGGGACCTCCTTTCTGCATCTTTTTTTTTTGTTGTGTATGCTTCTTGATTATTCATGATCTTGTTTGGTTAATATGGTATTAAGATCAGCATCTATGATTTGATGGAAACGATGACCTTTCCTTTTGCATGGCCTTCTTCTGCATATGCATAGGCTTCAGCAATTTTGCTCAATGGGTAGATTCTGTCAATAACGGTCTTCAGTCTTTCTTCCTCAACTAATCTTTTAAGAAATACCAGGTCGCTGCTGGTAAAATCAGGTAACATAAACTTCGCTTTTTTGCCTTTATTATTCGAAGTCAGGATCATATGTCGGAAGATAGAAAAGGTCATTACCGTAGAGAGATAGATTCCACCCCTGGTTAATGAATTCTTACATTCATTGTACGTTCTTTTACCAACACAATCGAATATGATATCATAGGTTTCTCCATTTTGCGTAAAATCTTCTTGGATGTAATCGATCATGGAGTCAGCTCCCAGGGCTTTTACCCATTCCAGATTTGAGGTGCTGCAAACAGCAGTAACGTTAGTTTTATAGTATTGAGCCAGCTGGACCGCAAATGTTCCTACACCACCTGAAGCACCATTGATGAGCACTTTCTGACCCTCTTTAATGTTACCCCCATCCCTTAGAAAATATAGTGCGGATGTGGCACCAAATGTTATCCCCCCTGATTTTTCAAAATCCATATTTGATGGATTGAGCGCTATCTCCTTTTCAGCCACACAAATGTATTCAGCATGTGCACCCCCTTTTTTAGCCCTTCCAAACACTTTATCCCCTATATTAAATTGTGTAGTCTCCATGCCAATTGCCTCAATCTCACCTGAAAACTCAACACCCAGAATTTTCATTTTTGGTTTAAAGAAACCAGTCATTATCAACCTGAGAAGTATCAATTTTCCACTTCTGCATTTAAAATCCATGGGAGTAATGGTCGAGGCAATGACTCTAATCAATACCTCATTGCGGCCGGGAGAAGGTTTATCAACCTCTTTCAGTTGTATGACTTCGGGAGGTCCATACTTCGTATATACTGCAGCTTGCATTTTCTTGCTGGCCATCTCTTAATTTGCGATTGCATCTGTCTGTGGCATCAATTTATCCATTTCTTTCCCAAACCGTTTAGCGGGAAATTTCATGATATTTTGATAGTATTTTTTTCTGAAGGAGGGTATTTTACAAGCGGTTAGCAGAAAGAAATTCATCATCCTCAGGCCACGCTTTTTCTGTTCAAAGTCATATAGGCCATTTTTTCGAAAGTATCTGTGATCGGCCTGCCATACACTGCGGATGTGACCGAATATTTCATCTCTGAATATTTTGTGCCCACCCACTCCAAGAAAATTCTGGGGTTGTATAAAATCCTTCTCTGCATAAGATACTACCTGTGCTGCTAATCTCTGAATTGTTGAATCAATGATTTTTGAATCGGCAGGTTCGTCTGATATGAAATCAACGAGATTGGCTGATTGCCGGGAACTGCATTTCCTTCCAGGATCTGCAGCAAGTTTGGATTCTGTACTGATGGGTCCGGATATGATGTATGCTATTTGTTTACCTTTCAGGGAAGGAGTGTGGTTCCAGAAAAATGCCCGGTCAAAAAATGTTTTCCATTTAGAAGAGAGATAACGACCTTTCATAGCTCCGGCAAATACCAGAATATCTGCACTTCTAACCTGATTGTTGTAAAAATCAGTAAACCCATCCTTGTAATGACATTGATAATCATACCCGCACTTCATGCATCCCAGCAGGCTCCTTTAATGTGAATATCATTCAGGTCAATGAGCTCTGGACATTCTGTAAAGGAACTGATAAAACGGTTAATCATACGACCCAGATTAGATTCCTTTTCATAGTGGTCTGTAAGCACCAGGATCTTTTTCCGGGTTTCTATCCCGGGTTCATCATTTGAGGTTTCATATTTAAATTTACTATACCTGAGCGGAGAGAACTGCTTTGTGGTGTGTAGTTTCAACTCTACGGTCCGGACCATCTCCTCGAAAAAGATCATGAGGTCCTGACGCTTCTCTTCTTTCATGAAATTCAACATGTAAAAAGAGATTCCGGAAACATACTTCATACCAAGATCTTCACAACTGGCTCTGATATAATTATGGGCAGTATGATCATAAAACTGAATGGATGTTGAGATAGCAGCAGTGTATTTATCATTAAATGCATGCTCCTTTTTTCTTTCATAAACAAGTTCAATGAACCTCATATATTGTGCAGGCACTGCCAGCACCCACAAGCCAAATGACCAGATAATGGCATCGGCACTTATGATGTCATCAATGACTTCCAAAAAGTAATCATTATTCTTTTCGAGCTTTTTGATCTTTTGAGAGATATGAAGGATTTTAAATTCATGACTGGAATATACTCTTTCCAGGAATTTAACATACTGCAGGGTAATGCTATGTTCACCCTTTGGACTTCCGTTTAATACGAGGATTTTCATAACGTTTAGTGAGTTATTTTTCCAGTTTCATATTAATTGTTATGTCAGATGTTAGCGTAAATGAGATATCTCCAAATTTAGGAGGAAATCTCTTTTTTCTATTCCAGGAAAGAGCCCACGGCTCACTTGGACCAAACAATCCCTTGTCCAGAATATTATTCCCATTGAGGTCCTGGACACATCTGATGGCATAGGTGCCCTGCGGGACTCCCGAAAATTCATATTGTAAGATTGTTGAGGTCACTTCGATTTTGATCGTGTCCAAACCTGAATTAGGGATATTGAAATGACCCCTGTCAACCAGGTAGATGAATACGGGCCCTTTCTTAATGGGGAGTTCCAATGCTCCCGAAATATGATAGCTGTTGGACTGACCAAAAGTGGGAAGTGTCAGCACAAAACTGATCAGGATGAGAAGTCTATTTTTTGTAAGCGTCATTGGGGCATGACCTGCCAATAAAGTTAAGGTATTTTGCAAATGGAAGCAACTCATATTCAAGTTAGTTCCGGCTCTCTCTGATTAAGCCATCTGGATTGAATGGTTTCAGAAAATAAGGATTGCAGAGTAGACCACAGCACCCACACCCCAGTAGAGGAAGAATCCCCAGAAATAGGTATAGTAAGCAATCCAGCCGAATGATGGAAATACGTATGATTTCTCCAGCACCCAGAAAAGAATACTGAAGTAGATAGAGATTAAACCCATAGCGAGCCACAGCACATATCCCCAGGGTTCACCAAGAAATACACCTGTATAACTTGCAATTAGGATGGGTAGCAATAGCAATAAATCGGCCCAGACAAATGCAAGCGCTGATCTGAAATGGGTATTGTCCCTCCACTCTTTCCCTTTCCCGATAATGAGGTCCTTTGCCAGCTTGCTATTTGGTGAAACCGCCATGACAACCTGAGCTACCAAAAGAGGGATAAAAGTGATAAGGCCAAGATGGCCAGGATCCATGTGTAGACAGTTGGTTTCATTTGAGTTTATACTTTATAGAGTGAACGATTTGTCCATAAGCCTGCTATACCCAACAGGGAGGGTACTGCCCATAATAAAGCTGCCCCGAATACGGTTTCCAAATTTGTCAACCCGAACTGAAAAATATAGAATAAGGGGAAAATAGACACAAATGGCAAACTCCATCATGGAGGCACAAAACCTATAAACCTATTTTTCAGCAAACCATAGAAAGCAATGATGGCTATGGGGAAGGGGCCAGATCATATCAGCAATAGCCTCTCCTCGTTCCTTGCTGGCTATGACTTTATCGACGGCATCTCCCAGGAAACTTCCTGTCTGGAGTCCAAATTTTACTGCATTTTCCCAATCAATAAGAGAATAAGCCTGCATGAGCCAGCCAATAAGTGAAAGGATCAGCGCTAAAAGGGCAATCCATACTCCCAATGGACGGTTTTTAATTCTTTTTTGAAACATATTCTAATTTTAGGGTGATAATTTCCTGTTTAGCCTAAACAACGCCCATCCGTTGAGAATCAGAAGTGCAGCTACCGCGTAGGATGGGTAATGCATTGCTGGCACTAAGAAAGCAGGATTGAAAAGCAATTCAGCGGTAAGCCAACCCATCAAAATAACACCTTGTAAAATGATGAGCCAATGGCATATTTTTTCCTCAATAGGGTTACAACTGAAATGTAAATTGGTAATAATCCGATGAGCACCAGGAGCACTATTCCTGGAATGAGATAGTCTCCAAAAGGAGTGCCTTCCAGCAACCCCAGAGACCACCCGAACTTCGCACCGTTGGGATCCGAGACAAGCATCCATCCTCCATATATTGCTCCAAATCCCAGAAAGAGTAATAGCCCTGTTGCAGTACCTTTTAATAGCCTTTTCACGTTTTCCCACATTAAATTCTATTGTAAATATAGAGATCATGCGGAAGGATAAAATCACCTTTGGGGGTGATTTGAGTGGGTGATTCTTACTAATGGCCACCTCAGGTTTTATGCCACTTCCAGGCATACCATACAATGATCAAAGTACACCCAATTTCAATGACTGAATAAAATATATAATGCAGCGCTGGAGGTCCAATAAACAGTGATACGATTTGAGCAGCTGACATTATTGAACCAGCGATGATATTTGTCAAACGATTTGCCCTGTATTTCAATACTCGGGAAAGAAGAATCATGACAAATGGGATCTCCATAAAGATGGCAGATCCCAACAGGAAACCTTGAGTTAATGAGATACCTTCCACTTCTCCGGTTTCGATTAATCCCCTCAAAACATACAGGCATCATATTTGACAGAACATCACAAAAAATGTAATTAGCAGTTACAAATATCCATAAGGTGGATAGTATAACTCTTCTATCTTTTATTTCGCTGATTTCTGTAATTGATTTCATGGTTCTCCTATTTTTTATTTCGGCAAAATGACGATGGTATCTCTACTTACTGTAAATGCCCCAAAATATCCAAGTGCATCATTATTTAAATTCGTTTCAGGATTTGCCGGATTCGCACTACCAAAAATGCCACCCATAATCGAACTCAATGTAAAATAGTAAAAATAGGTGGATTTGCAGAGTGTTTGTAATTCAACCACAACGGTATCCTGTGGCTGGAATTGTTCAATTTCCCACGGCATGATCAATTTATTCCCATTGACAAGATCATCGTTAAAAACAAATAAGTTCTCATTTGCTTTTGAGGTTTCACCTATTTTGTATGTTTTCATCCTATAATAATTCCTGAACTCAACCGGATCATGTAAATGACAGTTGACTATATAGCCTCCTTCAAATTCCATAAATAACGGTGTAGGCTCATGTGATAAAGAATCAATGATTACTTTTTGAGGCACTACTGCCTCAGCCCCATAGGATACCCCTTCAGCTAAAACATTAAGTGTATAAGTTCTATTTTCAATTCCCAGTAAATTTTCTGAAGTGTAAGTACCTGGCTCCGATTCTTCAAAATTTGTGATTGTACCATTTTCATCTGTAATGGTAACAGATGCATCTGAGATAGTCGGATAAATACCTGGCTTAAAATAATCACCGGTTTTTGAAAGTTTTATGATGCATTGATCTTCCATATCGTTAATCGAGCCCTCAATCACTAATCTTGGTTCAATGGTGTTTAAATCAATTTCAATGATGTCTTCGCATGAGGCGACGAGGGTTGCTATGCCTAATAATGATAATAATAGTCTCATGATTTTATGCTTTAAAATTTAAAATTATAAGTAACTGATGGTACCATCTGGAAAAGAGAAAGTCGGACTGCTTCGGTTTTCGTCGGGTCATCTTCACTTTCTCTGAAACTAATGGAGTATGGATTCTTCTGGCCATAAACATTATAAACCGAAAAGTTCCAGCTTGATTCAAATCTCTTCCGCTTCTTCTTTGAATAAGTTGCACCTAAATCCAAGCGATGATAATCGGGCATTCGATAACCGTTTCTGTTTGTATATGCCGGAACTGTGTTGCCGTCCATTTCATATTTTCCACTTGGAAATGTGACTGCATTTCCGGTGTTGTAAACCCAATTTGCAGAAACATTCCATTTTTCATTGAGATCATACATTGCCACTATGGAGACATCATGTGTTCTGTCATGTTTTGCCGGATACCAGGCTCCATCATCAATTTCATCAATGGACCGTTCGGTTTTTGAAAGTGTATATCCAATCCAGCCCGTTAATCGACCGGTTCTCTTTTTTATAAATAGTTCGCACCATAAGCTCTTCCCTCTCCAAATACCAGCTGAGATTCCACATGTTTGTTGAGAATAATCTCTGCACCATTCTGATAATCAATTTGGTTCTGGAATCGTTTATAGTATACCTCGACGATGTTTCAAACATATTATCACGAAAATTCCTGAAGAATCCAAGTGCAGTCTGGTCGGCAATTTGTGGTTTAACATTCTTACTGCTTGAGATCCATAAATCTGTCGGTAATGAGGCTGATGAGTTTGAAAGAAGATGCAGATACTGGGTATTCCTCGCAAATGATGCTTTCACAGAACTCTTTCATTCACAATGTAGTTCAGGGTTATTCTTGGTTCTAAAAAGCCATAATTGATTTACGATCTCCCCTTTGGAATAGGATCTCTACGTTAGTGATTTCATCATTCTCATTGTAGCTGTATATTGTATCCGGACCAACAGACAATGAACTTGAATATCTTAAGCCGTAATGTCAATGTTAATATGGCTGGAAATATCAACCCTATGTGATATAGTAGCTGCACTTTCATATAGCATGTTTCTCACTTAAAAACTGTTGAATTAAAATATTCTTCGTCTTCAGATTGTATCTCACCCGGACTGAAAGTATGGCGTATGGTATTAAAGCCAAATTTCAGGGTGTTCCTTGTATTGATAAAGTATTGAAAATCTTCTTTTAAGTTGAGATCCCTGATTCCGGAACTAATTTCAATTAAACTTCCTGAACATTGTAGCCAATATTATAGTTATAATCGCTGAAGATAAGTGAGCTGTTGAGGAAAATCTTTTCCCAAAAATATGATTCCACCTCAATGTTCCCGTTTTGTTTCCCCAGTCAAAACCAAAAAAATCAGCAAATTTGAAAACATCCCTGCCAAAATATCCTGATAAAAATATTCTGTTCTTATCATTGATTTTATAATTTGCTTTTGCATTGAAATCGTAGAAAAATAAACTTGTGTTCGATTTCAGTGTATCTTTTGAAAAGGCCAGAAACATATCGGCATACGTTCGTCTCCCAGAAATAATGATTGATCCTTTATCTTTTACGATTGGAGCTTCAATGGTCAAACGAGAGGATATTAAACCAAGCCCCCCTGAAGCAGAAAACTTTTTGGAATTTCCATCCTTCATTTGAATATCCAAAACTGATGAAAGGCGTCCTCCATATTCAGCAGGAGCATTTCCTTTATATAATTTTATATCTTTTATAGCATCAGAGTTGAATACGGAAAAAAAACCAAGTAAATGTGATGAACTGTAAACCGGCGCCTCATCAAGAATTATCAAATTTTGGTCGGCACTTCCACCTCTGACATAAAATCCGCTGCTCCCTTCACTGCCTGAACTTACCCCGGTAAAAGTTGAATTGTTTTTAAGATATCTTGCTCACCAAGAATCATAGGAATTGCTTTTATGTCCTTCGGTGAAAGTTTCACAACACTCATCTCCAACTCCTTGATATTCTTATCGGCAGCTTCACTCACAATTTGTACCTCCTCAATTTCATTAGAGCTTGTTTTTAATTCCAGATCATTAATGATATTTTTCACGAGCTCAATTTGATGATTTGATTCAGCATAACCGATGTAAGAATACCTTAGGGTATAATTTCCTTCAGGTAAAGTGATAGAGTAAAAACCATAAAGGTTTGTAATGGCGCCGACTTTTAATTCTTCAACATATATTGTGGAACCAAGGAGTCCTTCGCCGGTTTCGGCACATTTAACATAGCCACTGATAGTAAATTTCTGTTGGGCAAAACTTGAATTTGCATTTAAAAGTACTATGAGCAGGAGCATTAGTTTTTGAAGTTTCATTTGTTCAGTTATTAGTTAGTATTGGGTTCTTCTTTAGCTGGATTAACTGAAATCAATTTCAGATTCAGATCCCTGATCAAATTAAGAATGCCGTGCATGAAGGCCTCATCCTTTACATCTCCTTTTAGAATGGTATTGTCTCCTTCATGGATAATTTCCATACCTTGAAACCAGACCTTCCATTTCTCGTCAAGATGACCTTGGATTTTTATTCTAAACTCACTTTTCATGTTTTCAGTGTATTTAATTTTCAATCAAATGTAGGACTCACCCACTAAGAAAAAATCACCCTGAGAGTGATTGCAACGGGTGATTTTTCCCATTTCAATCATTAATCGAAATCGTATTCATTTACTCTCTTTTCACAGGGATTTCCTTCATAGATCCAGAATCGTCTCTCCTGCGGTTGAGCAATAAAAGAAACCAGGGTTTTAAAATTGTAGCTGTAAACCTTTTGAATGCTGACACATGCTCTTCTCATGGGTTTCTTCACCTGGAATTCCATGATCCGAGGCAATCAAGTTCATAATCTCCTTATCAATTTTACCATTATACTTCTTCAATAGTTCTCTCATTCTATTCTGCCGTTGTAATGCATTCAGGTTCTGCCTATATAAAGCAGAGCCATCGTATTCAATCATACTATTCGATTCAAATATATTCGTGTTCCCAAAAGATCCATTGGTTATCAATTCATAGTTTCTCTTTTCCGGGGCACATTCGATGCGCATCAGATTTTTACTGTCAGCCACATAGAAGACTGTTCCAAGCTCATGGTTTGGAATGGATTCGAAGAGTCTTTTTACCTCATCCCCAGATGAACAAGTATTTAAGGCCTTCATAAGAACCAGCATGGGAGGGCGCAATTCACTTTTTTCAGATGGTTTGGTCCACAATAGGGTACTGGCTATGGCAAGTCCTTTTTCATTCATGCCATGATATAAGCCCCCTTAGCAAATTTTGATATGGTTTTTTTGCATTCTCTGCCATGGGTCAGTCCCATTTCATAAAATGAACCTTTAAGTTGTAATTCTTTCATCTGATCTTTTTTGATAGATCAAATATCAAGGAAGTAACCTGATCAATTATCACCCGAAAGGGTGACTTGGCCGGGTGATTTGTTTTGGGAGGACAAGTGATACAATAGTGGATGTTGAATATAAAAGATGTTTGGGCTAGACTAAACCGAGTTCTTTTATTTTGGCTGAAGCTTTACTCCGATTCTCTACTTCAAGTTTGAGATATATATTCTTTAAATGCGTTTTAACGGTATTTAATGAAATGAATAGTTTGTCAGCTATTTCCTGATTTGACAGATCTTCGGTAATCAATTGAAGCAATTCCCGCTCGCGGGCGCTTAACTCTAATTCTTGGCGATTTTTAATCCACCTTTCTCTTTTTTCTATGGCGAGTTTCAGTTTATCAATAAATCCGTTGGGAATTTTATTGTTTGAGATGGCCAGCGTTTTATATACGTCGTTAAGTAAATCATCAATTCTATCGAGATAGAGTATAAAATACATTAATATGTCATTCGGGGCAGCATATTCCATTGATTCAATGATGCATTTCACAGCTTCTCTCCGGTTCCCGTTGATCTTGTGCAGGATGGCGTAGAAGATTTTAAGTTCGTGTAATCTTTCTATTCGCTTTCCGGCAATTGCTAATTTCAGTAGTTTTGAAAGAAGAATTTCAGCTTCCCCAATTTTCAACTCTGTCAATAACAAATGAGCATAAGCCATATATCCATGTTCATCGGTATATGATAGCTCTTTTTCCAGGCTTAAACCGTTCTCTTTAAGAAACCCGTATGCTCTGTCATATTGTTTCAAACAAATGAGAATATAACCTTTCCACGCTATGTAAGTAGATTTTTGCTGGGGACTGATCCTATGCTCTCTTAAAAGATCATCTATTTCATTTAACTGCTCAACCGATCCATCCATATCACCCCGCCCTTGTAATACCATTGAATAACCAAAGTGAACAACATATTTTACTAAGACATTTGATTCCGCTTTGCATAAATGATAAGCAGTTTCTATATTTTCTAAGGCCCCGTCCAAATCGGCCCACATATATTGCATCATGGCCATATTAGAGAACAATCCCGCATAGGTCCAATCCATTTTCGCTATTTGTGAATAACCTCGCTCTTTCATAAAAAACAAAAGATCAGTACATAATTTATATGCAGATTTATAATGCCCCAACCTGTGCTTAATGAATGATAGTCGAATTACAATTGTTGACATCAGATAGATGTTGCCTGATTTCTTACCATATTCCAAAGCCTTATTTAAATCCTTAATACTCTCCTCGTAATTTTCAAGTACCAATTTTGCGATTCCGTTTGAAAACCATGCCCAACTATACCACAATGGATCATCTTCCGAAAGGTTCTCCATAGCTGTTTTACAATGTGTTAAAATTATATCTGGACGGCCAATCATTGAGTTCATATATGCAAATGCAACGGCTATTTTGCCCAATGATGTCTTGTGATATTTTAAAGTATCTTCTGATGTATTCTTTTCAAGAATTCTTTTCTTGGTAATACTTTCTGCGCTCGCTAAAAATGGCTCAGATTTTTGAATATTACCAGCTACAATTAATATCCATGCATAGTATAAACAGAATTCGGGATTCTTTTTTATGATTTCATCGGGTATCATATCCCCATATTTCAAAATGGCAGAATGCTGTCCGTTTTCCCACATACGCTCAACAATTTCGCCAAGTAGCAAAAGGCTTCTTTCATAGTTCTTTATTTCCAGGGCATGCTCTATTGCCAGATCAACCATTCCATTTTTTTCAAACCACTCACTAGACTTATTATGAAGCGTTTCTATTGTAGATTGTTCTTTTTGTAACAGCCTTTGTTTTAATAAATCGGCAAAAAGATGATGATATCTGTACCAATGCCGTTCTGAATCCAGCGGAAAAACAAACATGTTGTTCTTCTCCAGTTCCTCAAGAATTATCTGGCTGTTATTTTTACTTAATACGGTATTACATAAGGGAGCCGAAATTTGTTCCAATATTGAAGTTTGTAATAAAAAATCTTTTATTTCATCTGATTGAATTTTTAGAACCTCTTCGATCAGATAGTCCATTATATATCGATTATTTCCTGCAAATGCTTTAATAAAAGCCGAAGAGTCTTCCTGGCCCTGCATTGACAATGCTGCTAGTTGCAAACCGGCAATCCATCCTTCTGTTTTGGTTTCTAGTGAATTAATATCTTCAACTGAAAGGTTAAACTTGAATTTCTTAATAAATAAATCGGATATTTCATTTATTGAAAAACTGAGATCCGCCGATCGCAGCTCAACCAAATTATGTTGAGATCTTAATTTTGAAAGGGGAAGGTTTGGATCAGATCGGGATGATATGACAACATGAATATTCTCGGGTATATATTCTAATAAGTAACTTACCAGGCTGGATATTTCGATGTTGTTGATTAAATGAAAATCGTCAAGAACCAGTAAAAAATCTTTATTGATATTTATGATGTCATTAATTAAGAAGTTGACAATTGATTCTGGATCTGGTTGTTTTGGCGATTTTAACAGTTTAAGGGCACTGTGGCCAAACTCCTTATCCAGTTTTTGTATTCCTGATATAATGTAGCTTAAAAAAACGACTGGATCGTCATCAGAGCTGCCAATTGAAAACCAGACTGTTGTGATCTTGTTTTCTCTGACCCAGTCACTTATCAAAGTTGTTTTACCAAAACCGGCCGGAGCAGAAATAAGTATTAATTTACGCCGAAGCCCTTTATTTAATCTATCATACAGAATGGAACGATGTACTAAATTTTTAGCCTGAGATGGTATTTGAAGTTTTGTTTGAAGCATTAAAGTAAATTAGGTAAAATTTTGCAATTTGCCTTTTTCCTTAATTGATCTTTGTGGCAACCATTTCCATACCATACATTTTTGTAATTATTTGCATCTCATTCTCCATAATATCAGGGTTGAAGATAAATTCGAATGTCTCATTTGTACCTACCAGAAAAAAATCCGTGTTGGATTCTGGTAAGATTTCGGCCTTATCTAAGAATGAAGTTTCCACAAACAAGCGGTTATCCTCACAACTTACTTCAATATAATATCCAGGCATCGTCTCTGGATCAAATTCATATACTCCCACATAATTGCCGCAAAGTTCATCATTGAGTTTTATGGTTTTTCGTTCTGCAATGCGTTTATCCATATCTTTTTGAATAGTCCGTCTGTAAGATTCGGAAGCATTTGATTTTGGAAAAAGAGAGGATAGTTCAACTGAATGTTCGCCCTTCTTTAATTCTTCTTCAATATTCAATACCACTGAATTCTCATAATTATGGAAATGATATAAATATATCTTCCCATTCTTTAGGTCATAAATATTTGAGTATTGAGTTGGATATTTTGCCTTCCTGATGTGTATCAGCTAAAATTTTGCGAATAAGATCTATATCAACTTTTTTCGCGGAATTAATTATATTTTTTGCGTTCAAATATCTCTGACATGTGATAGAATCAGGATTTATTGTTGACTGATAGAAATTTGTGACGATCTGGGAATGGCCCTCTTTTCGAATAATAGCATCGCCCTCAATGATTACGGAATTCCCATATTTATCTCCAAAAAAGAACATTGCATTTTCCATAAATTGAAGATTGTATTTGTCGAATACAGAAAGAACCTCCTCAACCGTACTACACTCTTCCATCACTTTAGAAGTAAGATTTCCAACATATCGTTCTTTGCTTTCAGATAGAACAGGCCTTAAGGGATCAGTTGCGAATCCGTCAAAGAATAATCCCTGATCATTGATCCCTCCCTGCACCCCACCTTCACTAAATCCAAAATAGACCCGACCGAATTTATTTTGTTCGGCTGGCAGAAACCATATCCTTGAAAAAGGATTAATCCAGTCCTCATTATTCCCCGCAAAAGCAGTGTTATTGTCTGAGTAATAGAAACCTGTGCAAGCTATTGTATGCCTGCAAACTACAGTTGAGAGCAAAACGATGACAAATAAGTATTTCTTCATTTTACTAATTTTTATTGGGATAATTTTCTCATATCTCTTCCTTATGATTATAGATCCATGAGAGGTGGCCTTCCACACATAGGATTTTCGATTTCGTATGGGATTCTATTTTTCTGATAGTTTTATAGAGAGAAGATCCAGGTTAAGATCGCGTATCCTTTCAATCACCCCGTGGACAGCTGCATGATCAGGAACCTCCCCGGAAAGGATTGTGTTTTCTCCCTGCAGTTGGATCTCCAGGTCCTCAAACCAGCTTGACCATTCGACGGGAATAAGACCTTTAATATGGATTATCAAATACTTGCTCATATCTTTATTTATTTAGGGCTTTAAATAGCATGTTGTCCCTCATTTTTAACGGGAAGCGGGACAGCACCTTCATTTTTTTTGCGCCTGGTCCAATCAGATACTGGGCCTTGGGTCTTAAATCCAGAAGGGCACTGGAAATTACTTTTGCAACTTCAATGGCTTCGATGCCCGGAATGTTTTTCACTTCCCTGTCAAAATATTCTATAAGATTCATATAGAGGTTGAAGGTTTCGGGTTTTGTATGATCAATCATTTTTTGTCTGTCATGAAGAATTTTACCCAATACACTTGGTGTTTACCTTTCCAACCACCACACTTGAAACAGATACCCCAAAAGGTCGGAGTTCAAGGCGCAGAGAATCAGAAATGGCCTGAACTGCAAATTTTGAAGCAGCATATACACTTTTATCGGGTATGGCCATTAATCCATGTCCAGAACTGATGTTGATTAATCGGCCCTGACTCTCCCTGATGAGGGGAATAAATGTCTTTGTAACTGCAAGCAGTCCAACTACATTCACTTGGATCAGTTTTTCTATATCATGCATCGGTAACATTTCCAGCGGTCCGTTTAGTGATAATCCGGCATTGTTTACAAGACTGATCTTTGTGCCATCGGCCTCCTTGGAAATCAGAGCGAAAGCTTCATTGATAGATTCCTGATTACACACATCTAAAAACAGAGGAGTCAGGTAAGAGGAGGATTCCTTAAGAAGTTTCTCTTTATCGCTTTCCTTGCGAACACCAGCATAAACCTGAATTCCTGCATTTGCCAAAAAAAGGGCTGTGGCCAATCCTATTCCGGATGAGGCTCCTGTGATTATAACAGTTTGTTTTTTGGTTGATTCGTCTTTTGGTTTCATGATTGATATTTCATTCTTTATTTATGAAAATGTAAATGAGTTCTTTCAAAAGGTTTTGTCCATTGCTTTTAACACAGCCTCGGGCCATAGAACTTTTCCTTTTTTGTAAAAACAATAAACACAAGTACCTGAATCTATTGAAGATATTTGCTCTAGGCCTAAACCCAATGTTTCTGCCGTAGTAAAGTCAGCAAATGTGCAATAGGGTTGTATATCTCCTTCACCAACTGAGCACATGAAATTCAACATCTGGCAGTTTGTAGTGACAATTTTCATTTTATAGCCATCCTGTTTTTCACCATCTATCACTTGAGTTGGCCAGTCATTGGCAGTAGCACTTCTTCCTACTCTTTTTAACATAGGTCTTACAAGTCTGCTCAGGTATAACCCTCCCATAAGATTTTTTACAAATCCCGGAATTTTGGCGGTCTGATTTCTTAAGGTCTCAATTTGTACTCCTACAAATTCCTCCACTCCAACACCCTCTTCTTTCATTCCTTTTTTTAATGCCATCATCCTGCTGTTTAGTAAAAGCAGACTGTCATACATAGGTGTATCAAAAAATGGTATTTTTGGGATGATCTCAGGATAGTGATCCTTTGCTCCATTAATGATTCGGTTCGTTTTACTTTCACCATATTTATCATTGAGGGACTTCTCTAATTTTTTCAAGTACTTGTTGAGCTTCTTTTGGAGTTTTTCAGTCTGACTGATGTAATATTCTGTTTTCATAGGAGTTAATTTAAGGATTATCATTTCTCAGGCTTCGATTTCATCGCCACTATACATGATATTACAAGCGATACCCATATTCTCAACCTCTTTCTTGAAATAGAGATCGTCAGTTGGATTTATATTTCTAATAAATGCATAAGGGACATTGTAATGACACGGAATGACCATTTTCGGAGAAATCATCCTTAAGTCGATCACCGCAAATTACGGTAGCACCGGATTCTTTAGCCATAGCATTCGCATATTCAAAGTGATCTGGATCTCCATGGGTCACCAGAATATGAGTAATACTTCTCCACTCAGATTCAGGGATAAGGCTGCGTTTGCTGAACATCCATAGATTTTGTCCGGGATCGATGGCGATCTTAACATTGCCTTCTGTGATTGTGAAGGCATTGTATAAATAATGTGTGATTTTCATTGTTTTGGTTTTATGACTCACTTAGTGAATAATGTTGAGTCAAAACTAGGGTGATTCAGGCAGAAAATAATCACCCTGGTGGGTGATTCGACAGGTGATTTCAAAAGGAGATTCCTTTTTTAAATCAATCCAAGTTCTATAGCTTTAGTAATAGCCTTAGATCGATTATTTACATCCAATTTTAAATGAATATTTTTCACATGGGACTTTACCGTATTTATGGATACAAATAGGTTATCAGCAATCTCCTGATTTGAGAGATTTTCTTTCATTAAGTTCAACACATCTATTTCTCTTGTACTTAAGGGATCCATAAAAAAGTCTTGTTTACCCATGAGTTTCTTTTTAATGGCGAGGTTTATACCATCAATAAACCTCTTTGACAGTTTCAATTTTATATCTGCAGGAAACGGATAAATCTCCATTAAAAGATCTCCAATAGAGTCGGCCTCCTCCACAAAGAACATCATCAAATTTTCTTTCTCTGCAAGAGCCAGCGCTTCAATTAGGTAAGTTTTTGCCTGTTTTTCCTCACCCAGGTCATGGTATAACACCCCGTTCAATATTTTTATTTCAATGAGACTTTCTATTCTCTCGCCCGGTTCTCCCAGGGTTTCCAGCTTTTGAAGCAACCTTTCTGCTTCTCCATACTCACTCCTGGCAATCAGATATCGTGCATATGATATGTAGGCCATCTCATCCAGGTAATCAATCTCTTTATCCAAATCCAGACCGATCGACTGAATCAAGGCATTCGCTCTCTCCAGTTTATTGAGTATGATGTAAATCTTGATGATCTGTCCAGTAAGACTGAAAGCAAGTGTATTGAAAATACCCTTTTCGTGAAGAGACCGGTCCAAGGCAGATATGAGGGATTCGGTTTTTACCTTATCGCCACGAAACATCAATATCCAGGCGTAAACCAATGTACTGAAGACCTGACTTATGAAATCATTCCCTTTTTGCTCAGTTCGTAACCCAGTCGTGCAAGACCTAGTCCCTCCTCAAGTTTGTTCCACATGTCGTGGATGTATCCATAAATAGTGAATAATCCGGAGTTGGCCCAATCACTTTTAGCGATCTCTGAGAATCCTGAATCTTCAAGGAATACCAGAAGCTCCTTACATTTTCGGAAGGAATATTTATAATTTCCCATGCGCAAGTTGTCCATAAACCAAGCCTGGAAACAGCTGTTGTCATTAAATAGAGGTTCGCTGTTTCTTTACCGTAGTGAAACGCATTTTCGAACGCCCCGCTGCTTTCTTTAAGTTTTCCAGTATAAACACAAGCAACACCGTATGATAACCAGGCCCAGCTATACCATAGAGGATCCTCATCTGTCAGATACTTTTGGGCTTGTTTGCAATAGTGAAAGATCTGATCGGTATTCCTTGAACTGGACAAAAGGTAGGTAAATGCCACTGAAATTTTTCCAAGCAATCTGTTATTCCTTGGGAGGTCTCCCAGGCCAGGCTCTCTGCGTTCTTTAGCACTTTTTCTGCTTTTTCAAGGTGTCCTGCTGAGTTTAAAATCCAGGCATAGTAGAGGCAAAAAGTGGCATTGCACTCAATGGAGTTTTCAGAAAGCATCTTCCCAAACTTCATAATGGTTGAATGCTGACCAGTTTTCCAGAGACCTTCTACAGTGTCATTTAAAAGATCCATGGCCTTTGAATGATTTCCGGCTTCGATGGCATGCTCAATTGCCATGGATGAGAATCCATTCTGGGTAAACCAATCACAAGCGCGCTCATGCATGCTTTCAATAATCTCCTTATCCCATTGTGACAACCTCTGCTTCAGTAAATCGGCAAATAGGTGATGATACCGATACCACTTGCGTTCCGAGTCAAGGGAGACAATGAACATGTTGTTCTTTTCCAGTTCTTCAAGTATGGCTTGACTGTTATTTGTTTCCACTAATGCATCCACCAGATTTCCACAAAACTGGTCCAGGATGGAGGTACTGATTAAAAACTGCTTCATCTCCCGGGATTGCATGTTGAGCACCTCTTCAAGCAGGTAATCCATGATATACCTGTTATCCCCGGCCAATGCCCTGATAAATCCTGATATATCACTACGCCCCTTCATGGACAAAGCAGTAAGCTGCAATCCGGCAATCCACCCCTCGGTTTTGGTTTCAAGTAACTCAATATCCTCATTAGAAAGGTCAAGCTTCAGTCTTTTATTCAAGAAGGTGTGGGTATCATTTACCGAAAAACTCAGATCAGCTGATCTCACTTCAACGAGTTCATTCTGACTTCTAAGCCGTGATAAAGATAAGGGTGGATCTGACCTTGATGAAACAGCCAGATGAATATTGGATGGAAGGTGATTCAATAAGAATTTCACCATTTGGATGATCTCCACGGATTGAATGACATGAAAATCATCAAGGATTAATATGAAATTCTTCCCAGAGCCAAGCACATCATTTAACAGTAAACTGAGAATGGCATCCATTTCAGGCCTTTGCTGGGCCTCTAATAAATTGCTGGCCCGCTGTCCAATGTTAGGATCAATGGATTGCATTCCTGCGACAATATACCTCAGAAACTCGGTCGGCTCGTTGTCCCTTTTATCCAATGATACCCATGCCGCACTAATACTCGAATTTTCGATCCAATCACTAAGAAGGGTGGTTTTGCCAAAGCCTGCCGGGGCCGATATAAGGATCAGTTTCTTATTAAGTCCTGCGTTTAACTTTTCAATAAGGTTCTGCCTGTGAACAAGGTTGGAACCTGATGTTGGAATGTTTAGCTTGGTGAGTAGCATATGAGAATTGGTCGATGTAGAAAGACGCAAAAATGTTGTTTTAGCTTATAGTATTTGCGAGTACACTAATTAGTTTTTTGCAGCCCCCATTTTTTACGAATTCCGTATGATCATCAACTGTATTGAATTGCTGTCCACATATCTTATCACACTGCATTTCATAATCGGTCTCTTCATAGAATGCTTTAAGTGTAAGGTCTGTGGCTGGATCAAAAGAGGCAGATTTTCCGGTCTGTTTTCTGTTATGGATTAGTGCATTCATCCAAACTGCTGCAGCCAGCGCCCCACATCCATTGCCGCTCAAGCCAAGGCCACCTGCAAATCCGGCAACCATAACCATTTCCTCTTCACTGGCTCCCATTTTTCGGACCACATCAGAAGCACAGCTCATGGACTGATCAGGCAGATCAGACTGGTCCAGTGATAATCCTTCATTTGCAGCTTGAAGAGCCTCGGGTGCCCATCTTCCGGCGAGTTTAAAGCAGTACACAAATTTGCCGCTGAGCATGATATTTCGCGAAGCTTCTTTTGTTTTGGAAATCACAATTGGTAATATCCTCACATTCGATACTATCTGTCCTGTTTACAAATGATTTCATAATATGCTGAGTGGCCAATATGGCCAATCCAATGGCCTGACCGGGATTCTCATTCCTGCGAAGCGATTCCGCACCAACTGCCATTGAAGCCCCCCAAAGCATACCGCATTGATATCCCTGTTGCAGAATCCCTCCCGCTAAAGGATCTATGGCTTTTTCCTCATCATCTCTGGGATAACCGAATTCACGGTCTAAAATATAGAAGAATGTACGAGAGCATGTCCCTTTTTTAATGAATGTTCTCTTGGCTTTTAGTTTTACCGTTTCTGATTTGATCATTTTCATGATATTAAATTACAAATAATTATCAATTCAGGGGCTGCAAGGGTGGAATTGAATAATTCGCATATTTTTTGACAAAATGTTTCAAATGAACATCGAAGGGATACGCGAATACTGCCTGGCCAAACCCGGAGTCACCGAAAGCCTCCCTTTCAACGACACAGTCCTGGTCTTTAAAGTGATGGAAAAAATGTTTGCCTTTCTTGACCTGTCAGAAGATGGCATAATGAATTTCCCGATCCCGCATTCCATGAGAATATCCCGAATGCCTGACCTATAATCCATGGATCTGTTATTTGAAACTCCATGTGTACTAAAACAGAATTATAATTTATTTCTATATTTGGAAGAACGATTATTTATCTTTTTCCTAAACAAAATTGATTATGAAAACCAAACTTCTGTTGCCGGTGCTGATGCTCGCTCCGCTTTTCGTCTCCTGTGATAAATTTGACACCATTCGTGGAAACCAATCCCCCATCGGTGAGGTAGGTGTAACCGTTTCATCCAGTTCCATGTCTGTGGCTGGTGTAAGTAATATTAATGCTGAAGTAGTCAGCCTTGAAGGAGGGGTATCGGTCTTTTCAGGTACAGCAGTTGTAACCAATGACAATATTAAAAATATTCTTTCCAATTTCCCGGAAGTGGATGTGGAAGGTAATAAAGTGAACTGTGTCCGACATTGAATTTAAACTTACCGACAAAGGAATCGAAAGCGTCAGCGGCCTTGCCACCGGCACCATCGTAGAATATGACGCCAAAGTGGGTGATGAGTATAAAACCTCCGATGGCATCCGGACCGTTGTAAGCAGGTCCACCGAGGATGATTATATGTATGGATTCTTTCTGATCAAGGTCATCGAGGTGGAGGAGAATCTCAATAATTTCGGTGTGAAGCAGATCAGGTACTGGGCGAACCATCGATTTGGCCTTGTCGGTATCGAATTTACATTTGATGATAATTCCACGGCAAGCTATCCTGTATACTCCAGTGCAGAGAACTGATTGGTGCTTTAGGTCACACATTCAAAAGTCTTATATAGCATGAAATACCTCTATGTAGGGGATGAGAAACATAAGATCCCCCGATTCCCTCATCATAAAAACTATGTATACAGGTATTACCGGTTCTTTCAGGTAAAAAACCTTTTCGATTTCCTGACCATTGATGGCTATGGCCAGGTATTCAGAAAGCTTTACATGAACTGGAAGACCAAAACGGTGGTTCCACGGCTGATTTTGATCGATCCGACCACATCATGTAACCTGGAATGCATTGGCTGCTGGGCCCGTGATTATGAGAAGAACATCAATCTTCAGTTACGATAAGCTGGATGAGCTGTTTACAGACGCAAAAAGACTGGGTATTGTTCAGGTCATATTTCACAGGTGGGGAGCCACTCATGCGAAAGAAGGAAATCCTGACACTGGTCGAGAAACATGAAAAGCTTACCTTTGGTATGTTTACCAATGGCACCCTGATCGATGAAGAATTTGCTGCAGAGATGGCCCGGTTGGGGAATTTCAATGCCTATATCAGCATTGAGGGATTTCGTGAAGACACTGATATGCGGCGGGGTGAAGGGGTATACGACAAAGTGATCAGGGCCATGGACCTGTTAAAAAAGTACAATATTGGATTTGGCTTTTCGGCCTGCTACCATGCTAAAAATTACAAGACCATTGCCAGTGATGAATTCCTGGATTTTATGCGTGAGAAAGGAGCCTGGTTCGGATGGCTTGTTCAATTACATGCCCATCGGAAGCGATGCTGACCTTTCCCTCTGTTGCAATGCCGAACAGAGGGCATATGTGATGCAGAAGATAGCGGATTATCAAAAAAGGCACCGGTACATGGTGATTGATTTTGCAAACAGCGGACATAAATCCATAGGATGTGTGGGAGCCGGAAATGATTATGCCCACATCAATGCGAACGGTGACCTGGAGCCCTGTGCTTTTTGCCACTACTCAGATGTAAATATTAATGATGTGCCCCTGGAAGAGGCTCTGCGATCGCAATTCTTTAAAAAGTTCAGGCAAATTAAACCTTTCTCGAAGAATTTCCTGCGTCCATGTCCCATGATCGATGTTCCCGATGCCATTGTTGAAGTTACCAAAGACAAGAGTGTTCGTTCGACCCATCTTGCCTTTCCGGAAACAGCTGAGGAACTGGCCGCCAAAACCCGCGCCAATGCCGAATTGTGGGAGCCGGTTGCCAATGACCTCTGGGAAGAGATGCCGGAAGCAGAGAAGAGAAGGTTTGGGAAGCTTACAAAAGTCATATTCTGGGGAAACCGGGATGCGATTCGATCAGGACAGCATCAAAATATTCATGAAGATTGAGCGCTATTCCCTCGGGAAAAGGAGATCTTAACATAGGTGAATATTCATGGATAAATTGTTGGATTATAAATTTAAAACACCTGGCAAGATACTGGTTGTGACAGGGACATATCTTGTCCGCAATATATTTCCTTTTCGACTTCCGGTTCGAGGTGCCTGTTTTCGCAGTGTTTTCATCCTACATGAAAACCAGGTTCCTGACGACATTCAAAACCAATTTCGCTGATGAAACCATCATGTTACTTCTGCTGATTGGGTTTTTTCTATGGGCATTTTCAAAAGAGAAGCATGAAAGTGAAGGAATACGGATCCTTCGCTCAAGGGCATTATATAAAGCCATTATAACAGATACCGGAATACTCATTTTTTCAATATTATTTGTCTATGGATGCGGATTTATCGGCATCATTCTCCTTAACATGATTCTGCCCTTTATTCTCTATCTGTTTTATTTTAATTATTTATTGGCCAGGGAGAAAAGAAGAGACAACTTAGTATAAACTTTTCATTGAGAAGGGGTACTTACTACATCTGTGGTTGAAAGCTATTAATTGACAAACAATTTAAGCTTAATAGAATGGCTTCTTAATTGGTAAATCAATCAGATGAACATCGAAGAAATCCGCGAATACTGCCTGGCCAAACCCGGAGTCACCGAAGGCTTTCCATTCAACGACACCGCCCTGGTCTTTAAGGTGGCCGGGAAGATGTTTGCCCTGCTGGACCTATCGGAAGACAGCAGGGGTATCAGCCTGAAATGTGATTCCGCCAAAGGCGTACCATTGAACCTCGGGAGCAGCATCCGGAAGTGACGCCTGCCTGGCACTTTAACAAGGTCATTATGGAGTTGTTTTATACCGTAAGCGTATTAAAAGCTATTTTTTGAGATCGGCCTTTTTGAATCCAATTCGTTTCCTGTTCTGGTGTTCAGCTAATTCCTGTTCTTTCTTCAGAAGGTAATTAATTACCTCAAAGATGTCCTGGAATTTCTTATTGTATCGCTTTTCCAGTTCATCAAGCTTCTCTGTCAGATCCCTATGGTTAAGAGCGTACTGGCGGATGAAAACGAATGCCCGCATAATAGCTATATTTACTTGGATGGCCTTTTCACTTTTTAATACAGTCGATAGCATGGCAATACCCTGCTCGGTAAACGGCAAAAGGAGGGAAGGACTGTATTTAGCGGTTTCTGGAAGGTTATCACAGATTGTGATAAGCTCCTTCCACTCCTCCCTGGAAAGTTCTATCAGAAAATCCTTAGGGAATCGATGGATATTCCTTCTAACAGCTTGCTTCAATGCCCTGGTTTCAACATTGTAAAGCGCAGAGAGATCGAAATCAAACATAACCCTATGACCGCCAAACTCAAATATCTTACTGTGAATAAGTTCTTTAATACATTAATATTTGGTTTTAAATCTCACCGAATGAAGGTCCCCACTACATCACATTAATGCTACATTCCAGCTGTCAACTTTCGGGATGGAAAGCGATTAAGTTGATTGACATTTTTGAATCTTAAACAGTTAACAATACAACTATGAACATCGAAGAAATCCGTGAATACTGCCTTTCCAAACCTGCCGTCACCGAAGGTTTTCCTTTCAACGATACAGCTTTGGTTTTTAAGGTAATGGAAAAATGTTTGCCCTGCTGGACTTGTCGGAGGACAGCAGGGGAATCAGCCTGAAATGTGATCCGGAACTGGCCATAGAATTACGAGTGCAGCACTCCGAAGTCACACCTGCCTGGCACTTTAACAAGCATCACTGGAACGGTATAGATCTCCAGGGTGGCGTCAGTGATAAGCAGCTGAAGGATTGGATCGACCATTCCTATGACATCGTGGTAAAGGGACTGCCCAAGTCAGACCGAGAAGCTCTAAGATTCCTCAGGATCTGACTGAGGCAATCGGGACTTACAGACTCCAGCCGTCTCTGTAATTGCGCATCACAAATTCATTGGCCGGATCGAAATTGGTGATTTTCATGTTTTTAGCATCCCAGAGTAATCTCTTTCTGCCTGGATATGACGAATCTCCCGATTCATTGACCTCCAGCTGGTAGCTTCGAATCGCCAGATTACCCATCAATACGGCTTCAGTAAAAGGTCCGGCATATTCAAATTTAGAACTCAGGTCAGATTCCCCGTATCCCTTCATGCAGGCTTCCACCCAGGCCACGTAATGTCCTTCCGGCACCCGTTTTTCAGTCTTTGGAACATTTGCAATCTCCTCGTTCAATGACAGAGGCAGAAGCAGGGGTTCGAGTCCGTGGTTCCCCATCAGTTTTCCTTTGCTGCCTTCAAAGATCACCCCATTGTCCAACTTGGCCATCTCATGATCTGCAGGGAGTTCCTCCGGCATTTGAGGACGTAAGCCGCCATCCATCCATGTCAGGTCCACAATACCCTTGCCATCGGTACGGGGGAATTTCAAATGAGTGATTGAGGAGGATGGACAACTTTCGGTATACCTGGCAACCCGGAAAAATCCTTCGTAAGCCGCTGTAGCACTGCATTCCACTTCTGTGGGATAATCGATGGGCAGGATTCTGAACACCGGATCCATGACGTGACAGCCCATATCACCCAGTGCCCCGGTTCCAAATCTCCACCAGCCACGCCAGTTAAATGGCAGATATGCCGGATTGTAGTCGATGGTGTTGGCAGGACCCAGCCAGAGATCCCAATCCAGTTCTTCGGGTATTTCATGTTTTCCTGCGGGAGTCGCGATTCCCTGGGGCCAGACAGGCCTGTCGGTCCATGCATAAACCTTCGATACCTCCCCAATCAATCCTGAATCCACAATCTCTTTCATTCTTCGAACCGGCTCCTCTGAGGCTCCCTGGTTCCCCATCTGGGTAACGACCTTGTATTTTTTTGCAGCTTCAGTCAAGGCTCGTGCTTCACCTATGCTATGAGTGAGGGGTTTTTGAACGTATACATGCTTCTCCAGTTGCATCGCCGCCATCGCTGCCACAGCATGTGTATGGTCTGGGGTGGAGACGATAACCGCATCAATATTCTTATGTTCTTTGTCGAGCATTTCCCTGAAATCCTTGTAATATTTTGCATCGGGAAAATTCTTTCTTGAATTCACAGCCATCCGGTCATCCACATCGCAAAGCAGGAATACTCTGGCATGCTTGCTTTCTGCACAGGAGGTGAGATCAGATTCTCCTTTTCCTCCCACTCCGATTCCGGCAATGTATACCGTATCACTTGGAGCCACATAACCTGTGCCCCCGAGGACAAACCTCGGGACAATGGTGAATACCGTGGCTGCACCTGTGGCTTTAATGAAACTTCTTCGGTCGACTTTTTGCATGGCATGGGGTTTTGGTTTCATGGCAGGTAGCTTAAATTGTAAAGAGTACTGGTTTACAATTTACAAAAATTGGTCTGTTTCCGTTTCAGCAATCAGGAAAAGATCAGGCTGCTACTACACCTATTGATCACTTTTTCTCTTCACTCAAGCTTAGCTGCTTAGATGGGCAGCGTAACCTGCATATTTGAACGGGAAGAGACTGCTCGAATGAACTATCTTCAGATTTTAAAAAAGCAAATTCTCTAATATCAGATCTGAAAGCGATACCATTCCAATATATTTACAATTCTCCTCAACCGGGGCCATCCTTAGGCCCACTTTCATCAACAGATTGGCTACATAACGTATATCCATATCAGCCGGAACGCTAATCGCTGGCTTGGTCATAATCTCAAAGACATTAACCTCCTCTGAAGTTTTGTCTGGAATAATCACACCCTTGATGAAATCATGCACCAGACACAATTCCGTAAGCGTCCTGCGGATGGCGTTTGTTGACGATCAGGGCCTCGACCTTTTCCCTGCGCATGATATCCACTGCTTCCTTTGCTGTGGCCATGCCATCAATAAAAACAATGTCTTTTGTCATGACATCCTTGACACTTTGAAAACTTCTTTTTGATTCCATGCTTTTTACTATTAGTGCTTTTATTAATAGTGAACTTCCCGTTAAAAATATTTGTCCCGGGCTTGTTTCCTGAATTTTTTCATTTGACTTTTCAAACCGGCTATATGCTCTATGGGCATAACAAAAGCAATACCCGTACCCGGTTCATCAAATTTACCTGCCAGTTGTATGACCTGCATAAGGTTTTCTACTACGTGTTCTTCCACGAGGAAAATAATGATATCCGTTTGGTCCTCAATACTAAGACCAAAAAAGGATTTTGCCTCATGTATTCCTGTACCTCTGGCGGGAACAATAGTAGCACCTGTGGCCCCTGCTTCCTTCATTGCATCGACTACAGAATCAGTGATACTGGGTTTGACAAAGGCAATAATCAATTTAAATTGCATCGTTCTCTGTTTTTATTTTAAAAAATCGAGTTTTCAATTCTACTATCTGTGCATATCCTAATACAGTGATAATCGGAAACAAGCTGGCAAAAGCAATGAGTCCAAATCCATCTAATAGCTGGATTTCTCCCAGGTACTGCACTGGATAGTCCCAATCCAAGAGCAGCTACCAGGGGAACGGTGACAGTGGAAGTAGTTACTCCACCGGAATCATACGCCAGCGCAATGAGTTTCCTGGGTGCAAATATGGTCTGAATGATCACCACCAAATATCCTGCAATTATGTAAATAAACAGTGGTGTACCTGTAACGATTCGAAATGTGCCCAGAGCCAAGGCGAATGCCACTCCAAGAGCCACTGTAACACGAAGTCCCCATTGACTTATGGTACCCGCAGATACCTCACTGGCTTTTAATGCAACAGCAATTAGTGAGGGCTCGGCAATAGTTGTGGCAAATCCGATCAGGGCTGCAAAGATATAGATCCAGTAGTAAGACCCCCAGACAGACAATTCATTTCCCGAATTTCCTATAAATTCCGGATCAGATAATTGAATGGCCATAATTTTTCCCACCGGAAAAAGCGCTTTTTCCAGTCCCACAAGAAAGAGAGCAAGCCCAAGTACCACATATATGCCTCCCTGGATAACCCTTTTTAAATGGGGTATTGGTTGTTTCAAAACGAACAGCTGAAAAAAATGACCACAAGCAGCAGGATGGGCAAGATATCCCTCAGAGTATATAAGCAAAACCCACATAAAATCCATCAATAAATCAGCCATATTCCACCCTGTTTTAATTGAACCAAAATAGACCATAGGCCATCACAAAGATCATGGGCAAAAGTGAAGCAAAGGCAATCAAACCAAAACCATCCACCAAGGGGCTCCTTCCTTTAATCACGCTGGCAAGCCCAACTCCCAAAGCCGTTACCAGGGGAACAGTAATTGTCGAGGTAGTAACACCTCCTGCATCGTATGCCAGTCCAATGATCTCTTCAGGGGCAATAATTGTCATCAACATCACCAAAATATATCCACCGATGATCAAATAATATATGGGCCACCCTTTGAGAATGCGCAATACCCCGATAACGATGGCCAATCCTACAGAAAATGCCACGGTCAACCGTAATCCCATGGCATATAAATCCATTGTTTTTTGACTATTTTCAATCAGGCCTGCTCCAGATGAAATGATCGCAGCCTCTTTTGTCACAGCAATTAAAGCCGGTTCGGCAATCGTGGTTGAAAATCCAAGTGCAAAGGAAAAAATCATCAGCCACAAGAGGCTTCCCTTCTTCGCAAGAGCGTAAGCCATCGTCTCTCCAATGGGAAATAAAGCTATCTCTAATCCTTCAACAAACAGCATCAATCCAATAACTACAAACACAAACCCGAATATGACTTCTCCAATTTGGGGAAAGGGCTGCCGAATCACAACACTTTGAAAAAAAACCACCACTGCAATGATTGGGATCAGATCGATCAAGGCAGCCTTAAATTTCTTAAAATGAGTAGGATATATCTTTTATACCTCATTCACCTACGTTTTAACTTGTACTCTGTCGATTTTCATAAAAAATCATGGTATTGACTGAAATGTCTTTAACAGCTTAAATGAGTAATCCGCAGAAACCTAAATGAGTAACTGTAGTCAAATCGGGTTAAGATAATAAAAAAAGCTTGCTTGAAATATGGCGAATTTTGATACCGATGTTTATTTCTGTTCGAATCAAATCCACATGATCTGGTTCTGAACTTCGGAGATTCTTTCAAAACCAATCTCTACTGCAAGATCGCCCCTGGCGATCATTACTCCAATCTTTTCCCTTTTCATGGCTTCAATGATCTCTGGAAGTGTGACTCCCACTTCAGCAGATTTAATTATTTGGTTATTCTTTCTTCGGATAATAGGTTTCCAGCCTGACTATCTGATCATACCTTACGCCCTTGTCTTTATCTACAGGGTTAGAGTACATTCGGTTAAACCGCATGTTATCTTTTGCCCTGGTAACGAAAAAGGCTCCTTGGTTATGCATCTGATGCAATCGACGATAGTCAATGTAGGCTTTGTCAACAACGTAAAAGCTTCCAGCTTCGACGGGCTTCTTCGATTAGAACGTAAGCAAACTTTTCAAAGATTTTATAACTCCGTTTTTCGTTGGCTTTACCAAGATTCCGCCGGGTTACTGTTGGACCAAATCCCAGATGATAGAACTTAGGTTGATGAGCTTCCAGGCTGAGCATCAGATCACGCATGCTATCTCTTGGAGTCAGCTGACCAAAAACCATGCAAAGCATTTGATTCCAGCAAGTAAAGGATCTGACATATTTGTTTCCTTCGTGCTTATTCACAATGCGATCAAAAACTCTACGAGGTAAAAAATCTGTAAGTTGTGCGAAGATATATTTGCCTTGATTCATGGATGGATGCTTAGTACATAGCAAAAATCCACAATTTCAATTTAAATTGTCACGCTACAAAAAAACGCTACAAGTAAGATGTACAAAGAATTTCAAAGAACGATTAAATATTTTTAGTACCCACTAATGATAATGGACATTAAATAAATCTTTAAAAGGATCACTAAATTATAGATGATTATTGATAAATGCTAATTGCTCAATTGAATACCCATCGTCATCCTGTTAATAGCATTTACCGGAACAGGCAGATAAGGCCATGTCCATTTGCACCCTTTTCGGATACAAATCTGAATGAATTATCGTTAAAGGAAGCCCTGTAAGGAGCTAACAATCCTATGCAGGAACAGAATTCAAGGGAAGATGGAGGATATTGCCAAATCAAGTCTAAACCATATCCAATTAAATATTATTCAAAACACTTTCCTGTGAGTATTGTTCTATACATATCAATACGCTTTGTATAAATTAAATGCCAATGAAAGCAATGAACATCATAGTAGCCGTGCTCTTCATTTTGATGACATCAATCACGGCGAAGGCGCAAAATCAATCCCGGGATCCTGCAGAAAAACAGGCACTGCAAAATATCCAATCCGACACGCTTGTATTTACTGTATTTGGAATGGATTGTCCTGGCTGTGAAGTGGGTTTAGAGAAACAGGTAAATAAGATTGAGTCGATTCAATTCACTGATGCAAACTGGCATAAACAGGAGATTAAAATAGTGATGGTTCAGGATTCTACATTAAATATAAATGAACTTGAGAAGAGAGTGAAAAAAGCCAATTTCACATTAGAGAAAGGTGAATAATTGCGAGCAATAATGAGGCGCAGATATCTGGTAATAGTTGCATTCCTATGTATTGTTCAAACAGGTGTATTGGCTCAAATAAGTACCGATGCAGGTTTAACCCCGGCTCAGGACAGGTGGATATTTCGTACCCAATACAGAATGATGGGTATGGAAAACAGTATGATGAAAGCAAGTACCCAGATGGTACCAGTGGTAGTGGGTTATGGAATCACTTCAGGAATTAGTGTAATGGCAAGGGGGATGTATGTGCATAGATCCAACAGCAACAGTACTGAAGTTAATCGCGGAGTAAATGATCTGTACCTGCTCTCAAAATTCAGGTTATTCCGTAAAAATAGTTCCTCATATTCTTTTGGGATTGCACCTTATATTGCCTCGAATGTTCCCATCGGAGCCAAAGCTGTCAGCAATCGAACATGGAATCCTGAAGTAGGATTGAATATTTCATTCAGACCCAGGTTTTTATCTTTTGACCTTTCTACCAATTATACTTTTGGTGACGTTTTGGAAAAGATAAGCGCTGACCATCATAACCAATATCATCTTGATTTTGCTTTTTCGGGTAAAATACCGCTAAATGCAAAATCCAGTCAAATTATATCTCCTGTCTTAGAATTTAATTACTCAGGTAACAATAATTTATTATTTATTTCACCAGGAGTGTCCTATATGTATTCCTCATTTGCATTTGAAGCATTATATCAAATTCCAATAAACGAATCGGAGAGAGCTGACCAGATGTATCAGGTGGCAAGGTGGATAGTGGGGCTCAAATATCTTTTTTGATTAAACTGAAAACCAAAAATTCAGTTTCAACATAAATACATTGTTTCCTTTAATACCGAACAGATCACCCGCAATTTCCCCCACAGGATTGTAGACAGATTCCCAATCCGATCTGTCATGTGACCAAACCATATATAAGGTGGAACCCAGTTTATACTCCCACCTGAACACCAGGTTTGATCTGAATTGAATGAAACTGAAATCAGGATTATCAAAACCCAGAGTTTCCAGGTTTCTGTCAAATGTATATCTATCCAGTGCGGCATCGTAGGTCAGGTCCAGAAAGTCAAGACGAACATTCATATCTTTTGCTGATCCCTTATCCACCCTTCTGAAGGAATCATATTGGCCCACTGAATAATAGGGGCTGCCATAATACTGGAGAGAGAGTTCAGGAGTTAGATACAATTCACCCCTGAAGGTCAATGAAGCGGTATGGTGATCAATATTCCCAACAATATATTCATCGCTTGTATTCCCTGGAATGGTCTGCACATATTGCTGGTGGTATTGTCGCAGATTCACATGGGCCAAACCGCTGAACTTCAATCGTTTTACAGGTAACCAGGTTACACTAAAATGAATAAAATCCGCCTGGGAATGCTCCATACCGAATCCAGTATGCAGGTAACCCGCACTGGCATAAAGGTCTTTGGAAGAGTTGGTCCCCACAGATAATCCCACCTGATACATCCCGTCGTTCCGAAGGGCTGGCCCACCTCTTAATTCCCGGATATCGAGAGATGAAAAGTCATATTGCAACGACCAGGTTGGCACTCCACAGTTTATTGTTTCTGCCCTCCAGTGATGCACCAACCTGATTGCCTGTATTCTCACCCCCAAAACTCCAAAGCGCCTCCTGGAATATCTGAAAACTATAATTTCTGATCCACTTCCCCGGCTCATTCATTTCGTATGAAATCTCGAGCCTTTGCCCCATAAAATCTGACTGCTTGATATATCCCATGTCATTCAGATTCAGACCAGGACTCCGGTATTGTCCCTGCAGGTGAAAGTTCCAATTCCCCCCCTTCTTGCCGGCTCTGATAAGTCCTCCATGGCCTGATAGATTTTCCCTGAGACTGTCCACTTCAAGATAGTCTGCATCGGGCCGCTGAAACCGATGGTTATGTGCCAGTTGTTTTATAAGGATGGCATCCGGGGAACCATTTAATTGACTGGCAATGGTTTTTACTTCCAGGTAATAATTCCTGTTTTTCCAGTGATGTAGAAAATCCAGGCCTCCGCTGATGGCATTTGAAGGCAGCGATTGACTGCTCAGCAGAATCTGAAGAGATCCTGTTCACAAGGCTGAAGACTCCTCCCACAATGGTATTACCACCCTTAAAGTCTCTCTTTATACGTGATCCCATATAATTGCTCAAAGGGGAAACCTCCATATCTTTTTCAAGGCCCGAAATATTTGTCCCTTTGGCGAATTCCCGGGCGGTTAATCCACTGACCAATCCTACGGATAATCCATTCTTGCTTTTACCGGTCAGTTTTGCCGCACCCAGAATGGTGCTGCGATCGGGGATATCTGAAACATTCCACCCATTATAGTAACTGGAAAAAGAAGGTGCGCTGCCGATCCTTCTGGAATAGTAAGGAATATCTCCATCCATTTCAAAATCAAATACATCATTCCCCTCCAGGAAAAAAGGCCTCTTCTCCTGAAAAAAGGTTTCAAAAGAGGTGAGGTTCAAAACCGACGGATCGGCCTCCACCTGTCCAAAATCGGGATTCACCGAAAGGTCTAATGTGTAGTCACTGCTGATCCCAACTTTGGCATCCAGGCCTGCTGTGAAATCGAAGGGATCGTTGTTCGCATTTCCCGGAAAACGGGACAGCGAACCAAGTGCATAGGGAAGCAGCTCCATCTGGCGTGAGGTCCTGATATTTTTTAATCCTTTCAATTCACCAAAAAGGTATACCGTGGCGGGTGCTTCACGTGGAATCTCATCCCAGCTGGCAGCTTCGGATTTCCTGGAAACCACCCTGTAAACATGCAGTCCCCATACATGCTCATCCCGCTTTGCATATCTTAACTGACTGAAAGGCAGCATCATTTCGGCAATCCATGCGGTATCATTCCTGGAGGTTGCCCCGTCCCAGACTGCATCCCAGTTCATGTCAAAACTATAATCTCCCAGATGTTTCAAATCCATTTTCTGTCCGGCGGCTGTCATGCTGAATTCGAATGCAGTTCTTTTATCAAAGTAACTGTCAAGGGCGACCCCTGCATTATCTCCGCCGCGTGCATCCCGCCTGCCCAGAATATCCCTGATCAACTCTGGTTCACTGTCCTGACAAATGATGGCAACATAGAGATTGGACCTGTCATACAATGCCTTGAAATATGTGTTTTCGCTTGCCTTACGTCCTCCATATGGAAACTGTTGGATAAAGCCACCCTGCCATTCCCCCAGACTCCACATTTCGTCATCCAGCAAACCGTCAATCTTTGGGACTGAATAATCCCCTATGCTTTCTGAATAGTAGACCCGCTTATTGCGCAGCAGGGAGTCAATGTTCTGAGAGGAAAGCTCGGGCATGAATCCCACCATAAATAAAAGCAAGAAAAGAACGCGTGTCTTATTCATTTGTGGGTCTGATTTAGTTATAAATCAGTGAATAAGTTACAGCTTTTACACAAAAAAAGAAACTGGTTGTTACTGTCCAGTTTCTTTTTAAACGTAAAACCCCCAACGTCTACCGGGAGCTTTAAATCATAACTTGATTATCTTCCTTGTGGCTACAAAATCTTTTGACCTCACCGTAATGTTATAGATTCCTTTCTGGAAGGAAGAAAAGTCGATAGGTGTAATAGATGCTGTAGGGGTTTGGCTATAGATGAGTTGTCCATTGCTTGTGATTATTTCAATAGTTGATTGATTCCAGTTTGAGAATTCAATTAGAACTCTTTCACGAGTGGGATTAGGGTATATCTTAAGTGATTCCGATATGACTTTTCCTTTCTCACTCGTACAATCTGCAATGAAACAAATATTAGGACTGTAATTTGAATGTACTTCCACACCCGGTGGCGGGAAGTCTTTAGTCCACACTTGCACATCCCGAAGATCCGGTAATTTTTCAATACGTATGCATTGTAGCTGGGTATTCATCGCAATATCAAGACAGGTTAATCGATTAAAACCACAATCCAGGTAAGCCATTGATGCACTATTAGAGGATATTAAGCTCCACTATTCTGTTGTGAAAACAATCAAGTTCGGTCAATACCTCATTGTTGGACAGGTCCAATCTTACCAGTTTATTAAAGGAGCAATTTAAAACTTCTAATAAGGTGCAATTGGAAACATCAAGACTGGATAATCCACAAAAACTGATATCCAAATGCTTTAATTTTACGTTTTTTGAAAAATCAGGATTGCACATCCTGTTGAAACTGCAGTTTAGGGAGACCAGGTTAGTGAATGCTTCGATTCCCTTTAAGTTAATGATGTTACCCGATTTTGCAATTATCCCCGGAGATGGCGGGAATTCATCTTCTATTTTGGATAAATTTAATGAACTCACAACTTCCGCCTCCTCAAAACTAATGAGCTTGTCTCCATTACTATCCACTCCCAGTTCGTAAAGAGCAGAAAGAAAAGTTGAATCGGGAATGCTAACTGTTTGAGAAAGTAAGGGAAAGGCCATTAAAAGAATGGCTATCAGAATGATTCCAAATCGTTTCATGACTGTTGGGTTTTAGTGTCACTAATAATTTGCAGAAATTCCCTTTTTGGTTTTTTATTGGCTTTGGATTCTATGTTAGAAATAAAATTACCCATCCTGGTCATGGACTTCTACCACACAGGTTGCAGATATAGTCACATTTGAAACAAATAGTTCCAAGTCTGATTTTTAGGGAGTTTGAAATATTTTGCATAACTTATGTATGATCTCGCCACAGAGTCTGATCATGAGAAGTATCTTTTTATGCTTAATCGTCGTCATGACCGGGTTTGGATATCACGCCCTTTCCCAGGTAATTCATGTTCCTGGTGACAGGCTTTCCATCCAAGAGGCCATCGAAGAGGCAACAAAAGGAGATACTGTCCTTATCGAAGAAGGAACCTACTTTGAGAATATCAACTTCCTGGGAAAGGAGATCACCGTAGCCAGCCTTTACCTCATTGATGGTGATACTTCCCATATCTCGAGAACCATCCTCAATGGAAGCCGTTCCGGCAATCCTGATACGGCCTCGGTAGTTACAATGTGGTCAGGAGAAGATACCACCTCCATCTTATGCGGGCTTACCATTACCGGAGGTAAGGGAACGTTAGTGGGGAAAGTACACAAACCAGCCTTGGAACAGTTCTACAAAAAAAAATACATTGCCGGTGGCGGTATACTGATCTATAATTCGGGTGGGAAAATCATTCATAATATCGTGGAGCAAAACCACATGATCTTCAGGGATGGAGTCAGGGGTTCGCTGGGATCCGGGATTCTTGCGGCAGTGAAAAACTACAATCATTGCATCATACGAAATAACATCATCAGGAACAATTCATCACATGCACTCCGGGCCTGGGGCGGGGGGATCTGCATCTTCGGAGGATTGGTTTTAGTGGAGCACAACTCCATTCTGAACAATAAGATTGAAGTAGATGAAATGGCAGCAGCTTCAGGTATATACATTGAGAATGAGAAGGCCAAAGGAACATTTGAGGAAGTTGTCATCCGGAACAACCTGATCACAGGAAATAAAGTATTCAGTAATCAGAATTTTGCCGGGGGAGGCGGTTTAGCATTGGCCTTTGTCCTTGATGCCAGAGAGGTTCAGATCTACAATAATGTGATCGCCAATAATGAAGCAGGACATGTGGGCGGTGGTTTATACAGTTATCAGACCTGGGCTAATATTTTCAGCAACCTCATTTTCAATAATAAAGCCGGGCTATACGGCGTAAATATTGGAACGGAAGGTGAGAATGACCTGGACATGAATGATAACCACCTTTGGACAGGGGACAGTTGGATCGCCACCTATGATGGCCTGGCAAAACTATGCATAGGCCAGATAGGGATTTCAGGAATTCATCCCAACGAGGGCATCAGGATCCCTCCATTTGAAAAGTACTTCAGCATAAATCCAACTACAGGTGAAATACTTTTCGGAAAAAGAGAGGGGATGATTACATTCGATCCAGAGGAGGTTCCGTTAAATGGACTAATCGCCCCTTCGGTGATCCTGGATTACAATTCCTATGCAGATCCTGATTCCACTTCTGTCAATTATCGCACGCAAAGAACACTCCGTAAGCGTTTTATTCTGGATCTCAAAATGGAGGAAACCTTCACGATGTATAACTTTGCATCCCTTGATTTTGCGAGTCCGCCTAATAGCTTGTACAGATTTTATATGAAGGGTTCGGATCAGGATACGCTATTGGCAAGAAAGACACAAGTCACAAGTTATGGAGACCTGAAACAGGGACGGTATACTTTTTGGAGTGCCAAGGTGGATAGTATCGGAATGACGAGCCCTGATGGAATCACCCTGGACATCCGCGTTCATCCCCCCTGGTACAGGTCCGGATGGTTCATCAGTGGTATAATATTGTTTCTGGTATTGCTTTTTTTGGGTCTGGTCCGGATCAGGACAGCCAGGTTAAAAAGGGAAAAGGAAGCCCTGAGGGTTGAAGTGGAGAATAGGACCAGAGAGCTCCGTGAAAAGAATGAGCAAATCATGGAGATGGAGCGGCTCAAAACACGGTTCTTTACAGATGTTTCCCATGAGATCCGCACACCGCTTTCCCTGATCACGGGACCATTGGATCAGCTGATCCAAAAGGAACATCCCGATCCTGAAACCAGAGATTGGCTTACCATGATCCGGAGGAATAGTTTGCGGTTATTACAGATGGTGAACCAGCTCCTGGATATCTCCCGCCTCGACTCCGGTAATATGAAACTGGTCCTGGAAAGATCGGATGTGCTGAAACACCTCAGGGTACTTGTGGGGGAATTCCGTTCCCTGGCAGAAAGCAGAAAGATACGGTTCATCATCGATATAACCGGTGAGGAAATGTTTGTCTTGAACGACCGGGATAAGATCACCAAGGTGGTAAGCAACCTGCTGTCAAATGCCTTTAAATTTACCCCGGAGGATGGAATTGTTACCTGTAGGGTGAGGATTAAACCCGGAGATCAGATAGAGGGCGACCCGGTCATCAGGTTGATTGTGGCAGATACCGGAGCAGGTATTCCAATGGCCGAGAGGGAAAAGATATTCACCCGATTTTACAGAGCTCCATTAGATCAGTATAAAGATGCAGGAGGAACCGGGATCGGGCTTGCTCTGACCAGAGAGTTGATCCACCTGATGAAGGGTGAGATAGTCGTTAAGAGCATCCAGGGGAAGGGCTCCATATTCCTCGTCTCTATTCCGCTTGGTATAGCGCATTTGAAGGAGAAGGATTACCTCATAAAGAATACGGTTGAGCAAAGAGAACAGGAGATCCATGAATTCAGACCTACTGAGAAAGAGATCAAAGGCAGTAACAAGATCGGCCAGGAAGTACAAATCCTGATTGTTGAGGACAACGATGACCTGCGTACATTCATCCGGGAAAACCTGACTAATGAGTTTCAGATCACGGAAGCTGTGGATGGGAACGAAGGTTTGCTTCTCGCACAATCAAATATTCCTGATTTGATCATCTCTGATGTGATGATGCCTGAGATGGATGGAATGGAATTGTGCAAACAATTAAAAAGTACCGAATGCACCAGCCATATCCCGGTAATCATGCTGACGGCGAAATCTGCCAGCAAGGATAAAATTGAAGGGCTGGAAATGGGGGCTGTTGATTATATTTTTAAACCATTCGAAATCGAGGAGCTTCGTGTGAGGATCAGGAACCTGCTGGAGCAGAGGGAGCGGTTAAGAAAGAAGTACACAGGGATGATCGGTATGGATTGGGGAGCAATGGAGGTCACCACCCTGGATGAACAGTTCCTTAAAAAGCTCACGGGATTCATTTCAGAACACATACATGACTTTGATTTGGATGTGTCCGTCCTGAAAGAGGAGATGTCCATGAGCAGGGAACATCTCTTCAGGAAACTGAAAGCACTGACAGGTGAATCTCCCAGCACCCTTATCCGGGTCATGCGTCTGAAGAGCGGCAGCATCTGCTTGTTGAAAGGAGAAGAGAACAGTATCACGAAAATCTCCTTGAAGTAGGATTCTCGAATCCTTCCTACTTTGCCAGTGCTTCAAAGAGTACTATGGAAAGACTCCAGGGAATACAAAAGAGAATTTGCAGACAAAGTAATCTGGGCTCCATGATCAAAGGACCAACAGGTTACACCCCCTGATATCGGAATGATCAAACCTGCCCAGTACTTCAAAGCTACCATCCTCATATAGCTTTCCCAGGTCACCCGTAGCGATAAAGGAACAACTGTAGAGGTTGGCCAGATCAATGATGTTCAGTCCACCTGTCTGACCGGGTGCGAGTAGGGTAAGGGGATCATTGGTATCCCGGACCAATACCTTCATCCAGGGTGGTGTGTGGAACAGGCCGGACCCTTTGGAATAACCCTGAGAGAGCAGCTCAGTCATCCCATATTCGGAGTGGATCGAAGAGATTTCAAGTGCCTCTGCCAATCTCTCATGCAGTTCGCTTCGGATCAGCTCCTTTCGCCGGCCTTTCATCCCCCCTGTCTCCATTACAATAGTTTGATCACCCAGTTTCAAAGGATGGTTCTCCACCAGGTCCAGCAGCGCGAAGCTCACCCCCACCAAGTAGGGTGGGATGCCGGTCCTCCTTGCGTTTCTGAAGGACTTGTACCAGTTCGGACAGGTTATCCAGATAAAATCCACCATCGGGGTGTCCCGATTGCTTGATCAGGTGATCCATCATGTAGACCAGCGAAGATCCGGACCGCTCCAGGTAGGAAGGTAGCAGGGCCAGGATGCAAAACTTTTCAGGTGAACCATAAAACCGGCTGAATCCTTCCGTAAAAGCTTTCTCCTGTAAAGGGATGCATCGGCAATGTGATGCCTGGCAGGTACCTGTTCGAGTGGTTCCGCTGCTTTCGAATACCACTTCGGCCGTCATTCCCTCGCAGATAACCGAATGGGTTTTGAAAAACTCCACCGGGAGAAAGGGGATCTGCTCCAGCTCTTTAATATTTCCGGGATCAATTCCGAGTGCGGCCAGGTATTCACGGTACACAGGGTTATGAGCAGCCTGGAAATAAAAAACCTTCAGGGCAGTCTCCCTGAAGGTTCTGTGTTCTTTGATCTTAAAAATGTCCTGTATGATAGCAGGGTCCATATCTTTTGTTCAAGTATCAGCCCCTATCCTTTGATGGCCTTGATGCCCGGTAACACCTTGCCTTCAATGTACTCCAGCATGGCTCCGCCTCCCGTGGAGACATAGCTTACCTTGTCGGCCAGATCCGAATTTATTTACTGCTGCCACAGAGTCGCCTCCACCCACCAGGCTAAAGGCACCTTTGGCAGTAGATTCGGCAATGGCTCTGGCAATGCTGACGGTCCCCTTCTGGAAACTGGGCATTTCAAATACTCCCATGGGGCCATTCCAGAGAATGGTTTTGGAGTTCATGATCACCTCTGACAATGCTTCCACCGATCTGGCGCCTATATCCAGGCCCATAAATCCTTCTTTACCCTGGTCAATGTCGGCCAGTTCGGTCTTGGCCTCATTGTCAAATTTATCGGCCAGCACCTGGTCCACCGGAAGAATCAGATTCACACCTTTTGCCTCTGCTTTCTTCACCAGGTCGGTGGCCACATCCAGTTTATCTTCTTCGCACAGCGAATTCCCGATTTCACCCCCCCGGGCCTTGATAAAGGTATAGGTCATTCCCCCTCCGATGATCAGGTTATCCACCTTGTCCAGCAGGTTTTCAATCACCTGGATCTTATCAGATACCTTGGCTCCTCCCATGATGGCTGTCAGGGGTTTTTCAGCACTGTGAAGCACCTTGTCCATGGCCTCGATCTCCTTGTTGATCAGGAATCCGAACATTTTGGAATCGGTGTCAAAGAAATCCGCGATCACAGCCGTGGAGGCATGTGCCCGGTGTGCAGTTCCAAATGCATCATTTACATAAACATCAGCATAGCTGGAAAGCTTTTTAGCAAAAACCTTGGTGGCTGCTTTTTCATCATCGGTCTTAATTTTGTTTTCGGCAGAATAGAATCTAAGATTTTCAAGCAATAGTACTTCCCCCGGTTTCAGAGCGGCTGATTTGGAAACAGCTTCTTCTCCCATACAATCGTTGGCAAACTGCACCTCCATTCCAAGGTGACCTGACAGGACTGGAATGACATGCTTCAGGGAGAATTTCTCTTCAGGGCCCGCACTTCGGTCGACCCAGGTGTGACATCAGTATGGCTGAACCGCCATCACTTAATACCTTTTTTATGGTGGGCAGTGCGCCCCGGATCCGGGTATCGTCGGTGACTTCGTATTGGGCTCCAAGTGGCACATTAAAATCGACCCTGATGATCGCTTTTTTCCCCGCAAAGCTATAATTATCAATCATTTGCATATTCGTATAATATTAAGTGAGTGAATTCAGTTCCGATTCGGATTCCAAAGGTAAAAAAGAAATTCTACATTTACAGATTGTAAAGCAAATGTTGTTTAAGGAGATCATCGGACAGCAGGAAGTAAAAGCAAGACTTCTGAACATGGTAAGGGACGACCGAACCCCCCATGCATTGATGTTTTTGGGCCTCCCGGAGCAGGAAAACTGGCCTTGGCGTATAGCCATGGCTCAATTCCTGTCATGTAACGACCGGCAGCCGGAAGATTCCTGTGGTGTATGTCCATCCTGTCTGAAATTCAGTAAACTGGTTCACCCCGATCTCCATTTTGTGGTTCCGGTACTGAAAACTGCCAGTGTGACAAAGGATCCGGTAAGTGATCTTTTTTTGGAAGAATGGAGGGAAGCCCTTCTGGACAATCCGTATCTGTCAGAAAATCAATGGTATGAAGCCATTGGCGCAGAAAATAAACAGGGGATAATCAACAAAGAGGAGAGCCTGCAGATCATCAAGAAGCTGGGATTCAAGCCCTATGAATCGGATTACAGGATGATGGTGATCTGGTTGCCTGAAAAGATGAACCAGGCTGCTGCCAATAAATTGCTGAAGATGATCGAAGAACCACCTGAAAAGACATTGATCCTGATGGTGTCGGAAAGCACCGATAAAATCCTGCCCACCATCCTGAGCCGAACCCAACTGTTGCATGTTCCACCGCTTGACAGATTCCATGATCAGAGAAGGGCTGCTGCAAGAGGAAGATTCTGATCAGCAAATGGTTGAAGATGCCATACGGAAGGCCAACGGGAATTTTAACACTGCCCTTCAAACCCTGCATCAGGATGAAAGTGAATTGTACTATTTTGATCTTTTCACCGGATCTCATGAGGCTATGCTATTCCAGGAGCATCATTGAGATTAATGACTGGGTGGATCAGGTGGCGGGACTGGGTCGAGAAAGACAAAAACAACTGCTGGATTATTCCCTGAGACTGCTCAGGGAAAATTTTATGCTGCACATGGAAAGAGAGGATTTGAACTATATGTCCCGGAAAGAAATTGAGTTTTCCAGGAAATTCAGTCCCTTTATCCATGAAGGGAATATCCATGACCTGGTAGAAGCCTTTAGTTCAGCAGGAAATCACATTGAAGCCAATGGAAATCCGAGGATCATTCTCATGGACCTTTCCATCAGGGTAATCAAGCTATTGATGCAGAAGGCCCACCAGCCTGTTTAACCCTGTTTTGAATTGGAAAACCGAATCCCTATTTTTGCATCATGGATAGCCTGAAGGCACGAGGTTGCTGCTACGAAAAACAGCTTGAGATTAACGGTGACAATACGGACCGCATTGATTCCTATTTTAGTTCATGTTCCAAGCTAGATTCTTTTAACTGGTTGAGGGAGGTCTCAGAGATGGATATTCCCGAAGTGGTGGAGGTTCGCTTTAAAAATACACGCAAAGGATTTTACAGGAATGTAAATGAACTGAGATTGAAGCGTGGTGATATTATAGCAGTGGAGGCTTCCCCCGGACACGATATCGGGATCATTTCTCTGGCTGGTGAAATTGTGGAAAAGCAGCGTCCCAAAACCAAATACAATGGCAATAGGGAGGATCTGAAAAAGGTTTACCGGAAAGCAAAACAGGTGGACATTGATAAGTGGAAAGAGGCCATCCAGACAGGAAGAACAAACCATGCTTCGAAGCAGGAAAATTGCATCAGACCTGGGATTGAACATGAAGATAGGGGATGTGGAGTACCAGGGTGACAATACCAAAGCCATATTCTATTACATCGCAGATGAACGGGTCGATTTCAGGGAACTGATCAAGGTACTGGCTGAAACCTTTCGGATCCGGATTGAAATGAGACAGATCGGTGCCAGACAGGAAGCCGGAAAGATCGGAGGTATTGGCACCTGTGGCCGGGAGCTTGTGTTGCTCCACCTTTGTCACCAATTTTGTTTCTGTAAGCACCCATTCGGCACGTGTACAGGAGGTTGCCCTGAATCCGCAGAAACTGGCCGGTCAGTGTGGAAAACTGAAGTGTTGCCTCAATTATGAACTTGCTGGATATGAGGATGCCCGAAAGAATTTTCCGGACACTGGAACACCCTTAAAAACTTCACAGGGAGATGCATATCACCTGAAAACCGATGTTTACAGAAACATCATGTGGTTCGGATATGAAGGAGGTGGAGCCCAGGCACTGGTTCCGGTTCCGGTGGAAAGGGTGATAGAAATCAGGGAGTTAAATAAGAAAGGACAGGTTCCCGACGAACTTATCGAAATCAGTATGAGTCCAAGTAGCAGAGCGTCTGGAGTATACCGATGGAGCTGGAGAGGGAAGCCTTACCCGATTTGAAAAGGAGTCATCCTAAAAAGAAAAAGAAAAAACGCAGACCACCACAGAAATCATCCCAAGAGTTCATGAAGAATCTCCAGCCCTATCTTTAGCCTCTTGCTTTTTATGTCTGCCTTTCCTCCTGTGATCCGGATATGGTGTATGATCAGTACACTCCACACCGAAAATGGAATGTGGAAATGGCAGGATGCCAGGGAGTTCGAGGTTGACATTACCGATACCATATCGCTGCACAATATCTACCTTCAGGTCCGGCATACGGTGGAGTATCCCATGAGTAATCTCTATATGTTTGTACATGTAAAAGGACCCTCGGGACAACTCCTGAAGGATACAGTGAACCTGATCCTTGCTAACCCCGATGGAAGTGGACAGGCAAGGGAACCGGCAACCTGAGGGAATTGCAACTGCTCTACCGAAAAAACACCAAATTCAGTCAGTCCGGGCACCTACACCTTCACCCTGGAACAGGGGATGAGAAATCCGGAACTTCCGGTCACAGATCTGGGGATCAGAATAGAACGTATCAAGCCAGACTGAATTGGGAAAGAAGAAATTGTTAAGATTCAGGGAACTGGAGAACTCTTGAAAGGGTATTTCAACCTCCATTTGAAGAGGTTTTTCAAAAAGATTATCCACTGAAGGGAAAGTGGAACCAGGAGGTATTTGGAAATGATCATCCACTGATTCTGGAGCTGGGCTGCGGCAAGGGTGAATATACCGTTGGTCTGGCCAGGAATCATCCGGAATGTAATTATATGGGATTGGATATCAAAGGAGCCACGGATGTGGACAGGGGCCAGGACTGCACAGGATGAAGGGCTGAACAATGTGGCTTTTCTTCGAACCCGGATCGATTTTATCAACTCTTTTTTTGCCCGGGATGAAGTGGATGAAATCTGGATCACCTTTCCCGATCCGCAGGAAAAAAGAAGGAGAAAGAAAAAGCGGCTTACCGGGGCTCATTTCCTGAATAAGTACAGGCAATTTCCTGAAGGATGGCGGACTGGTTCATCTGAAAACCGATAACCAGCTCCTCTACAGGATACCCTGGAACTTGCCAGGTACAATCATCTGCCAATCGAGCGGAATTCAGAGGATATTTATCAGGAAGGATGGGAAGATGAGATCGTCACCATTCAGACCTATTATGAAAAGCATTTTCCTGTCAGAAGGATGCAAAATTAACTATCTCCGGTTTCAGACTTCCGGCCAGACAGGAAATCAAGGAGTTACCCGATGACATCGAATGACAGGTTTTTTCGACCGGGTATATGAGGTGGTCAGACTGATTCCCTATGGAAGGGTGACTTCCTATGGGGCCATTGCCCGTTACCTGGGATCACCGGGAGCTGCCAGGATGGTGGGCTGGGCCATGAATCAATCCCATTCTCATCCAGAATTTATTCCGGCACACCGGGTGGTGAACCGCAATGGATTGCTCACCGGGAAGCACCATTTTGACGGGAGCCAACCTGATGCAGGAATTGCTTGAAAATGAAGGAGCCATCATCGAGGAAAATCGCATTCTCAATTTGCAGGAAATGTTCTGGGATCCCGTGGAAGAACTGGACTGATCTTAACTTAATCTAAATAAAAAAAGCTATCTTTGGACATACATTTTACAGGGACATTATGGAGATACAGAAGGAGAAAATACTGGAGGTGCTGGAGCAGATCCATCACCCGGAAACAAAAGAGAGCATTGTTTCCATGGGTATGGTTGAGTGATGTGCAATACAGGGAGGGTGAACTGTGGATTGGACTTACAGTTCAGCAGAGCCAATGATCCCTTCATCCAATCCATCAAAGAAGGCCTGTCTGAGGGCCATCAACAGTGCATTTGGAGAAGATTCCCTGAAGCAGGAACATATCCAGGTGCTGGTTCCTGAACCTCCTCCAAAAGCGTGAAGTTCTTCCGGATGTAAAAAACATTGTGGCTGTTGCTTCCGGCAAAGGTGGAGTGGGAAAATCCACTGTGGCGGCCAACCTGGCAGTGGCACTGGCGCAATCGGGATCCAGGGTGGGACTGATCGATGCAGATGTATACGGACCCTCCATTCCCAAGATGTTTGATGTGGAAGGATGAGCGTCCCTCGGCCCGGACCGAAGATGGAGCGGAGTGGATCATTCCCATTGAAAAGTACGGAGTAAAATTACTGTCGGTGGGATTTTTTGTGAAACCCGAAGATGCAGTGATCTGGCGGGGCCCCATGGCCACCAGTGCATTGAAGCAGCTGATTTCCCAGGGCGACTGGGGAGAACTGGATTACCTGCTGATTGATCTGCCCCCGGGAACCGGAGATGTACACCTGACCATGGTGCAGGAAGTACCTGTTACAGGTGTGGTCATTGTAAGCACCCCGCAGGAGGTGGCACTGGCCGATGTGATCAAAGGGAATCAATATGTTTGCAGGAGATAAGATCAATGTACCGGTACTTGGGTCTCGTTGAAAATATGTCCTGGTTCACCCCAGAGGAACTACCAGATAATAAATACTATATTTTCGGAAAAGAAGGTTGTAAAAAACTGGCTGAAAAAATGGGAATCCCACTGCTGGGACAGATTCCCATTGTTCAGGGAATCAGAGAGTCGGGCGATTCAGGAGAGCCTGTTGCTCTTCACACTGATAATCCTTCCGGGAAGGCTTTTCATGACTGGCACTTTCAGTGGAGAAAGCTATTGAGAAGCAGGAATAAAGAGATGGAACCCACAAAAAAGGTAGAGATAACAACCAAATAGATGCATAAACAACTAAAGAAACAATATGGAAGCTATAAGAGAGCGTGTTGAAAAAGCACTGGAAAAAATCCGGCCATACCTGGTAGCAGATGGTGGAGATATTTCCATGGTGGATATTACTGATGATATGGTGGTAAGGGTAGAGATGAAAGGAGCATGCAATGGATGTCCTTTCAGCATGCAAACCCTGAAAGCAGGTGTGGAGATGGCTGTTAGGAATGAAGTTCCTGAGATTAAGGAGGTGGTGGATATAAATGCTTCTTGAGTTTTTTTACCAGCCTGATAAAATAAGTTATATCAAAACCAGTTAATTATTTGTAAGAACTTGACAATAGTCTTGTCAGAACTGGACTGATTTGCCTTCCCGGAATGCCATATACAGGGTAGTTGTTACCCTATTTGTTTTCTGTGGCCTGTTTTCATGCAGCGTGGAGAAGAATACCTCTTTGAGCAGAAATTATCACAACCTCACCTCCCATTACAATATCTATTTCAATGGGAATGAGAGTTACAAGAGGGGTATTGAGAAAGCCCGGACTGCCGTTAAGAATGATTACAACCAGCATCCTTTCCCTATTTCTTTATGAGGATGAAGCGGTGAACTCGAGCGGTGACTGGCGATATGAAACGGGCCATCGATAAGGCCACCAAGGTGATCACCTTTCATTCCATTACCGCCAAACCCAAGGTAAAGGAGGGGAACCAGATCAGCCAAGGACAAGGCTTTTTTCGAGAAAAACGAATACAACAAATGGGTGGATGATTCCTACCTGCTCATGGGGAAGGCCTATATGTACCAGGGTGAATTTTTTCTGGCAGTGGAGACCTTTAAGCACGTCATGGTCACATTTCCCAATGAGGAGATTCGCTATCTGGCCATGACCTGGCTGGCCCGGGCCTATATCATGATTGGAGAGATGAGAGAAGCTGAACGGATTCTGATGATCCTGGCCGATGAAAGTGACTTTCCGGAGGATTACCTGGAGGCTTTCCATACCACCAGGGCACAGTTTCATATCAAAAAGCTCATCCTATGGTGCTGCGGCAGAGCAACTTGAACTGGCCCTGGAACAAAAGGGATGAAGAAGGATGAGAAAATCAGGTATACCTATATTCTGGCACAGCTCTATGAAGAGACAGGACAGAATAACCTGGCCCTGGAAAAGTACAAGCGGGTTACCCGGTATAATCCCACCTATGAAATGGCCTTTAATGCCAGGGTGAGCATGGCTGAGGTATTTGAATCGGGAAGTGCCAAGCAGTGATGATCTGAAAAAGCTGCTCACGAAAATGCTCAAGGACAGCAAGAACATAGAGTATAAGGATCAGATCTATTTTGCACTGGGAAACATTGCCATGGAGGAGGGTGATAGGGAACAGGCCATTGAATACTACCAGCTATCTGTCTCCACCAGTGTCCAGAACCAGTATCAGAAAGGATTTTCTTCCCTGACACTGGCAGAGATCTATTATGAAGAACCGGACTATATTCTATCTGCAGCTTATTACGATTCGGCAGTCTCTTTTCTGAACAAGGATTATCCCGGGTATGCCGGACTTGCTCACTTTCTGCCAGCCTGAGTGGATCTGGTGTACAACATTTCCAGTTACGAGCTGGAGGACAGTGTACAGATGCTGGCTGGCTCTGCCTGAAGCAGCAACGGTTTGCGATTATTGATGGGATTATTGAGAAGGTGAGGAAAGAAGAAGAGGAAGCGCGACTGGCTGAGCAACAGGCCATGCAGGACATGGCTTTTAACCAGTCCATGCTGTATAATAGCAACCAGACTGGAGGGAATGACAGCGAACAACAGGCAGGACAATGGTATTTCTATAACCTGAATGCCAAAAGTTTTGGTCAGCCCGAGTTCAGAATGAAATGGGGAGAACGAACGCTGGAAGATAACTGGAGGAGAAAGAACAAACAGAGCATTTCAGATCTCACAGGTGGGTCAGGTGCTGAAGGCGACAGCCTTAAACGGAGGTGAAGGACCTGTTATCTTTGACAACAAGTCCAGGGAGTTTTATCTGGTCAACATCCCTCTGAACGATTCAGCCATGGAACAGTCAAACCTGAGGCTGGAAGATGCGCTCTATAATATGGGAGTTATCTACAAGGAGAATCTGCTGGATTATCAGGAATCCATCAATGCTTTTGAAGAGCTACTATCGAGGTATCCAGACGGAAGATGCACCGCACCAGTCATGTATTACCTTAATGATTTAAACAATAACATTCAGAAGCCTGACAGAGCTGGTTATTATAAGTCTCAACTATTGGCGAGATACCCAGACTCGCACTATTCCAAACTATTGAACAATCCCAATTATATAGAGGAACTGGAAGAAGAGGAAAAAAAGGTTGTGAGATTCTACGAACAGCTATTTGATCAGTACAAGCAAAATGAATTTGCCGCTGTGATTGCAGGATCCGACAATGCAATCGTAGAGTTTGTGGATGATCCGCTTATCCCTAAATTCAAATACATTAAGGCACTTTCGGTGGGTGCTTTGATCGGTAAAGAAGAGATGAAAGTTGAGCTTGATTCTTTAATTTCTCAGCATCCATCTACCGAAGAGAGCATCCAGGCCCAGGAGATCATCGATTATATGTATGTGGAATTTCCTGTGATCAAGGAGGCCGATCAGGCCAGGGAAGCTGAGGTAATCTATTCGGAATATGATTCAATACAGGAGCACTATTTCCTCATCGCACTGCATTCAGGCGAAAATGCGAACCAGGTAAGTTTTGATCTGTTGAACTATAACCTGGATTATTTCAATCAGTATGACCTTAGTATTGAACAGTTAGCCATGGAAGATTCATATAATATACTGGTAGTTAAGACATTTATAAATTCAGACGGTGCCAATAGATACCTGCAGGTCATCCAGGAGAACAAGGATACACTCCTGTCTGGAATCGATACCTTCAGGTACCGGATGATGATCATCTCCAAGGATAATTTTGCAATCCTTTCCCAGGAGAAAGTGTTTAATCCCTACTACCTGTTTTATCAGAATCATTACCTAAACGACAAATAATGAGCAGGAAGATCCATATTTTATGGACAGATGATGAGATTGATCTACTGAAACCATATATTTTGTTTCTGGAAGAGAAGGATTACAGAGTCTCAACAGCAGCCAATGGAACTGATGCCATTGGACTTGTGAAGGAAAATGATTTTGACCTCATCTTCCTGGACGAAAACATGCCAGGTTTATCTGGCTTGGAAACCCTGGAGTGGATTAAAGAGATCACACCTTCCACGCCGGTGGTAATGATTACCAAAAATGAGGAAGAGGATATCATGGATGAGGCACTGGGGAGCAAGATCTCAGACTACCTGATCAAGCCAGTCAATCCCAAGCAGATTCTGCTTACCATAAAAAAGAATATTGATACCAAACGGCTGGTCACCGAAAAGACCACTTCAAGCTATCAATCTCAGTTCAGCCAGATCGGCATAAAGATTAACAGTGCCAGAAATTTTGATGAATGGGTAGAGATCTATAAACGTTTGGTTTACTGGGAAAGGGAATTTGACTCCAGCAGTTCAGAAGGAATGGAAGATGTACTGAGACTCCAGAAAACCGAAGCCAACAAAGAGTTTGCCCGGTTTATCCGCAGCCATTATGAAGGCTGGTTCTCAAAAAGTGCTGCTGATGTCCCTTTAATGTCCCCACATATTTTTGAGCGTAAGGTTTTTCCTCTTCTCGAAAAGGGAAAAGTCATGGTGGTGGTCATAGATAACCTGCGGTTTGACCAGTGGAAGATCATTGAGCAGGAGATGGGTGATCTGTTTCGTACCGAAGAAGAGACGGTATTCTTAAGCATTATTCCCACAGCCACACAGTATGCAAGGAATGCAATGGTTTCTGGAATGATGCCACTGGAGATTCAGGAGCGATATCCCAGGTTATGGATTGATGAAGCCGAAGAAGGTGGAAAAAATGCATTCGAAGAGGAGTTGTGCCGTGCCCAGATGAAACGCTTAGGAATTCAAAGATCATTAAATTATGAAAAGATCAGCAACCAGCGTGCCGGCAAAAAACTGGTGGAAAATTACAAGGATCTTCTCAATTTTGACTTGAATATCCTGGTTTACAATTTTGTGGATATGCTCTCCCATGCCCGTACGGAAATGGAGATGATCAGAGAATTGGCCTTTAATGAATCTTCTTACAGGTCACTTGTGCACAGCTGGTTTCAACACTCCTACCTCTATGAACTGTTGAAGCTGCTGACGCAACAGGACATCAGACTGGTCATTACCACTGACCATGGATCGGTACGTGTGAACAATCCCATCAAGGTGATCGGCGACAGGCAAACATCTGCCAATCTCCGGTACAAACAGGGAAAAAACCTGAACTATAATCCAAAGGAGGTCTATGAAATTCATAAACCTGAAGCAGTTTATCTTCCAAGAACCAATGTGAGTACCAGCTACATTTTTGCCATGAATAATGATTTTATGGTGTATCCTAACAACTACAATCATTTTGTGAACCTTTACCGTAACACTTTCCAACATGGCGGTATTTCCATGGAGGAGATGTTGATCCCCGTCTCCATACTTTCACCTGTCAGGTAATGGGAACTATAATCATGCTCTCATTGGACCGGATCGATACCGTTGCGGAAGATTTTCTAAAGAGAACAAAACCCAGATCTGTCATTGCATTTTCAGGTGAGATGGGAGCAGGAAAGACCACATTTATTCAGGCACTATGCAGGGTACTGGGGGTTAAAACCGAAGTAAATAGTCCCACTTTTTCTCTTGTCAATGAGTATTTTACTCCAGAAGGCACCTCCATTTTTCATTTTGATCTATACAGGATCGAAGATCCGAGTGAGCTTTTTGATCTGGGATATGAGGAGTATTTTTATTCTGAAGACTACTGTTTCATCGAATGGCCTGAAAAGGCCAGTCATCTGATCCCTGAAGATGCCCTGATCGCCGAGATTAAGGTAGGACCGGACGGATCCAGGGAAATACATTTTTGAACATGAGGTCAAAATTTGTCTTGACATTGCTACCTAATTGTGTTATTTTAGGCTACCCTTATAACTAAATAGACCCATGGAAAAATCAGGATCATCCTCATTCAACATCCACAAAGAAGGATTGATGCCCCGGGAAGAAACGCTTGAGGTGGAAAGTAAACATAAGCAGTTGAAGATTGGTATTCCATCGGAGGAACATGAAATGGAAAGCCGGGTCCCTCTTACCCCTGAAGCTGTTGAAATCCTTACAGGACTAGGTCATGAAGTTATCCTGGAAGCTGGTGCAGGGAGGGCAGCCAATTACCTGGATACAGATTATTCAGAGCGAGGTGGGCTTATTTCGGAAAACAGGCATGAGGTCTTTGGCGAATGTGATGTTCTGCTCAAGATCAGTCCACCGACCCTGGATGAAATCACCTGGATGAAAGAGAGGCAAATATTGCTTTCCTCATTCCAGGTATTCACTCATTGTGAAGAGAACTATATCAGGAATCTGATGCAGAAAAAGGTGACAGCCATAGCATTTGAAAAGATTCAGGATGAGCATAAATGTTTTCCTGCAGTGAGAAGTATGAGTGCCATAGCGGGAACCACAAGTATGCTTGTTGCCGCAGAATATTTGAGTAACATGAGGGGTGGAAAAGGTGTAATGCTGGGCGGAGTTACGGGAATCACCCCCACCGAAGTGGTCATTCTGGGTGCGGGTACAGTTGCTGAATATGCTGTACGGGCAGCCATGGGTGTAGGTTCGGAAGTAAAGGTATTCGATCATTCCATCCACCGTCTTCGCCGCCTCCAAAATTCGTTGGGCCAAATGATCCCGACTTCCATATTTCATCCCAAGGTGATCTTAAAGGCACTTCGGTCGGCCGATGTACTAATCGGAGCCATTCGAAGGGAAGAGAAACAACCCACCTTTTTTATTACTGAGGAGATGGTAAAAGAGATGAAAAAGGGTTCGGTCGTAATTGATATCAGTATTGACCGGGGCGGGTGCATTGAAACCTCAGAGATAAGAACCCAGGTGGATCCTGTCTTTGTAAAACACGGGGTAATCCACTATTGTGTACCCAATATTCCATCTCGTGTGGCTAGAACTGCTTCTATTGCCATTAGCAATATTTTCGCACCACTCATCATTGAAATGGGTGATTCAGGAGGCATGGGAAAACACCTAAAAACAAATGTGGGCTTGCGCAATGGAGTCTACATATACAACGGAATATTAACCAATGAAAACGTCGGTGATCGCCTTGGGATCCCTCCAAAGGATATGGATCTTTTAATGGCAGCATTTTAACCGTAGTAGTGATGAATAAGAAGGGTTTAAGATATATGATGGTATTGTTGGCAGCTATTGCCAATTGGGGGTGCGAGGGTCTAACAGGTCCTGACAAGACAGGCAAGATCGAGCTGAGTTCCCAGCTGTTTGGAAGCGACTCCTATTACCTCTTCGGATATGGATATGAGCAGGGAGATTACTATAGATATCCTTTCCAGGGTGAGCCTCTTCCTGACATTATCAATGAAGCATTTCGTGTCATTGATGGAACTGAGGTGGCATTGCTTCCTGGATTTAATACCCCGGGACAAATGAATGGTTTTGCACTGGTTGGAAAATTTGGAACCCTGGAAGACGCACGTCAATTCTATAATGGATATCTTAAAGTAGAGGATAATCTACAGTTCGAGACGGTGAGTGATACTGTTGAACTTTACCAGGTGTGGATACAGCAAACTGTGGTTGGGAATTATGTGAAATTGCTGATCAAAGATATACAAACCTACGAAGGGGAAAACGGGTCCATTTACAACGAAGTTTCTATGGATTATACATATCAGCCCAATGGCTCAACCACATTCCCTGACTGATCGATTTTTTCTATATTAGGGCATGAATTTCGCACTTCTTGGTTTTATCTTTTACCTGGTAGTGATCCTGGTCGTCGGATTCATTACCTATAACATCAACAAATCCCATAAAGATTTTTTCATTGCAGGCAGAAAACTGAATCCATGGGTGGTCGCATTTTCTGAACGTGCCTCGGGAGAAAGTGCGTGGTTGCTGCTGGGACTACCTGGAGCAGCCTTTGCCTCAGGATTGCTGGAATTCTGGACTGCTCTGGGATGTGTATCGGGAATCATTTTTTACTGGTTCTTCATTGCGAAGGCTCTTCGAATGGAAACAGAACGGTTAGAAGCCATCACCCTTCCCACCTTTCTGGCAGCCAGATTTGAAAAAGGACAAGCGGTTATCCGGGTCCTCGCCACTTTTATCATCATCTTTTTTTTCATATTCTACCTTTCCGCACAATTTAACGGTGCGGGAAAAATCCTCAATGTAACCTTTGGCCTGGATCAGACCACCGGGATGATCATAGGGGCGTTGGTGATCATTTTCTACACCATGATGGGAGGCTTTTTTGCAGTGGCCTGGACAGATATGGTTCAGGGAATCATTATGATCGGTACACTGGTGGTAATCCCTCTGGTTGGACTGGCAGAGCTTGAGGGAGATCCATGGAGGATCAAAACCATTGGCTGATTTGATGACCCAGGAAGGGCATCCACTCATGTCCTTGACCGGAGGTAAAACCGGATGGGCTGCAGCCGCATTAATTATCAGCGGTCTAAGCTGGGCATTGGGATACATGGGTCAGCCTCATCTGCTCACCAGGTTTATGGCCATCAAAAAACCGGAACAGATTAAGATCTCACAGGAGAATTGCCATTGCATGGGTAATCCCCGCCTTTTCCGGCGCACTGATTATCGGTTTGATCGGGGCCGGCTTGTATGAACAGGGCATGTTTGATGATATTGAAAAGGTAATGCCACACCTGGCCAATGAACTATTGCCGGCCTGGCTTGCCGGTATCTTTGTTAGTGGTGCCATTGCCGCCATGATGTCTACAGCTGACAGTCAGTTGCTGGTGATCAGCTCGTCCATTATCGAAGACTTCTTTCACCAGACCCTGGACCGGAATGTAGGTGATGCATCATTGCTGAAGGCCAGCCGGATCATTACCATTGTGGTGGGACTTGATTGGATTTGTAATTGCACTTACCTCCGACAAACTTATCTTCTCCATGGTATCCTATGCCTGGGCAGGACTGGGATCCTCCTTTGGTCCGCTGATCCTGCTGATTGCTCACCTGGAAAAAAGTAACCTATCAGGGTGTAATCGCAGGACTCATCACCGGTTTCGTATCCACGGTGGTCTGGTCAGAGCTCACTGCGCTTGATGCCGTGATCAGTGTGAGGTTCGTATCCTGGGTTCTTGCCTTCCTGGCTGTATGGCTGGTGAGTCAGATCACCCGAGTTCAATCCTGAACCTGGAGCAGATGAGGTTCATGTATAATATAGGAATAGGGCTCTATTGGTTGGTTGCATGGATCATCTCCCCCTGGAACCGCAAGGCGAAGCTTTGGGTGCAGGGCCGAAGGGATTGGCTGGACAATTTAAAGCAAGCCCTGGGCCCGGAGGACAGGGTCATATGGTTTCATTGTGCTTCACTGGGAGAATTCGAACAGGGCAGACCCTTGATTGAGGAGTCGCGCCGCCGCTATCCCTGACCATAAGATCCTGCTTACCTTTTTTTCTCCTTCCGGATATGAAAAGACGAAAAAACTATAGCAGGGCAGACCATGTGATGTACCTTCCGCTTGATACAGCACGGAATGCACGTCGTTTGGTGGGAAGTCTATCCATTGAGATGGCTCTGTTTATCAAGTATGAGTTCTGGTACCACTATCTTCACAGCCTGAACAGGCAGAAAGATCCCTGTCTTTCTGGCTTCAGGTAATTTTCGGCCCAGCCAGGTGTTTTTCAAATGGTATGGCAGATGGTACAGAAAATTCCTGAACTGTTTTACTCATATTTTTGTTCAGAAGCAGGAGTCTAAAAACCTACTTCAACAAATTGGATTCGAGCATATTACCGTTGCGGGCGACACCAGGTTTGACCGTGTTAAACAGGTGGCAGAAACAGAGTATGACCATCCAGCACTTGAACTTTTTTCAGAAGGATCCGCAGTGATAATAGCCGGAAGCACCTGGGAGGGTGATGAGCAGATCCTTGAATATGCTTTCAGGCAATTGCCGGATGAAGTTCGTTTGATCATTGCACCGCATGAGTTATCCGATTCCCACATTAACAAGCTGAAAAAGCGATTTCCGGAATCTGTTTTATTCACCAAAATCGATGGCTCTATACCCCCTGGCATAAGGGTTGTAATTGTGGATACCATCGGCCAGCTCTCCTATCTTTATAGATATGGCACTCTGGCCTATATTGGAGGAGGATTTGGCAAAGGAATTCACAATATACTGGAAGCAGCCACATACAGTCTTCCGGTTATTTTCGGACCTACATATCAGAAATTCTCTGAAGCTGTCGAGCTAACTGAGCTATCGGCTGCCTTTCCTGTTCTTGATGAAGGCCAATTGTTATCCACCATTCATCAACAATTGAAAAACCCAGACCTGTTGAAAACCACTTCCACGATCGCCGGAAACTATGTAATGGAAAGGGTTGGAGCCACTTCTGTCATCATGGACAGAGTGTGTATAAAATCAGTCGCTAATATGCTTTAGAGAACCTTTCCAGGCGGAGATTTCTTCATAATTTTGGTGTACTTGCAGCAATTATTAACAATTGGAATGTGATCATAATTGATTGATAAAGCTCATTCGGTTTTCAATACACAATTTCGACACTGATTTTTATTGAATAATAACCCTTAAATAAATGATCTATGAAATTTCCCATTACTAAATCTATTTTTGTTTTTGGACTGGCGTTTCTGATGATGTCGGTACAGGGACAGGTTGCCACTGTAATCTCCGGCAAGGTCACAGATCCAGGTGGTGAAACCCTGGCTGGTGCCAGTGTTTATTTTAAAGGCACCACCGTGGGAACTGTTGCTAATCTTGATGGTGCGTTCGCATTGAGAACCCAGCTTTCTGGAGAGCAGACACTGGTGATCTCTTCAATCGGGATGATAACACTTGAAACTCCCATTAATTTAACTGGAAACACCGTTGATTTGGGAATCGTGATCCTGGAAAGTGATGCTGTTGGTCTTGTGGAGGTATCTGTTTTTGCCAGCATTGCCATCGATCGGAAAACGCCTGTTCCCGTATCAAATATTAAACCTGCCCAAATCATAGAGCAATTGGGTATGCAGGAATTTCCGGAAATCCTTAAATCAACCCCAGGTGTTTACGCCACCAAACAGGGAGGAGCATTCGGGGATTCCAGGATCAATATCCGGGGCTTTAATTCTCGTAATTCGGCCCACATGATCAATGGTGTACCCGTCAATGACATGGAGAATGGTTGGGTATACTGGTCAAACTGGGCCGGTCTGGCCGATGTGACCAGGACCATGCAGATACAACGCGGTCTGGGTGCTGCGAAAATTGCACTGCCTTCGGTGGGTGGTACAATAAATATCCTGACCAAAACCACAGATGCTGAAGCCGGCGGCATTGCTAGCTATGGAGTGGGGAATGACGGATACCAGAAGATGGGATTAACGCTCTCTTCAGGACTGACCGATAACAACTGGGCAACTACAGTTTCACTGGCCAAATCTAATGGTAACGGGTATGTGGATGGAACAAAGTTTGAATCATATTCATACTTTCTCAATGTATCGAAAATTGTCAACGATGACCACAGACTGGCTTTTTCATTATTTGGAGCCCCTCAGTGGCATGGCCAGCGCTACGACCCCATGTCCATTGATACCTATAAAGATCCTACCATTAACAGTATCAGGTATAATGCTGATTGGGGCTATAAGAACGGAGAGGTCTTTAATATACGCAAGAACTTTTACCATAAGCCCATGGGAATCCTGAACCACTTCTGGAATGTTAGCGAGAAACTTAATTTGCTTACTGCAGCCTATCTGTCCATCGGGACAGGTGGAGGCACAGGACCCCTGGGTGAAAATAAATTCTATGATCCCAATTACCTGAGAGAGAATCAACCGGATGTGGATCGGATTGTGGATGAGAACATCGCCAATGGGGCCGGAGGATCTGAGACGATTCTTCGCTCTTCAAATAACAACCATTTCTGGACAGGCATACTTACCAATGCCAATTTTGAGATGTACGACTGGCTGACCCTTTCTGGCGGTATCGATATCCGCTATTATAAAGGAGAACACTACCGTGACGTGCGTGACCTGCTGGGAGGTGATTATTTCCTGGATAATAGCGATATCAATAATCCCAATAATGCAGCTACGGTGGGTGACAAGGTAGCTTACTGGAATGACGGCCTTGTACTCTGGGAAGGCCTATTTGGTCAGGGTGAAGCTGTATTTGGGGATTTAACCGCATTCGTTTCAGGAGCAGTCAACAATAAATCATACAGCCGGGTTGAATACTTTCTCGAGGAACATGATGGAAGTGGCGCACAGTCACCCTGGTATAATTTCTTTGGATTCAGCGCAAAAGGAGGTGCCAATTATAACCTGACCGATAATCACAATGTATTTGTGAATGCCGGTTTCTTTGAAAACCAGCCGCTCTTCCAGGCTGTATTCAATAATTATACAAATGATGCCAATGCTAATGCCCCCAACGAAAAAGTGGCATCCTTCGAAGTGGGTTACGGTTTCAGAAGTGGTATATTCTCAGGAAATGTGAATGCCTATTACACCACCTGGAAGGACAAGTCCAGGGTGATTGGATATCGTGTGGGAGGCGAAGATTTCTTTGCCAACCTTCAGGGGATCAACGCCCGACACATGGGAGTTGAATTCGACTTTCTTACCAAACCCACTGATAAACTTTCTATTAATGGTATGGCATCGCTGGGTGATTGGAGGGGGATGAACGATATTATTGGTGCCCAGTTCTTTGATGACCTTAATAACCTGGTGGCTACTGCATCGGTGTACATCAAAGACGTACACGTTAGTGATGCTGCCCAGACCACCGCGGCCCTGGGTATGTCTTATGAATTGCTTCGCGGTTTGAAATTCGGATTTAATTACAATTACTACGACAACCTTTATGCAGAATTCCAGCCTGAGAACAGGACCTCTGAACCGGCAGATGGAATCAACCCTGATGCCTGGAAGGTACCTGCCTATAACCTGATGGATCTTTATGCTGTGTACCGGTTTGAAATGGGGCCCTATAACGCTTCCCTGGTTGGGAATATCAACAACCTGTTGGATACCGAATACATATCCGATGCAGATGACGGGGGGAACCATGATTGGCGGTCAGCCATGGTATACTATGGTTGGGGACGTTCATGGTCAGTTTCTTTAAGAATTAACTTCTAAATCACCGAAGATGAAAAAAATACTATATTATCTGACGATCGTTGCACTCCTTCTTGCCTCCTGTAATCCAATGGAGGATATCGAGAATGAGCTGGAAGAAATGGACACAGGGTATATGGGTTCCTTTGCCTATGAGCTTATTTCTGATGATTATGCAAACATCGGGGACCTGGCTTTGGATAAGAATCCAGATGATGCAGCAAATGCAGCCTTTATCTCAAGCAATGAGTATTTCACGGATGAGGTCTCCGCAGAAAACTATATTCCATTGCTCATTCCGGAGATGTACCCGGCACTTGGTAAGGAGTCAAGCGGAATGATTACTTTCAATTACAGCGGAAGCCTGCCTGAAGATCTGACCATGTATACGGATGCTGATGAATTTGAAGTTGCTGAATGGTCATATACAAGTGTTGATGAGGTGCTTGATCATGCCATGTATTTCTCACCCTCTTATCCGCCCGAAGTCTACATCCCGGCAATCCTGGAGGATACAATAGAGAGCCCTGCCAGTGGGGATATCCTGCTGGTAGAATACATGTACTCGGATGTGGATCCAAAAATTGACCTGGATAACTCCAGTGATATTGATGTGTTCTTTGAAGGTTTTACCGAGGAAGCAAATGGACTTGGAGTGTTTACTGCAACAAGTGTCGTGGGAGACAAAGTATGGGTTTGGGACTCCTATGGAGAGGGGAACGCAAAAATGTCGGGATTTGACGGTGTGCCCTTACCTAATGAAGACTGGCTCATATCAGAAGCCATCGATCTTTCGGGTTTGACAGTGGCATCAATGCATATCACCCAGGCCATCAATTTTCTGAATGATGAATGGGACCAGATCAAGATCCTGATCTCTTCCGATTTCAATGGTTCTGACATTGCCGGGGCTACCTGGGACGAAGTAACCGTGCCCAACATGCCCACCGGTGGTAGTTGGGCTTTTGTGGAGTCAGGAGCCATTGATATTTCTTCGTATGTCGGTCAAAGCATTTATGTGGCATTTAAATTTCTGTCCAGTGACACCAATGCTGCAACCTGGGAGGTTGCCGAGGTTAAAGTCACTACTCCCGGATCGGTTGGGATTATAGGTAAAACACCTATGTCCTACAAGGATTATTTTGTATATCAGGGAGGTGCCTGGATGAAAGCAAGTGGAGTATACCACATCAATGCAGTTGATTATAACGCCATGGGGAGTCCAGGTACATATGATAATTTCTCAGATTCAGATAAGCCGGTTGATTATATCCCCAACCTGCTAAAGGGTAAATTCCCACTTGCTGGTCAGGATAAGGAAGTCACTGTAGTCTACAAATACTTTGCAGGCAGCACTATGACCCTTGCTTCCACCTATACCTATAACAACGGTGGCTGGGAATCCTCCTATGATTACGTGGTTTCAAAAACTGCACAATTCCTTTATGGAGGAACCGGATGGGTGTTTGATCCAACCATTACCTACACTATGGGATCATCAGATTTCCAGCTTATCGTGGATTGGGTGAAAGCCAATATCAGTGCAGACTATCTGGATTCCTATGGCACTGCTGAATTTTATTTCGGAGCGGCTGCCTATTATGCGAATTTTGATATCCGTGTTGGAAATCATGAACCTAATGAGTTTGAATCATGGGAAGCAGCTGTAGAGGCTGCATTGGCTACCGTATTCCTTCCTGCCAAATTCCCTGACGCTACAATACAGGTGAATGGTGTGGACATGTATTATATAGTAAAATTTGCAACCTATAGTGGAGCTGATGGAAGTTATTCTATGAAGTTCCAGGTTACAAAATCGGGCCCAAATCCCGAATTTACTTTGGTGGAGGGACCCTACTAAAATATGCATTTTTAGGAAACTAAACCTAAGCTTTCTATAACGAGACCGTCTTGAATTATCCCAAGGCGGTCTCGTTATTTAAGATTTCTTCGAAACACAATTTTTTTTTAAAAATCTGGTTTCCCCATGAACACTGGGATGGAGCGTAGAGGCATAAATCAAAAAAGCCCATAATAACTTATAAATCAATGGATTAACAAATTGGAAGCGGCCAAAATATTATTAATTTTCTCATGTGCCTGACTTTAATTGAGTTAGCTTTAGGGTTGATTTCTTGTTAATAAAATGGGGTTCCAATCGCTCCTCCCGCGACTGATTTCTTATTAATTTCATTTCCCGAAATCTGTATCACAAAGAACCTCTTTCATCACCTACCAAGGACAGGCATTTGATTTTTCAATGTGAAAAAAGGGGCGCTTTACCTCCAATCCAGAGGATGTTATTTGTAACTATCAGATTTTCAAGAAGTTAAGAGCTTGTTAATATTAGTTAATAACTAGGGATTGAAAAACGCAAACCCAATGACTATTTTGGTGTTCTAAAAGACACCCTCCTAAAAGAATAAATTTAAAAAGAAGAGAATGGCAGAAAAGGCAGTCCCGCAGAAAAACATGACGTTGGTTGAGAAGGAGCTTAAAGGTTTTGCTGAAGGTCAGACCGGGAAAGAGCAAAAACTGCGACATACGTTCAGTTTTGATGAAGCCTTTAAAGCCTCGCTGGAGTATTTCGAGGGTGATGAGCTTGCTGCCAGGGTATGGGTGAATAAGTATGCACTTAAAGATTCCCAGGGAAAGATTTATGAGCGCACACCCGACGATATGCACAGGCGCCTTGCTTCAGAAATTCACCGCATTGAAAAAAAATATGCCAATCCCCTCTCTTTTGATGAACTTTTCGAATTGATGCGAAAGTTCAAGTACATTGTTCCACAGGGATCACCCATGACCGGGATAGGGAATAATTTCCAGATTGCAAGCCTTTCAAATTGTTTCGTGATTGGGCATGATGGAAAGGCAGACTCCTACGGGGGGATCATGAAGATTGATCAGGAGCAGGTACAATTAATGAAACGCAGGGGAGGTGTTGGACATGATCTGTCACACATCAGGCCTTCAGGTAGTCCGGTACTAAATAGCGCCCTATCATCCACAGGAGTGGTGCCTTTCATGGAACGTTATTCCAACTCAACACGGGAGGTGGCCCAGGATGGCCGCCGAGGAGCGCTCATGCTGAGTATCTCTGTGAAACATCCCGATGCCGAGCATTTCATTGATGCCAAAATGGAAACGGGAAAAGTGACAGGAGCCAATGTTTCGGTAAAGATCAACGATGAGTTTATGAAGTCCGTGGTGGAAGGGAAAACATACATTCAGCAATATCCCATCGAATCAAAAAATCCCACCCACACCAAAGAGATTGTTGCCCGTGATTTGTGGAAAAAGATTGTCCACAATGCCTGGAAATCAGCTGAACCAGGAATCCTTTTCTGGGACACAGTAACCCGGGAATCGGTAGCAGATAGTTACGCTGACCGGGGATTTAAAACCGTTTCAACCAATCCATGCGGTGAAATTCCGCTTTGTCCTTATGATAGTTGCAGGTTGCTTGCGATCAACCTCTACAGTTATGTGGATGAGCCATTTACAAAACAGGCCATTTTTAATTGGGCGAAATTCCGAAAACATGTAGGGCTTGCACAACGTATCATGGACGACATTATCGATCTGGAGCTTGAAAAAGTAGAAGCCATCCTGGAGAAGATCTATGCAGATCCGGAGGACGAAGAAATCAAACGGGTAGAGATCAACCTGTGGGAGAACATAAAAAAGAAAGCTCTTGAAGGAAGAAGAACTGGAGTTGGAATTACAGCAGAAGGTGATATGTTAGCTGCCCTGCAATTACGGTATGGAAGTGAAAATGCCATCGATTTTTCGGTGGAAGTACACAAAACAATTGCCCTGGAGGCATACCGTTCTTCAGTGAACCTGGCGAAAGAGCGCGGTTCATTTGGAGTATTTGATTTTAATAAGGAAAAGGACAATCCATTCGTGAAAAGGCTTGGCAAGGAGGACCCCCAAATTCTTGAAGAGATGAAACAGCATGGGAGAAGAAATATTTCCTTGCTGACCATTGCACCCACAGGAACCACAAGTCTAATGACTCAAACCACATCTGGAATTGAACCTGTTTTTCTGCCTGTTTATAAGCGACGCAGGAAAGTAAATCCCAATGATAAAGAGTCAAATATCACGTTTGTGGATGAAATTGGTGATAGTTGGGAAGAGTATAATGTTTTCCATCACAACTTCCTCACATGGCTTAAGGTGAATGGCATGGACCCGGAAGAGGTGAAGGGTTTTAGTGATGAAGATGTACAGGAACTGGTAAAGCAATCTCCATATCATAAAGCCACCTCAAATGATGTGGACTGGATGCAGAAGGTAAAAATGCAGGGTGCCATCCAGAAGTGGGTTGATCACTCCATTAGCGTGACCATTAACCTTCCTTCAGATGCAAAGGAGACATTGGTTGGAGAACTATATGTGCATGCATGGAAGAGTGGATGCAAAGGAGTCACCGTATATCGAGACGGTTCAAGATCAGGTGTGCTGTTGGCAAGTGACAAGAAGAAGAAAAAGGAGACACAGTTCCCCATCAAACGGCCCAAAGAACTGGATGCAGAAATTCTCAGGTTTAAAAACAACGATGAGGACTGGATTGCTTTTATCGGACTTCTCGATGGAAATCCATATGAAATTTTCACCGGACGAAAAGAAGAGGACACCTTTCCCATTCCATCCAAGGTTAAACAGGGAAAGATCCTGAAAACAAAAAATGAAGATGGAAGCAAGCGATATGACTTCCAGTATGTGGATAAATACGGTTACAAAGTAACCATGGGTGGACTTTCTCACCAATTCAATAGTGAATTCTGGAATTATGCCAAACTGATTTCGGGTGTGTTAAGGCACGGAATGCCGGTGGTAGATGCCATCAACCTGATTAGTTCGTTGCGGCTGGATAACGAATCGATCAATACCTGGAGTGCAGGTGTGGTGAGGTCCTTAAAAAAGTATATACCCAACGGAACAAAAGCCAAATCGGGGTTGAAATGTGAAGCTTGCGATTCTAAAAATCTAATTTATCAGGAGGGTTGCCTCATTTGTACTGACTGTGGCCACTCTAAATGCGGATAATTTGTTTATGCTGTTTGTTGAAAAAGGCCGTCTCCAAATCAGGGGCGGTTTTTTTAGCTCTGTTTCTCCAGGATATTTTACTCGGTGCTTAAAACCTTTTTTCAAAAATGTTTATAGGCACCTCCTGTAAATATCCTTGCGAAACTCACCAAAAAAACGATCTAAATATAGGGCAGTCTGTTTTTATGTCGGAAGGCTATTCAACAAAGCCACCTATAAATAATTGCTAAGCAATGATTTTAAGTGGCGTTTGAATAGCCTGGAGATATTAGAAAAAAAAGCCGCCCTTTGTGAGAACGACTTTTTTTAAGGTTTGTGCAGGGTTAAAAATTACGCCTTCTCATCTGCTTTTTTGGTGATCAGGAAAGCCACGACAAGCCCCAGTCCCCCAAAAAAGAAGGAAGAAGCAAAATAGGCCGGCTCTTCCTGAATCGCTGTATAGGTTTCCAGCAAACTTCCTATAAAGAGTCCAAATCCGAGCCCCACCAGCAATAGTGCCCATTTTAGAATACTGTGAGAATTGTACGTGCGAGGACTAATAAAATCTTTCGGATTTACATCCTTTTCAATCATGGCCATTCGCTCGCGGTTCCTTGCAGATATTACTACAAAGACGATCCCGAAAAGGGCTGCAAAAATAATAAGCGGTATTAATACTCCTTCTGAATTCATGACTTTTTAATTTAATTAAACATCTGTGTTTTGGGGATTAAAATTATGCCTGATCTTCCGCCTTCTTTGTGATCAGGAAGGCTATAGTGAGGCCAAGTCCCCCAAAAAAGAGAGCGGCGGCAAAATAGGCTGGCTCTTCCGGGATTCTGGAATAGGCCTCCATAAGGCTTCCAACAAACAATCCCAATCCAACCCCTGCCAACAGCATACCCCACTTAAGGATACCGTAAGGATTGGATTTATTGGTTTTAATAAAGTCTTTGGGATTAACACCCTTTTGGATCATGGACATTCTCTCCCGGTTCCTGGCAGAGATCACCACGAGAATTATCCCAAAAAGGGCAGCAAAAACAACCAGAACTATTAAAGTATCATTCATGACATTGATGTATTAATTCAATATTATTTGTTGTTTCTTTGACGCTCCTTTTGCAATTCATGTTACAAGAATGGAAATAATTTTCATTGCATGTTGAACGTTGATATAATGGAGGGATTGAAAATTGGGATGATATTGTAACGTTTTTGTAAACCAGGCGTCTTATTGATTGAATGGGGGTCCCAAACGAGTCATACTTTATCAAACTGGTAAAACAGGGCGAAACTGAAGCATTCACTTGGCTGGTAGATGCTTACAAAGATATGGTCTACACCATCTGTCTCAGAATGCTCACCGTAGAGGCGGATGCAGAAGAGGCGGCCCAGGATGTATTTGTGAAAGCATACCGTTCCATTCAAGGCTTCCAGGAAAAATCGAAGTTCTCAACATGGTTATACAGAATTGCCTATAATCAGTGCATCAGTGTGATCCGGAAAAAGGTAAAAATGATCGACCTGGTGGATGAAATGCCAGAACAGGAGGTGAATGAAGAAGATATCAATGGTCTGGATAGTATCTCAGAGGAGGAGAGGGGCAGGTACCTGCAGATGGCCATTGAAGCGCTTCCGGAAACCGATGGTGTGGTAGTAACGCTCTTTTATTATGATGAATTGTCATTGGATGAAATTGCCGAAATAACAGGGTTGACCAGTGGCAACATCAGGATCAAACTTCACAGGTCCAGGAAAAAAATGTACCAGGTTGCTAAGTGAAACTTTAAAATCTGAACTATCTTCAATTATATAAAAATGGAAAGAGATCCAAAAATATCAAAGCTTATCAGAAAATCAGGTTTGGTGCAAGCGCCCGACAGTTTTTCAGATGAAGGTGATGGATAGGATTGGAGTTGAACCAAATAAAAAGGCCTATAAACCCCTTATCGGAAGGTTCGGCAGGATCCTGATCTTTCTGTTCATTGCAGGCATTGTAGTGGTTTCTGTTGTGTATTCAGAACCGGGCGGAAAACTTCTCGAAAACATCGGCGGACTTCCCGATGTAAAATGGCAATTGCCACAAATAAATTTCAACTTAGATTTTCTTTCTAAGATCAACTTCTCTGCCTGGATGGTCTCCACCATTATAGCCATTTTTATCCTGGTGCTTACAGATGCCGTTCTAAACAGAAGAAAAAGGCTTGTTTAATCCAGGATAGCGTGCAATCAGCCAATAACCCCCAATTCTTTTCCCACTTTAATAAATCCATTAATGGCCCGGTCCAGGTGTTCCTGCTCATGGGCAGCCGACAGCTGTACCCTTATCCTGGCCTGGTCTCTGGGGACTACCGGAAAGTAGAAGCCGATCACATAGATCCCTTCATCCAGAAGCTTTGCAGCAAATTCCTGTGACAGTTTTGCATCATACAACATCACTGCACAGATGGCCGATTGCGTGGGTTTGATATCAAATCCGGCACTGGTCATGTTCTCCATGAAGTAGTCTGTATTGTGATGCAATTTCTCCTGCAATTCGGAGGTCTCATCCATCATATCGAACATCCTTATCCCGGCCCCAACTACTGCAGGAGGAAGGGAATTGGAAAAAAGGTAGGGTCGGGAGCGCTGGCGAAGCATCTCAATGATTTCCTTTTTCCCTGTTGTGAATCCCCCGATAGCACCACCAAATGCTTTCCCAAGGGTTCCTGTAATAATATCCACCTTTCCCCTGATGTTGAACAGTTCAGTTACACCGCGACCAGTCTCTCCAACCACACCGGCTGAATGACACTCATCCACCATGACCATGGCATCATATTTTTCTGCCAGTTCACAGATACGGTCCACCGGAGCAACGTTCCCATCCATTGAAAAGACACCATCAGTAACAATTATACGGAACCGTTGCTCCTGTGCCATGACCAGCTTCTCCTCCAGGTCAGCCATATCGGCGTTATTGTAACGATAACGTTGTGCTTTGCACAGTCTGACCCCATCAATAATGGAGGCGTGGTTCAATGAGTCGGAAATGATGGCATCTTCTGCAGTAAGCAAGGGTTCAAATACACCGCCGTTTGCATCGAAACAGGCTGCATATAGTATGGTATCTTCCGTGCCAAAATAAGCGGCAATTTTTTGCTCAAGGACTTTATGCAGGTCCTGTGTACCACAAATAAATCTCACCGAGGACATCCCGAAACCATGAGAATCCAGCGCATCTTTCGCTGCCTGGATCAGATCGGGATGATTGGATAAACCCAGGTAATTGTTGGCACAAAAATTCAACACCTGTTGTCCGCTGTCAAGCCCAATTTCTGCCGTTTGGGATGAAGTGATGATCCGTTCAGCTTTGAAAAGACCAGCTTCCTCAATGTTCTCAAGTTCTTGGGTCAGGTGTTCCTTGATTTTTCCGTACATGGTTTATGGCTTTATTTTATTCTCTATCTCACTCAACATGATCTGGGTCATTTGCTCCAGATCAAACGTATGTTCAAATCCCCAATCCACTCGGGCTATGGTATCGTCCACGCTATGAGGCCATGATTCCGCTATAGCCTGCCTGAAGTCAGGATTATAACTTATGGAGAATCCCGGGATATGTTTTTGGATCTCCTTGTGAAGCTGGGCCGGAGTAATGCTTATCCCTCCAATGTTGTAACTGCTGTGAATGGTAAGGCGGGAACGGTCAGCTTCCATCAGCTGGATGGTTGCCTTAATGGCATCTGGCATGAAAAGCATGGGGAGCGCAGTATCTTCAGCCAGGAAACACTCATATTTTCCCTTGCGGATGGCTTCGTAGAAGATCTCCACAGCATAGTCGGTAGTTCCTCCACCTGCTTCGGTTTTATAACTCACAAGTCCGGGATATCGCAAACTTCTCACATCCACTCCATATTTATTAAAATAGTAGTCACACCATTGTTCTCCAGCCAGCTTGCTGATACCATACACAGTGACCGGTTCCATGACGGTTAGCTGGGGTGTATTAATGCGGGGTGTGGAAGGCCCAAACACTGCAATGGAACTGGGCCAGAATACTTTTTTCACCTCTTCCACCAATTTAGCTACTTCCAGGATATTCATCAGGCTATCCATATTGATCTTCCAGGCCTGGGTGGGAAGTTTTTCGGCATTGCCTGATAACACCGCAGCAAGGTGGTAAATCTGATTAATTTTATGTCTGATGATGAAATGGATCAGCTGCTTGTCATCCATTACATCCAGTATCTGGAAAGGCCCTCCCTCCATAATGTCAGGAGGTGGTTGTTTGATATCTGTCGCATATACATGTGCACTGCCATAGATCTTTCTGAGTTCAACCACCAGCTCCGATCCAATTTGTCCGGCGGCTCCGATCACCAGGATGTTATCCATGAAATGTAGCTTTGATTTATGAATGTGAAATTAGGGGTTTCTACTTCCCCAAAAAAATGATAAAGAACATAAGACCAGATCCTATTACAGGCGCTTTTTTTTGCATCATATTATATGTAATTTACTAGCCTTAAGGCATTCTCAGATTAAATAATTATGAAGAGTGAAATGAGATGAATGCAATTGGGGATCCGAACTGTTAATGGACGAAAATAAACATTGAAGAAGTATCTATATATCACGCTGCTGCTACTTACGGGTTTGGTCCGGGGACAGGACTATCAATCCCGGATCTACGATGCATATCTTGAGAAACAAATGGGCAAATGGAGAGCGGTTATGGAAGAGATGGAGTCGGCATTTGGAAATAACCCTGATATGGATTTGCTCTATGATCTCCTGGAAGCGGAATATGGATATACAGCTTATTGCATCTCTGTGAAAAGAAGGAAGGAGGCCCGGATGGTGCATCAAAGGGCCCTGGATCATCTCCATATATTGCAGGAGCATGAATTGGACAATCCGCGGATTTATAGCCTGCAGGGAGCCTTCTATGGATTCGGAGTTTTTCTTAAACCTCTGGGAGTATTAAAAAATAAACGCCGATCAGAGGAAGCCAACCGGAGAGCCATCGAATTAGGGCCCTCCGAACCCCAGGCATGGATGGAAAAGGCCAATATGAGCTTCTACACACCAGCAATTCTTGGGGGCTCGAAGGAGCGTGCGGTGCCCCTCTATGAAAAGGCGGTACTTTTATATGAATCTTCCCCTGACCGAATCCGGAAAAACTGGATCTATCTGAATTGTTTAGCGGGACTTGGCATTGCTTATGAGGAAACCGGAAAAATCCAGCATGCAGGTTCGGTATACAGAAAACTATTAAAACTTGAGCCCTCCTTTAGCTGGGTCAGGGATGACCTCTATCCTGACTTCCTGGAAAAGCATTCGCTGAATTGATCCTCACAACAAAACCATTTTTCTATATTTGTTCGGATTGAGAGAAGAAACAGAAATCACTATCGCATGAATCAGAATCTCAGGGTCAGATTTGCACCCAGCCCTACTGGCCCTCTTCATATCGGCGGACTAAGGACAGCACTTTTCAATTACCTATATGCAAAAAAAGAAGGGGGTACTTTTGTATTACGCATTGAAGATACAGACCAAACCCGGTTTGTTCCTGGTGCTGAACAGTACATTATAGAATCATTAGAATGGTGTGGATTGATTCCGGATGAAAGCCCCGTACATGGGGGTAGTTTTGGACCATACCGGCAGTCAGAGCGAAAGGAACTATATGGGAAATATGCCATGGAACTCCTTCATATGGGCCACGCTTATTACGCATTTGATACCCCCGATGAACTGGAAAGTCTCCGAAATGAATATGAAATCAGGGGAGAGACTTTTGTATATGATGCCAGGGTAAGGGAAGGTTTAAAGAATTCCCTGACCATGGAATCCCAGCAGGTTAATGATTTAATTGCTACGGATACACCCTATGTGATCCGGTTCAAGTTTGATCCAGGCAAGGAGATTGCAATGAGTGACCTGGTGAGAGGAGAATTGTCGGTCAATAGCTCCACACTGGATGATAAGATCCTTTTTAAATCAGATGGAATGCCCACCTACCACCTTGCCAACGTGGTGGATGATAACCTGATGGCCATATCTCATGTGATACGGGGGGAAGAATGGCTGCCCTCTTTGCCACTCCACGTTTCTCTCTACCGGGCCTTCGGATGGGAACACCTGATGCCCCAATTTGCACATCTGCCCCTGATCCTTAAACCCACCGGAAAGGGAAAACTGAGCAAAAGGGATGGAGAAAAAGGTGGATTCCCCGTATTTCCCCTGGAGTGGAAGGACCCTGAATCAGGCACCATATCGCCGGGGTACAGGGAGGAAGGTTACATGCCCGAAGCATGCATCAACCTCCTTGCATTGTTGGGTTGGAATCCTGGAACAGAGCAGGAGATTTTTTTACTGGATGAGCTGGTAAAAGAATTTCAGTTACAAAAGGTTGGAAAATCAGGTTCAAGATTTGATCCGGAAAAAGCCAAGTGGTTCAACCATCAGCATCTTCAAAAGATGGACGATAGTGAACTTGAAAGCGCATTTCAAAATGAACTGGAATCAAATGGAGTCCATTGCGAAATTAGAGAGCTTCAATCATTGATCCCAATTATTAAACCGCGTATTAATTTCATTCATGAAGTGTGGGAACAATCCTGGTTCTTTTTCAAGGCCCCGTCATCATATGATCCTGGGGTCATCTCAAAGAGGTGGAAAGATGATACTCCGGAGAAAATGAATCTACTGGCAGGTGCCCTTCAGGATTGTGAACCATTTACAACTGAATCTGTTGAATCAGTGGTGAAGGATTTAATCCAGCAAAATCAGTGGGGTATGGGAGTGATTATGAATGCCTGGAGACTGCTACTGGTAGGGGAAGCAATGGGACCTGGACTTTTTGACCTGGCCGCGTTTATAGGAAAGGAAGAGGTGTTAATCCGAATGAGGAACGGAACCGAACAGATCAACAATGAACTTTAATAAAACCATGCCATCATGCTGGAGTTAAATAAGATTTACATCAATATTCATGGACACAGGCAGGCAAACAACATCCAGGAATGGGTGATGATGAACCTGATGGCCAAAGATTACCCCCCTGAAGATATTGAAAATGGTTACTACTCTGTTGGTTTTCATCCCTACAATGTGGGAAAGGTTGACATGGAAGATACCATAAACAAGGTGAGACTTTCCACAGAGAATCCCAATGTATTTGCCATTGGAGAGATTGGTCTTGATAAATCCATAGAGGCTCCGCTGGAACAGCAGATGAAGGTGTTTGAATTACAGGTTGAAATTGCAGAGTACACCGATCTACCGGTGATTCTTCACGTAGTAAGGGCTTTCAATGAAATGGTAGAATTCATGAAAGTACATCAACCAGTGGTTCCCATGATCATCCACGGATATAATGGAAGCGCTCAGATGGCCGAAACCCTTATCAAGGCGGGATTCCTATTATCATTTGGAGAGGCCATTGCAAAAGATCATTCCAAGATCGTTGAATCCCTGCTGGTTGTCCCAGTGGAAAAACTGTTCCTCGAAACTGATGAAGGTGACCTTGATATCAGGGAGATTTATCATTTTGCCGCTGAAGTAAAAGGGATTACGATGGATCACCTTCGGGTTCAGATTTTTGAGAATGCAAAGATCCACATTCCAAGGTTTGGAGACCTCTTCTGATCTGCATTCAAATGAGTAGACCAAATCCCCACCCCGGCTGGCAGGAGCGCTCCATTCAGCTGCTCGGTGAAGAAAAATTTGCCCGAATCCAGGGATCCAATGTTCTGGTGGTTGGTATGGGCGGAGTGGGCTCAATGGCTGCTGAGATGATCTGTAGAAGCGGTGTTGGTTGCATGACAATCATCGATGGAGATACCATACAACCTGGCAATATGAACAGGCAGATCCCAGCCACCCATAGTACGCTGAACAGGTCAAAAGCGGAGGTAATGGGAGAACGTCTGCTGGATATTAATCCGGGACTTCAACTCAAAACTATAAATGAATTCATCCGGGATGACCAGATTCCTGAAATTCTCAATGAATCTTTTGATTATGTGGTGGATGCCATAGACACCTTATCCCCAAAGATTTACCTTATCTATCACGCTGTGAAACGTGGTTTTAACCTGACCAGCTCAATGGGTTCGGGGGGGAAGCTGGATCCGTCTCAGATCCGGGTAACGGATTTTGGTGAGACCTATAACTGCCGGCTGGCATACCTCCTTCGAAAGAAACTGCGTAAAATGGATGTACATGGCGGATTCAAAGTGGTTTTTTCCACCGAGCAGGTACCCAAAGAGATGGTCCAACCCCTTGAAGGGGAACCCAATAAAAAATCCACGGTGGGAACAACATCCTTTGTGCCAGCCATATTCGGTTGCACAATGGCTTCTATCGTAATCAGGGACATCGTTGACTACCCTCAGTTGTAGTGGACAAATCACCCCTTTTTCCCGGATATTTTGAAACTATAATCAGTATTTTCCCGTTTAATAGCTAGAAAAAAGTTCAACTTAAACCGAATAATTATGAAAAAGCTGATTTTAATTCTGATCGCATCACTGTTTATTGTCACAGCATCAGATGCACAGATATTCAAATATGGGATCAAGGCTGGTATTGGTTTTTCCTCACTGAAGTTTGAGGATCTAACTGGATTGAATGATGGATCTGATGTCTATGACCTGATCACAGGCGATGGAGTGATGGGTTATCATATTGGCTTACAAACCCGAATAAAAGTTTCTATGCTCGTGATTCAACCTGAAGTATATTTTAATGCTGGAGGCGGAACAGTTGAACAGGTGGTTGAAAATGGAGCCACAGAAATATTGAATGTAAATTTCAGCAGGATTGATATACCCCTGATGGTGGGAGTCAAATTTGGACCCGCAAGAATCAATGCCGGACCCGTGGGATCTTTTAAGATAAAAGAGACAACGGAACTCACTGCAATTGAACCCGATTTTACGCTCTTCACAAAGTCCATGACCTGGGGATTTCAGGCTGGGATCGGTATCGATGTGAGCAAAATTTCACTGGATGCCAGATACGAAGGATCATTGAGTAAACTGGGAGAATCACTTAATGTGGGTGGAAATGAATTTTCCCTGGATGCCAGGCCCAGCCAGTGGATCATTTCATTGGGAGTCTGGTTCTAGGACAGAAGGAGACATGATCGTACTAAGAGGCTGGCCTTATCGTCATCCTCTTTTTTTTGCGCCTCTCTACAAAATCCATTTTTTGTCGTGCGTTGTATAATCCAGCACCCGGAGGTTCAGGTAATTACCCAAGCGTAGTGCCTCAGTGGTCATATTCGCAAGGTTTCCCCTACATATAGTTACATACCTTTCATCGCCTTCAACCACAAGGTTAACTTTGTATGCTCTGGATTCCTTTTTATTTTCGGGCATGACCATAGGTGAAGGGCCGATTCTGCGGCTGCTCAGGTTGATTCGTACAATTGTCACGTAGGAAGGTTTCGACAGAGGCTCCCATCGGCCAATCTTGAGCCAGAGAAATCGATCATATTTCAGGAATTGCCACTTTTTCGTATCGATTATGGTGCCCTGATAGGAGAATGAAAGAAGAATCCCCAGCACCAGTGAAATTGAAGCACCGACAAATTCTGCATACACAGCGAAAATGAGGGTCACTACAGCCAGGGCCAGGGAAAAAATCCTGAAATTATATTTTTCGTAGACGTACATGAGAGAGGTCTCTGTGGGGACAAGTTAAGAAACTTTGGTTTATATTTAGGTCACTAAACACTCCTCTATCATGAATCGATTTTACACTTTATTCCAGCTATTTTTTCTGTTTTCCATGGTTATTTCGACCAATGGCCAGGAGGTGAATAAAGGGTTTACACTGGAAGGCATTTATAAGAATAACAATTTTCCAACCCGGAGCTTCAGTTCCCTCAGTTGGATGGAGGATCACATGCATTACTCCACCCTTGAGGATAATGAACAAAAGGCTTGCCGCGAAATTATCCGATACAATGTCCGAACCGGAGAACGGGAGGTCCTGATAGGTGCAGGTATGCTTATTCCAAAGAATTCCAGTAATCCACTTCAAGTAAGGGATTACCACTGGTCGAATGGTAACGGCCTTTTATTGCTATTTACCAACACAAAACGTGTTTGGAGGCGGCACACAAGAGGAGATTATTGGGTGCTTGACATAAATTCAGGAAGACTGATTCAACTGGGTCGGTCACTGAAGTCATCCAGCCTGATGTTTGCCAAATTCTCTCCGGATGATTCGAAAGTAGCATTTGTATGTGAGAATAATATTTATGTGGAGGATTTGGCATCAGGCAAAATTCAGCAACTCACTTTCGATGGGAGCACCAGGTATGTAAATGGAACCTTTGACTGGGTATATGAGGAGGAGTTTGACTGTCGGGATGGATTTCGATGGAGTAACGATGGAAGCCACATTATATACTGGCATTCCGATACAGAGGGAACAGGTACTTTTTATTTGATTAATAACCTTGATTCAATCTACTCAAAACCATTGCCTTTCCCCTATCCCAAGGTTGGTACCACCAATTCGGCTGTAAAGATAGGAGTGGTACCCATGTTGGGGGGAGATACCAGGTGGTTTAACATCCCGGGTGATCCACGAAACCACTACCTGGTGAGGATGGAAGTGATCCCCGGGGCCAATGAGGTGATGATCCAGCAACTCAACAGGCTGCAGAATACCAAACGTGTTTGGATCGGAAATCTGGAAACCATGGAATTACAGAATATCCTCACGGAAACGGATGAAGCTTTCCTGGATGTTCACGATAACCTCGAATGGATCGAGGGAAATCGCTATTTCACATGGACCAGTGAACGTGATGGTTGGAGACATCTCTACAGAGTATCAAAGGATGGAAACGAATATTTACCCATCACTCAAGGGGAATTTGATGTTGTTGAAGTAAATTGTATCCATCCAAAGTCAGGTTATGTATATTACATCGCCTCTCCTGATAATTATACCCAACGCTACCTATACAGGAGCCGGTTGGATGGAAAAGGAAAACCAGAGCGAATCTCCCCGGTTAACCAGGAAGGGCAGCACAGCTATGTGATGTCAGGTGATGCCAATTGGGCCCTGCACACCTATGAAAATGCAAGTACACCTCCAGTTATTTCATTGGTAGAGGTTCAAAAGCATCGTCAGGTCAGGGTGATGGAAGACAATAGCGCCATTAAAACCAGGTATGAATCCCTGGGTCTCAATCCCAAGGAATTTTTCAAGGTGGATATTGGTGAGGTAGTTTTCGATGCATGGATGATCAGACCTGCAGGTTTTGATCCGAAGAAAAAATATCCGGTAATCTTTCATGTATATGGTGAACCGGCCTCATCCACGGTGCAGGATCGCTGGTCGGGTGGTGATCTCTGGCACCAATATCTTGCACAGCAGGGTTATGTCATCATCAGTGTTGATAACAGGGGTACTGCGGTACCCAGAGGAAGAGCGTGGCGAAAAGTAATCTACGAGCAAATCGGAATCCTGGCCACCGACGACCAGGCTTCAGCAACTTTGAAAATCCTGGACACTTATCCTTACCTGGATTCTGACAGGGTAGGAATCTGGGGATGGAGTGGAGGGGGATCAATGACTTTGAATTGTCTGTTCAGATATCCAAATATTTACAAGACCGGGATAGCCATTGCATTTGTTTCACACCAGAAACTTTACGATACAGCCTACCAGGAAAGATACATGGGTCTTCCTGTTGGAAATCCTTTTGGATATGAGATGGGTTCGCCCATTAGTCATGCCTCAAAATTGGAGGGGAACTTATTGCTAATCCATGGTACAAACGATGATAACGTCCATTATCAGAGTTTTGAAATGCTTGTGGATGAATTAATCAAACAGGATAAATTATTTGATATGATGTCCTATCCCATGCGAACGCATTCCATCAATGAACGAGAAAATACCAGCCTGCATCTCAGACGAACCATGGACAAATACTGGCAGGAAAATCTATAAGAAAACAGCAACAGAAGGTGAACCATCAACCCAGTATATTCAATGATGTGATAGGTCCCGTTATGAGGGGCCCGTCCAGTTCGCACAGTGCTGCGGCACTGAGGATTGGCAGGATGTGCAGGGATCTCATGGATGGAGATCCGGGAAAGGTAGTGGTTCGGTATGATCGTAATGATGCATTGGCCACCACCCACGAGAGTCAGGGATCTGACATGGGAATGAAGGGCGGATTGCTGGGATATGATCCCGATGACCTGCGTTTGTTAAATCCAGATGAGGATCTATCAGCCTTCCGACATGGATGTTACCTTCGAAGTTACCGAGACCGGTTATACTTTACCCAATCTTTACATGGTACATCTCCGAAACCGTAATAAGGAGATGCGCATTGTAGCCATTTCCACGGGAGGAGGAATGGTTGAAATAAAGGAAGTTAATGAGGTCCATGTTTCTATAAAAGGAGATTATTACGAAGTTTTCATCTACTCGGAGGATAAGAAATTTCTTCAAACGCATTAAGGACGGAGCAGATTGGATAGAGCGGGCGAATTTACACCTTCAAGAGGAATCATTTATTCAATTGAAAGCCTGTCAGCCTCCGGATCCGCAATGGATACTGGAGATGAAGAATCATCCGTCCGTCAGCTTAATTTACACGGTATCTCCAGTGTTACCGGTGCTCTCCAGGAATAATATCAAAGTGCCTTTTACTACGTATGACCAGATGATCTCTTATCATAAAAAAAGGCACCTTTCAGCTTGGCAACTGGCTGTCGAATATGAGTCAAGCAGAGGAAACATCTCTCAGGAGAAGGTTATTCAAAGTATGGAACAACTATATGAAATCATGCGTAGAGCTGTTGATACGGGGCTGAGGGGAACCAGGTACAAGGATCGTATTTTCGGGGCTCAGTCAGCCTCCTATCAGAAGAGCCTTTTGGAAGGAAAGCTCCTGGGGGGTAAAGCACTGCATAAAATCACCATGTATGTATCGGCAATTATGGAGGTAAAGAGTTCCATGGGAATCATTGTTGCGGCTCCCACTGCCGGATCCTGTGGCACCTTTCCTGGTGCGGTTCTCGGTGTGGCCGATGCTCATGGATTTAAGAAAGAGGAGATTGTATACGCACTATTGACAGGAAGCCTGGTGGGTCTTTTGATTGCATCCGGATCCACATTTTCTGCTGAAATTGGAGGTTGTCAGGCAGAATGCGGATCAGCTGGAGGGATGGCCGCGGCATCCATCGTCTACTTAATGGGAGGTAATCTGGAGCAAAGCATGTCAGCTGCTTCCATGGCATTGCAAAATTCCCTGGGAATGATTTGTGATCCTGTCGCCGCCCGGGTGGAAGCGCCCTGCCTGGGCAAGAACATCAGCAGCGCCGTAAATGCCCTGACATGTGCGAACCTGGCCATGGCAGGATATGATCATCTGATACCACTGGATGAAGTGATTGAAACCATGGATAGTGTAGGGAAAAGCCTACCGAAAGAATTAAAATGTACAGCTTTGGGAGGACTCTCCATGACTCCTTCAGCAAAAGAATTGGAGAAGAAGCTAAATAGATGAAAAAACAGATTTTCCGATCTCTTGAATTTATGATCCTCTTTTTTGGGATACCCCTGATCATCTATTTTGATAGAGACTTTATCCATCCCAGTATCATCGTATTGCCGGTCCTGGGATTTATTTTCATTGTTCTGAGGCGCACCACTGATTTCAGTTTTAGAGAGCTTTTCAGGTGGAGTATTTCTAAGACCGCATTATTAAAGCATGGGATAATTGTCCTACTATGCCTGTTTCTCATGTTGGGGTACGTCCTTTTGTTTGAACGGGAGAGTCTGTTTAATCTGCCCAAAGCCAATCCATGGATTTATCTTGCCATGTGTATTTTTTATCCGGTGTTCTCCGCATTTGGACAAGAAATTATTTACAGAACGTTCCTTTTCAGAAGGTACAGAAGTCTGTTTCAAAAAAAATGGCACATTATACTCGCCAGTGGAGTTACATTTTCATTTTTACATATTGTTTATTACGATCCGGTGTCAATGTTTCTTACTTTTATCGGCGGACTCTATTTTGCAAACGTATATTTGCAAACCAGGAGTGTCTTGTTTACGGCTGTACTTCATGGATTGTTGGGGATTATCGTTTTTGGGGTGGGACTGGGTCAGTACTTCTGGTTGGATATCCCGCTTTAGCAGAATATGCGTAGCGGAAGGTTCTTCGCTACGGTGCATGAACCGATTCCGGGGACCATTCATTCTTTTCGGATCATCTGCCTCAGCATGAGATCCTAAAATTATTATTGAAGTTAACTATGAAACATATCCTAATTATCCTTTTACTGGTATCTCTCTCCCTTGCATCACAGGCACAGCAAGTAATCCTGTCGGGGAAGATCATTGACGGTAGTTCGGAAGGACCATTGGAATTTGCCTCGCTGGTGCTGGAAACCATGGATGGAAGTGATATAGTAGGGGGAGCCATTTCCGATAGAAACGGCAGATTTTCCATCACCGGAGATTTTTTTGGGGATTTCATCCTGAAATGCTCCTTTATTGGATATACACCGGTAGAAACAGAAGTACATGTGGGTGAGTTAAACAATATCTTTAATCTGGGTGATATTGTTTTGTCTGTTTCTTCCAGCCAGCTGGATGAGGTAACCATCACCGCCAGAGAATCCATATCATCTGCAGGTCTGGAGAAGGTAACATTCAATATGGATGAGACCATAGCTCAATCTGGAGGATCGGTGCTGGATGCCATGAGGGGACTTCCGGGTGTGACGGTTGATCAGGAAGGCAAGGTGATCTTGCGGGGAAGTGACAGGGTGGCGGTTCTCATTGATGGGAAGCAATCCAGCATTACTGGTTTCGGGAATCAGAAGGGACTGGATAATATTCCAGCTGGCAACATTGAACGGATTGAAATTATCAATAATCCTTCAGCTAAATATGATGCTGCGGGGATGGCTGGAATCATCAATATTATCTACAGGAAGGAAAAAGAAATTGGATTTCACGGAGATGCCGGTTTTACATTTGGACTGGGAAACCTTGTCAGGCGCAAAGAAGATTTACCCACAACACTTGGAAGCTATACGCTGAACCCTAAATATATACCCTCATTGAGCCTGGATTATAAGAACGAAAAATTCCGGCTTTTCATGCAATCCGAAATGCTTCACCAGGCAGCTCTGCCCAATAATGAGTTTACGACCCGGTATTATGATGATGGCACGAAAACTGCCTCCCAGGTTCCGGAAAACAGGGATCAAACCAGGTATATCATCAATGGTGGAATAGACTGGCACATGGATGACAGGAACATGGTTACTATCTCGGCCATTTATGATTATGAGAGCCACCGTGATACAGCACAGGTCCCATATATTGACCTTGATAATATGCAGCGTCTTCGGTACTGGACCTGGTCAGAACCGGAAGTGACAGGGTACATGAATTACAGGATGCAGTTCCAGCATAAATTTGAAGAGCCTGGTCATGAGATCAGTGCCAACATACAATATACCAAAGGCTGGGAAGATGAATCTTATAATTTGAATGACAGCTCATCCATTCGTCAATCTGTTGACTCCACCCATATCATTGCTACTGAGCATACCACAAGTGCATCGTTGGATTATATAAGACCCCTGAGACATGGACGGATTGAAACTGGCGGGAAGGTGCAGGTACGCAGGCTTCCGGTTACCTATACTGTAAGTCAGGGTGAACAATCCATTATTTATCCCGGCTTGGGGGATTGGTCAAATTGGGGAGAAGAGATTTATGCCGGATATCTGAATTATGTGAGGGAAATGCCGAATTATGATATCGAAGCCGGTTTAAGGGCTGAACAGACGGCTGTATTCTATGACCTGGCTCCTGAAAACATTTACTATGCTGAAAATGATTCTTATAGTTATTTCAGGCTGTTTCCCAATGTGAGATTCACATTTAAATTTGATGACAATCACAAGATCTCGTTCTTTTATAATAATAGGGTGGACAGGCCTGGGGAGCCAGAGTTGAGGGTGTTTCCAAAATACGATGACCCGGAATTACTGAAGGTGGGAAATCCGTATTTGCGGCCCCAGTTTACCCGGACTTTTGAAATGGCGTTCAGAAAGAAATGGGAATCCGGATCCATTTTTCTGGCTGGATATCACAGAATCATTGATGACCATTTTACAAGGATTTATAATGTGGATACTACAGCCTCACAGTATAACATCCTAAACAAAATATATCAAAATGTGGGCCGGGCTATCCACAGTGGCACGGAGGTGATCCTTACCCAGGATGTGGGTGATTTACTGAAAATGACAGCCAGTTTCAACGGCTACAGGATCAAGATAAATGAACACACTGGAGAGATGTTGTTTCCATATGTCAGGCC
>CAVQAB010000023.1:0-122058 GCA_963710385.1 uncultured Bacteroidales bacterium | reverse complement strand
CAAATCTTTGTAAAAACCATACCGGGTTCTGTAGGCTTCCTCTTCAAATACAGAACCCGCAATTTCATAACCTCTCATCAGCAACCCATTCCCCAGGGTTTCGTTGAAATTCCCCACTTTCAGTTCTAGTTTTTCCTTTCTGTAGTTTATCTGAAACTGAGTTAGATTAGAATATGAACTGCCGTCAGTTTGACTCAAAAAATGCTCATATCGAAGTGAGGCCTTCAATCCTTTGTATCTATATCCCAGGTTTAGCTGATCATAGTGAGACGAAAGAGTAGTGGGCTCTGTATAAGGCAGATTGCCAAACTGATATTCGAATAGGTTGTTGCCGGTGAGCTGTCCGTTTACCTCAATCATCGAAATCAAAACCAAAAGCAATGTGACAACTCTTTTCAACATCTTAATCAACCAAATGATTTTCAATATGATTCCGGAAGGTTTCTTCATCACCGGGTCTGAATCCCTCGTGGTAATAGACAACCTCACCCTCACTGTCAAGCATAATTAATGTTGGAACTGCAGTGATGCCAAGCTCTGACATCAAATCGCTGTTCAAATCACGTAGAATGGGATAGGTAACTCCAATGGATTGAATAAATGGTTTGATTTTGGACTGATTCCTTGGTCCATCAATACTTATTCCAATGAATCGGACTCCTCTCTGGGTAAAATCTTCAGATATTTCGTTTAGCAGTGGAATTGACCTTATGCAGGGCTGACACCAGGTTGCCCAGAAGTCTATCACTGTCAGATGTTCGCCCTTCAGATCTGAGTACTCTTTCCATTGATTATCAAGGTCCCTGAGTCGAAACACAGGATCCTGACCATGTAGAATTGTAACAATAAGGAACAATGCAACCAAAGCTCCACTTCTTTTTATAATCACGTTCTTATCTGTTTTGTGGCTTAGACGGCCTTAAAGGAATTACCTTACATAACAAACGAGGGGAAATTTGGTTGATAGTATTTCTCCAGAAGATAACGGGGAAGATCAATAACCCGGCCATGATAATGGTCAATGATCGCAGTATCGGAGGTGCAAATGGCATTACTGCTTTCATGTTTAAGCATGTGATCCGGGGATCTTACGGTGAGGGCTTCTCCATCAATATCCATTTCTGCCATATCTTTGGATAGTTCAATGGAAAGACGTCCGCTGAAAGAAACCGGTTCATCAAGGTATAATATGTAAGTGGCTCTGCCCCATTCTTTCAGAACATCCAACATCAGATCGATGGCCCTGCTGAACAGACTCTTATTCAGAATTCTTCCCCTCATCTCTCCTGCATCCCGTAACAAGCCATCGTTGCTTATGAAAAGAGGTTTCCCAAGCAGGTAATTATTAACGGTAAAAAGTACATTATAGGTATCGATCAGAACCACATCGCCATGGCTCACTGAACCAATCTTTTTATTTCTTGATTCGGCCTGACTTCTGGCAGAAATCCCACGGTACAATACCTGTCGCATATCCCTGGTTAACATGAATTTATCCCCCACCAGTTTCAGCGATGCCTTCTGTGGGTAACCCCTGGACAACATCCACAAATACTCCTTGGAAGCGTCAAAAAGATCGCCTGAAAACTGATTACTCATACAACAAAATTACGATATAACACGTTAATAAATTGATTAACAATTATATAGATTATTAACAATTCGGTTTACAATCAAATCTCAGACTAGTGGATTTTATATATCTTTAATCAGGTAGAACCAAAACGTATTCGTTATGAAGAATTTAGTAAGTATCGTTTTGCTCGGAATGATTGTCTCATCATGCGGTTTGTTCCAGAAATCGTCTATGACGCAGGAACAGATTGATGCCATGGTGGCTGAAAATCAGGCTTTGAAGTCCCAGTCTTCTGGAAATCAGGATTTAGAAGACCAACTGGCCCTTGCCCGATTACAGGTTGATGAAGCCATGTTAAAACTGGCAGCTTGTGAAGAATCGGCTCAATCCAAAGTACATATCATCGTTGGAGCATTTAAGAATTCATCCTACGCTAATGATTATTCCACAGAAATGAAAGGAGCAGGTTATGACGGAAAAATTATGGCTGGACCGTACAACTTTAATCTGGTGACAGCAAGCTCCCACGAATCAATCCGAGCCGCACTGAACGTACTGGGAAACATCAGGGATAATGTAATTGAGACTGCCTGGATCTACATGGAGTAAAAAGAGCATCCAGCCAAAAGTTACATAGAGCCAGCAAATTCCGGGTGCTAGCTGTAAAATAGCGTTAGGTTCCACTCATAATGAAGAGTGGTTGAAACTCAAAGCTCTTGAAATGTGGTCGTAAACGTTCAGTATTGTAGTGCTTTTTCACATCCACAAGTTTCTTGGTACTGGTGACAACATCCAGCGGTGCATTGTCATACCGCCCATTTCTCAGAACCACAAGTCGACCGTGGATCCCTTTCAATATCAGGTCCAGGGCCAGATTTCCATAGGCCATCGGGACAATGGAATCGATGGCATCCGGATCCCCGCCCCTCACCAGGTAGCCCAGGTGCTGATTGATAATATTGATTGGCGTTCCATTGTTAAATTTTGCTGATTCTATTTTTATCAAATCAGATACTGCAGTTCCGATCCCTCCCAATTTGGCATGACCATAGGCATCTTTTTGACCATCCTTGAACATCATCTCCTTCATGCCTTTGAAAGTGGCACCTTCAGAAACAAGTACCACAGAGTAATTGCTGGGATTCTGCAACCGGTCCTCCACCAGAAGTTCGGTGAGATGTGTAATGTCGAACTGATGTTCGGGAATGACACAACGGTTGGCTGCTCCTGCCATGGTAGGTATCATGGCAGTAAAGCCAGCATACCTTCCAAACACCTCCAGTACCAGGATCCGTTCATGTGAACCGGCTGATGTTCGCAGGGTATTGGTCATGTTGATGGTCCGGGTAACACAGGTACTGAATCCGATACAATAATCGGTACCAGGTACATCATTGTCCATGGTTTTTGGAATGGCAATAACTTTGAATCCCTCCTGGTAAAGTCGTACACCATAGCTTAATGTATCATCACCACCAATGGGAATCAGATAATCAATCCCAAGGAAGGCCAGGTTCTCCAAAACCTCCGGAGTCAGATCATTGATCTCTTTCTTATAAGTATCTTTGAGGTGTAAAGGGACATCTTCCTTCTTTACCTTGCTGGGATTTACCCTGGAGGTATGAAGGAAAGTACCTCCTGTTCGACCGGCTTTATTGACAATTTGTTCAGTAAGAACCACAAAATGGTCACTGTTGTCTGCATTCTTGTCCCGAATAATCTCAGTAATTCCCGACCATCCCTTTCGTCAGTCCAATTACCTGGTAACCCTCCCTGAGGGCACGAATGGTAACAGCACGTATGGCCGGATTGAGTCCGGGCACATCCCCGCCACCAGTTAATATACCAATGGTTCCTTTTTTCTTAATCCCCTGTGCCATGATTTTTTCTTTTAAAAATAAGCCAATAATTGATATAAATCAATCGACTCCAGCATGAAAGGCTATTCATCCCATTTGAGGATCTTCAGAAAATCATACTCTTCCGGATTCTTTACATATTTCTTTGCAGCCCTGTAATCCGCCTTGGTAATGTAATGAAGATTATTCCTGAAAATAAGCTGAACCTTCTCAGAATCAACATTAACCAGCCTTGGTTTTACCTTTCCATTTTCATCTTCAACATCTTTCAGGTACAGTGGGGAAATGTTACCCTCCCGATCGATGGTAGTCATGCAACCGGTTTCGCCCTTGGAATAAAGTTTGAATACTCCAAGTCCAAGCCTGGTAGCATATGAAAGATCATAGGCAATGGGACGGCAACACCTCAGTTCATAACCTATCTCCTCAGGACGGCTCTTTACTTTGATGCGAAGAGTTTTTAAATGTTGTTGGGTGAGCATATTAAAAATGTGCGATTTACTCACATTACCCAGTTCCGGATGACCATGATCATCATATGTAAAGTTGATCCCTGTATCAATGATCTCTTCATCACTCATAAAATGAAATACACCCTCACTAATCATGGCCACACCATAATCGATTCCCAAGATCCTTCTCTTCACCATGGATGAAATGACCATCCGGGTGATCTTATCAAATGTCATTTTGGTCTTGTTGAACATTTCAGGAATGATGATCATGGGATAGTGACAGGCAGTCCCTATTCCAAATGCAAGGTGACCCGCTTCACGTCCCATGGCACTTACAACAAACCAGTTTCCACTGGTTCGGGCATCTTCATAAATGGTGGTGGAAATCCGCACACCTTCCTCTTTGGCAGAGTGATATCCAAAAGTAGGGGTACCCTCTGGTAAGGGCAGGTCATTGTCAATGGTCTTGGGAACATGGATGTTCTTCACATCAAGCTTTTGCTTGGCCAGATATTTTGCCAGCCGATTGGCGGTTGATGCTGTATCATCCCCACCTATGGTAACCAGCAGTTTTACATTGTTCTTCTTGAAAAAATCAACATTGAATTCTTCATCCTTTGGCTTATAACGGCTCATTTTCAGAGCAGATCCGCCTCTGCTGTAAATCTGGTCAGCGTAATCAAAATCCAGGTATTCAAAAGCGGGTTCATCAGAGAACAAGCTTTTATAACCTCCGTTTATTCCCAGTACATTAAATCCATTATTTATAAATATTTTCGTAACAGAACTGATTACAGTATTGATTCCAGGTGCAGGTCCGCCTGCACAAAGTATAGCAACAGCTTCTTTCATGGTAATAAATTTGTATGTATTAATGGTGTTTTCAGATACAATTGTCAAAAATGAGCCGCCAAATTACATAAAATTGAAATTAATACCATTCAAGAAATGGTCTAAATTAGTGTGCATTTATTGTTAATTTTGAGACTGTTTCAAAGTGAATGGGAGGGTCAACAAGATTTCTGAATGGTATGAATAGTTTCTTCCTGGTCAGGTGGATCAGGTGGTTTTTCATCTTTTTGTTAACCATTCCCATTAAAATATACCAATGGATCATTTCACCTGCCCTTCCAAAAACCTGCAGGTACTATCCCACCTGTTCTGAATATGCTTTGGAATCACTTCGAATTCATGGTCCAGTCAAGGGATTGCTGATGGGAACAAAAAGAATCCTCAGTTGTCATCCTTGGGGTGGTCATGGTCATGATCCTGTTCCTCCCAGAGGTACACCTTTATATAAAATCTTCAAGCCCGGAAAGAAATGAAGAGAACAATCTATTTCATAGCCCTTCTACTTCTGATGTTTTCCTGCAAACCGGTTGGTGATAATCCCCAGAAACAGGTGATCAGCGTGAGCATTCTTCCCCAACAATATTTCATAGAAAGACTGGCAGGTGATATGGTCGAAGTGAATGTAATGATCCCCCCAGGTGCAAGTCCAGCTACTTACGAACCAACAGTAGCTCAGTTGGGGAAACTTGATCAATCTCTGGTCTATATGACCATAGGTTACATTGGATTTGAATTGAGCTGGCTCAATAAAATACGTTCTGTAAACCCTAATATGAAAATAGTTGATCTTTCCAGGGGCGTTGAGCCAATCATGGAGGAAGAACATCATCAGGAACAACCGGGTCATATGCACGGTAATATAGATCCACACATCTGGATGTCAGTTCTTAATGCAAAGATTATTTCTGAAAATATTTACAGAGAATTGCTTCTTCAGTTCCCCGATGAAAAAGATAAACTTACTGCGCGGTACAGTCAGTTGAACCTGGGACTGGATTCCCTGCATTTCACCCTTTCTCAATTACTTACAGGTCAGAAAGACAAGGGTTTCATGATTTATCATCCCGCCCTCTCGTATTTTGCACGGGATTATCAATTGGTACAATATCCACTGGAATTCGGTGGGAAAACTCCATCGCCTGCCCACATGAAAAACATGTCTGATCTGGGAAACGAAAAAAGCATATCCACCATATTTATTCAAAAACAATTTGATCGGAATAATGCCCAGGTCCTGGCCAACGAAATCGGAGCCAAAATTGTTCAAATTGATCCGTTAGATCCTGACTGGTATGCCCAGATGATTTATATTGCAACACAATTAAGCTTATCTCTGTAATGGAAAAACCACTCGTACAGATCAAGGAGATAGATGCCGCTTATCAAAGAAAGACGGTCCTGCAAAATGTTTCATTGTCCATAAATGATCGGGACTTTATTGGAATCATTGGTCCCAACGGAGGTGGCAAAACAACACTTGTGAAGATCATCCTGGGTTTAATGAAACCTGTGAAAGGGACCGTCGAATATGCCCTTGATAGGTCTGAAATAGGCTATCTCCCACAGGGCAGCCGGTTGGACGAACAATTTCCAATTTCTATCAGAGAGGTGATTGCCTCAGGCCTGGAGCATGGTTTAAGAATAGGTAGAAAAACCGAAGCCAAAGAGAAAGAAAGCATTGAATTCGCACTGGAAAAAGTGGGACTAAAATCACTGCAATCAAGATCGATTGGTGAACTTTCAGGTGGAGAGTTGCAACGCACCATGCTGGCCAGGGCCATTGTTTCATCCCCCAGGCTCCTGATACTTGATGAGCCTGATACACATGTGGATAACCGCTTCGAAATGGAGCTGTACGGTCTGCTGAAGGAGTTGAATGAACATATGACCATCCTGCTGATTTCTCATGATATAGGAACCATATCACCTTACATAAAAACCATTGCGTGTGTGAACCGTGACCTTCATTACCATACCTCCAATGAGATCAGTGAAGAACAATTGAAAGTTTATAACTGTCCCATCGAAATTATTAGCCATGGAACCAGTTCCCCATAGGGTGATAAAGGAGCATAACCATTAATCCCATGGATTTTCTGCAATTGTTCAAATATGGTTTCATTCAGCACGCATTTCTCGCGGCCGCACTCATGTCAGTCACCTGCGGAATCATCGGTACTTACATTGTATCAAGGCGGATGGTATTTATAAGTGGTGGTATTACCCATGCTTCTTTCGGGGGGATTGGGATTGGATATTTCTTTGGATTTCCACCCCTTGCAGGTGCGGCAATCTTTGCAGTTTTGGCCGCACTCACAACTGAAAACCTCACCAGGAGAAAAGTGTTGCGAAATGATTCCATCATCGCCATCATGTGGTCGCTGGGAATGGCACTTGGGATCATTTTCATTTACCTGACACCCGGGTATGCTCCTAACCTGATGAGTTTTCTTTTTGGCAGCATCATTACTGTCACTTCCACTGACCTATGGCTGATGCTTGCACTGGCCATAGCTGTTTCCATATTTTTCATTCTTCTATACAAACCAATACTGTATGTGTCATTTGATGAACAGTTTGCCAGAACCCGTGGAATTCCTGTCATGCTCCTGAATTACCTTTTGATTATCCTGTGTAGCCCTCACCATTGTTCTAAGTATTCGCATTGCCGGCATCATTTTGGTGCTATCCGTACTTACGATACCCCAGAACATCTCCAACCTATTCACCAATCGTTTTAGCCATATTATGATCGGTTCACATAATCCTTGGATTTTTCGCTTCCGTGCTTGGATTGGTCATCTCCTACTATCTGGATATACCATCGGGTGCAACCATTATATTCACTCTTGTGGTTTTGTATTTAGCAGCACGAATCATTAAAGTTGTTACTTTTGGTAGGAATATTCAGAATAACAAAAAATTGACAGATGAACCTGATTGAAACCATTGAATCTGCCTGGAATAACCGGGAACTTCTTCATAAAAAAGATGTTCAGGAAGCCATATTTGAGGTCGTTGATCAATTGGACAAGGGGTGTTCTTCGTGTTGCTGAAAAGTTAAAAGATGGATGGAAAGTAAACGATTGGATCAAGAAGGCTGTCATTCTCTATTTTCCTATAAGGAAAATGGAAACCATTGAGGTTCCTCCGTTTGAATTTCATGACAAAATTCCACTAAAAAGTGGGTACAAAGAAAAAGGTATCCGTGTTGTTCCTCATGCCATAGCCAGATATGGTGCATACATTTCAAAAGGTGTGATCATGATGCCTTCTTATGTAAACATCGGAGCTTATGTAGATGAAGGAACCATGGTTGATACCTGGGCAACTGTGGGATCGTGTGCCCAAATCGGGAAAAATGTTCACCTAAGCGGTGGTGTAGGAATTGGTGGAGTTCTGGAACCTGTACAAGCCGCTCCTGTAATCATTGAGGACAATTGCTTTATCGGCTCACGAAGCATAGTCGTGGAGGGAGTCAGGATTGAATCTGAAGCAGTATTAGGAGCAAATGTGGTCATCACCAACTCAACCCGAATTATTGATGTTACTGGTACACAATCCGTTGAAATGAAAGGAGTGGTCCCCCCACGGTCGGTTGTGATCCCGGGTTCCTATACAAAATCATTTCCCGGCTGGTGACTATCAGGTAGCCTGTGCACTAATCATTGGAACGAGAAAACCTTCTACAGATCTTAAAACTTCCCTGAATGATGCACTCAGGGAATATAACGTTGCGGTATAATGCGGATTGGATTTGATGCAAAACGGGCCTTCAATAACTATAGCGGGTTAGGAAACTATAGCAGATACATCATCTCAAATATCTGCAGGTTTTATCCTGAAAATGAATGTCTTCTTTATACACCCTTCATTGCAATGACAACGATTTGTTTCATGAACCTGAAGGGAGCATCATTAAACGCCCCGGAACCAGGATTGACAAATTCGCCAAGTCCTACTGGAGAAGCTTCAGGCTTCCCCATCTGTTGCGGAAAGATGCTGTTGACATTTATCACGGGTTAAGTAATGAAATCCCCTATGGGATTCACCAAACCACCATTAAATCGATCATCACCATTCATGACCTGATCTTTTTGCAACACCCTCAGCTTTATAAAACATTCGACAGGTACTTGTATACAGGAAAAAGGTGCAGTATGGTGCCAGGGTAGCCAGCAGGATCATCGCTGTCAGTGAACAAACCAAGCTGGATATTATTCGCTTACTCGGTGTGGAAGAATCGCGTATTAGTGTAGTTTACCAGGGTTGTCACAGACAGTTTTATAATAGAGTCAGTTTAGAGTCTCTTCAATATGCGCGCCAACAATTTGGGCTGCCTGGAGAATATATGCTATATGTTGGCACCATTGAGGAGAGGAAGAACCTGTTAAAGATTGTGGAGGCTATGGATAGAGGAAACATCGATTTTCCTCTGGTTGTGGTGGGTACGAAAGACTTCATATTATCAATCAGGTTAAGCGCTATATCGAAAAGCAAAAAATGGGAAATATCCACTTTCTGGACCAGGTCCAGACCTCCGATCTTCCTGCCATATACCAGGGTTCCCGCGGATTTATTTACCCTTCATCGTACGAGGGATTTGGTATCCCCATTCTTGAAGCACTAAATTCGGCCATACCTGTGATTACATCTGCAGGAGGTTGCCTCGAGGAGACTGCAGGTAAGGGTGGATTGCTTATCAATCCAAACAATCAGGAAGAGATGATTCAAGCCATCACCCAGATCCTGGAAGATTCGGCATTAAGAGATCGGCTGATCAGGGAAGGTGGTGCCCATGCCCTGAGGTTCAGAGAAGAGCAAACCATCCCTTCATTGTACAAGGTATATCTTGAATGCATGAACAATGATTGAAGAAGTTCAGAAAGCCGGGATTGTAATCCATAATGGCGGGATCATTCTTTATCCCACCGATACCATCTGGGGAATTGGATGTGATGCTACTAATGCGGATGCGGTTCAAAAAATATTCGAGCTTAAGAAACGTCCAGATCAAAAAAGTATGCTGGTTTTAATGGATAAACCTTCCATGCTCTCTGCATACATGGAATATGTTCCCGAATCTGCCTTCGAAATCATCAAATCAGCCATAAGACCCACAACCATCATCTATCCCAATGCCAGGAATTTTGCCCCAAATCTTTTGTCTGAAGATGGCTCCATAGGAATCCGAGTTACCACAGATCCTTTTTGTCGGCAATTGATCGAGCAAACTGGCAAACCCATTGTCTCCACTTCCGCAAATATTTCGGGGAATACTTCCGCTTCCTCATACAACGACATTGATGGGGGACTCATCGGGCTTGTTGATTATGTAGTTGAATGGAGGCAGGATGAGATCATTCATTCGAGTCCTTCCACGATCATCAAGCTAAATGATCAGGGTGAAATTTCAATAATACGATCATAACTGGTTTTACATTCTCCACACCCATTCAGAAAATCGTTTTTAACCGAAGGGTTCATAAAAAAACAGGCTGCCTGAATGAACAGACAGCCTGCAGGTGGTTGTATAATACAACCGCTCCTGTTATCCCTTTCCTCGTTGAGGCCAGGGTGCTCCGTATTTTATAATGAGATTACCTTTCCTGATCCGGAAGCAATGCTATTTACCTGCGGTGTTCCGCGGTAATAGACTTTGCCGCTCCCCGACATTTTTACATCCAGCTCTTCTTTGGCAGTTATCCTGACACTACCCGATCCGCTCAGGCTTGCTGAACATTCAGACACTTCAAACTTCTCAGCATTCAACTTTCCTGATCCGCTGATTTTCACATCAAGCTCATCAGCATTTCCACTTTCAAGTTCAATTCTCCCTGAACCTGATATCTTTACCCCCACTTCATCTGTAACCAGCTTGCTGAGCAGGATACTCCCACTTCCTGACATGGCTAGTTCAATTTCATCAGTAGTCACTGGCTGATCAGCTTTAAAATGAGCTGAACCGGAAATTTTAACAGCTTCCAGCGTTTTCGAGGTGATATGGATGGTAAGTTTTGATCGCTTTATTCTTGAATTCTCATACTTCACTTGTAAAAAATCATCCCTTACTTCTGTGGTGAGATCTCTAACATCTCTATCAGCTCCTTCAATCCTGATCTCATGGGAATTCCCTTGAGTATAAAAGACATCTGCATGAACGGCAATGCCAACTCCCTCAAATGCTTCAAGCTTACGGACATCTTCAGTGGCTATGTCTGCAAACATTAAACTACAACCAAGCAACATAAACAGAACTGCTGCTACAGGAATCATAACTCTTTTCATATTATAAACGCTTTAGTTTAATATAATTTTCAGATAAAAGACGATACAATACTCCAAATGTTACATGGTGGTTAATCCATCTGGCAGACTAAAGTGTATGGATTGTTCTAGGTGGTTGATTTGAAGGATAAAATCTGCAACAGCAGGAACTAACAACTCCTTCTCCCCGAACTCGATCATCAGAACTGGGTTTATGTCCGACTCAATAAAATCTGATACCTTCCCCAGATAACCTGCTTTCTGATCATATGCTTCATAACCAATCACCCTATTCAAATTGTCCGAGTCATCCTGCGAAGTTGATTTTTGAATGGTATCAATATAGACTTCGCAGCCACTAATTTCCCTGGCCTGATCTATATTGTCGATAAACTCGAATTTTACAATGGCATGGTCAGATGATACCGATTCAACTTCTTCCACAAAAAAGGGAACCCGCTGTCCATCGAGATTGATAAACAGCGGGCTATCAGTTTTAATGTGTTTTCCAGCTGCGGGATCAAGTATAATATTCACTTTACCCTGGAGTCCATTTGGCTTTGAGATCTTCCCAACCTTTACTCCCCCTGTAGCCGGCATTGTGAGAGATTTTAATCTTTTTTCTTCTCTGCGTCTTTTGAATCTGCTTTAGGTTCCTCAGCTTGCTCTTCAGCATTTGGTTCTTCTTTAGCCTCTTCAGCAGGAGCCTCTTCAGCAGGAGCTTCTTCAGCAGGAGCCTCTTCAGCAGGAGCCTCTCAGGAGCCTCTTCAGCAGGAGCTTCCTCAGCCTCAGGAGCCTCTTCAGCAGGAGCTCTCTTCAGCCTAGGAGCTCTCTTCAGCAGGAGCTTCTTCAGCAGGAGCCTCTTCAGCAGGAGCTTCTTCAGCAGGAGCTTCCTCAGCAGGAGCCTCTTCAGCAGGAGCTTCCTCAGCAGGAGCTTCTTCAGCAGGAGCCTCTTCAGCAGGAGCTTCCTTAGCAGGAGCCTCTTCAGCAGGAGCTTCCTCAGCAGGAGCTTCCTCAGCTGGTTTCTCTGCACCGGGTTGTTCGACTTTAGCCTCAGGACCAGTGCTTGCATCTGTTGCCTCTTCTGTAACTTCCTCAGTAGGTTCCTCAGTTGCCTTTGTCTCAGCTTCTATAAGCTCTGTCCTTTTCTTGGCAATCTCCTCTGCTCTTGCTTCCTTGATTTTGGATTCTTCCTCAAAACGGTTCTTATCAAGTTTCTCCTTGGAAGACTGGATATGATCCCTTTTGGCCTGAATTTTTTGTTCTTTTTCGGTCATCCAGGACTGAAAACGTTTTTCAGCTTCGGCTTCGTCAAAAGCACCTTTTCTTAACACCATCAAGCAGGTGTTTTTTGTACAATACTCCTTTGTAAGATAAGATAGCTCTACATGTATCAGTAGGTTGAGCGCCTTTCTGCAGCCATTCTAAGGCTCTGTTGAAATCCAGAACAATGGTAGCAGGATTGGTATTGGGATTATACTGTCCCAATGATTCAATAAATTTACCATCCCGTGGCGCCCTGCTATCAGCAACTACAATAGAGTAGATCGCCTGAAATTTGCGACCCTGTCTTTGTAATCTGATTTTTGCTGGCATACTCATTTAATTTTAATTAATAAAACCTACAATTTTAGCGCCTGCAAAGGTAGCATTAATCGGATAATATGCAAAGATTCAGGGATTTTTAAAATGCCTGGGGAGATTCAATCAAACATTGAACAAATTATTAACATGGGTGGATCGGTGCACTATTTCTCCTAACTTTACAATTGTTGCACCTCCCCCCATAGGTTTTTTGCTTTTCCTTGTTGATATGGTCTTTACAGAAGATGCTTACAGGATAATCACAGCATTATTTTCCCGTGAGGAGATGAAAATTAGAAGATTTAATGGGCTATGTTTTTAATTTTTGATACTGAAACTACCGGTTTACCCAAAAGGGACAATGCACCCATTTCTGAGGTGGATAATTGGCCAAGGGTAGTGCAGATTGCATGGCAGATGCACGATGAAACCGGGGATCTGTTAGAGCATCATAATGTCCTGATCAAACCTGATGGATTTGAAATACCCTATTCAGCAGAGAAGGTGCATGGTATTTCCACTGAAAAGGCATTAAACTCATGGTATTTCTCTAGAGGAGGGATTAATCCAGTTCAACGAATCACTGGATCATGCTATGTGTCCTAATTGGACATAACATTAAATTCGATATCAATGCCCTTGGGGCAGAGTTTATTAGAAGCGGTATTGAAACTAAATTCCTGGAAAAGAAACAGGTCTGCACCATGCGGTCAAGTACCGGACACCTGAAACTTCCAGGTGGCAGGGGAGGAAAGTTTAAACCTCCCAAATTGATTGAGCTCTATGAATATCTTTTCGAAGAGCAATTTCAGCAGGCTCATAATGCTGCTGCTGATGTGGAAGCCACAGCAAGATGTTTCTTTGAACTACTGAGGCGGAAGATTATATCTCCTGAAGCATCTTGACCTCAATCCCGATCAATACAGCCAATTTATATCCAAGAATCAGGGAAAAGTGGAAGGATACGGATTAAAGCATCAATCAAATTGGGAAAGCGATCCAATCGAAAATGAAGAGATCCCTGATCAAGACCAGATGGAGGGTTTGGAACAAGAAAAGGTTGAATTCTGTCACCTGCATGTTCATACACAGTATTCCATCCTGGATGGTGCCGCCAGCATTCCGGAACTCCTTAAAAAGGCCATTGATGATGGAATGAGGGCAGTGGCCATTACCGATCATGGAAACATGTTCGGTGTCAAAGAGTTTCATAATGAAGCCACCAAACGGGGCATCAAACCAATTCTTGGATGTGAAGCCTACATTGCCCGCCGATCAAGGATGAGCAAAGAGGATAAGAACCTGGATGCTTATGACCATGTGGTTCTGCTGGCGAAGAATATTAAAGGGTACAGGAATCTGACTACCATGGTTTCCCTGGGATGGACAGAAGGTTTTTATTATAAACCTCGAATTGACCGGGAACTGCTGGAAAAGTACCATGAAGGTATTATCTGCTTATCTGCCTGCCTGGGGGGAGAGATTCCACAGGCGATCATGAACCGATCCATCGAAGAAGCGGAAAGAATCATTCTGGAATACAAGCGGATTTTTGGTGAGGATTTCTACCTGGAATTAATGCGTCACCGAACCAGACGATCCAGGTATGAATAAACTGGTATTTGACGACCAGGTTTTTGTAAACCGAACTCTTATTGAAATGGGTAAGAAGCACGGTATTAAATGCGTGGCAACCAATGATGTCCATTTCGTAAACATGGAAGATGCTGAAGCACATGATCACCTCATCTGCCTCAACACCGGAAAAGACCTGGATGATCCCACCAGAATGCGGTATACCCGTCAGGAATGGTTTAAAACCCAGGAGGAGATGAAGGATGTCTTTTCCGATCATCCTGAAGTCTTGATCAATACCATTGAGGTAGCTGAAAAGGTGGAGCAATTATGAATTGAACTCCAATCCGGTTATGCCCTTCTTTCCCCTTCCTGAAGGTTTTGAAAATGAGGATGACTACCTGAAACACATCACCTATGAAGGAGCCAGAAAAAGGTACGAGGACGATTACCGAAGAAATCAAGGAACGAATCGATTTTGAACTGGGTACCATTCAGAGAATGGGATTCCCGGGCTATTTTCTGATTGTTCAGGATTTCATTGCTGCAGCACGAAAAATGGGTGTATCAGTGGGACCGGGTCGAGGATCAGCAGCAGGATCAGCCGTGGCCTATTGTCTGGGTATCACTGATATTGATCCCATCAAATATGACCTGCTGTTTGAAAGATTCTTAAATCCCGACCGGATCTCCATGCCTGATATTGACATCGATTTTGATGAAGATGGCCGAGATGAAGTGCTCAAATGGGTGGTGGACAAATATGGACACGACCGGGTGGCGCATATCATCACTTTTGGTACCATGGCTGCAAAAATGGCCATCAGGGATGTGGCACGAATCCAGAAACTACCGCTTCCTGAAGCCGATCGTCTTGCCAAACTGGTGCCGGAACGACCAGGAACCACTTTGGCAAAAGCGTTTGAAGAAGTTCCTGAGTTAAAAAAAGAACAAAACTCCTCCAATCCACTGATCTCAAATACCCTTCGTATTGCACAAAGACTGGAAGGTTCAGTCAGGCAAACCGGACTGCATGCCTGTGGAGTGATCATTGGACGAAACAGCCTGACTGAGCACCTACCAGTTTGTAAGTCAAAGGAATCTGATCTGCTGGTTACCCAGTTTGATGGTCATTTTGTTGAAGATGTGGGCATGCTTAAAATGGACTTTCTGGGATTAAAAACCCTCTCCATCATAAAAGATGCAGTTGCCAATATCCGGGAATCCAAAGGAATTGACATAGATATTGATCACATTCCCATGGATGATAAGATCACCTTTGATCTCTATTCAAGGGGCGAAACCACCGGACTTTTCCAGTTTGAGTCCCCCGGAATGAAAAAATACCTGAGGGATCTGAAGCCCAACCGCTTTGAGGACCTGATCGCCATGAATGCCCTCTACCGACCAGGGCCCATGGAATATATCCCCAGTTTTATCAACACGAAAGCATGGCATAGAAAAGATTGAATATGATCTTCCGGAAATGGAAGAATATCTCAAAGATACATATGGAATTACGGTCTACCAGGAACAGGTGATGCTGCTTTCCAGAAAGCTGGCCGGTTTTACCAGGGGAGAAGCCGATTCGTTACGAAAAGCCATGGGCAAGAAGATCAAGAAGATGATGGATGAGCTCAAGGTGAAATTCGAAGAGGGCTGTACCAAAAATGGAATTACTAAAAAGAAGATTGAAAAGATCTGGACCGATTGGGAAGCATTTGCACAATATGCTTTCAATAAATCCCATTCCACCTGTTATGCTTATGTTTCATACCAGACTGCATACCTGAAAGCCAATTATCCTGCCGAATTTATGGCCGCTGTACTGAGCAGGAACATCACCGATATCAAGAAGATCGGACAGTTTATGGATGAATGCCGAAGAATGTCAATCTTGGTGCTTGGTCCCGATGTGAATGAAAGTAATGTGAGGTTCACCGTAAATAACAAGGGGGATATCCGATTCGGACTGGGAGCCATTAAAGGTGTTGGAGAAAATGCAGTGAGAAGCATTATGGATGAACGAAGAGCCAATGGTCCGTATAAGGACATATATGATTTCGTTGAACGTAATGATCTGCATCAGGTGAACCGGAAAAATTTTGAAGGGCTTGCAGTAGCCGGAGCTCTTGACTGTTTTGATACAATAACAAGAAGCCAGTACCTAGATACTGTTGAAGAGGAAGAAGCTACATTTATAGAACAGTTAATTAAGTTTGGAAATAAATTGCAGTACGAGCGGGACACACCTCAACAGAATCTTTTTGGAGAGAGAAGCTCCATCCCCATTACCAGGCCAGAACCTCCTGATGTGCTGGAATGGGATAACTCTACCAGATGTAAACGTGAAAAAGAACTTATCGGGATTTATCTTACCTCCCACCCTCTGGACCGGTATAAATTAGAAGTCGATTCTTTCTGTCCCAATACATTACATGAATTAAGCGACCTACAACAATTCAGCGGACGTGATGTGGTTTTCTGCGGAATGGTGAAGACCGTCAGGGATGGTGTTGATCAGTGGAGAAATAAACCTTACCTGCTGGCCCAACTGGAGGACTACACCGACACCTTCAATCTGAGGTTAAAAAACGAAGACTACGTAAATTTCAAGCAGTACTTCAGTCCTGATGTTGCCCTGATGATCCGTGCAACAGTGAATGAATGGAGTCCACGGGATGAACCCAACCGAAAAATCTACTCCCTTAGGTTAAAAATGGTTCATATGCTTGCAGATGTACGGGAAAAACTGGTAAGATCAGTTGATATATCCCTGGATATCAGTCAGGTATCAAGCGATCTTATCGAATCATTTGACCGATTTACAGTAAATGAAAATGGTAAAATCCTCAAGTTCCGAATCCTTGATCCTGAAAGCAATACAAAGGTAAACCTGTTTTCGCGTAAAAAGCATGTGGTGTTGACCGATGAGTTTATGGATTACCTTCAGAATAGCTCAGGATTTGAATTCCGTTTTGCGTAACTATTTTTTTTATAATTTTACCCAAAATTTAACACTCATCATAAATCTTAGACCATGGCACTAGAAGCAACAGATGGCAATTTTGAAGAACTGGTACTTAAGGCAGATAAACCTGTAATTGTTGATTTTTGGGCAGAATGGTGTGGCCCTTGTCGGATGGTAGGACCAATCGTTGAAGAAGTTGGAGTTGAATATGAAGGAAAGGCTGTTGTGGTTAAAGTGGATGTGGACAGCAATCCCGGGATCACTGCGAAATACGGGATAAGAAATATTCCCACCATTCTCTTTTTCAAAAACGGAGATGTTGCTGATAAGCAAGTTGGGGCTGTTCCAAAAAGTGCGATCGTGAATAAGCTGGACGCATTATTCTAGAAACTTCTTCCAATCACCAGTATATCATCCACTTGCTCAACGTCACCTCTCCATTGTTCAATGGTTTGATCCATGATGGAACGCTGATTTTCCATGGTTTCGGGCTGGATTCTCAGAATTAGTTCTTTAAGATTCTTATACTTAAATTTCTTCATTAATTCTCCCCCGAACTGATCGGCAAATCCGTCAGAAAAGAGATAGATTTTATCCCCTTTCTTTATCTCAAACCGGTGGTTCGTGAATTCCACCTCTGTACTAAGTGATGATCGACCGATGGAAACCTTATTCGCTTTAGTTTCAAGGATCTCTCCATTACGCACCAGGTAAAGTGGATTGAATGCCCCTGCATATTCCAGTATTCGTTCCTTCTTGTTATAGCAAACAAGGGCCAGATCCATTCCATCATAAACATCGCCCGAATCTGTACGCTGTTGAAGTGTTTGCACTACCTCCTTATTCAACTGGGAAAGGATCTTTCCAGGCTCAAGGATGCCATATTCCCTGACAATTTTTGTAAGTGAATTATGACCGATAATCGACATAAAAGCACCTGGAACACCATGTCCGGTACAATCAACTGCAGAGAAGAATTCCTTATCGCCCATCTCGGTGAACCAGTAGAAATCCCCGCTTACTATATCTTTAGGTTTGAATAGAATAAAGGTATCCGGGAAGGGCGATTTCTCAGGCAGAATGGCAAACTGAATCCTTTTTGCATACCTGATGCTATCAGTAATATCTTTATTTTTCTGAGCCAGTTCCTCTTTTTGGGCAACCACAATGGCGGTTCTATCCTTCACTTTTTCCTCAAGAATGGCATTCTCCCTTTTCAGTGCCCGCTCCCTGATCTTTACGTAGGTAAAAATGATCACTCCCGCAGCAAAAATTGATGCCAGGATAAAATACCATGTAAGATAGAAGGGAGGCCTGATTACAAAACTAAAGGAAACCGGCTCTTCGTTCCAAACCCCGGCACTGCTCTTTGCCCTTACCAAAAACGAATACCTGCCGTGACGCAATGCTGCGTAAGTCGCCCTTGTCTGTGTGTTGGGTTCACTCCACTCCAGAGCCACACCCTCCAGCATGATCTGATATTGGACCGCATCCGGATTCAGTGTGATGCACCGGTATTCAAATATGATAGAGTTCTGTTTGTGGGAAAGACTTAATCCTTCAGTAAGGGGGAAGTCATTATGATTTACCTGAATGGAGGTAATATGTGTCAATGGTTCTTCCTTATTCACAGATTCCTCAGAAGGATTGTACCTGGTTACTCCTTTTACGGTCCCGAACCAGATGTAACCATCCCGGTCTGCGTATGAAGCATTACGCTTGGTTTCAATGCCAACAAATCCACTTCGCTCGGTATATGCATAGATCTTCTCCTCGTTCCGAACATACTGATTCAAACCTTTATTGGTGCCCACAAAGATATTATTGAACCTGTCGCAGCTGACCTGATTAATCAGGTTGGCCAGAAGGCCATCCTCTGAGGAAAATGTCCTGATCACTTTCTGTTGTACCGGATCATATTGAATCAATCCCCGCGCTTCAGTTCCGATCCAGATATGACCATCCAGATCCTCTGTGAAACAACTTGGTGTGACATTGAATCCCAGGTCCAACTGTTCAAAATTACTCCCCCTGATTACAGTGATACCATTCCCTACTGAACCCACCCAAATCTGATTCTTTGAATCGGCATAGACTGAAGAAATTTCGTTTCCTGTTAATCCGTTTTCCTGTGAAAGACGCGTATTCTTCCGGGTGTCTATTTCAAAATAAATGAGCCCATCCGTGGTTCCAAGCCAAAGGTTATTATCACCATCCACATCCATGGCCTTCACTTGATTTAAATCACCGATTATACTGTTGATAAGGGGATCTGAACTGAATTTACCACCCTTATCATAGCTGTATACAGCCAGTAAAAGAGCCAATCCACATGGTCTCATTCTGATCCTCCTTTAAAAATCCTATACTTAAACCCTTTAGTTCATTAAATTCTTTAAATTCTTCACCCTCAGCGTTTTGATTTAAGATTGAAATTCCCCCGTTTGTTCCAAACCATATTTCTCCATCATTTGTTTGTTGGATAGACCACACCTGCGAATCGATCAATCCGTCTTCAATAAAATAGGAGGTGAAATGGTCCCCTTTGTATACGCACAGTCCATTTTCATGAGTGCCAACAAGGATATTTCCCTCCCTGTCCTCCATGATGGTACGGATTTTCATACCAGGCAATCCATTGCGGTCACTAAACAGGTCCAGGTCATTCTCCGGACTGACCCTGACCATACCTCCACCCCACGTACCGGCCCATATGTTGCCTCCTTTATCTTCAAATATTGTACTAACCCAATTGGAGGTAAGACCAGCCTTGATCAGGTCATACATCTCTGCATTATCCAGATCCGGATCATAGCGATAGAGACCTCCGTTATATTTACCGAACCATGTGCTCCCTCTGCTATCCACCAGGATGCATGTGGTGGTATAATATGTCGGGATCCCGTTCATCTGAAGGTTATCAAAACGTGCGCTGTCCCGGTTATAATATTTTACATTGATATCCGACACAAAATAGATTTTACCGGTCCCGTCCACATATCCACCAACAAAACGGTCAGAAAGCTCACGTCCGGAATGCTGCAGTAATTCGAGTTCATCCATTGGTGCCTGCGGATTCATTACCTCAATCACTCCCGACCCGAAAGTAGTGAGCCAAAGGTGTCCAACAGAATCAAGAAGTATGGATGTAACATCTGAATTCAGGGAGAATTCATGAGTGTTGAGTACTTCAAAACTCTGTCCGTTATAGCGCGATACACCTCCCCCGATATGCCCAAGCCAGATATTGCCATTCCCATCCTCGCTGATGGCTCTGACACCATTCGCAGCAAGGCCATTCTCTGCAGAGAGGTTGGTAAATCCTAAACCATCAAACCGGGACACACCTGCATCCGTACCCAACCAGAAAATATCATTTTCATCCTGTATGACCTTATAGACCTTGGATTGTGCCAATCCTTCCGAAACGGAGAACTGATCAAAAAACAACTGCTGTCCCTGCAATTGCAGCGCTAAAAAGCCAAACAACATCCATATAAAAACCACCCGTCTGCTTATGGCATGACGAATGGTTTGTTCATTACAATGAAGCATCATTTTAATAGTCTTTCGGGATAAAGAAGAAGGTACCATTCTCATCCTCAAGTCCGGCAATCTTTCCGAACTGAGGTTTTTGCTGATTGCTATTTACAACAGCAGAGGTCACCTTCTGCACAATGTTCTCAATGGGAACACAGTTATTGGGATTATTGATCAGTACATTGGCAAATGTCCGGGTGAACTGGCTGTCATCCACTGCCAGCTCATAACCTGCAGATGAAAAAACCTGGGAGGATTTGAATCTGGTAGACTCCCAGTCATTGCAATCGTGATCCTGGAACCCTGATCGCATGGCCTGATAAAAACTGGGGCCAGACTCACACGCATCGGTAATGACCAGGGTATGGTTCAGATAATCGGGATAGGACTGCATGGATGCTTTTAAGGCATTGATATTATAATAGGTGAATTCATCATCCCTGGAGGCATCGATAGGAATCCAGTATCCGCTCTCATTGACATATTTTCCGTGACCAGCATACCAGACAAGGATGGAATTAACCCTGTTACTTCTGATCATATCCCGCAACTCAATGGAGAAAAACTTTCTGTAGCTCCACCTTTGTCATGTTCTTCTTATGAATAAAATTATGAATCTGATATTTGGCCAGGGCAGACTTCATCATGGTGATATCCTTTGTAGGCCCTTCCAGACTTGCAAAGGATTCATAATCTGAATTCTCAATGAAAATAGCCCACGTTTTTCCCATTGGATTATCCCCAAAAGCCTGGGCATCACGATTCAGTGAATATTCTATTTCCGATTTATTGCCGTATTCATCTTCCACCTGGACAGTAATCTTGCTTTTATTCTCAACATTAACCAACGCAGTGAAAGATGGATTCAGGTCACTGGGTATATAACTCGCTTGCGCACGTTTCAACAATAATACTTGTGATTTTACTCTCATCCTGCAATCCTTCCCTCCAGGCTGATATATGGGATCATTGTTGTCAAGATAGAGAATGTTGTTTTCTGATGCATATGGAGCAATCATCTGAACGGCAGGAGGATCCACTTCAGTGCGCCGAATGGGGAAGATGGCTGTTTCGGCATTCTCATATGCATCCACCACCTGAACCGTAATTTTGTCTATATTATCCAAATTTACGCTTGCCAGAAACTGATATCCTTCTTCGGTTTTTTCCACCGGTACAGTGAATCCATTCACCTGGAGTGATTCTATGGCGCTTTCGTCTTCCACCATACCTATGAGGTTGATCATCGAATGGTCTCTGGGTATATCCACCGTAGTAGCGCCATGACTGGAAACAGGTTCCTTCAATGAAACCCTGGGCTTGTTCTCTTCCCTGTTCAACTCATACATCCGTATGGTCGCTTGTTCATGCAGCCTTTGGGCAGTGCCATCAAATCTTGACATGGTGAGTAGTTTTTCATAATCTGCAAGGGCCTTCTCATAATTCCCTGATGGCTTCGTATGCTCCAGCCCGCTGATAATAGATATTCAGCATCATTGGGATTTATTTCGATGGCCCTCGAAAAGTCGATGATTGAGTAAGCCGCCTGGTTCATTAAAGCGTATATATCCGCCACGGATCTGATAGATCTGAGCCTCATTAGGGTAATCGATTGATGCCATGGAAAGAACCTCAACGGCCTTTGGATAGTTACCCTGAGCCGACAGGATCTTGCTTTGTAGTAAAATCCCTTCCAGGTGCTTTGGATCACGCTGAAGGACCTGTCTGACTGAGCTACTGGCAGCGTTATATTTGTTCCGTTCAAATTGCAGGTGGGCCAGGGCGTAATGCGTCTCCAGTAAACGGCTATTCTTACTAATCGATTTTAGATAAGCTTGTTCGGCGTCATCATACATGGCGAGCTTCTCATATACCTGTGCAAGATTAAAATATCCTGTTTCATCTTCTTTGAGCCTCAAACACTTTTGGCAATCCTCCAATGCCTGATCATACCTCCCCAGTTCCATATTCACCACAGTCCTTACCTGGTAAGCTTCCAGGAAATTACCTTTCATGCTGATGGCTTTGGAGAGCTTTGCATGCGCTTCATTGTTTTTCCCCTGGAGATACCATTCATGTCCTGAATAGTAGAAAAGTTCCGCATCCTTCTCATTAAAGACCAGTGCACGGTCAAAATCAGAAGCTGCACTTACATGATCCCCTGTTTTTGAATAGGACATTGCACGCCGTACATAAGCTTTTTCATAATCAGGATCCAGCTCGATCGCTTTGTTGTATTGATCGATGGCGTCATTGAAATTCGCTGACTTATAGAAATCTTCTGCCGCCCGAAAATACTGTTTGGCCGATTGTGCAAATACCTCTGCAGAAGAAAGTAGAGGTACCAGAATTATTATGATAACAAGCCTTTTCATGGTTACTCCTTTTAAACAATTTTACGGAACATTTCACTGTTAAGTTTCCTAATGTACTCCTTTTTAGATAAATTTAAAAAAACCACCCGTGAACGTCATCTAATCAACTGTAAAACAAATAATCTCTGTTTTTGAAGTACTCCAGTTTTGTATCATTCAAAACAAGCGATTCGTCAGGAGTTTTGTGAAGTTCAGGAGCATGTACCCCCTGACTGAATGACATTTTACCGGTAAATACCCTCGCCTCATCCCACAAATCAGATTTCAGGAATGATTCGATAAGCTGTGCTCCTCCTTCAACCAAAACCGAAATGATTTGTTGATCATACAGTTCCTCCAACAAGTTAACAAGTTCATAGGTAGGATCTACCTGAATACTCCTGGTTTTTCCTGAATACTTACCAGGTGTCCCGGCAAATACGATGGTATCCTGTTTACCATCTAGAATATTGGAGCTTCCTGCCAACCGTCCATTCCTGTCCATTGTAATCCGTATCGGATCGTTACCTGACCATCTTCTGACATTCAGCCTTGGATTATCGTATATCACCGTGTTGGTTCCCACCAGAATTGCAGCCTCTTCCGATCGCCATTTGTGTACAAGGGTTCTACAGACTTCACTGGTGATCCAATTGGTCCCCACAGGATCACCGGGTTCCCTCTCAAGGTCCACAAATCCATCAATGGTCTGCGCCCACTTCAGCACCACATAAGGTCTTTTCATCTTTAAATAAAGGAAAAACCGACGGTTCAGGTGGAATCCCTCTTCAGCTAGACAACCTGATTCTACAATAATTCCTGCTTCCTCCATTTGCCTGACCCCCTGCCCATTGACACTGGGAAAGGGATCCAGGTTGGAGATGACCACCCGGCGGATTCTTTTTTGAGCAATAAGCAAAGAGCAGGGAGGGGTTTTACCATGGTGTGCACAAGGTTCCAGGCTACAATACAATGTAGCTACTGGTAAAATGGAAGGATCTTTAACGGAACGGATTGCATTCACCTCTGCATGAGGCCCCCCGAATTCGTGGTGGTAACCTTCACCAATAATCCTGTCGTTATGTACGATTACACAACCCACCAGCGGATTGGTGTGTGTTAACCCTAATCCTTTGCGCGCCAGTTCGAAACACCTTTGCATAAATATTTTATCTAGCTCCGACAACAGGAATCTGCTTTATTACTATTTTTGATATATGCTCCAATATCATGCCACATTACAGCAAATCCGGTTTTACCTCCTTCAGGAGCTTAGGAAGATCTATCCGGAAAGTGAATCTGCCTCTATTTTACATCTTATCCTGGATCATGCAGGATATCCATCATCTGTTTGCCTCAGGGATCCAGAACGGGTACCAGGATCTTCTACTGTGGTACAAATTAATGAAATTGTATCTGAAATACATACTGCTAAGCCAATTCAGTACATTCTGGGACATACACATTTCTGTGACCTGAAGATCAGAGTGAATGAGAGTGTACTGATACCCAGGCCTGAAACGGAAGAGATGGTTTATAAGATAATGGATCGCAGCTCCCAACCGCCTGATCGTATAATAGACATGGGAACTGGTTCAGGTTGTATCGCTCTGGCCCTCAAGAACCGCTTCCCTAATTCTATCATTTACGGCTTTGATCTGAGCCAGGCGGTACTTCAGGTTGCTTATGAAAATGGTTTCTCCAATGAGCTGGAGGTGAACTGGCTCCAGGGAGATATTCTAGACGAAACTACCTGGATTGTGGATGCCGGATTTGACCTTATTGTGAGTAACCCACCCTATGTTTTGAACAGTGAACGGGCCATGATGAATGTCAATGTTCTTGAATTTGAACCAGAGGAGGCTCTGTTTGTTGCAGATTCCAATCCCCTTGCTTTTTATGATTCCATCGCTTCATTCAGCAAGAAACATTTAAATGATTGCGGAGAGGTTTGGGTGGAGATCAATGAACAGCTGGGGAGTGAAACCGCTCTTATTTTTGAAAATGCCGGTTTCCGGCACGTGACCATTTTAAAGGATATACATGAAAAAGAAAGATTTATCAGAGTCGAAAAATAAGGGTAAGGATTATAAAGAGGCCCTACACCGCGCAGCAGCTTTATGCAGCAGGCAGGAACAGTGCTCAGGACATATTAGGGAGAAGCTTAGAGAATGGCATGTTGCGGATGCGGATGCTGAAGAAATAATTGAATATCTGAGGAAAGAAAAATTCCTGGACGACCAAAGGTTTGCCATACATTTTGTGAAAGACAAATTCAAACTAAACCACTGGGGTAAAATAAAAATATCTTACACGCTTCGGCAGAAGGGTATCAGCAGCGATATCATCGGAAAAGCGATTGAACAGATTGATGAAGAGGCTTACTTTCAGGTATGTTCCGATCTAATATTGAACAAGTCTGCCAGCCTCATTGAAAAGAACTCTTTCACCAAAAAAGCCAAACTTTTCAGGTTTGCCTCCGGTCGGGGATTCGAGTCTGATCTGATCCACAGAATTCTGAACATGGGAGAAGATGAATAGCATCATTGGGTCCCGAATTCTTTTTTATATTTGCTGAAAGTTTTTACTATATGATTACATCCGAACAAGTCAAAGATCTCAGCAGGCGCCTGGATGCGTTAAGGAGGCATCTTTGACGTTGATGGCAAAACCATCCAGATAGAAGAGGAAGAACAGAGAACCCACGATCCCGATTTCTGGAACGATCCCAAATCCGCAGAAGAACAGTTGAGGAAAATTGCCCGGTTGAAAAGCTGGGTAGATGGGTATGAAAGGGTAAGTAGCGCTGTTGATGATTTAAATGTTCTTTCTGAATTCCTTGAAGCGGGGGAATCAAGCGAAGCTGAAGTTAATGATCAGTATGCTGCTGCGCTTTCACTTACCGAAGACCTGGAATCCAGGAATATGTTGCGCAACAAGGAAGACAGCCTGGGTGCCATCCTGAAAATCAACTCAGGTGCCGGAGGTACAGAAAGTCAGGACTGGGCCGAAATGCTGATGCGAATGTACATCCGCTACGGAGAGAAACACAACCACACGGTAAAAGAGCTTCATATGGTGCAGGGGGATGAAGCAGGAATTAAGTCGGTAACCCTTGAATTCTCTGGCGATTATGCCTATGGATTTCTGAAAAGTGAAAGCGGTGTACACCGGCTGGTGAGGTTATCACCCTTCGATTCAAACAACCGTCGCCATACCTCATTCGCCTCAATCTTTGTCACCCCGGTCATTGATGAATCCATTGAGATTGTTGTAAATCCAGCCGATATTGAATGGGATACTTTTAGATCAGGTGGTGCAGGTGGACAGAATGTGAACAAGGTTGAAACCGGTGTCAGGGTTAGGCACCTGCCCAGCGGGATCACGGTGGACAATACAGAAACCAGATCTCAGTTGAAGAATCGGGAGAATGCCATGAGGATCTTGAAATCACACCTTTACGAGATCGAGTTGCAAAAGAAAAGGGAAAAGCAAGCAGCCGTTGAAGGCAGTAAGATGAAGATCGAATGGGGTTCCCAAATCCGAAATTACGTGCTCCATCCCTATAAGCTGGTGAAAGATCTACGCACCAACTTTGAAACAGGCAATGTGAACGCTGTACTGGATGGTGAGCTGGATGGATTCATTAAGGCTTTCCTCATGGAATTTGGAGGAAAATAAAAGAAAGGGGCCGATGGGCCCCCTGCACTACATCAGATTTACATAAAATTCATATTTTGCTTTATTGAGTATTTGTCAATTGAGTAACCTGGCATTGTTCCCGGAGGGAATAACCACGTTACGAACTGGTAAATACGAAATTCAAATAAGATTATTTGCGAAGCAACTAACCACGTTTCGAACCGACAAAACTGAATTTTCTATGTAAAAATAATCTGCGTATTCTCACCACCACACATGGCATAAAATTCACCCACTGTCAACACAGCTTTGGTTTCTTCCCACAGGTCTTCTTTTTCAAGTTTGAACATATCCATGGCCATTTTACATGCATAAATCTCACCACCACCTGCTGTAATCATTTCCAGAAATTCATCCACCGGGGGAATATCAAGCTTTTGCCATGGAGTTTTTCATCATGGCTGATACACCTGCTTCAACTCCTGGAATAATTCCAAGTATGGTAGGGAAATGGTAAGCCACCCGGTGCCCTCATAGCTGGATTTCCGACGGTAGCTGTTTTGATCCTGTTCATCTGTTTTTTGGTAATTGCATCCAGACCGAAGAAGGTGAAAAATACCTTGGCTTCGATTCCTTCCATCACTGCACCATTAGCCATCACCAGTGTAGCATATACATCTTCAATGGTGCCCTTGGCACAGATGATGCATACTTTTTTTAACGGACTCTCATTATTTGTTGCCATAATTCATTGATTTTGATGGTTAAACACAACTGGCTGGTTTGGGAATACCTGCAAATTTGGATGAAAATTTCAGAGGTCCGCCAGGGAACAACTGATATAATCCTTTGATATCCACAATACCTGATTTTCCAACCCTTCTGATGGTGAGGGTCTCACCCTTCTCATTGGCATTACGAAGGAATTCCAAGTACCTCATAATGCTTGTCGGTAAGTTCAATACCCTCCTCTTTGGCCAATCGCCGCTGCAATCTCCTTGCTCCATTGTGAAGCATCAACCATGTATCCTTCGTCATTTACTTCAATGCTTTGTCCTGCAATTGTTTTTTGTGCCATAACTTTTTATTTTATAGGTTATTAACTAATATTATTTTTGCTCATGTTTTTCATAAACGTAATAAAGAATCCCAGTGCTTTTTTCATTTCAGGCTTATTCATTTCGCGCATTACTTTAAATATGGAATATTCTGGGATATTCTCCATTTCCAGGTTTGCAAATACCTTCACTGCATTGTCAACCGACTTGAGCATATCTGGTTGTGTCAGATTCTTAACAGTATCCAGAATCGCCACCACATTGTCAGCCAGCATCCGCATATCCTCAACCCCATAGTAGGTAACAATATTGTCAATGATGCTGCCAAATTCCTTCACAAATTCGAAATAGCCCTTTTGCTCAAATTCATGAAGCTTTTTAGTTGTATCAATAATCACCTCATTGGCAATGGGACCAACATCCCTCATGAGATCCATGGCACTGCCAAGGGTATCAAGCATGGAATTGAAATTGCCCACGTTCTGAGCAACCCTGATTCCTAGTTCCCTTAACTCATCGGGATCCAGTACCACCTCATGTTCATCCAGTGCCTTTACGGTGGAATCGTATACATCTTTGCCAATAATGGATGCATCTGCAATAAGATCATCAATGGCCTGGGATTTAAGTCTTTGCTGATTTACATATTCCAGGATCGTATCGACCTTCTGGTTCAACTCAGCTATCTGTTTTGATGTATTTTCTGCCATGTCGAATTCTGTTAATCAATATTATTTTTCTTTCCGGCCATGGTCATATGTGCTTCGATGGGCATCTCCTTACCGCGCAATAGATATGTGCCAGTAAATCCAGCGGAACATCATTTTACCATAATGGTTGATCTTGGTATTCCTCAATAATCCAAATGGACCAATCCCTGGAAGAGGGAATGTTCCTGGTAGCGGCTCGGTATCATAATTGAAATCAATCAAGGCCCCTTTGCCATATCCGGTTTCGATATAACAATTGGCATGACCATCAAATTTTGCAGTCAGTGGCCTGTTTTCAATGGCATTCATCATATTTTCAAAGAGGATCTCAGCTGCAAAATGAGCCACTGAACCTGCTTTTGAAGTGGGTATATTAGCTGCATCTCCCAAGTACAAAGATATTCTCATGTTTCTTGGACTGAAGGGTTTCTTTATCAGTCTCCACATAATTCATATCATCTCCCAGTCCACTTCGTTCGATCATTTCTGATCCCATGTTAACGGGCACAATGGTGAGCACATCAAAAGGAATCTCCACCTCATCATAGGATTTTAATAACCTTCTTCTCATTATCAACACTTTCAAGGTAGAAATCAGGTACCACCTTAATGTTCTTCTCTTCAAGCAACTGGCTCAGCATTTTGGTGGCAATGGGTTTTGTGAATGCCCCGGCAAGAGGGGTAACATAAGTAATATCGACCTTATCACGAATTCCTTTTTCTGTAAAATAAGCCTCAGCCAGACAAACAAATTCAATGGGTGCCACAGGGCATTTAAATGGCAGCTCAGCAATGCACATTACCAGTTTGCCACCTTCCCAGGTTTTGAAAAATCGCTGCAAGGCAACAGCTCCTTCAATGGTATAAAAGTCAAAAATGCTTTTATACCACTGCTCACCCATGAATCCCGGGGTTTCATCAGGACGGGTCTGAGTCACCTGTTGCAATGATCATAAAGTCATACTTCAGACTGGTACCATCCATCAGATGAACTTTGTTCTTTTCGCCTTCGATCCGGTCTATTTCCTGGTAAATGACTTTAACCCCTGATGGAAAGAAATCTCCTTTGGGTTTGATAACATCCGATTTATTGTATATTCCGAATGGAATGAAAAGGAATCCCGGTTGGTAATAATGGGTTTTATGCTGATCTACGATGGTAATCTCCCATTCCTGCGGTCCAGTGCCTTAAAAAGCTTGTTGGCCATCATGGTACCTGCTGTACCCCCACCAAGTATTAAAATCTTTTTCATAATATTGCTAATTATTAATTTTTTAGTTTGCTGTGACAAAAATAACAGTGCTTATTTAGACTTAATAGTCAAACCATATGATAATTGTCATAACATGATAACTATCATGAAGAGATATGTTGATCAACATTAATTGATGCATTAGATGGATCCAGGTTGTACATGCGAACTATGTGAATTAAAAGGCCTCTTTTTCGAAAACCTGGAAGGAGATCACCTGGATTTAATTTGTTCCGGAAAGGTGGAGAAGGAGTTTGCCCTGGGTGAAATCATTATTAAAGCAGGTACTCAGATCACAGATTTCACTTACCTTAAAAGTGGACTGGTCAAATTATTTCACAGCGACAGTTCAGGGAAGGAACAGATCATCACCATAGCCAAACCATATGATTACGTGAGTTTGCTAAGTGTATTTTCCAATGAGCAATACAACTATTCCGTTGCAGCATTGGAAGACTCTGTGACATGTAATATTAAAATGGCTGATGTCAGGACCATTGTAAATGACAATGGAGCACTTGCATTGAACCTTCTAAAAAGAATGAGCAAGGTGGCTGATAAAATCATTCTTGATTCTCTAAACATTCGTACCAAACATCTGAGAGGCAGGGTGGCCTTCCTATTGATCTACTTTTCACAGGAGGTTTACTTCACGTCAGAGTTTGATCTGCCTTTGAGCCGTAAAGAGATGGCAGAGTATGTGGGGATGACCACCGAAAATGTTATTCGTACTTTAAGTGAATTCCGAAGGGATGGTATCCTCAAAATCTATGGCAAGACCATCCGTATCGTGAAGATGGATACCCTCAAATCCATCTCAGAGTTCGGCTAACTGTTTCTGCCACTTATAAACAATTAATATTACCTTCAGTATTCATAGATCCTCCTCATATGAAAAATAATTTCAGCCGGATTGTTCCTTTGATGGTGTTATGTATCCTCATTTTTCCGAAATCCAATTGGGCACAGGCCGATGGTTATAAATCACCTGATCAGGTTATCGATTGGGTAAAACGTGCCACCAGTAAGCATCCGGGAAAAGTCAAATCCACGGTGATTGCGACTTCTCCTGGAAAAAGACCGGTATACCTTATTGAAATAGGCAATGAAACAGGATCTATTTATAAAACCAATCCATCGGTTTTTGTGGGTGCTAATTTTGAAGGAGTCCTTCCCCTTACCACAGAAGGGGCTCTGCGATTGGCTGAAAAGATCCTGTCAGACCCAATCCATTATGAAATACTGAACTGGTATATCGTCCCGCTGGGAAATCCTGATGCAGCTTCACGCTATTTTGAAACGCCTTTGATTGAGGACTCCAGGAATGATTCTCCCTTCAATGATGACTGGGACGACCAGACAGATGAAGACGGAGTGAACGATTTAAACAAAGATGGATGGATCACCCAGATGCGAGTAAAACACCCGGACGGAACCTGGATTGTCTCAGATGTTGATTCCCGTCTGATGCAAAAGGCAGATCCAAAAAAAGGAGAACAGGGTATCTACAAATTATATACCGAGGGGATAGATGATGATGGAGACGGAAAATATAATGAGGATGGTCCGGGAGGTACCAGTGTAGATATCAATTTCCCGTTTCTTTTCAAACACTTTTCTGTAAACGCCGGAATCTATCCTGGATCTACTCCAGAATCATTTGCAGTGATGAAGTTTGTATTTGAACATCCGGATATTGCCATGATATTTTCCTTTGGATCTACGAACTTTTGTCTGACTCCGCCAAAAGGAGGAAGGAAAGGTGAGGCTGATCTGAACAGGATCCGGGTCCCCCAAAGACAGGCCAGAATGTTTGGTCTTGATTCTGAAAGAACCTATACCATGCAAGAACTTCTTGTTATTGTCAGAGCAGCCAGTCCAGGTGAAAACATAGATGAGAGCATGATAGCCGGATTTCTGGGTCTGGGTGCAGCAGTAAATCCACAAACCAGTGATCTCATGTTCTATAAGAAATATGCCAAAGACTACAAAGATTTTCTTGAAAAACAAGGAGTCTCAACGGAACGATTTGAACCAGCTCCGGCAAAGGAAGGATCTTTGGAACTCTGGGGATACTTCCATGTGGGTATTCCGGTATTCAGCATGGATCTGTGGGGAATCAGCAAGCCTGCTAAAGATACTGTCCAGGCAAAGTCAGCTGTTACAAAAAAGAATGATCCTGAACCTGCCGCTGGTCTTCTAGATATAAAGATCGCACTGCTCGCATTTTCGGACAGCCTTCTGGACAGGGAAGGTTTTGTTGAATGGGAACCCTATGATCATCCTTCCCTGGGTCAGGTTGAAATTGGAGGATTTGTACCCTATACAGCCACAACTCCACCCTACCCTATGGTAGATTCCCTATTATCGCTTCAGATACCATGGGTACTGGAATTGGCTGGAGAATTGCCAGATCTACATATATTCAACACAAAAGTATCATCCAGGGGAAGTGGCGTATATCAGCTGGAGGCCTGGATAGAAAACCGATCTTTTATTCCCTTTCCCACAGCCATGGGTAAAAGGAACAGGCAACCGGCTCCTGCCGTGCTCACTATTGATGGTGATCAACTGGAATTCCTTTCGGGCTACAAGCGAACTCCGATTCGCAATGTAGAAGGTAAGTCCAGAGTAAAATTAACCTGGATTCTTAAGGTTGATAAACCTGCCGAAATTGTCCTGAAACTGGAAAGTAAAACTGCTGGTGGGGATCAGAAATCATTTAAAATCGGAGGATAATTTCATGAAAAAGAATCTTATAGTATTATTCGCTATCATTATTGTTGCAAGTTGCAACCTGGCAGGTCAGAATATCAAGGTACCGCTCCGGTTTGACCATTATTATGATTATGAGCAGGTTGTAGATGCCTTAAAAGCGCTACACAATACATACCCTAACCTTACATCGCTGGACCTTATTGGATATAGTGAAGAGGACCGGGCCATTTATGGACTGACCATATCAAATCCAAAAACCGGAGATCATCTTTCAAAACCAGGTGTCTACGTAGATGGAAATATCCATGGAAATGAAATCCAGGCGGGAGAAGTATGCCTTTACCTGGCCAATACATTGCTTACCAAATACGGGGAAAATGAGCTTATTACCTCACTGGTCGATAGGAACAGTTATTACATCATACCTGCAGTGAACGTTGATGGCAGATACCACTTTTTTCAGGATGCCAATACGCCCAGTACAAACAGGAGTCTTCGAAGACCAAAAGATGACGACAGGGATGGTCTTTTTGATGAGGACCCAAATGATGATCTCGATGGGGATGGCAACATTTGTACCATGAGAAAAAGAGATCCCAATGGTACCCACCGGACAGATCCTTTTGACTCGCGATTAATGATTCCGGTGAAGCCCGGGGAGAAAGGTGAATGGATCCTTCTGGGATCTGAGGGTATTGATAATGATGGTGACGGCAGGATCAATGAGGATCGGGAAGGATACGTGGATCCTAACAGGAATTGGGGTTTCGGATGGCAACCAAATTATGTCCAGCAGGGTGCAGGTTACTATCCCATGTCAGGTACAGGTATCCAGGCCATTGGGAAATATCTTCTTGAAAGACCTAACATCATCGTGGCATGGTTTTTTCATAATACGGGAGGAATGTTCCTCAGGGGACCCTCCACCAAAGCAGAGGGAGAATTTCCAATAGGTGATTTAAAAGCCTATGATTATATTGGTCAGAATAGTGAGAAAATAACCCCGGGATATAAGTATTTAGTGATTTGGAAAGATCTCTATTCGACCTATGGAGATGTTGTGAATTTCACAAACAACCTGCTTGGATCTTACGGTATGGTAGGTGAATTATTCCAGTCCCAATCTGAAACCTATGCTTTGAATAGTGATCAGCAAAAACCTGGTGGTCGTGCGCAACAACCGGGTGAAGGGGATACCAATCACCAGAGACTGAAATTCAATGATCATGTAGCCATGGGAGAACTTTATAAACCATGGACCAAATTTACGCATCCAATGTATGGGGAGATTGAAATTGGAGGTTGGGTGAAGATGAGTTCCCGGCTTCCACATCCCTTTATGCTCCAGGACCTGGTCCACCGGAATGCCAGTGCGGTAATGTTTTCAGCTGCTCAAACACCTGAAGTTCATATGGAAGTATTCCATAAGGAGAAGATCGGGAAAGACCTTTACAAGGTACGTATCAGGCTTGTGAACAACAAAGCATTGCCATCGCTCTCCCATATAGCTTTGAAAAGTAACCTTCATAGGAAAGATCTCCTGTCAGTATCAGGATCATCGGTAACCGTTGTGGCAGGTGGAGAGTTGAAAGATCTCTTTATGGACCATACAGTGTACAAAGAACACAAACCCCAGATCCAATTTGTTCATGTACCCGGATTCGGGAAAGTCGAATACCAGTTCCTGCTTGCCGGAAAAGGTACTGTTCGCATTGATTATTCCTCCCTGAAAGCTAAGGACAGGCAGCTGGAATTTGAACTGTAACATTTTTTCGAACCACCATAAAGAACGCGGAATTTCTTCTGTTAATTCGATAACATTCAATTTACGATTTAACGCCTACATGCTCCATATTATGATGATATTGTTACTTTTTCTTTGTTTTATATTATAATTTCGTATATTTGAAGCCTGTTTAGTATAAATATGTAACTTAATAAAGCGAATATGTGTGGATTTTCAGTGTATACAGGAGGAGACAAAATGCTGAGGCTAAGTGTGGTCAGCGAATTTCAAAAAATTAAGTACCGGGGTCCTGATAACACTGTGGCCCGTGATTTTGGCGATAAGGGATGGATGGGATTTCATCGATTGAAAATCATCGACACCTCCGATGATGGCAACCAGCCCCTGACTCATCAGAAACCTGCACCTGGTAGCCAACGGGGAGATATACAATTACCAGTCCCTGATGGAGGAGTACAAGGACAAATATGAATTTCAATCTGAAAGCGATTGCGAAGTAATTATTCCCATGTTCCGAGAGCTGGGCATGCTGGAGACAGCTAAACGACTTGATGCTGAATTTGTCTGTGTGATTTTATGATGCAGACCAGGATAAGATATTATGCAGCCAGGGATCCGATTGGGATCCGACCCATGTTTTACGGTTATGCCCCGGACGGGAAGATCATGTTTGCCAGTGAAATGAAAGCGTTGAGCGACCTTTGTGACGAGGTGAATCCATTTCCTCCGGGCCATATTTATGATGGTGAGCAATTCGTTCGTTTTACAGACATTGCAAAAGTTGATCGCTACACTGACGAGGAGATGGAAGATGTGCTGTTAAAGATCAATGATTTACTTACAAAAGGTGTTGAGAAGAGATTGCATGCCGATGTGCCTGTTGGGTTTCTGTGCAGTGGCGGACTGGACTCCAGTCTAGTATGTGCCATTGCAGCACGCATGATGGATAAACCCATCAAAACCTTTGCAGTTGGAATAGATAAGGATCCCATCGATACCAAATATGCCAGGATCGTTGCAGATTACCTGGGTGCAGATCATACTGAGGTGCTTTTCACAAAGCAGGACATCTTTGATACCTTGAGTACCTTGATATACAATATAGAAACCTATGACATTACCACCATTAGGGCTTCCATGGGTATGTATCTGGTGAGTAAGTACATCTCCGAAAATACTGATATCAAGGTTTTGATGACCGGTGAAATTAGCCGATGAGATTTTCGGCTATAAGTATACAGATTTTGCCCCCACTCCCGATGCATTTCAGAAGGAAGCAGAGAAAAGGTTGGAGGAAATCTACATGTATGATGTGCTGAGGGCAGATCGCAGCATATCTTCTAACGGGCTCGAAGCCAGGGTTCCCTTCGGAGATCTCGAATTCGTAAAATACATCATGAGCATCCCCCCTGAGAAGAAAATGAATTTTACCGGTGTGGGAAAATACATCCTTCGCAAAGCATTCGAAGGGGACTACCTTCCACAAGAAATTCTATACAGAGAGAAAGCAGCATTTTCAGATGCCGTGGGACATAGCGTGGTGGACAACCTGAAGGCTTACGCCGAAGAGATGTACAGTGATGCAGACTTGAGAGCGGCAAAGCATAAGTATTTGCATGCCACTCCTATTTCCAAGGAATCGCTCATGTACAGGGATATTTTTGAATCACACTTTCCCGGTAGATCTGAAGCAGTGGTTAGATTTCTGGATGCCGAATAAGGAGTGGGACAACTGTGATGTAAATGATCCCAGTGCCAGGGTACTACCCAATTACGGAAAGAGCGGAGAATAAGTCAGAATAGCAGAAGAGCCCCAAACCCTGTCAGTATCTATTGCATACTGACAGGGTTTTTTTTGCCCAAACTAAAGATTTTTACGATTTTCCTTGACAAGAGATTACTAATGTCATATATTTGTACGTAATATGTTTAATATTACTTATTTCGTATATTCATGAGCGTAAAGTCAAATCCGAAACGTGAACTGATCCTCAGTACCGGGAAGGATCTTTTCTGGAAATTTGGATTCAGAAGGGTAACCATCGAAGAGATCTGTAAAGAGGCCGGAATTAGCAAAATGACCTTATTACAAGTTCTTTTCCAACAAAATGGACCTGGTGAAAACACTTATGGATGGGATCCTGATGAGGTGCCCTGGAAGAATATAAAAACATCACCAACAGCGACATACCTTATCCTGAGAAAGTGGTCCGTATGATCCAGCTGAAAAAGGACCAGATAAAAACCATGAGCAATGAATTCTTCAGGGATTACGTGCAGAGTGCTGATCCGGAAATGATTGAATATCTCAATCAGCTTTCCCAGGAAAGCTGAAGATATTCACCGACGACTTCAAGAAGGCTCAAAAGAACGGAGACATCAGAAAAGAGGTGAAGGTCGATTTCATCATGTACATCATGAACCACATGATTGAAATGACCCATGATGATAAACTCCTGGATCTTTATGACAATCCCCAGGACCTGGTGATGGAAATTACCAATTTTCTTTTCTACGGCATTCTCAACAGAGATGTACACACCATGATGCAAAAATGAACGTTTAAAAATACCATATGGCTTACTTTTGACTGTCCTGGCATCCTTGATGACTGGATCACAGACTGGTTTTTGGCCAGTCCATCGGTTTCAATGGGCAGGCCATCGGCTGGACCACACTGAATCCGGCGGAGCCTTTTCAGGCACAGGCAGGATTGAGATATATTCCGGAACTATCATTCTCATTCCCTGCAGGTAACTTTACCATAGATGGTGAATTCTCCGCAAACCTCTGGGGCAGTGGCACGCTTCACTCTGGGGACAGCATCGTGCTGGATGAACAGCTCACCCCTTACCGCATGTGGATCCGGTTTTCGGGTGACCAATTTGAAATCAGGGCCGGATTACAAAAAATCAACTTTGGTTCAGCTGTCCTGTTCAGACCCCTCATGTGGTTCGATCGCATCGATCCCCGTGATCCACTTCAACTCACGGATGGTGTATATGGTCTGCTGGGACGCTATTATTTTCTTAACAATGCCAATATCTGGCTGTGGGGACTTTACGGAGAGAACAAAACCAAGGGATGGGAGATCTTGCCATCGAAGAAAAACAGCATAGAATACGGGGGCCGTGTCCAGGTACCTTTGTATACCGGTGAAATCGCAGCTTCATACCATCACCGCACTGCAGATCCAACAGGTGTCATCCCCGACTCAATGTTCAATGGAGCAACATATCCCGAAAACCGTCTGGCCATCGATGCAAAAATTGATCTGGGAGTAGGTCTCTGGGTGGAGGGAGCTTTGATCCATCAGGATCTCGATTTTACAAACCTCACCTATAAAACCATGATCAATGCGGGAATGGATTACACCATTGGGGTTGGAAATGGATTGCATCTGATGGCTGAAACATTTGGATATCTACAGGGGGAACGTGCCTTTGGATCCGACCAAAACATCTTTTTTGGATTGGTATCGGTTACCTACCCCCTGACCATCATACATAATGTAAGTGCCATGGTGTTTTATGATTTCTCAAACAAGGATGTCTATCGATTCATCAACTGGGGAATGACATACGACCGATGGAGTTTTTATGTCATGGGATTTTGGAATCCGGACAACTATAATTTATACAACCTTGATTATACGACAACACTATACAGTGGCCTGGGATTCCAGATTATGGCAGTGTTCAATCACTAAAAAAAATACATACTAAATAGTTTCACTATTAATGCTTAAAACAATGAATAACGGCACAATCATCACCATCAACAGTCTTGTAAAAAATTTCCCCATTGGAGGAGGCCAATTTACAGCACTGAATGGAATTCATCTTACATTTGACAAAGGTGAATTCTCCGGCATAGTCGGGCCCAGCGGATCAGGAAAGACCACATTGTTGAATATCCTGGGTTCACTTGACACTCCTTCGGAAGGTCATACCGAGGTACTGGGAACAACATCGAATGACATGACCCCGAAGATTGCAGCATCTTTAAGGAAGAAGCATATCGGTTTTATTTTTCAGACTTATAACCTGATGCCGGTCTATACAGTATTTGAGAATGTTGAATTTCCCTTACTGCTGCTGAAAAAACCTGCTGCGGAAAGAAAAAAGGCTGTGTTGGAGGCCCTCGAATGGGTAGGCCTCACAGATAAGATCAAATCCAAACCTCCACAGCTTTCAGGAGGGGAGAGCCAGAGGGTTGCCATTGCCCGTGCGATGGTAAAAAAGCCCGACCTGGTGTTGGCCGACGAGCCAACTGCCAACCTGGATGCAGAGAACTCTCACCACATTCTCCAGACCATGGAGAAATTGAACAAGGACCTTCAAACCACTTTTATATTTGCCACCCATGACGAAAAAGTGATCGCTTACCTCAGAAGGATCATCCGCCTTGAGGATGGTAAGGTGGTATCAGATGAAAACGTAAATAAATAGGAACCATGATTGCATTTAAACTAGCATATAAGAATCTCATGGGAGCAGGATTGCGGACTTTGCTGATTGTCTTTGTCCTCTCACTGGCCTATGTGTTGATTGTCTATATGAACGGACTCTACCAGGGATGGGATCGGCAGGCCCGGGTTGAAACCATTGCCTGGGAAGTGGCAGAGGGACAGTACTGGCAAGATAATTACGACCCCTATGATGCCATGACACTAAGCGATGCCCATGCCCCGGTACCTGCTGCACTCGAAGCAAGTGTTTCAGAGGGCAAGGCTGTTCCGATCCTGGTAACACAGGCCACCATTTATCCTGAGGGAAGGATGATGGGGGCCATGTTAAAAGGAATCGATACCCGACAGAAAGTCCTCTCACTCCCCACCAATATGCTGGATCCGGATTCGGAAGAAATCACCGCCATAGTGGGTACCCGCCTGGCAAAGTCGGCCGGACTGGAAACAGGAGATTATTTATTGATCAGGTGGCGCGATGTGAACGGGACCTTTGATGCCACCGAAGTAAAAATTGCAGGTATCTTTAAAACCACGGTTCCGGCGGTGGATATGGGACAGGTGTGGATCCCTCTGAACAAACTGCAGGAGATCACCGGTATGATAGGAGAAGCCACCCTGGTGGTGGTGGATAAAAGCCCTGAAGAAGGCGTCACTATCTCTGGCTGGGATTTCAAGGGACACGATTTCCTGTTTAAGGAGCTGGAAGAGATGATCCAGATGAAAAGCACAGGAGGTTCCATTTTCTACCTCATTATCCTGGCCCTGGCTTTGTTGGCCGTTTTCGATACACAGGTGCTTTCCATATTCAGGCGCCAGCGCGAGATCGGTACTTACATAGCCATGGGAATGACCAAGAAACAGGTGGTCGGAATCTTCACCGTGGAAGGGGGCATGCATGCCATCCTGGCGGTACTGCTGGGTGCCGCTTATGGATTTCCATTGCTTCTGTGGACCCAGAAATCAGGGATCAAGATGCCGGAAGGCACCGACGACTTTGGAATGGCTGCCGCTGAACACATGTATCCCTATTACAGTCTGGCACTGGTCCTGGGATCCATTGTCCTGGTCATGATTGCCACAACGATAGTAAGCTATATGCCTTCGCGGAAAATAAGTAAAATGAATCCTAACGATGCCATACGGGGCAAAATTCAATAATTAAAAACCAAGAACCATGTTACGATTTTATATAAAAGGATTGTTCAGGGACCGCTCCAGGAGCCTGATGCCCATCATTGTGGTAGCCGTCGGGGTAACCCTGGTGGTCCTGATGCAGTGCTGGGTGACCGGGGTATTGGGCGATATGATCGTCTTCAATGCCCGTTTTGCCACTGGGCATGTAAAGGTCATGAGCCAGGCCTACAATGAAAACATCGATCAGCAACCCAACGACCTGGCCCTGATGGGTACCGAACAGGTCCTGCAGGACCTGGATAATGAATTCCCCGGTCTGGAATGGGTCGAGCGGATTCAGTTTGGCGGACTCGTGGATGCACCGGATGAAAATGGGGAGACCAGAGCACAGGGACCGGGCGGAGGAATGGCCATTGACCTGCTCTCTCCCGGAAGCAAAGAGGTGGAACGGCTTAACCTGGAAAAGGCCATTGTCCGCGGCCGCTTGCCACAGATTCCTGAGGAGGTCCTGCTGAGCGATGATTTCGCCACCAAGCTGGAGGTGGAACCAGGCGATGCGGTCACCCTGATCAGCACCACCATGTTTGGTGCCATGTCCATCACCAATTTCACCGTCAGTGGCACAGTTAAATTCGGGGCCGCCGCCCTGGACCGGGGTGGAATGGTTGCCGATATCAGCAGCATTCGCATGGCCCTGGATATGCAGGATGCTACGGGAGAAATCCTGGGCTACCTGCCATCGGGGGAATACGATGACCTGCTAAGCCAGCTCCATGTCTGCCGCATTCAATGAAAAGTACAGCAATCCAGAGGATGAATTCTCACCGGTGATGCTTTCACTTCGCGAGCAGGGTACCATGACCATGATGCTCGACATCATGGACTACTTCAAAAGCGTTATTATTGGGATATTTATGATGGCCATGGCCATCGTCTTCTGGAACTCGGGACTTGCTGGGCGGATTGCGCCGCTATGGCGAAATGGGCCTGCGGATAGCCATAGGAGAAGAAAAAAGGCACATCTACCGCAGCCTGATCACTGAATCGATCTTTATCGGCATCGCAGGTTCTGTGGTGGGCACAGCCTTTGGACTCTTTTTTGCAGTCTCTTCTAACCAAAGGGATCGACATCGGTGGCATGATGCAGGGCTCCAACATGATGATGCAGGGAGTAATGAAGGCCCAGATCACTCCAGATGCCTATTACATCGGATTTATCCCGGGTATTATTGCCACTGCCCTGGGAACCGCCCTGGCAGGGATAGGCATATTTAAACGCAAAACCGCACAACTTTTTAAAGAATTACAGGCATGACACGATTTAAACATATAGTACAGTTTACAGCTCATAATACTCACTTATTACAGGGACATTATGGGCACAACCATCTGGAAAGGAAATCCTGGACAGGATCGATGCCAACATGTCATCCGATACCAGGTATGTGAAATCCAAAATGGTGATTCACGGACCGCGCAGCTCCCGGACCATTGAATCTGAAAGCTGGTCAGAAGGCAAAATCAGCATTTACCGAGTACCTGGCTCCTGCCAGGGAAAAGGGAACTAAAATGCTGAAACTGGAAGATAAACTCTGGATCTTCTCCCCCTCCACTGACCGGACCATTCAGATCTCGGGACACATGCTGCGCCAGTCTGTAATGGGATCGGACCTCTCCTACGAGGACATGATGGACGACAAAAAACTCAGCGATGTATATGATGCGGCGGTGGTTGCATCTGAAACCATAGGTGAAACAGATTGCTGGGTGGTGGAGATGACAGCAATCGTAGATGATGTGGCCTACCAGATGCGTAAACTCTGGGTAGATAAAAACCGCAACATCCCTCTAAAAGAAGAACTTTATGCAAAAAGCGGGAAAATGTTGAAAAAGACAGAATTAACAAATATAACCATGCATGGTTCTCGATGGTATCCAGGCAAAATTACCTTCAAGGACATGCTGAAACAGGGAGCGGGGACAGAGTTTATAGTGGATGAGATCAAATTTGATGTATCAATTCCCGAGCACCTGTTAAGCAAAGCAGCCCTCCGGTAAATTCAGATCATGAAATGGGAGGCTTCACTGGGATCTATTCTCTGGAACAATGGGAGAACAACCCCCCGTACTATGATTTCGAAAGAATTGTGGATTGGATGATTGCGCGGGTTTAATCAAACCTTACCTGAAGAACAGGGCAATACTCAGAGAGAAAAGGATCAGTAACAAAGCTGTTCCATAGTAAAAAACCGATGCTTTAAACATACGGATAGGTTTAGAGGCCCGTTTGATAAATACCCTTCCAAGTTGTGTCAGGAAGAGGGCAAAGATCATCAGGGCGATATGTTCAATGGCCCAGAACCTCAATGATGCATCATTTTCCGTATCGGGGACTTCCCACATTGAACCCTCAAGGGAAGTCCTCAGGGTAAAATAAATAATGAATCCAAGGATTAACTGAAGGTAAAGCCCTATGTTAAATATCATGGAGGACCATTCATCAGTCCTGGTATAATTCCTCTTCCTGATCCAACCTTGAATGGATAGGACCTGAGTCAGGATTCCTGAAAGCAAGGTGATGGTGCTGATATAGATATGGATTTTAAAAGCAAATGTATAAAGCATATTTATTCGAAATTTCCGTTAAAAAAAAGAAGGCCACTCCATTGAATCTTCATCGAGCTGGCCTTCAAAAATCTCTTTAGCTATGAAATAAAAGTATGTCCCAAATCTGTAGACATTCTGAAGAAATCAGCAGAATTCAACTTCTCCGTTGGAAGTGTTCGTATAATGATCTGATTTAATGGTTTTTGCATCCTTATTTAAAATTTGTCTGAATTATCAGATAGGATCAAATAGAAGCTGTGAAGCTGATTCTTATATTCATATCTTATATTAAATCCATAGAAATCGCATATCTTTTTCACAATGGATAGTCCCAGTCCAAAGTTCCCTGATTTCTTTGTATCGCGTGCGAATCTTTTAAACAGATCCTCCTCTCTAAAGGAAAGTGGAGCCCCTTCGTTGCTGATAACAAAATTTCCCATCCCTACTTCCAGCGTAATTCTACCCCCATCCATATTATGGATGATGGCATTCTTCAATAAATTGCTCACAAGAATGTCGGCCAGGCCCTGGTCCATGATGACAATCTGTTCCTCATCATAATCGTTACGCTTCACCGTGATTTCTCTGAGTGCGATGAGTTCCTGAAACATCTCCAATTGCCCGTCTATAAGCTGAGCAAGATTGATCTCTTTCCTGCCAGTGAATTGCTGATTTTCAATCCGTGTAATCAATGCCAGAGTGGTGTTAAGCCTGGATAGGTGATTGGCACTGGTGTTTATGGATTGGATCAATTGCATCTCCTCCTGGCCCAGGTTACTGGATTGCATCAACAATTCTGTCTTGGTTTTGATCACAGCAAGGGGGGTCTGCAGTTCATGGGTGGTATGATCAGTATATTCCCTCAGTTCCTTATAATCGTTTGACAAACGAAGGGTCATTCGTTCAAGAACCTTCTTCAATTCGATGAACTCTTCAATATCAGGATCGCCCAGTATGACAGGTTCTTTCACTGTATCAAATTGTTTCAGCTTTTCAAGGGCATCAAAAAAATCCTTCCACAGGTTAGCAAATATGAACCTGTTCAGAAAGAATATTCCGGCAAGGAACATGATCAACATGACCGTTATCAGCAGTGTAACCTTCTCAACCAATTTATCTGCTGGAGTGGTAGATTTGAACAGTTTCACAACATAGGTAACACCACCATGATCCGAGTTGAATTGCAGAAAACGAAAGGTTCTGAATTGATTGCTTCTGGTGTCAAACATTAGCGTATCTCCATACTTTTCAACAGCTTCCATCCCTAAGGCTGCTGTTTGAATGGAGATTGTATCAAGTCCGGGAAGGCCGGACAATTGCCCGCCAAGAAAATGGGGGAATACATCATCAACTACTGTCTTGATCCCAATCAATTCCCGGTTAAGTTCCGAAAGACTCATATTCTTAAGAACTTTGAAGAATATAATCCCCATGATAAAAAACAGGAAAAGAGATAAGGTAGCAATGTAGAGGGTAGTTTTGGTCAGTAGTTTCATTCGAGCGAGAATTTGTACCCAACACCATACATGTTTTTTATATAATCGGGACAACCGGCATCCATTAATTTTCGGCGAAGGTTCTTTAAATGTGTGTAAACAAAATCGTAAGAACCATATCCTCCCCCGTATTCTCCCCAAAGATAATCCGCAATACTCTCCTTGGTAATGACACGATTGCGGTTGGACATCAGGTAAATCAACAGTTCATGCTCCTTCCTGGTGAGATCTACCTGCCTCTCTTCAACAAAACAGGTTCTTTCTTCGGGCATCACCCTGATCAATCCAAAGGTAAGGATCTCCTCACCCTGTGAGCGGGTTCTTCTGACCACAGAATGAACCCTGGCTACCAGCTCCGAAAGATGAAATGGTTTCACAAGGTAATCATCTGCCCCTACCTCCAATCCCTTAACTCTTTCCTCAAGGGCATTTCGGGCTGAGATAATAATGATCCCCGACTTGCTCTGATTTTGCCTTGCCATCTTTACCAGATCTAATCCGTCACCATCGGGCAGATTCAGGTCGATTAACAAACAAATGTAGTCATGCTTGTCCAGTGAACAGAGCCCTGTGTGATAGTTGGCAGCCTGTTCGCATTTGAATCCCTCCATCTCAAGATAGGATACCATCGATTCCATGAGTGGTAACTCATCTTCCACAATCAAAATTTGCATGTGTGGGATTTTTGCACAAATTACTAAAAAAAGGATGTTGGTGACCCCATAAGGATCTGGAAACCTTAAATGGATCCTATGGTCGTCTGAAAAGTATTGGATTCAACCTTTAATCTATCCAAATTCCCCTGGATGGTTTCGACCTGCGATGTTAACTGAGGAAGCAGATCAGACAGTCTCTGATTATCAGATTCTAATGTGGTTATCTCACTTCTAAAAGACTGAATTTTTGCGTCATCAGACTCTTTTACTATCCGATCATTAAGGTTACCAATTTTCCTGCTATTACCATTCATCTTATTCTCATTCTGCTTGATATCTTTTTCCAGGGAGTCAATATCTTTTTCCAGCGATTCGATCTTCCTTGCATAAGATTGTTCATAATGATATGACATGAAGCCTTTGGCATAGTTGCGGAAATTGCTCATTTCCACAGCCCACTCTATGCTGTTTACCGAGATGTCATAACCCAGCTGAAACACCATGGCAAGTCCATAGTAATTTTCTGTGATGAAACCGTAACCTATCAGGTCTCCCCTTTTTGTGGCAATGATGGGTATGGATACTTTTTCCGCAATCAACAGATTGTCACCTCCGTTTTTCATCCTTACATCACTCCGGTCCTTACAATAATCTTTCAGATCATCAAGTGCTTCGTCCAGGTCTCGGGCAACCGGCAACACCCACGCTGAGGATGTTCCATCTTTAAGGTTGACTTCCTGTTCCTGAAGGAAAAGGTGAATCTGGGCATTGGCCGAACCAGTTAACAATACCGCTGTAATCATTAGGGTAAATAATTTTTTCATGTTATCAGTATTTTTTTGGTTTAATGTTCTTTACTTTAACTATATAAGCTTATTAACAAACTCGCATTGAAAAATGTTTATTTTTATATAGTATACAACCCCCCTGTCATGAAAATCAAGTTCCTAATCATCTCAATCAGTATATTCTCTATCCCGGCACTTGCCCAGGTAAAAGCTCCTGTCCTGACGGGAGCGGAAAAGCTGGACATGTATGAAAAACATGAACAGATGCGTGAAAGCTCCAATTTTAATGAACTGCACTGGCAATTCATTGGTCCAACCAACATCAGCGGGAGAGCCACAGATGTGGAGGCTATTGGGCCCAAAGGTCAGAACTATACCATCTGGGTGGCTACCGCCTCAGGAGGGGTCTGGAAAAGTATAAACGAGGGTGTCACTTTTGATCCCGTATTCGAGCACCAGGGGACCTCCACCATTGGTGATCTGGCCATTGCACCTTCCGATCCCGAAATCGTTTGGGTTGGTACAGGGGAAGCCAACATCTTCAGATCCTCCAATCCAGGTTGTGGGGTCTGGAAAACAACTGATGGGGGAGAAACCTGGGAGCATATGGGACTGGAGGAGACCTTTACCATTTCCAGGATCCTGGTCCATCCTGAAAATCCGGAGGTGGTCTATGTGGCAGCATCGGGTCATGAATGGACAGAAAACAAGGACCGGGGTCTATATAAAACCACCGATGGAGGTGAAAGCTGGGAAAAGATCCTTTACAAGGGACCGGAAAGCGGTAGTAAATGACATGGTAATGGATCCACGTGATCCGGAGGTAATCTATGCCACTACCTGGCAACGGACCCGGTTAAAGTGGAACGATCCACGCACTTATGAGAATCATAAGAACAACGGCATCTGGAAAACCACCGATGGTGGAAAAAGCTGGAAAGCAACTCTCCAAAGGATTACCCGCTTCAAAATACATGGGTCGGACCGGGATCGATGTGGCCCGCTCCAATCCTGATGTGGTCTATGCATTTGTGGATGATTATGAGGTTGCCTTTAAGGCTGAAGAAGGTGAGCTGGACTCCTATGGCCGGCCCAAAAAAGATGTGATTAAAGGTGCGACCCTTTACCGGTCGGATGATGCTGGCGAATCGTGGCGTCAGGTGAGCGGTCTTACAGAAGAGACCAAGAAATATATGTCTGGACATTCAGGAACCTATGGATGGGTATTTGCACAAATGCGTGTGGATCCCAACGACGAAAACAGGGTATATACTCTGGGGCTCTGGATCAATGTCTCCAGGACGGAGGTGCTACCCTTGAACCCATCAGAAGAAAGATCCATGCCGACCAGCATGGCATGTGGATCGATCCTGACAACTCCAACTACATCCTGGCTGCTCATGATGGGGGGATCAGTGTTTCATACGATAAGGGTGAGAACTGGCGCAGCTTTATCAGTGAACTTCCACTGGCGCAGTTCTATAATGTGGAGTATGACATGAATGAACCCTTCAGGGTATATGGATCCATCCAGGACCATCACAGCTTTTACAGTGAAGTGGATCTTTCAAGGGGAAGGGATAATGTCAGGCCCACCGAATGGGAATATACCCTCGGTGCTGAAGGAAGTACCCATGTGGTGGATCCAAGGGACAACAACACCATCTTTGCATCGCTGTTTTATGGAAAACTGGCCAAAGCCACGGTGGAAGGGTATCCTGAAGATATGGAGTGGGTATTACACGAAACATTCCCGGAGGACCCTGAATTCAGGGGACAATGGGTGGCTCCTACGCTTCTTTCAGTCCACAATCCCGACATTGTATTCCACGGAGTACAATATGTCTTGAAATCCAACGATAAAGGTGGTACCTGGAAGAAGATCAGTCCCGATCTTACATACAATGATCCAAAGAAACAGGGTGACATCAGTTACCAGACCATCAGTGCTCTTGAAGAATCTATATTCAATTCCGACCTTCTATACGCCGGTACTGATGACGGCAGGTTGTGGAGGACAAAAAATGGCGGTAACACGTGGGAAGATATTCGCATAGCGCCCTTACCAGTTCGGTGGGTCTCACGGATCGTCGCCTCAGAACACGATTTTGGAACTGTTTACGTCACCCAGACCGGTCGCAGGGATGATGATGCTGCCGTGTATGTATGGCGCTCCACCGATTTTGGTACTACCTGGGAAGACATTTCATCCAACATACCCGCCGGCCCTGTAAACGTAATCCGGGAAGACCCCAAAGATGAAAAAATCCTCTACCTTGGAACCGATGTGGGGGTTTACGTTTCCAGGGATTCAGGAAAGAATTGGGAAGTACTGGGGGACCTGCCCTGCACCTATGTGCATGATCTTGCCATCCATCCGCGTGATAACATGATCATCGTGGCCACTCACGGACGGGGCATGTTCGTTCTGGATGCGGATCCCGTAAATAGCGACAAGGAAGCGGAGGAGGAAAAAGATTGGGATGAGTAATTGTATCTGACCTTCGTTATATTTAAGTTCAATATCATTTAATCATGTACACTGTATATCACAACCCCCGATGCAAGAAGAGCCGTGCCGGACTCCAGTATGTCATTGAGAAGAACATGGATCACCAGGTAAGGGAATACCTTAAAGATCCCCTTTCCGAGTCCGAATTGACTGCCCTGGTGATGAAGCTCCATGTGAAGCCATTCAACCTCATCCGCACCCAGGAGGAGTATTTCCGGAAAGAGTTAAAAGGTTTAAACCTCCACGATGAGGAGTGGATCAAGGTGATGGTTGAAAATCCAAAATTGATCCATCGTCCCATAGTTGAAGGAAAGTATAAAGCTGTAGTGGGGGATCCCGTTGAAAACATCGATAAACTGTAAGCAACCTTTTCCTTATCTTTTCCGTACTAATGGATAAACGTAAAGGCCATGGAAATGAAGCATCTGTTCACCTTATTGGTTTTGCTTCTCATGTTATTTTCCTGTGAGAAAAAAGAGAGCAGTTATACCCAGATCAAAACCAATGAACACTTAATCTATATGGCCATAAAAGGCTACCGCAGCGACAAAGGCCTTGATGGCCCCTTTGTACACCAGTTCGTCATGGTACGAGAGGCACAGATTTATTCGTATAAAATAGCCAACGACGCAGAAGATTTAGGAACTCAGGGCCTTACCGAACATTGGAATGAGATTCATGAGAAAATCGGGGGTTACAACGACCAGGCTCTGGTGCTTAAGACAGATACCGACGATGAGGATATGATTCTTAACCAGCTGCTTCAAATTCCCATTGCAGATTCTATACTGCTGGAGGACCTCACCCAGTGTGGAGTAGGCGTAGAATCGGATAGCGACGGGTATAATTACGTAACGATTCTGTTGATGAAAGCAGATTAAAAGCAGCTCACAATCCTTTCAAACAACATCCGGATACTTTCTTTTTCTAAGCCGTTGATTGAGTATATTTAAAACAAAAATATACTTAATATGGACTATAGGATAGAAAAGGATACCATGGGCGAGGTAAAGGTACCTGCCGATAAATACTGGGGTGCCCAGACCCAGCGTTCAAAAGATAATTTTAAGATTGGTGATGGCTACATGCCCATTGAGATTGTGAAAGCATTCGGCTACCTGAAAAAGGCCGCAGCAGCCACCAACCTTGAGTTGGATGTGCTACCCAAAGAAAAGGCCGACCTGATTATGCAGGTGTGTGATGAAATTATTGAAGGAAAACTGGATGACCAGTTTCCTCTGGTGGTATGGCAAACAGGTTCGGGCACCCAGTCCAACATGAATGTAAACGAAGTGGTGGCCAACCGGGCACATGTACTTCAAGGTCATAAACTGGGAGAAGGATCCCGGCTGATCCATCCCAATGATGATGTGAATAAATCCCAATCTTCCAATGACACCTTCCCAACTGCCATGCACATTGCAGCATACAAAATGCTTACGGAGGTAACCATTCCAGGGGTAAAGGACCTGCGAGATACCACTGAAGGAGAAGGCAGATGTTTTTATGGAAGTGGTAAAAATAGGCCGTACACACTGGATGGATGCCACACCACTTACACTGGGACAGGAGTTTTCAGGGTATGTTTCGCAACTCGACCACGGACTCAAGGCCCTTGTCAATACGCTTGATCACCTGACTGAACTGGCACTGGGTGGAACTGCTGTGGGAACCGGCATCAATACTCCTAAAGGATATTCAGAACTGGTAGCCAACTACATTGCCAAGTTTACAGACCTGCCATTTGTGACCGGTACCAATAAATTTGAGGGTCTGGCAGCCCATGATGCCATCGTGGAAACACATGGCGCACTAAAGACCCTTGCAGTCAGCCTGATGAAGATTGGGAATGACATTCGCATGCTGGCCTCCGGTCCACGTTGTGGTATTGGCGAAATCATCATCCCGGCCAATGAACCAGGATCCTCCATCATGCCCGGAAAAGTAAATCCAACCCAGGCAGAAGCACTCACCATGGCCTGTGCACAGGTGATGGGAAACGATGTGGCCATCAATATTGGTGGTAGCAACGGTCATTTTGAGTTGAATGTATTCAAACCCATGATGATCTATAATTTCCTGGAATCGGCCAGGCTGATCGGCGATGCCTGTCGTTCATTCAATGAGAACTGTGCAGTGGGTATTGAACCCAATCATGAGCGTATTAAACAGAACCTCAACAATTCTCTGATGCTGGTCACAGCCCTGAATACACATATTGGGTATGAAAAGGCTGCTGAAATTGCAAAAAAAGCCCACAAAGAGGGAACCACCCTGAAGGAGGCAGCACTTGGGCTTGGGTATCTTACTGATGAGGAATTTGACAGCTGGGTAGATCCGTCAAAAATGATCGGATCGCTTTAAGTTCTATTTAATCCCTTCGGATAAAAATAAAATCACCGCCTTCATCACCCACATTCTGGATGGTTCCATACTGGGGACTGTTGGGGCTGTTGTTTATCAACCGCTTCCTTCAAGCTGGAGTATAGCTGTTCTGAAGGCAGGTATTTCTGTTTGTTTGAATCCAATCGTTTAATCAGGTATTCGATAAAGACGCTTTCGTCCGGAACCTCCTTCAGGTACCACTTGTCAGAGCCTTCCGGCTGGTGAGTTTATACAGTTTCTCCACCGACAGCACATTGTTAAATGCAGCGCGTGACTTAAAGATCCCACCGCTGAAACAGGCATCAGCAATGAGCAGGGTATGCTTGGATTTCAAAACATTCAGATAATTGGTCAGGTCCGTATTGGGAAGCCAGTTCACCGGATTATCCCGGTTGGCATCTCTTGGTAACCAGTAGCCGGTCTTCATTTCCTCATCCCAATTCCCATGACCGGCATAATAAATAAGCAGGTTATCCTCAGGTGTCAATCTCGTTCCGCATCTGGTGCAAGCTTACCAATAATCTCGAGCCTTACTGGGATTCTCCATTAAAGTGATATTCTCCTTATCAAAGTTATATTCGGTCTGGATCAATTTTGAAAATCTGGTTGCATCATTTATGGGTTGATCCAGGTCATTGATATCCGGATCGTCGTATTCTTCAACCGCAATAATCAGCGCCACATATTTTGCGCTGGATATGTCATAGACCACCTCGATCGAACTTTCAAGCTTCTTTCCTGAAACAGTTATTACCTCAATCTTAAGTTCGTTTCTACCCATGTGAAGCTCCATGGATTCTTCAACAACCATTTGCCTGATGGTGGAAACAGGTGGGATAATGTTTCTAATAAATTGTCCGTTGTTGAATAGATTCAGGAATCTAATGTTCTCTTGAGAATTGACAGTGGCTTTGATCTCATATTCACTTTCGGATGTCTTCACGCTGGTAAAGTTGGGGGCAATCCAGGTGAATCCATTCACCTCCCCGTTCAATTCCACAGAGCGGCTTGGATTCATAGGTAAGGTCACTTTTAGTGAGCCTTCGCTGGACCTGGTTGGATTCTTCTGATCCTGGTCATTTTCCTTCGAATCCACCGAACTCTTCCTCATGTTCAGCTTTTTCACACCGCTGGATCTTTCCACACTCTGCGCCTCAACCTGAAAAGAGATCCCGGCCAGCAACAGTAGTACAATAACCCATATACCTTTTTTCATGATCTTTTAATTTAAAACACAAATCCTATTCCAAATACCGGATATACCTTAGGAATAGTTTCATTCAAATGATTTATATATTCCAAACCAAGGTTAAGATTTAGTCTTCCAATTGCATTGATAACACCGAAATCAAATGTTAAATAGGATTCATTCCAGCTATCATAGTACACCTCATCGTCATAAATATAGAAGTCAAGCGTTACTCCTGCGCCCACATATCCATGCAAACGATATTTATTGCTCTGTACGATATATTTCGTTAGGCCAGCCACAATGGTAGTCCAGAAATTAGTTAACCAATCAGTATTATCTGATCCAAATCTAAGGCTACCATAGCGTACCTACATTCTTCAGTGATCCAAAGCTGATTCCGACAGGACTTTTTGTACTGCCGTTGTAAGCGAGGTAACCCTTCCATTCAATTTCTTCCTTCTGGGATGAAATTTCATCAAAATCCGGATATACAGGATCCGTTTCCCTCACTCTTTCCGTCTCCTGTACCGGTTGATTCTGAGGTGAAGATATTGGAACAGCCATGTCGCTGACCAGATCGACCTTAATAAAAAACTCTGCATCTCCTACTTCATCCACATCCTGAAATACATCCCATTCTATAGTATAGTAAGGTTGTCCCCCACGGACATTATTCCCATAATGGCCCTTAAGCGACCTGGGCTCAAACCGGGAACCTCCATCCATCGAACAGGAAAGCACCACATTATAGCTTTGTGTATTCGTTGATCCACCGATTCTGAAATTGATAATGATTTTATCTTCATTAGGTGTTACGGTGATATTTTCAACAGTTTGTGAGTATACCAGAAATCCAATGCTCAGGACCGCTAGCAACAATAGTGCTTTTTTCATAGCCAGTTTAATAGGTTCGTCTTCTGTAACACAATAATATGATATTTATATTCAATGAGCAAACCTGATAATGAAAGGCTTGCATTTTAACTTAAAGACTGACTAAGATAATTATACGTAAAGATTGATTAGATGTTTCCAAAGTACTTACTTTGTATTTCAATTTTTGAAGCATGGAAGAGGTAGGTAACAAACAGTTGTTTACGGACTTTCCGGAAATCACCACCACCCAGTGGGAGGAGAAGATCAAGGCGGATTTGAAGGGGGCCGATTACAAGAAGAAACTGGGCTGGAACACAGAAGGTATCGAGGTAAAGCCATTTTACCGTCAAGAGGACATTGAATCCCTGGACTATCTTAATAATGTGGGCCAATTAAGAAGGGTGAGCAGTGCGCCCAATGGTTGGAATCTCTGCCAGGATATCTTTCCCGGAAAGGACCTGCAGGAAGCCAATTCAAGAATCACAGCAGCTTTAAAGGGAGGGGCAGAAGCCATTCGTATCCAACTTAAAGATTCCCACTCACTCAATGTGACCATGCTCGATTCATTACTGGATGGTGTCTCATTGGATGAAACTGAACTCCTGTTCCATGGATACCTTTCTGCAGATGCGCTGTATGATCATCTTTGTAATTTGGCTACATCCAGGAATGTCGATCCCACTGATTTGAAAGGATCACTGGGGGCTGACCCATTGGGTAAAATGATGTCATCCGGGATCCCCATTGCCAGTATGGAAAACATAGGAAAGCTGGTCAGGAAGGTGCGGGACTCATCTCCGAGGATGCGGGTTATTGATATCAATGGCGCCCTCATCCATAATGCTGGTTCAACATTGGTGGAGGAGTTGGCATTTGGCTTGTCAATGGCAAGTGATTACATGCATTTACTCTCCTCGCAGGGAATTGACCCTCGTGTTGCGCAGGAGTCGTTACAACTGAACCTGGCTGCCGGATCTAACTTTTTCATGGAAGTGGCTAAACTGAGGAGTGCCCGGATCCTCTGGAGGAAGATAAGCGAGGCTTATGGAGTTAAACCTTCCATGGGCAACATTCGGATCCACTCCACTTCATCGGAATGGAACATGACACTGTATGATCCTTATGTCAATATGCTCCGGGGAACCACCGAAGCCATGTCATCCATTCTGGGAGGAGCCGACCAGGTAAGCGTTCTTCCTTTCGATTATCCCTATGGAAAAAGCACTGCTTTTTCGGACCGGATTGCCAGGAGTGTACAAATCATCATTCGGGATGAAGCCTATCTGAACCGTGTGGCTGATCCGGCTGCGGGATCCTATTATATTGAGAATCTTACTGATTCAATTGGAGAGAACGCATGGGAGTTGTTCTGCGAAGTGGAATCAAAAGGAGGATTCATAAGGGCTTTCGAATCGGGATGGATCCAGGAACAGGTAGCAGCATCCAGGAGGAAGAAATTGGAAAGCACAGCATCCGGAAAGGATCGTATTCTCGGCACAAATACATTTCCCAATTTGAATGAAATGATCCTGGATAATTTAAATGAAAGTACTTTACAAGAAACTGCAGATTCCCCTCTAATCCCACTGAAGCCTTACCGCATTTCATCCATGTTCGAGGAGGTTCGTCTTCAGACAGAGAGAAGCGAAAACAGGCCCCGGGTTCTTCTTTTTAAATACGGGAATCCAGCATGGAGGACCGCAAGGGCGACATTCTCAGGAAACCTGTTTGCATGTGCCGGATATGAGATTTTGGATGAACCCGCATTTGCCACACTCGACGAAGGAATATCAGCTGCCAGGAAAACAGAAGCGGATATTATTGTTCTGTGCAGCTCGGATGATGCCTATCCAGATATGGCACCACCTATCCTCGACCAATTAAAAAATCAATCTGTGATTGTAGTAGCGGGATATCCGTCTGAATCAATGGAGAAATTGCGCAAGGCAGGGATTGAACATTTCATCCATAGCAAGAGCCACCTTCTGGATACCCTTAAAGCGTTCAACAACATCCTCCTTTAATGTCACCATTCACTATTCACCATTCACCCTTCACCATCCACCATTCACCATTCCCCAATTATGAGGCCAGATTTCAATAAAATAGATTTTCGGGATAATCGGATTCCATACCAGAAAGAAGGCTCCTTTCCGCTTTGGGAAACTCCTGAACACATCAACATCAAACCCTATTATTGCAGGGAGGATATTGAAAATCTTGAGCATCTCAACTATGCTGCCGGATTACCACCCTTTCTGAGAGGTCCCTATTCAGCCATGTATGCCATGCGTCCATGGACCATCAGGCAGTATGCCGGATTTTCAACAGCCGAGGAATCCAATGCTTTCTACCGTCGGAACCTGGCCTGCCGGACAAAAAGGACTTTCTGTGGCTTTTGACCTGGCCACACACCGTGGATACGATTCTGATCATGAACGGGTAGTGGGAGATGTTGGTAAAGCAGGAGTAGCCATCGATTCCATCCTGGATATGAATATCCTCTTCGACCAGATACCGCTGAATGAAATGTCAGTTTCCATGACCATGAACGGTGCTGTTCTTCCAATTATGGCCTTCTTATATTGTGGCTGGACTGGAACAGGGAGTATTCCCTCGAGGAGCTGAGCGGGACCATTCAGAACGATATCCTGAAGGAGTTTATGGTACGCAATACCTATATCTATCCTCCTTCAATGTCCATGAAGATCATTGCAGATATCTTTGAATACACCTCCCGAAACATGCCCAAATTTAATTCCATCAGTATTTCCGGTTACCATATGCAGGAAGCAGGTGCCACAGCAGATATTGAACTGGCCTATACCCTTGCCGATGGACTTGAATACCTGCGAACAGGAGTGAAGGCAGGGATTGATATTGATGCATTTGCTCCCACGGCTCTCCTTCTTCTGGGCCATCGGGATGAATCATTTTATGGAGATTGCCAAAATGAGAGCAGCCAGGATGCTCTGGGCAAAAATTGTAAAACAGTTTAATCCTAAGAATCCAAAATCCATGGCCCTGCGGACTCACTCTCAAACCTCCGGATGGAGTCTGACAGAACAGGATCCATTCAATAATGTAGCACGTACCTGCGTTGAAGCCATGGCAGCTGTCCTGGGGCATACACAGTCGCTTCATACCAATGCACTGGATGAAGCCATTGCCCTTCCAACCGATTTTTCAGCCAGAATTGCCAGAAACACACAATTACATCTCAGGAGGAAACGGAAATATGTCGTTCTATTGATCCCTGGGCAGGATCCTATTATGTGGAATCCTTAACAAATGAAATTGCCAGGAGGGCCTGGGAACATATTGAAGAAATTGAAGAACTTGGCGGAATGGCTAATGCCATTGAAACTGGAATACCCAAAATGCGTATTGAGGAAGCTGCAGCCAGAAAGCAAGCCAGAATTGACAGCGGCAAAGATGTTATTGTGGGAGTTAACAAATATCGCCTGGATAAAGAAGATCCATTGGATATTCTGGAAGTTGATAACAGTGCGGTTCGTCAATCCCAGTTGGATAGACTTAGAAAGTTGAAAGGGGAAAGGGACAATGTAAGAGTTGATGCATCCCTACAGGCTATAACTAACTGTGCTGAAAGTGGTAAAGGGAATTTACTTGAACTTTCAATTGAAGCGGCTAAAAACAGGGCCACACTTGGAGAAATCTCTTCGGCAATTGAAAAAATAACGGGTAGATACAAAGCCGTCATACGCTCTATCTCCGGAGTATATTCTTCAGAGTCTGCGTTGGATCAATCTTTCCTGGAAGCTTGTGCCATGGCACAGGAATTTGCAAAAAGAGAGGGACGTCAGCCTCGAATCATGATTGCAAAGATGGGTCAGGATGGACACGATCGTGGTGCCAAGGTTGTCAGTACTGGTTATGCCGATATCGGATTTGATGTGGATATCGGTCCCCTCTTTCAGACTCCGGCGGAAGCAGCCAGACAAGCTGTTGAAAATGATGTGCACGTCCTGGGAATCTCATCCCTTGCAGGAGGTCATAAAACACTCATTCCGCAGGTCATTGACGAACTTGAAAAATCTTGGCCGTGAGGATATCATGGTCATTGCTGGAGGTGTGATTCCTGCACAGGATTATGAATTTCTTTATAAAGCGGGTGTAATGGCCATCTTCGGTCCTGGCACAAAAGTCACAGATACAGGAAAAGAAATACTTAAAGTTTTACTGGAAACTTACGGGTAGAATACACTGTCTTTTAGAGGATCATGAAAGAATATCAAACGAGTTGCATGATCTATTTCAATCAGAAATTCAAGCTTCTCGCGATTGGCCAGATCCGGATATCTATCCACTTGTCATAATCCGGTCAAGCTCTGAGTCTGTTGCTTGTCAACGGTTGAATCATTTTCTCAGCCTTGACTTCCAGATATCCGCAAGGAATAATATGGGTTTTCATACATCCTAAATTTATTAAACTATAAGAAATAGATCACCTGCAAGTAGTTAATAAGTTCCCAGGAAACCAGTCAAATCCACCTGAATATTCCTTTAATTTTATGATCGAACCTTATTGTTCGAATTCTGAACCCAGCAGAATGAACTTCCATTTTATAGCCATCGGGGGAGCAGTGATGCACAATCTGGCCATTGCCTTAAAGAAGAAAGGATACACCATTAGCGGATCTGATGATGAGATTTTTGAGCCTTCCCATTCAAGACTTGAAGCACATGGGCTACTTCCAGACAAACAGGGCTGGGATCCCGATCGGATTCATTCAGGTCTGGATGCAGTGATCCTGGGAATGCATGCGCGGAAGACAAATCCAGAGCTCAAGAAGGCCCTGAAACTTGGGATTCGCATCTATTCTTTTCCAGAATACCTCTATGAGCACAGCCAGGACAAGAAAAGGATAGTCATTGGAGGCAGCCATGGAAAAACCACCATTACTGCCATGGTTATGTATGTATTGAAGGATCAGGGTAAAGATTTCGATTATATGGTAGGCTCACAGATCGAGGGATTTGATACCATGGTAAAGCTATCCGAAGATGCACCTTTGATTATTCTTGAAGGTGATGAATACCTATCCTCTCCCCTGGACCGCACTCCAAAATTTCACCAGTACCATCCCCATATGACGCTCCTATCAGGCATCGCATGGGATCATATGAATGTTTTTCGCACGTTTGATACCTACAAGAAGCAATTTCAAAAATTCCTGAGAATTGCCACCGGTGGTGGAAAAGTTTTTTATTATGATGGCGATCCGGTTCTGGGCGAGGTGGTTGACAAAAGCCATTGGTCCTTGCTTAAAATCCCATACGGAGAACATCCATATAGAATTGAATCCGGGCGATTTGTTCTCGATACCAAATATGGATCGGTCCCTCTTACTGTATTTGGTCAGCATAACATGCAAAACATCCAGGGTGCTTTACTTATTTGCAGGGATCTGGGCATTGAGGATCATCAATTCTATAATTCAATCCAGAATTTCAAAGGAGCCGAACGCAGGCAACAACTGCTGGCCAACGATAATACCCGCGCCGTGTATCTTGATTTTGCACATGCCCCCACAACAGTTAAGGCGACCATCAGTGCTTTCAAAGAGACTTACAGGGACCAGAAACTGGTCACCTGCCTGGAGCTCCATACTTTCAGCAGCCTTAACATGGAGTTTATACCACACTACAAAGGTGCACTCGATGAAGCTGACCAGGCTCTTGTATATTTCAATCCTGCTGTGGTAAAGCAAAAGAAACTCCCTATCCTTTCACCTGAAGAGGTTCAAAAGCAATTCTGCAAGGAGGATCTTATAGTCTACAATGATTCACATGAACTGGAAAATCATCTCAGATCTCTGGATGAAAACACCTTTGTCCTTCTGATCATGACCTCAGGCAATTTCTCAGGGATAGATCTCCTTAATTTGGCTAAAGATGTGGTTGAAGGTTAATTTTTCCACTTTTTCTTTGTAAAAAAAAAATAAGAGACTATTTTTGCACTCCGATTAGAAAAAAATCGGATTCTAAAACATACGGTCCGTTCGTCTAGGGGTTAGGACGCCAGGTTTTCATCCTGGTAACAGGGGTTCGATTCCCCTACGGACTGCATATCAAATCGGATAAACCGCTGTTAATCACAATAAGATGAAATGGCGGTTTTTCTTTTAGCGAGGTGCGGTAATAGGTGCGGTATTTGGCAATATTTAGCTACACAAAAAAGGAAATGAGATATCAGCTGGCTATAGCTTCTCAATTTTGTGAGCTCGGCCACCGCGTTGCCTCGGTTTAGACCGGGGGATTTTATGCGCTGATATTCTATAAGCCGTTAAATGCAAGCAGAATACTTTACCAATACGTCATGCCAGTTAGTCCATTAAATTTGGACATTGGTCAATGGCAACATTTGTAAAAAACCGGGTCCTTGAACGCTCGAAACAGCGCAGCCGTCATTCATCTCCAAATCAAGCTCAACTGTCATTAATTCATTGATTATAAAGGATTAATGCACTATTTTTATAGTTGCACTTCAAATTCCATAACAATGAAAAAACTATTATTTCCTATATTGCTGCTAATATCGATAGGAGCTTACAATCAGTCAATTGAGCGGTCTGTTGTTGCTTCTGCAGGAAACAATGCTACCTCAGAAACAATCTCCATTTCCTGGACTTTGGGAGAAATTGCTGCTAGTTCCTTGACCTCACCAGGACTATATCTTTCTCAGGGTTTCCACCAGGGGAATCTACTCATTGATGCAATTGAAGGAGCATATCCTGGTTTTCTATTAAAAACATATCCGAATCCTGTTATCGATAAGCTTATTGTTGAATCGTCAAAACTCAATCAATTATATGAAATAATAGATATTAATGGTAGAGTGCTTATTAACGGATTCATTACCTCTAACCCATTTGACTTGGATTTCACAGACCTTGCCAGTGGAGTATACTTTTTCAGAGTAGAGCATAGGACGACGCATAAAATCATAAAAAAATAAAACATGCGACAATCATTTTTTATTATTGTTCTAATGGCGATTACCTTGAGCATTGGTGCTCAAGCACCTAACGCTTTTCACTATCAAGCAATACTCCGAAACTCTGATGGTTCATTAAAAGCAAACGAGAGTGTTGTACTGCAGATAAGTATCGTTAACGAGCAGGGGGCGTCTACTTATAATGAGGTGCATAATATACAGACCAATGATTTTGGTTTGGTGAATGTCGTAATCGGACAAGGTACAACATTAAACAGTCTGGCAGTTATCGATTGGTCCTCTGGTCCATATTTCTTGGACTTAACAGTAAACGGTGAGAATTTAGGGTCAAGCCCATTGCTTAGCGTTCCGTATGCTCTATACGCAGCTTCTGGTAATGAGGGCCCTCCAGGACCACAAGGTGAGATGGGACCGCAAGGCATCCAAGGGGAGACTGGACCTCAAGGAGATCCGGGAGACCGGGGACCTCAAGGCGACATTGGAGATCAAGGTCCGGCAGGGCCTAAAGGGGATCCTGGTGAGATACCTGCAGATGCTGCAACCAAATCATATGTGGATTCTTTGCGGCAACAGTTGGAGGATTTAAAAAAACTAGCTTATGCTCAACTTCCTCCTCCGATAAATGGATTGGTTGCATATTATCCATTTAACGGAAACGCTGATGATGAAAGTGTGTATGGGCATCATGGTACCGTAAGCGGTGCAACATTAACCAATGATAGATTTGGAATGGCCAACAAGGCATATTTGTTTACCGCTGAGAATAGTAACCATATTACTATCAACTGATCTATTGGCAAACTTTGGCTTATCCAATTTTACAATTTCTGCTTGGGTAAAAAGAAATTCTTCGGCAGGTTATGAAATATTTACACAAAGGAGTGCTCCTCATAGAAACTCCAGTTGGTGGGAGCTCGGTTGGGGAAGTTTATGCGTTAATGAGAATTCTGCTTACCAATCAACAGCAAATGTTAATGTTGATGATACTTTACGCAATGATGTTTGGTATCATTTTGTAGGAATCCGGGAAAGTACCACTGTCAAGTTCTATATAAATGGCGTGCTTCTGGATGTTGATACCAGTGCGCATATTCTCAATATAGATAACCCGTCAAACACTGAAATTGGATGCCACTTTTTTGAAAGTCCCCTTCAATGTTTTGATGGTATAATTGATGATATAAGACTTTATAACAGAGCACTATCCGAGGCTGAAATTCAAATAACATATAATGAAGGCGGATATCCGAAATCATTAATTGCTGACGCCGATAGTTCCATCTACAATACAGTAGATTGGGAAGGAAAGGTCATGACCGTACATGGGCTCATGCCGGCAGACTCCATGGGCATCACTCTTCCGCATGAACATTTATTGATAGTACATAAGGGAGATAGCAGGGACCTGACAGATGAAGCAACTGCAATATCTGAACTACAATATTATGCTGATGCCGGTGGTAAAACCTTGACCGAGTTAAGCAATATTGGGATCGGAAGAGATCCGGAAGGTCTGAAACGGATATCCACAGCCACTGGTATTAACGTTATAATGGGATCAGGTTATTACAAGGACGCATGGATACACGATTCTATCAAAAATAAATCAATCGAGCAATTGACCGATATAATAATCAGTGACATTAAAAATGGAATAAATGGCATTCACGCAGGTGTCATAGGTGAAATAGGGATCAGCAGGCCTATTACCCAGTTTGAAGAAAAAGTAGTAATAGCCGCAGCTCGTGCCCAGAAAGCCACTGGTGCTGCAGTTTGTTTCCATTTTGACAGGGACGGTGGCATTAATGAAAGGCATTACGTGTTGGATATAATGGAAAAAGAAGGGGTCGATTTAACGCGCGTTTACATCAGCCACAACACACCTTTGGTTAATCGGGTAGATAATTTTATCACATATGCCCAGAGAGGCTGTTACGTGGAATTTGATATGCTGGGAATGGAAATACTATTTCCATTTGATGATGATATGGACCCCACTGCAACTATTAAAGCCCTTATCGACAGAGGCTATATAGAACATATTCTTATTTCACAAGATGTTTGTTTTACAGGATTGTATAAAAAGAATGGCGGCTATGGATATGTGCATATTCTTAACGACCTCGTACCGCAATTTAAAGCTGGTGGAATTACTGATGAACAGATATACACCATTATGGTTGAAAATCCAAAACGGATCCTTTCTTTTAAAAACTATGCTGATCAATAATAGCTGCTCATGCAAATTAGTAAAGAGTTGGGCAGTCAGTATTTGATAATCAATGTATTTCGGTATAGAGTGCTCTTATACGCCGGATTTTCCATACTGAGTCGACATCGAACCCTGCTAACACGAAAAGAGCTGAATCACACTCCGTAAGGAAATAAACCGGAAGGGGCTTTTGTTTTATTGGGACATTGCCTAACTTTATTATCCTCATAATAGTTAGGAATCCTAGTACGTTAGAGAAATTAAATGAGTGATTATAGTAACAAAAAACCACCCTCAAGGAGTAGAGGTTTAGTTACAGATGTACTTTATTTTCTGTTGCACAAACCAGAGAAAGCAACCCTGATCAAATTTGCACACAGAAGAGGAGAGGGATAATTACAAACAACGGGTGATGCAGCGAATCGGAATTGACCCGAACCACTTTTCCGTTTTAAACATCCACAAAATAGGTGTAGAGGCTCCGGTAAGTTATGTATTCAATGAACTATTACAATGGAATGGCGATTCCACCTGCTGGCCTAACCATATTGCAAAGGTTGACCGCATTGACAATGATTTAAAAAGGATACGGATTCAACCTTTTGGCTGGAAAAAGTATCCATTCAGGTTCATGAAGAGTTTCTTTGGTTTTAAGCTGATTCCTCTCTTCAGTCTCAATGCCATACAGATTAAAAAGGTGCCTGATGCTTTTGATTTCGACAATGCCCGATACCTATTGTATCAATGTTCCGGAGGTTATCCTATTGGGGTTTATGTCATGTATGTTCGTTCATCCATCCCCGCCATGGGTGAGGTAGCCCAATCGCAATTAATATTTGCTGTAAGTTTCAATTTTTATGGGAAAGAAGATTGGCAAAGGCATCGAAAATTGGTGAACAAAACATGGGAAAGCGTTCACAACCGGGTAACATCCAATGTATTAAACCGGGTCAAGCAATTGTGTGAATGGCGCATTGATACCATTCAGAACAACATGTAAGTGGCCGCAAATGGAGATTCACTTTTAAATTCCTTAACTCAAGCAATCTTAACGCTCAGGTATTGTTCAGCGTGGTATTGAACTGAGTGACTTCGTACTCCCGTACCTCCTTTCGATTATTAAGACTCGCTGGCCGTCATCAAATGAGTATGGCTGATTTTCTGCTTTCCATCACATCTACCAATATTACCATCCTAATCAAAAATCAATAAAAACCTGAACCATGAAAAACCATTGCTATTTAGTACTATGTCTTTTTTCGATCTTTTTAATCTCTTGTCAGAAAGATGAGATGAAAACCTCTAAAGAAACAGGCAGTTTGCAGATTAATCTTGGATTGTTTATCAATGTGAATGAAGTGAATAGTCTGTTAAAATCCACTCCGCTGGTTGAAGATTTACTAGTTTTCATTTACAGGTCTGATGGCACAGAAATAATGGCCTTTGCAAAGGCCTCAGATATGCCTGATATCATTGAGCTTGAAATTGGTGATTACTATGTTGAAGCCTATTCTGATAACAACCTTCCGGCTGAATTTGAGAATCCTTATTACCACGGAATATCGAATGTGTTTACTATCACCAGTAACATGCAACAGTCGGTATTGGTAAATTGCGAGCTGGCCAATACCATCGTGACCGTAGTATACTCCAATAACATCATAAGCAGCTTTGATGATTATACAACAACAGTTTCGACTGCACTGGGCTCGCTCATTTTTTCAAGTATTGAAACCAGGCTGGGCTATTTTCAACCCTTACCGCTTGAGATTCTTGTCGAACTTACCTATTTAAATCCGGACGGATCTGAATCAATAAAAACCCTTTCCGGGAACATACCCAATCCGCTTGCCAACAGACATTATGAGATACAGGTAGACGCATCAATAGATGAAGGGATGGGGACCTTTCAGATACTCCTGGATGAAACAGTAGTAATGGTGGAGGTTGTCGAAATTTCAGATGCTCCAACCATTCCGCCGGCCGGAGCAGTAGGATATGGAGAATTACTTATCACAGAGATCATGTATAATCCCCTGGCGCTATCTGATACGGATGGAGAATGGTTTGAGATCTACAACAATTCCGATCATGTTGTTAACCTGCAAAACCTTATAGTCAAAAGAGATGATGCCAATGTACATACGATCGTCACTTCCATTGAATTGTCTCCCGCAGAATACTTCGTTTTCACACGCAGTGATCTTGCAACCGATGTCACCAATAAATATATCTATGGCTCAGACATTACACTGTCAAATACCGGTGCTGAACTTTCAATCTTTAATGAGGGTACAGAAACTAATCCAGGTGCATTGATCTTCTCAGTAAATTATGGCGAGGCTAATTTCCCGGATTACTCAGGATCATCGATCAGTCTTAATCCTGATTTGATCAATGCGATAGATGCCGTGCTGGGGACTTCCTGGTGTGCACCTACATCCATTTATAGTACAGGTGACTTTGGTACACCCGGATTGGTCAATGATAGCTGCCAGTAACGACCTGATCCAGAAAATACCATTTACAAACTATGAATCATTTCAAGCACACGGGATATCAGCGGTTTTTCTGCACCGGGCATCAGGCGGGTTACTTTTACCTCGTATCCACCCTCGGTAAACGCTTTGTCAGTGCAGATATAGCCGCTGGATCCGTTGCAATGGGTAACAATAGCAGTACTTGTGTATGGTGACTCGTTTTTAATCCTTGTGCCTATTTCATTCATCACCTCCCCAGATACGCCCGCCAGAACCAGAGGCCCTATCCTGAAGGTTGTCAATCTAATCTCTATATCCGGACCCTCTTCATAAACCTCTTGTGGAAAATGGTCATTTCCAGCTTGTTTACCCGGTAAGATAAGTGAAGAAGTAATAGCTTGAAGTGATCCTACCTGGAATGTTGATATCTGGTTATACGTGTTCCAGGCTACTTTTCCCACATGGTATCCAACTGTTTCAATCTCCTTGAAATCGCTGCCAGGTCCATATATTGGATTGATATCACCTGAGGCTCCAGCCATAATGGCCACTACTACCTCATCTCCCACCTGCTTGTTCAGATACCTGGCCGCAGCACCGGGCCAGTCAGCTGTAATTTGATAGTTTTTCGGTCCGCTGGCAGTGGCATGACAAGGCCAGTTTATCAATATGGCCAGGGTATGATTATTAAAATCATCAAATCTTACAACGCTTACCTCATGGTCACATGGCTTATCTGAGGCTCTTCCCAACCAAATACCCCCATCGGCAAATTCAGCCCGACGGTTGATGTTCAATTCGCAATGACCCTTGCCCGTACCCATGCGGATCGGGACAGCTTTTTCCTGTGCCTGAATGGATAAGTTGATGAATTTTTTCTGTAACTCCTCTATATATTCCTCTACGGTTTCGGGAACATCTTTTTCATAGGTCTTCGTTACAGGTCCCCCATGATTATGAACAGCTGTTATCATTATATTCTCAGGTGCAGTGCCAATTCTGGTGGAGATCATCTCCCTGGTCTCATCAATAAACTGAGGGGTATACCCAATAAGATCAGCTGTAATCATCAAAAGAGAATTCTCTGAACTCCTGAAATAAAGTGCCGTGGCAAACAATTGATCATGAATTTCAGTAAATGGATCAACCCTGCCACCGTACCCACTCATGGGCACAGGCACTGAGGGCGTGATATTGACTTTCGCTGTGCCCATTTGAACGGGCAACATTTCACTGATCATAGCTTGTCCGTAACCTATGACAGAAGAGCTAACCAGTGTGAAAATGCAGAATACAAATGAACGGAGCAGATTCATGATAATATTTGATTAATAAATTACTTTCCCTACTGTATAACCCAGTCAGTCAGGGTTTGAGACCACGTGCCTAAACTGTTTAAATCCTCCCAGGTACTCATACTATCACTCGCTAATTGTCCAATCTCAGTCCAGTTTCCTTCAGAATCAATATATTTATCCCTGACTTCTACCGATTCGAAATACCATAATAGGGCATATTCATTTTTGCGCTCCCCCCTATTCGCTTTAAGTATAAATCCTGTGGTACCCGGAAACTGTTTTTCCAGTTCAAGCAGATGTTTGTTCTTAAGGAAATTCAAATACATATCGAAGGATACCCCTGTTTCCAGCTTTACCTTAAAATGATATATTCCAAGAAGGTTACCTTTCTGCAAGGTTTGTCCAAATCCTATTCCCACCAACATCATAAGGACCGTAACAATAATAAGTTTTTTCATTCCATGAATATTTAAAATTAGATCTTTTCAAGTTACCCTTAGAATTGGATAATAAAAAATATTTCCTGTAGAATGAGAAAAAAAGGATTTGGAAGCGGAGGGGGCTTAATCAAATCTTTACGCCTAAGACGCTGACGTCGTCGATCTGTTCCTGAGAACCTTTCCATGTATCAAAGGCATCTTCAATGATATACTTTTGGTCTTCCATGCTTGCGTCTTGAATTGAAAGAAGGAGCTTTTTAAAGTTTATGGCCTTGAATTTTTTACGGTTTTTCCCGCCGAACTGATCCACCATACCATCCGAGAAAATATAAAATGTGTCGTTCTCCTGAAGCGAAATTGTATGGTTCGTGAACCTGGTTTCCTCCCAATGCGCACCGATGGGCTGTTTATCTCCTTTGAGTTCAAACAGCTGGTATTTTCCATTCTCCATAGACAGGTAGGAGCCCAGTTGTTGTCCCGGATCTAATTCTTTATTTCGAATGACATAGAGGGGATTATTTGCCCCGCTAAAATGAACCATCTTGGTGTTTTTATCCAGGATTGCAATGGCCATATCCATGCCATCCTTCTGGTCTTCAACATTTCCCTCCTGAACAAGCATCTCCTTGATTTTCGCCCTTAGACTGTCAAGAATCGCCGCCGGTGCATCGAAACACCGGTCCCCTATCAAATCATTGAGCATCGTTATACCCAACATGCTCATAAATGCTCCGGGCACACCGTGTCCTGTACAATCGGCTTCCACGATTACCACATGATCCTGGACTTCCTTTACCCAATAGAAGTCACCACTAACGATGTCTTTTGGCTTAAAGAAAATAAAATGCTCCGGTATTAATTCATCCAATAGTGCTCGTGATGGTAAAATTGCCGATTGTATACGTTGGGCGTAAGTGATGCTGTCGGTAATCAACTCTTTTTGGGAAAACACCATATCATGTTGCAGTTGGAGTTGGTCCCGTGCAGCCTGTATCGCATCACGTTGGGATTCTATCTCATCCTTCTGTGCATTAATCTTCTCATTTGTTTTCCGGATAAACAATAATCTATTATAGACCCCGATAGCCATTAAAAGAAGTAATACTCCGATTGATCCGGCAGCAATACTAATCCCTTTTTGTTTTTTATTGCTTAATTGCTCTATGATTGCCTCTTGTTCCAGAATTTCAATTTCAGCCTGTTTTTTGTCCATTTGATAAGAAAACATCAGTCTCGATGTTTTCTGATCTGACTCCCTATTGTAAATGGCATTGTCAATATCGTTTTGAAGAGATAGATACTGATATGCATTTTGATAATCCCTAAGATTAGAATAAGAATCTGATAGTCCCTTATATGCTTCTGACAACTCGTTAATTAATCCGATTACCTCAGAAAGTGTTCTTGCCCGTTCATAATAATCGATCGCCAGCTGTGAGCTACCCTGCTTCAAGTAGGTTGATGCCATACCCAGCAAGATTCGGACTGTTTCACGCTCCGCTTGTTCTTCCTCTGCCATCTTCAGAGCGTCTTGCTGGTAGTTTATTGCAGTTTCATACTCTCCTTTCTGTGCATAAATTTTACCTAAGAAATTAAGGGAAGCAGCAATATCAATATTGCTTGTGACCATGGCCAATGATTTCTCAATATAGAATAGTGCAGAATCATATGCTCCCTGCTTAAAATAAACTTCACCAACATTTATCGAACCAACACCTAATAAATCAAGGTATTCAATGGCCTCTCCCATTGCTAATGCTCTGGAATAATAGCTAAGTGCAGTGTCATACATTGAAGGTTGATCAGAATAAACATTTCCGATATTAAGAAGAAGCGTTGATATCCTGATGCTGTCATTCAGCTTCTCGGCTATTTTTAGAGCCCTCAGGAAATATTCAGTGGCCTGAACATTTTCACCATAGGAATAATAGATGGAACCCTGATTTCCAAGGATTCTGGCAATATTCCCGTCGTCCCCCAGGATCTCATAAATCTGTAATGAAAATTCCCAATTTTTAAAAGCCTCCGCATAGTTTGCCTGCATATAGTTTCCAAGACCAATGTATTTATAAGCATCAGCAAGCCCCTTCTGGAAATTGGTCTTTTCAGCGAGGACTTTAGCCTCTGAACTATACTTAATGGCTTCATCGGGCGCTGACCTATGCACAATTTCTGCCATTTCATTAAGGGTATTGACTTTTAAAGTATCCACTTTTAAGGTTGCAAGAATTGTCTTCAGACTGTCCACTTCATCATTTTGAGGGAAGGCAAAAACTCCTAAGAAAAGAAGGATGAGAGTAAGTAATGATTTGGAGTAATTCATTTAAACCTGTTAGTGTATTGTGGTGATATAATTAATTGTAACAGCGTATTGGTATAATAGTTCTTACATTCAATGCTAAATTCCTGTTAATTTTTAGGACCTCGTTCCTTTACGTTACTAACTGTCATCCATAGTAGACAGGTCAAATCGAATGACGGGAATGATGTTTAGAATGCTATCCCTAAGCAAAGGTGAGGGTCCACTCAATACTTTAAATTATTGCCCGGTGTTTGACATGTGTCTTCAGTTTTGTACCTTTCATCGACCCTATTCCAACATAAAAACCCAAAGTCTGTTATCATTCAGCTTGAGCAATGATATCATTTATTAGAAATATCTCCGAATCGATGCTGTTAAGAAGTCCACTTGCTCTGGGTTTTCTGTTTTCCTTATTTTCCTTCCCACTTGCATCTCAACACAATGAAAATGGGATTCCCATTATCAATAATTACTATCATTCCGTAACGGGCGGAAGTGAGCAGAACTGGTGCATTACGCAGGATGCCAGAGGTGTCATGTACATTGGTAACAATGATAAGGGAGTCCTTGAATATGACGGAAATGAGTGGCGCAGCATTCCTCTTCCCAAGAATCCAATTGTTAGATCGCTCGTTACCGGCGATGATAGTGTAATTTATGTGGGAGCTGAATCCGAATTCGGTTACCTGGCTATAGATGGGATCGGGAACCTGCACTACAGGTCCCTTTCTGATACCATTAACCAGGATCACTATCCATTCAGCGGTGTGTGGAGAACCTATTACAATGATGGGAAAGTCTATTTCTGCACATTCGCCGGGATCTTCATATACAGCCCTGGTCGAGATGAATTATCCTTCCAGAATACACCAGAATATGGTTTTTTCTCCTTTCTCATAGACACTACCCTGTTTATCTCAGATTTTGGAAGTGGATTGATGAGAATGGAACGAGATAGTTTTGTATTAATCTATGGGGGAGAAGTATTTAAAGAGTCAAGTATCACAGGACTGGTTAGATATGATGACTCTACACTCCTGGTCGGCACCATGGAACAAGGATTACACTTGTTTGATACAAAATCAGGCAGTGTGGACCCTTCATTTCCTGATCCAGACCTGAAAGATTATCTCAGTAAAGGGGTGATTACTTATATACAGCGCCAGAAGGATTACTTCATTATATCCAGTCTCTATAATGGCGTAGTGATCATGGACAGGGATGGAGGAGCCAGGCAGATTATATCGAGGAGTGAAGGCCTTATTGATGAAAATATTCCGTTCGTTTACTCCAATGAAAAATTAGAAGGGTCAGGAGTCCTGTGGGCTCCTAACTACATGGGTATCAGTAAACTGGAAACAAATATTCCCTTCACACAATTTACTGAGGCTTCGGGATTTAAGGGATTTATCACAGATATTGAGATTTTTAATGATCAGCTTTATATTTCCACATTTAGTGGACTCTATTACAAAAGCTCCACTTCATCAACCACCAGTTTTATTCCTGTTCCCGGTATCCACAATGAAACAATCAAGAACCTGAATGTAGTACGTCCATCTCAAAATGTTGAGCTTCTAATAGCCTCTTCCGAAAACACGACTTTTGTGATCGACAAACAAATGAATATCTCCTCCCTGGCGGACCAGATCATTAATCCACATCAAGGACGATACGAACGCGAAGATTATTCTGGTCCAAACATAGTTGTGGATCCCAAGAATCCAGATGTCATCTACACTGGCAATGGACAGGTAGTTGGTCTACAATATCTGGGCGGAAAGTGGAAAGAAATCACAAGGGTTAAGGATTTTCCGGTAGAGCAAATTTTTACAATGGTCATTGATAAATATGGTTACTTGTGGGCCAGCACTGCCAGGAGGGTTGTACGTATAGATATCTCTCGTGCAAGTGATACCAGTTTGAAATTCTTTCTTCAGGAAGATGGATTACCTGTAAGCGGATATAGCCAGTTATTCCTGGATCCTGAAAACAGGGAGGTCTTAATGGGCACAGATGATGGTTTTTATAAATACAATTATTTCACAGATGCCGTCTATCGGGACACCCTGTATAATAGTGTGCTTCCCCCCGGAAAGAATCAGATCATGGCTTTTTACAGGGACCATGATGGGGACTTATGGTACTCTTTTGAGAATGAATACACGGGCTGGAATCAGATTGTGGCTCAGATGGCCGGGAATACACTGGAGGTGATCCATGACAAAGCATTTCAGCGTCTTCCAAACGAATCCACTGATGTTTTTTTCAGTAATCCAGATCAAGGATTATGGTTCGGCAAATCCAATGTACTATACAGTTTTGATAAATCATTTTCCAGGGACTACTCTTTACCCTTCCATACCCTGATCCGAAAAGTATCTATCAATACCGATTCACTTCTCTTTGGAGGAGCAAATTTTATTGAGGATGAAAATGGAATATTCAGGTCTCATCCTACTCAGGCTGAGAACACCCAACCTTTGATCAGGCACAAACAAAATAACGTTGAGTTCACCTGGGCAGCTCCCTTTTTCGAACAGGAGAAGGAGTTAATGTACAGTTATTTACTGGAAGGATTCACTAACGAGTGGTCTGAGTGGAGCAGGTCCAACAGGAAAGAATATACAAACCTTGATGGTGGGAACTATTCCTTTTTTGTCAAAGCAAAAAATATTTATGGTGTAGAAAGCAGTTCGGCAACATACAGTTTCAAGATTAAGCCTCCATGGTATTCTTCACCCTGGGCCTTTATGGTATACTTTCTTCTCTTTCTGTTCCTTCTCTATTTTATTTATCTGTTTTTTAACAATCGGCGGTTAATGGGAATCGTTAAAAGGAGAACTGAGGAGGTAATAGAGCAAAAAAGGCTGGTAACAGATCGAAATGATGAGTTAGAACAATTGAACGAGGAAATATCTGCTCAAAGGGATGAGATAGAGGCCCAGCGTGATCAGCTTGTGATACAGCGTGACCTGCTTGTGTCTCAGAATAAGGAAATTACGGACAGTATCTATTATGCACAACGGATACAGTCAGCCATACTTCCTTCAAAATCATACATGGATGCGTTACTATCCGAATACTTCATTTTTTATAAACCAAGGGACATTGTCAGTGGTGACTTCTATTGGATCAAGGAGGTTGATAAGCATTTAATAATTGTTGGAGCCGACTGTACCGGACATGGCATACCCGGAGCCTTTATGAGTATGCTGGGCGTTACTTTACTAAATGATCTGGTTGGCAACAGCAAGATTGATCAACCCGCCGAAACTCTCGGTCTATTAAGGGAGAAAGTGAAAGAGATGATGGCGCATGAAGGAGGATCAGAAGATCAAAAAGATGGAATGGACATGACCATGATTATCATTAATAAAGATAGCAAGGAACTTCAGTTTGCCGGGGCATATAATCCACTCTATGTCATACGAAAGAAGGAACAACAATACGCAGATACACTTGATCCATATATCTCTTCAGATGATGAAGATTTCCAATTATTTGAATTGAAGGCTGATAAGCAGCCTGTAGGTGTTCATTGGGAAGAAACTAATTTTACGAACCATACCATTCAGCTGAAGAATCAGGATGCTATTTACATTTTCTCGGATGGATTTATTGATCAATTTGGGGGAGACAAGCGTAAAAAGTATAAAAGTCGAAATTTCAAAAATCTGCTGTTATCGATGCAAAAGGAATCAATGGAAAAACAGAAACAACTCATTGAAAACACCTTTGAAACCTGGCGTGGCGACTCTGAACAAATAGACGATGTTTGCATCATCGGAGTTAAGATCTAATTACTTTTGAACTCACCTTCAATCTGCAGTTTTCAAAGAATCCCTTTGAATTGTTGGGCTGGAAACATATCTTTAAAACCAATCCTCAAACCATCTGCAATGAAAACATCCAGAAGAAAATTTATAAAGGCGAGTGGAACCGCGTTGGCTTCGGCTGCCTTGCTGAATCAAATTCCGGCAAATCTGTTTGCCAGTGCTTTCAGGGATAAGGGCTTTATCATTTGGATTCCAGGTATGGACCATTCGGAAAAAACTGATAGATGACTTTGCAGGAACACTGAAGGAAATGAAGGAGCTTGGTTACTCGGAAGTAGAGATGTGTTCTCCATTGGGATATTCCATGGCGGGCTTTAAACCTCTGAATGAGATAAAAGGTTCCGAAATGAGAAAGATCGTCGATGATTCGGGATTAAGATGTTCCAGTTCGCACTTTACTCCCCCGGAATTGCGTAACAAACTTGAAAACAGAATAGAGTGGGCTCATGAAATGGGAATGAAACAAATGATTCTTTCCACTTTCGGTTTGCCCAAGGACGCCACAGTAGACGATTATCGAAAGGCTGCCGCTGAGCTCAACGGAATTGGTGAAAAAACAAAAGCAGCCGGGATTCAAATGGGTTTCCACAATCACCATATGGAATTTGAGATAATTGGTGATGAACTGATTTATGATGCACTTCTGGAAGCCTTTGATCCAGACCTGGTAAGAATGCAATTCCAGGTAGCAGTAGTCAATATTGGATACCATGCAGCCGACTACTTCAGAAAACACCAGGGCCGGTTTATCTCCGCCCACCTCACCGATTATTCATCAGAAAAGGAAGCAACAGTCCCCGTGGGACAGGGAATAGTTAACTGGCCTGATTTCTTCGAGGCTGCCAGCGCCACAGGGGTGGAAAACTTCTTTGTTGAAATAGATCCGGAAATGTTCAAAGAGAGTGCAGAATTCTTAAGGGAAATCTAACACTTTGCTGCCCTTATTTGATTTTTTCCAACGAAGCCCTCAATTGGGCTGCTTTAGATTCAGTCTCCTTTATTTCCTCATGAATCCCTATGATAAATTTATTTTCGTTTGCTAATCCCCTGACTGCAGTGAAATCCTTATTAACAACTTCCTGATCTCCATCAATGCCGAATCCAATTTTACTGCCATCATCAAATTCTTTGGCAGCATCATTGAGGATCATCTTATTCAATTTTATGGATTCTGTCTCCCATTTCGAGAGCAGTTCCAGCAATTGAGCGGAATCAATCTTATCTACGTCAATATCATACCTCTCAGAAAGGATCTTAGTGGTCCAGTCCCAAACATAACGATCATATGCATTGTGAATCTGCTCCAATCCTGAAGCTATTTCCTCAAGTCTACTGATCTTTCCGGATTTTATTTGGCTGATAAGATCCTGGATTACATGGTCAGGAGCAATCATTCCAGCCAGGTCTATCCATTTTTCAGGAGTGCTATGCCCATCGGTTGAAAGTCCTTCTCTAACGGATTCAATGGAATTGATATCTTTCAATGTTTCAAGCTTTTCCTTCACCTGTTTCCCGATGAAAATGTGAAGAGCCATTTCATAATACTTTCGGGTCGATTTCAACATCAGTCTTTTTATCCGTATCCCCTTATAAAAAACAGTCTCCTGCTTTTGAGAAGCTTTTTCATAAAGCGCTTGAAGGATATCCAGGCCAGAGATTACTCTCTGGATAATGTATGGACTCAGAAAATCAAAATTGATCAGGTCATACTTTTCCGGATCCTTTCTTTTATCCCTCATGGGCCATTTTTCACTATCCCGGCGTGTACCGACTGTAAAGAGGTTCATACCCGGAGTGAGAATGCTTCTGTCATTATCCACATTGATGTAGGAGAAGGGAAAATCGCTGGTATCGAAACTGGCCGGATTCTTTCCCATAACCACAGTAAATGCACCAATTCTGCATGGCCATAACAGGTAAGCAAATGAACCTGTCTTGGATCCTCTTTCTACAATACCCTGATGAACCGGACCCAGCTTATACATATGGTTGCTCTGGTTGGTACCGCTTCCTGCGTTATAAAATGAATACATCCCTGCTATCAACAAACTGGATTTATGGTGAGTTACCGTGTAAGGTCCCGCAAACACACTTACCGCCTCACCGTGGAAGGCTTCAGAATTAGCAAAAAAAATGCTGTTTTCAGCGGAGAATTGTTTCCCCAATTCAACACCCTGCCCCACAAAGCATTTGTCCAAAAGGGCTCCACCATCTACTTTGGATCCCGACAATACGATGAAATTCTTTGCAATGACATTCTCACCAATCGTAACGGGGGCATGGTACTGTTGCTCACTATGGTACCATTCTTCAACAATGAAACCCCCCGGATGGAGGCAGATGCTCCTATTTCCACATCAATTATGGTCCCCACATTCATAATTACTGTTCCGGTTCCGATGGTTCCAATTTCGGATGTTCTCGTCTGTGTATAATCTTCTATCATCCCGTTCATTGCCTCAATCAGATCAGGATCATGCCTGTAACATACAAGCATATATGCCTGCTGTGCAGTAAGCCTGTCAAAAATCATCAATTCCCGTCCACCACCTTCATTGAGTACTTCTACTTCAACACCATTCCCAAAAGATGAGGCCCCATTTACAGTAATTGTATCCACATTCGCGATGGTAACTCCATCCGGAAATTTGGTAATTTTCAACCAGATGAACGTTGTCAATAAGCACATCATCACCTATCTCACAGTGGCTGATCTTACAGTTGAAAAGACCGGATTTTTCTCCATTTAGTCCTCCCAGTTTCACTTCCCCAAGGAACCGTACCTGGTGAATATTGTCTGTGGTAAACTGATCAGCAACACTAATTTTGGACCAGTCAGAAGAAAAACAGCCCTGATTCTGTAGGGCTGCTATTTCTGTATTGTTTAAGGGCCTGAAACTCATGTCTTATATCTTGTGGGCATTTGAGAATTTGCAATCTCCTCTATCTCTTTGAAGTACTTCACAGATTCGACCTGCAGTTCCATGGTGGCAGCCTCATCACAAGCGATGATGGCATGCTCATGCAACTGAAGCATGGAAACGGTCCACATGTGACTGACTCCGCCCTCAATAACCTCTCTTACAGCACGGGCTTTGGAAAATCCAGTGATGATAATCACCACTTCCTTGGCATCCATAACGGTACCTACTCCAACTGTAAGGGCCTGTGTGGGAACATTGGACATATCATTGTCGAAGAACCTGGAGTTGGCCTGGATCGTATCATAACTGAGGGTTTTTACACGCGTCCTTGATACAAGCGAAGATCCTGGCTCATTAAATGCAATATGACCGTCAGGTCCAATGCCCCCGAGGAACAACTCTATACCGCCATATTGTTTTATTTTAGCCTCATAGTCCTTGCATACCTTCTCCAGATCATCGGAATTTCCATTTAAAATGTTGATGTTTTCGGCAGGAATATCGATGTGGTTAAAAAGATTGGTATACATAAATGAATGATAGCTTTCCGGATGGTCTTCAGGCAGGTTCACATACTCATCCATATTGAAAGTAACCACATTCTTAAATGAGATTTCACCTGCTTTATGTCTTCTAATCCACTCCCTGTATACAGGCATGGGTGAGGATCCGGTGGGCAGACCGAGTACAAATGGTTTATCTGCTGTCGGACCGAATGCTTTGATTTTATTCCAGATATAATCAGCTGTCCATTTCCCTGTATCAGCTTCTGTGTCTTTAATTACAATTCTCATGATGTATTAGTTTAGTTATCAGTTTTTCTTTAATATCATTCTGGCATCACCAATGACACTCCCCTTTCCTTCGTCCATAACAAACAGGGGATTAATATCCAGCTCATCGATCTCTGGAAAATCTGAAGCCATTTGTCCTAAGCGTAACAGGGCATCAATCACCGATTCAATATCCCTCGGTGACCGTCCCCTGGTTCCTCTCAAAATCTCATATGCCCTTGTCTGTTCGATCATATTCCGGGCTTCGTCATAGCTCAGGGGCGCTACCCCGAAACTGACATCCTTGAATATTTCAACAAAAATCCCTCCCATACCAAACATCAAAACAGGTCCGAACGAAGGGTCTCTTTTAATACCCAGTATAATCTCTTCGCTTCCAGTAATCATACGGATGACATAGATTCCACTTATGGAAGCATCGGGGATTGCCTGCCTTCACATTCTGGTGAATCCTGTCATAGGCGTCCTTCACCTCCGCTGCATTGCCGATGTTGAGTTCTACACCTTTCACTTCAGACTTGTGAATTACATGCTCAGACACCACTTTCATTACAACCGGGTAACCAATCTCATCTGCAATTTTCACTGCCTCCTCTGCCGATGTTGCCAATTTTCCCTGAGGTACAGGTAATCCATAGGTACGAAGCAAATCGATGGTCTCCACCTCAGTGACATATGACCTTCCATTGGATAGGGACTTATCCATCATTTCCTTCGCTATTTTGCCTTGAATATTATCCAACACTGGTACCTCTCGGACCTTTGACTTTAGGTTTTTATGAAAATGGTGCACCGCAACAAAGGCTGTGCACATGGACTCGGGAAGTATATAATGCGGGATCTTGTGTCTCTGCAATATATCGATCCCCGAAGCCACATCCCTTGCACCCATGAAAGAAGCATAGATTGGTTTGGTTTGTCCCTCTGCAATCTTTGTGACCTCCCTGGCAATGGTATCAATATCTGTCATTGATTGGGGGGTCAGAATTACAAAAACTCCGTCCACATTTTCATCATCAAATGCCGCCTGGATTGCAACAATATAACGATCGGCCCTTGCATCCCCGATTACATCCACCGGATTGTTAATATTGGCTGTAGCAGGAAGAGCCTTTTTGAGCACTTTTGTTGTCTCTTCAGAAAATTTGGCCAGCTTCAATCCACCCTTGATGGCAGCATCGGTGGTAAGCACTCCGGGACCACCGGCATTGGTGATAATGGCTACTTTCTCTGCTCTGGGAGGTGGTTGATAAGCAAATGCAATGGCCTTATTGAACATCTCCTCAATATGATCGCAGCGGATGATTCCTGCCTGTTCGAAGGCCGCATCACAAATCTCATCTTTACCCGTAAGAGATCCTGTGTGCGAAGCCGCAGCTGAGGCTCCGGCCTCGGTCCGGCCTGATTTAATGATAAGAATTGGCTTGCCGCTTTTTTCAATCACATCCTGAGCTGCTTTCATCAGTGCCGTGCCATCGGAAACCTCTTCCAGGTACATTAAAATGACTTTGGTCTCTTCATCGTCCATCAAATAGTAAAGAAGGTCGATCTCACTTATATCCGCCTTGTTCCCAAAGCTGATAAACTTTGAAAAACCAATGTGCTTGGCAATGGCATAATCCAACACCGCGGTACAGAGTGCCCCGCTTTGAGAAAGAAATCCAATATTGCCTTTGTCAGGCATCTCCCTGGCAAATGATGCATTCAGGTTCGTCTCCGGAGCTGTATTGATCACCCCCAGACAATTGGGTCCGATAAATGACATGTCATACTTTCGTGCAATCTCAATGAGCTGTTGCTCCTTCTTTCGTCCGGCTTCGCCCACCTCTTTGAATCCGGCCGAAATGATAATCACAGATTTAATGCCTTTTTGTCCACACTGTTCAAGGGCCATGTGACATACCGAGCTGGGGAAGACCAGGATGGCCAGGTCGATATCATCAGGAACGTCAATAACATACTTATAGGCCTTGATACCTTTGATACTCGATTCTCTGGGGCTCACGGGAAAGACAATTCCGTTGAAATCAGATTTCAATATATTATCCAGAATGTCATGGGGAACGGTCCCTTTTACTTTATTCGTACCTATGATGGCTACCGATTTGGGGTGAAATATCGTTTCCAGGTTCTTTTGGCGAAGTAATTGCAGGTCATCCATAATGGGAAAATGCGGGGTTCATTAATGATCAACTACAGATATTCAGCGATGAAATTCACCGCATCATCGATGTTCTGAATTTCCAGGGCCTTATCCTGGTCCATTTCAATATCAAATGCTTCTTCGAATCCTGCAACAAGCTCGACGCTTTGCATTGAATCGGCTCCCAAATCGAAAATAAAATTGGAGTCATCGGTGATTTCAGAACTCTCTACTTTAATGACGCTGCTTACAACTTCTTTCACACGTGCAAGAATTTCACTTTTTTCCATGGCTGAGAATTTTTTAAGCTGATCAAGATATAAAATCTTACCTACCATTTCAATTATTTAAACAATATTAATGCGATTTGATTGGTATCTTGCATTGATTAATTATGGATACATATTAGACAATTCATGCAGGGAAAGATCATAGGTGTTGGATTTCAAAAAACCGGTACGTCATCTCTGAGGGAAGCCCTGAAGATCATGGGATACCGGGTAAAGGACACCAGTACACGTCCACTGATCCCCATATTGAAGGGAGATTATGCGAAAGTTCTCCGCATGATCAGCAACTACGATGCCCTTGAGGACACCCCCTGGTTTATGATATTTAAGGAGTTGGATAAAAGAATTCCGGGATCAAAGTTCATCCTTACTTTGAGGGATGAAGAGTCGTGGTATAAAAGTGTCTCCAGGCATATCGGACACTTAAGAAATCCCAGTCATGAATGGATCTATGGCCGGGGCAAAGGACTTCCCATGGAGCACAGGGAGAATACAATCAGGGTATATACCAACCATAACAAAGATGTATTGGACTATTTTAAGGATCGCCCCGGCGATTTACTGGTGGTGGATTTTACCTCAGGCGCCGGATGGGAACAGTTATGCACCTTTCTGGGAACGGAGATCCCTGAGGAACCCTTTCCACACGCCAACAGATGGCAGGATAAGAAATCAAAACAATCTTTTTATGGCATGAAGAAGGATTTTAAATTCTATCGAAAACAGGCCAGGCACATGATGAAAATTAAGTACATCGACTGGAGGGGATACTGGTAAATAACCTTGTATTGAATTGCTTGGAGAATAAAATATCTAACGTAAGTTTAAAAAACAATCCAATGTCACCACAAATCATTCCGTTCGAAGCTGGTATTAACACAAGCTACATCATTAAATATGATAAGGCCATTATGGTAGATGGGGCTCCATTTAAAGATAGGTCCGTTTTCATGGAGATCCTTGAAAATCATGGCATGAAACCTGAGGAGATCAAGTTGATTATTCTGACACACGGTGATTTCGACCATGTGGGAGGAGCCAAAGCGCTGAGGGAATTGACCGGAGCAAAAATAGCGATCCATGAGAATGACCGGGAGAACCTGGAAAAGGGAATTTTTCACTGGCCCGAAGGAGTTACCGGCTGGGGAAAGATTTTCCCGGGCCATGTTAAAACCCTTATTGAAGAATAAATTTGCATTCCCCACTGCGAAGGTCGACATTGTCCTGGGTGATGAGGGCCTTTCGCTGAAAGAATACGGGATTCCCGGAAAAATCCTCTACACACCAGGGCATACCTACGGATCGGTCAGTGTTTTGTTGGAAACCGGAGATGCATTTATTGGGTGTTTGGCTCAAAACAAAGCTCCATTTGTCCTTAAACCCAAAGTTACCCATCTATGCCAAGGATATAGAATTAGTAAAAGAGAGCTGGAAAACGGTGATTGATCAGGGCGCTAAAACCATCTATCCGGGACATGGTAAATCCTTCCCGGTAGAAAAGATACAGAAATACTTAAATTGATATCAGATGACTAAAGTTCTATCTCTCTCTTTTGGTGTCCTTTTTTTCTTGGACAACCTGGCTTATCTCAGTCAGATTATAACGCATCAACCACCACGTCCGGAGAAGCAGAGAGTCATGGCCCGGAAAATGGAACTTTGATGGTGATAGGAGGTGCTGCATCTGACATCTTCTACCAAAAATTTATGGAGTTGGTAGGTGGGCCGGATGCTCCCATTGTAGTAATACCAACTGCAACTACCAGCGATACACTAGATGAAGAATCCCAGGATCGCTTTAAACAAAGTTTCATGGATAGGGGATTTAATAAGGTATATGTATTGCATACCAGGAACAGGGATGAAGCTAATTCTGATGAGTTCATTGAACCCATCAGGAATGCCTCCGGTGTGTGGTTCAGCGGTGGACGGCAATGGCGTCATTCAGATTCTTACCTGAATACGAGGACCCATCATGCATTTTTTGAATTATTAAACAGAGGTGGCGTTATTGCAGGTAGTTCTGCAGGAGCAACCATACAAGGTTCTTATCTGGCCAGGGGTGACACAAAAGCAAATACAATAATGATGGGAGACCATGAGGAGGGATTGGGTTTTATAAGCAATGTGGCCATTGATCAGCACCTCTTTGCCAGAAACCGACAGTTCGATATGTTCGAGATTCTTGATAACAAACCCGAGTTACTGGGTATAGGATTGGATGAAAATACAGGGATCATCGTTTCAGGTAATCAATTCACAGTTTTCGGGTCCAGTTATGTGGCTATTTATGATGGGACCCGCTGGTCAGCCGAAAGAGATACCATCTATCAGCTTCCCGAAGGGAGCCGGGAGTATTACTTATTAAAAGAGGGTCATCGATATGATCTGAAGAATCGAATCGTGGTCACTGATTAGTATGAAAGCTCTCAAAATCATTGGATGGATCCTTTTGATCCTTATTGCACTGGCTGCAGTTGCATGGTTTGGATTTTTAAAACCCGATCCCCCTCCCATTTCACCTGAAGACCGGGCCCAGATAACATTGATGCCATTACCTGCAGAAATGAAGCTGGGGAACGGAGTTTTTTTATTGGATGAAAATTTCAATCATGTTTTCAGAGGATTAAACTCACCCCGGCTTGAGCGTGCTGTGGAGAGGTTTTTCGGGAAGCTCTCTTCACAAACTGGAATTGAGTTTGGAAAAGGTGAGGATCGAGCACTGATGCTGGAGTGCAAAGGAAGTGTGATGAAGTACCCTGCATACGGAGATGATGAATCTTACTCGATCAAAATATCAAGTAAGAGAATACTTTTGAAAGCTGCCACTGAAACAGGCATCATCTATGGATTAGAATCACTTATTCAACTTGCTGAGGAGAGGGATGGACAATGGGTGCTGCCAGCGCTTACTCTATATGATAACCCCAGGTATGGCTGGCGGGGTCTAATGATCGATGCCTGCCGGCACTGGATCCCCAAAGATGTGATTCTTCGGAATCTGGATGCCATGGCCACCGTGAAGATGAATGTTTTCCACTGGCACCTGACCGAACACCAGGGATTCAGGGTTGAATCGAAACGATTCCCGAAGCTTCATGAAATGGGTTCCAACGGGGACTTCTATACCCAGGAGGAGATCCGTGAAGTGTTGGAATATGCTGCAGACAGGGGCATAAGGGTGGTACCTGAATTTGATATTCCGGGTCACACTGCTTCCTGGTTTGTTGGGCATCCTGAACTTGCCAGCGCCCCCGGCCCGTATCATTTGGAAACCAGTATGATGGTCATGAATCCTGTCATGGATCCAACCAGGGACGAAGTATACGATTTTCTTGATGGGTTTTTTGGTGAAATGTCTGAACTTTTTCCCGATGACTATTTGCACATTGGGGGAGATGAGGTGATTCCCACCCAGTGGGATGAAAATACTGACATCCAGAACTATATGAAAGATAATGGACTGAAGGATTCCCATGCATTACAGGCCCATTTCAATATCCGTCTTCAAAAACTCATAAGCGGACACGGTAAAATAATGATGGGATGGGACGAGATCCTGCACCCCGATCTTCCGAAAGAGGGTATTGTAGTACAAACCTGGCGTGACCATGGATCCCTGTGGGAATCTGCCCGACTGGGTAATAAGGCAGTACTTTCGGCAGGGTATTATCTGGACCATAAGCAGTCAGCTTCATTCCACTATCAGGTGGATCCCAATATTATTCCTGGCGCAGTTGCTATAGAGGTCGATTCAAATAACTGGAAAGGATGGGATTGCAAATTAGACATTTCTGAAATGACAATGGAAGGATCCCTTTATCTCTTTGGTGAAGGGGACGAGCTCAGGGGGGTCATGGAATTCATGGGTGGGACAGCTGGAATTATCTGACGTCATCGTTGAAGGAAATAAATACTCATTTATCCTTGAAACAAATGTGGGTAATCTTGAATTTGAGACTGAAGTAAATGACGATTCTATTTCAGGATCAGCCAAATTCGCAGTTTTCAATCTTCAGCTTACTGGCAGGCGTTCCGGTGGAACGGATATGGTGGACGGGGATCCACTTCCCGAATTCAAAAGGATAGAGCCGCTCACCCAGGAACAGGAAGCCAACATCATCGGCGGCGAAGCCTGTATGTGGTCCGAAATGGTGGATAGTGTTACCATTGAATCTCGGATCTGGCCCCGCGCTGCTGCTGTGGGAGAAAAACTTTGGAGTCCGAAAGTACTAACAGATGATGCAAAGGATATGTATCGCAGATTGCAGGTCTTTGATAATCGGATTGAACGTCTGGGCCTGAAGCATAGAAGCTATTCTAACCGACTTCTTCAACAGATGGTCCCAGAACCCTACCTGGATCCATTAAGGGTATTGGTAAGTGTACTGCAGGAAGATAAAATGTTCAACCGGATGGTCATTTATGATCCGGAACTATCCTTCACCACTCCGCTGAACCGCATTGTGGATGCCGCGCTTCCTGAAAGTTATGTGGTCTACAACTTTGGACAGGAAGTGGATCTCTGGTTGGAATCGGCGGATGCTGGGGCCAGGTCAGGGATTACCCAAACCCTGGAAACATGGGTGACAAACCATTATAAGCTGGCACCTGCCATCGAGGGATCAGAGCGATTGAAGGAGGTGGAAATCCATTCCAAAAACCTTTCCAAGCTGGCGGCAATTGGCATTGAAGCAATCACCGATCCTGCTTCCATCCTGGAAAAAATGCCAGAAATTGAGGCATTGTTCACTTCAGCAGGGGAGTCACATGGAGGAACCATCCTCCCCATTGTTGAACCTGTTCAAAAACTGGTAAAAGCTGCAACCGGGAAATAGATATATTTACCAAAAAGAGGTAGTGAACGCAGCAAAAATGAGCCAGACAATTTTAGGCCAACTGAACAGCCTGTTTGACCGGTGGTGCGGAGAGAGTGTAATTTCGGTCACTAAACTGCCAGCCTCCGGTTCTTCCAGGGAGTACTACCGGATCACAGGTGCTAAGCAAACCGCCATTGGGGCCATCAACCTGGACCGGGAAGAAAACGAAGCATTTATTGAGTTCAGCAGGCATTTTCACTCATTGGGACTGGCTGTACCGGAGATTTACCTTGTGGACCTTGATAACCATGCTTACCTGCAGGAGGACCTGGGTGATATTACACTTTTCGACTACATTTTCGAAGTCAGGGACAACGGGAATTTTCCCACAGAGTTGAAGGAGGTTTACAAATTGGTTTTAACAGAGCTGCAGAAATTCCAGATCACTGGTTCAAAAGATCTGGATTATTCGTTCTGCTATCCCCGCTCCAGTTTTGATAGACAGAGCATGCAATGGGATTTGAGTTACTTCAAATACTATTTTTTAAAGCTGGCAAACATCCAGTTTAATGAGCAGATGTTGGAGGATGATTATAATACATTGATAGAATATCTGCTTGCCCAGGATACAGAATACTTCCTCTACCGTGATTTTCAATCCCGCAATGTAATGCTTCAGGGAGGGAAACCATGCTTTATCGATTACCAGGGAGGAAGGAGGGGTGCGTTGCAGTACGATGTGGCCTCATTGCTCTATGACTCCAAAGCCGATATTCCTCCTTCAGTGAGAGAGGAGTTGTTGGAACATTATGTTCAGAACCTGGATCTTTACCCGTCTGTAAATCAGGAAAACTTCATGGAATCCTATTATGGGTACGTGCTCATCCGGATTATGCAGGCCATGGGGGCATACGGGTTCCGGGGATTCTATGAAAAGAAAACTCACTTTCTACAGAGTATCCCCTATGCCCTGAACGACCTGAACTGGATTCTGAACAATGTGAATTTCTCCATTGAGATCCCATCCCTTCTAAAAGTCTTCGAGAGGCTGCTTAAATCCCCAAAATTGAAGCGGTTCAAGTATAAAGAGGGACGAAAATCAACCCTGACGGTCCACATCAATAGTTTCAGCTATAAACACGGCATCCCTGATGATCCCAGCGGACACGGCGGAGGATATGTATTCGACAGCAGGGTCATCACCAATCCGGGCAAACAGGAACAGTTGAAGTCTCTCACAGGAAAAGACAAACCGGTCATCGATTTTTTGAATCAGCAGAGCGATGTGAACGAGTTCCTGAGCAATGCTTTTTCAATGGTGGACATGTCAGTGGATAAATATGAAGAGAGGAACTTCACCCACCTGATGGTCAGTTTTGGTTGTACAGGTGGACAACACCGGTCGGTGTACTGTGCTGAAAGGCTCGTTGAGCACCTCCGTGAAAGTCAGTCGGTTCAAATAACCATGTGGCACAGGGAGTTGGATTAATATTTAGCCTGAGGGTAAAGCCCTAAAGGTTCTTGATTTCCTGCTTCACTGCCCTGAAGGTAAAATCACCACTTCCAACATGAAAAACCGCATAGCCATCTTCCATTCTCTGGAATTCAATCCCGGCGACCTTCTCATATGGACGATCACTTTCCATCACAAGGTGCTGATCCTCTGCCGGAATATATACCGTTGCCGTGCTGCTAACGGGCACCACTATGTCCATTTCAAATGACTTCTCTCTATTGCGCCAGGTTATGCCACCTTCACCATAGGGCGTGTTATTGATATAGCTTACATATTCTAATTGATCAACGGGCTGTGGCCTGAAAATAATATGCCGGTATCCCGGTTGGGAAGGATCTGCCTGCATTCCTGCAAGGTTCCTGTAAAACCATACCAATCCACCCCCGAACATGGGATGGTTGTGGGAACCACCCTGGTCCCATCGCTCACGGGTTGTGGTGGAACCCAGTTGGAGCCAGTTTCCGAAACTTGGTTCGCTCCTTTTATTCAAGGCTTCATATGCCAGCTCCTGTAATCCGTTCTCTGCCAAAATTTCAAAGAAAAATCTGGTACCGATAATTCCTGTATCCAGGTGGCCTTTGCTACGTGTCAATCCAGCCCTCAGAGCCTCAACTACTTTCTCATATTGGTGGGATGGAACTCCCATTCTCAGGGCCAGAATATTTCCACCTGCATCCCCGTAGGACCCTAAGGCTTCATCATAAAACCTCTTTTGAAACGCAGTTTTTGTCCGCTGCACCAATGCTTCATATTCACCAACCTCCTGTTCATGACCCAGAATACCGGCAGTTTTGGCCGCAATGGTTGCGCAGTACCACAGGTAAAAAGTATGCACCATTTCATCGGGAATATAATCACCCGGAGGGACCCATTCGCCCAGATTGAACCATTTCAGTATGGATCCATCCTTTGCGGTGCGTTTGGAAAACATGATCCCTTCATGATCCACCCAGGTTTGCATATAGCTGATGTATCCTTTCATCCCTTCATAATTATCTTCCAGCATATCCAAGGACCCATAGTGCACATAGTATTGCCACGGGATCACGCAGATGGCTGCGCCCCAGGCAGGCCCGCCACCGCAACCAGGTTGCCAGGGAGCCCCGTTGGGTACATATCCTGTCTCTTTGATCTGAGCCCCCAACATATCCTGTACCCACTTCTGATAAAAGTTTTTCGCATCGAAATTGTGCAGCACAGTAATACAGGTGATCTGTCCGTCACCCGTATAGGGCGATCGTTCCCTGTGTGGACAGTCGCTGGCAACGCCCCCATGCATGTTGTCGGTCTGACTCCTTCGCCAGATGGTATTGATCTCATTGAACATCTCATTGGAGGTCTCGAAGGTGGCTGAGGGTTGGATAAAGGTATTCACAGCCTCCGCGGTCAGCTGTTTTGGCATTTAACTCACCAGGCCAGTTTGTAATCTCCACTCCACTGAACACAAACCAGTTGAATCGGGGGGCATAGGATTCAGGTCCCTTACCCCTAAATATATAGCTATTGTCCCCGGAATATTGGTTTCCATTGAATTTCAATTCAATCCGGTGACCTTCAGGTCCCTCCACCTCATTTATCCGGACCCATCCGGAAATCTCTACACCAAAATCCACCATAAAGTGTCCCTCTCCGAGTTTTTCTATGGAAACCGGCGCCAATCTTTCTGTCACTTTATCCGGGTATGCAGTATGAGCCACCAGTTTTCCATCGGGTGGATTCCTGAGGGCGACCTTCTCCCATGCGGTATCATCAAATCCGGAAGTGCACCAGTCCGCCTGTTCCTCCCTGGCATCGTAGTGTTCACCATAATAGACCATATTCATAAGGATGGGGCTTCTGGATGCCTTCCAGGTTTCATCACTGACAATAACTTCCTCAGAACCATCCTTATAGGTGATGTGAAGCTGACAGAGGAACCTGGGGGAACCATAGGCCGCAGCCCAGAACTTTGCCGGATTATAAAATCCATTTCCCAGAATCCCGCCTATGGCATTTTTCCCTTGCTTCAATTGATCTTTCACATCATAGGCCAGGTACATGACTTTGTACTCCCTGAAATCATCTGGCAAATAAATGAGTGCTTCCTTGAGTTGAGGGCGTTTCCCGTAATTGGTCTGGTTGGGAACCAGTACATCATCCCCCACCTTTTTACCGTTTAAATAGAGTTCAAAATATCCCAGTCCGGTCACATACGCAACAGCCGAAGCCACCTCCTTATCTACCTTAAATGATTTCCTCAGCAACGGTGCCGGAGGACCAAAATCGTTGGGAGGTCCGTTAGGTCCGCCTTCTGGTTTTGGCAATGCCTCTTCCCCCTGCCAGGGAGCTCCGATCCATGCGGCTTTCCAATCGTCAGGTTGCAGCAAGCCCATCCGCCACCATCCAGGTTCACTCCAGTTGGATGCCTTGCCATCCTGGTCCCAAACACGGACCTGCCACCAGCACTTTTGCCTGGAATCCAGTGGCTCTCCTTCATACTTCACCCGAATCGACTGATCCGACATTCTCTTTTTGCTGTCCCACAGATCAGGTTGTTCCAGCATTTCTTTTGAGCTGGCCACCCTGACTTGCCACGCTGTTTGTCTCTGATTCCTGGCTCCCTCCTCTGCTTCATTCATCCATGATAACCGAGGCTGCATCACATCCACAACAGAGGGATTTTCCAAGTATTCACAGGTGAGTTGAGTAGTGCTGAGTGTCGGTTCAGGGGTGCAACCCAAAATCAGGGCAGTCCCCATAGTAATAAAATAAACTTCATAGATGATATGAGTTAAGATGTGTCAACTCCATTGCCTGTCCCAGGAACGCCTTTCATTCCACTCTTCAGTCGGGGCAAAGAGCTCCTCACCCTTTTGCAGATGTTCCTTCACGGCCTCTTCATTTAGCTCCAGTCCTACACCCGGTTTTTCCGGCACCTCAACGTATCCATCCTTTACCAATGGTTTGTCGAGTCCGGTTACCAGATCTTCCCACCAGGGATTATCCACCGAATGGTGCTCCAGGGCAACGAAATTTTCAGTGGCTGCTGCTGTATGTACACAACCCATAAAGGTAATGGGTGATGATGCGTGATGCAGAGCCATGGCAATTCCATGTTCCTCGGCAAAATCGCCAATTCGTTTGGTCTCCAAGTACCCGCCTGCAGATACCGGATCGGGATGAACCATATCCACTGCACGTTTCTCAATCAGGTCCCTGAATCCCTCTTTCAGGTAAATATCCTCCCCGGTGAGTGTGGGTACATCAATGGCCGTTGAGATCTCCTTCCACTGATCGGTATACTGCCAGGGGATCAGATCCTCCAGCCAGGCAATATTATAAGGTTCAAATGCTTTTCCCAGACGGATCATGCTGTTCACTCCCATGTGACCCAGATGATCAATCCCCACCGGAATTTCCCATCCTATCTGCTTCACGCATGGCCGCCAGATATTTCACCATCTCCTCGATCCCCTTTTCGGTGATCTGAACCCGGGTAAAAGGATGCATGGTCAAACCATAAGTTCCTTTGGTCTGTTCCCATCCCCGCATATCATCCCAGTGTTCCATATTGGTCAGTGTACCCGGAATATCCTTAATCAGCCCGATACCAATATCCATTTTCATGATGGTAAAACCCTTCTCGATCCTCCCTTTCATCTTTATTGGCAAACTCCTCCGGATTATTTACGGTGGGCGTATCCACATAGATCCTGACCTTGTCCCGGTATTTTCCTCCTAGCAAGCTGATAAAGCGGCACACCATATACCTTTCCGGTCAGGTCCCAGAGCGCCATCTCCACGCCCGATACACCTCCTCCCTGGCGGCCATGATCACCGAACTGCTTGATAATCTTAAAGATCCGCTCCACATTGCAGGGATTCTCACCCAAAATACGGCTCTTCAGCATCAGGGCATATCGTTTATCTGCCCCATCGCGAACATCCCCCAGACCATGAACTCCCTGGTTGGTATAAATTTTTACGATGGGAACATTTCCGACCTGGGCAATGCGCATATCGGTGATTTTCAGATCGGACGGACCAGAATATCGACTTACGGATCTGGGTGAGGTAATTCAATCTGTTCCTCCAGCGGATAATTCACCATCAGCCCCAATCCCAAACCGCCAAGTCCGGCTTTTTTCAGGAATGACCTTCTGTTCTTATTGAGATCTTTTGAGTCCATGACTATTTATTTTTAATCTCTGGTTTGAGCATACAAATTATTAAAATACTTCATATCTTCCCTTTTTAAATGTATGAAGAAAAGCACACTCTTTAAAATATTACTTGGCACTGGCCGGATTGGCCGCCCTTCTTTTTCTGCTGGCCTACCTGTTCCATAAAACAATATACCTCGGACCGCTGCTGGTTGGTTTTTTTGTTTTCCTGGCTTTTGGTGTAAGGGGAAATCCAATCTCAAGGGGATTTTCCTATACCATAATGATCTTTGCAGCAGTAAGCATCTCCATGTTCTATCCCGGACTTTTTCTTAAGTGGGGCGATTTTGAACTGAAGGCCACCATTGTTCCGCTGCTCCAAATCATCATGTTTGGGATGGGATCCCAGATGAGTTTCCGGGATTTTGCAGGAGTTGTGAAGATGCCGAAAGGCGTGTTGCTGGGACTGGCATGTCAGTTTACCATCATGCCGATCGTCGGATTTACCATTGCGACCACATTTGGATTCCCTCCCGAGGTGGCAGCCGGTATTATCCTGGTAGGTTCTTCCCCCAGCGGTCTGGCCTCCAATGTCATGTCATTTATTGCAAAAGCCAACCTGGCGCTATCTGTAACTCTTACTGCAGTGGCCACCATGCTTGCCCCCTTGATCACACCTTCGCTTATGAAGTTGCTGGCGGGACAATTTGTCCCCATCGACTTCTGGGATATGATGCTGGGAATCATCAATATTGTGATACTGCCCATCATCGCCGGCCTGATTTTCAATGCCGTGGCATACGGAAAAGAGAATAACAGAAGTATTTCTTTACAGGCATTGGTATACCTGCTTATCATTGCCGGTAAAAACCTGATCCTTTACCAGACATCTGATATGGAATCTGGCGCTGCCTTTATACAGCTGGGAAAGGATCTGCTCTGGTTCCTGATCCTTCCGGTTCTGGCTGCCATTCTTTTCAAAAATCTGGTCAAGGGTGATAAAACAGTGCTGGACAAGTTGATGGCATTTGTTTCCATGGCAGGCATCGGGATCATTATTACTGTTATTACTGCTGCGGGAAGGGACAGCTTGCTGGACATCGGATTCCTGCTTGATCCTTGCCTGCCTGTTGCACAATACCACCGGCTATTTTCTGGGTTACTGGATATGCAGACTGGCCAGGATGGATGAAAAGTCATGCCGGACCATTGCCCTTGAGGTGGGGATGCAGAACGGAGGACTGGCCTCCGGCATTGCATTGCAAATGGGAAAAGTAGCCACCATTGGTCTGGCGCCTGCTGTATTTGGTCCCATGATGAATATTACCGGCAGCTCCCTCGCCACCTGGTGGCGGCGGGCCTCTTCGCAGACTGGTGAAGGGTGAACGTGAATACGGTGCAATAGAGTGCGTGAAGGTAAGTGTAAGAGTGAACTGAAGGACCTAAGGCAAAACGATAGAATTAATAATTAAATAACCATTTATCTTAACATCTATGAAAAAATCTAATCTCCTTACGGCGATTCTGACAATGGGGATCTGCATCGATTCTCCAGCTCAATTCTTTAATTCCTCCGAGGAGCTGATCTACTTAACACAGGAGTGGACGGGTGAACGTTTTGAGGATGGCCGGCCCAAGGTGCCTGCAGAGATCCTGGAAAGAATGAAGAAGGTCTCCATTGAAGAGGCATGGGGTGTACTGCGATCAAAGGGTTATGTGAACCAGTTTGAAGGCAACTGGGAAATCATCCATGAAGATGTGCCTGTTGTAGGCAGAGCATTGACTGCCCAATATATGCCTAAAAGACCCGAGATTATGGATCGACTCACTGAGAAGGGACATGAAATTGGTCGTATTGGCGCCATGAATTCCTGGCCCATTGATGCACTTCAACAGGGTGATGTATACGTGGCCGATGGTTTTGGGAAGGTGGTGGATGGGACCTTAATTGGTGACAACCTGGGCAATGCCATCTATGCCAATTCAGGTAATGGGGTGGTGTTCGACGCAGGATCGCGTGACCTGGAGGGCCTTTCAGTGATAGAAGGCTTCAATGCTTTTGTGAGGGGTTTTGATCCATCTTATCTGATGGAGAGTATGTTGATGGGGATTAATGTTCCCATCAGAATCGGACGCGCCACAGTCTTTCCTGGTGATGTGGTCCTGGCTAAGAAAACGGGTGTTCTGTTTATTCCTGCTCACCTGGCTGAAGAGGTGGTAGTCAGGGCTGAATTTATCATGCTCAGGGATATGTTTGGACATTTGATGTTGAAGGAAGGTGTATACACACCAGGGCAGATTGACGGACGCTGGACTGATGAGATCAAAGCTGCCTTTCTGAAATGGGTGGAAGACAATCCCGAAGAAATTCCCATGACAAAAGAAGACCTGGATGACTATCTGAAGGACCGGACCTGGTAAAGAGACCAATCCGGAAGGATCCGTGAATGCCCCACCGGTCTCTGATAAGGTACAAATCCAGTTCACAGGAACGGGAATTGATTGGCCCTGTGTAACAAGAAGGGAATTTATTCGTTTTGTTAAAAAGTCAAATGATCTCTTAACATAATAACCATCAGCCGGGAATTTATATATCGTATATTTGGCACATTATTCAAAATTAATTACAATCCAATGAAGAGATTACCTATCGTCATCGTTTTAACAGCGGGACTCATTTTTTCGTCATGTTCAAAGAAGTCTCCCGAATTTGTAAACAGCATTCCTGATGATGCCATTGGTGTGGTATCATTGCATCCCATGCAGCTTCACACGAAGAGCCAGATCAATTCATTCGAAGCCATTAAAGAAAAAGTAAAAGACGAGATCTGGGGACAAATCATAGAAAATCCTCTAAGTACTGGCCTAATGATGGATGAATATACCTATGTATTCGTGAAAATGGAAGATGAGGCTCCCATCATTGGTGTGGTCAGCGGAATGAAAGATGTGGAAAAATTTGAAACCACACTGGAAAAAATTAAAGATGACATCATGGATGAGTCTAAAGAGATGGAGGGATACACCTACATTCAACCCGATAAAGAAGGGATCATCGCCTGGAATGATAAACAGATGATCGTCCTTGTCTCACCTGACAATGATGAATTTGAAGAATCCTACTGGACCGGTAGTCTCGATAAGATGTTTAATCCGGTTAAAGAAGAATCCATTACCAGTCTGGTGGATTTTAAGGATTTCCTGGGAAAGATGAAGGACCTGAACCTCTGGATATCCACCGATGAAATTCGTGAGATAGCCGAGAAAATGGCAAAGGATAAGATCCCGGAATTACCGGTTGCCTTATATAACAACTATGCCCAGATCTATTTTGATTTTGCCAATGGGTCTTTGAATATCAACGGCGAAACCCATTTCAGTGAAGAGGTTGAAAAGAACGTGGAAGAGTTCCTGGTCATGAATCCATCACTGAATGAAGAGATGCTGAAGCTGGCCCCGGGTGGCAATCTGCTGATGGCTTTGGCGGGCTCCATGGACCTGGAAAAAGTACAGAACATGGTGGAGAAGTTTGGACCGCCGCAACTTGACTCAGTGGGCAGCAAGGTTGAAGCTGTCACTGGCATGACCGCCAATGAATTGTTGAATGCTTTCACAGGTGATTTTACCATCGCCGTGAATGGTATTGAAGGAGAAGCCATGATCCCGGTAGAAGTATTCCTTGGATTTGGCGTGAACGGAGAAGCCATTCAGGAAAAATTAATGGAGAAAGTACAGGGCATGGTGCCAGTGGAAGAACAGGGTGATTTCTTTGTGATCAATGTCCAGGGTAATGAAATATACAGTGGGATTATCAACGACCTGTGGGTGATTACCAATGCAAAGGGTTATAAGGATGCTGTGAAGGGTGGAAAGTTGGATAAGTCCCTTGTGGATTCAAAATTCAGTGATTTTGCAGATGGTTCAATGGGAATGTATGTAAATCTTGATCTGGACAAGTTATCCTGGGATGGTTGAAAGGACTGCTGGACCAGAAAGAAGAACAGAGCAAAATGGTTGGAAAGATTACCGATCCTTTTGATTACCTGGGAATATCTGCCGGCAACTATCAGAGCCTGGTTACTCTTAAGACCACCAAGCCCTCGGAGAACAGTCTCTATACCATCCTGAAAATGACAGAGAACCCGGAATAGGGTAAACTGGAACTGAAGCGCGATCAATGACCATCCGACTTGAAAAAATGATTCCGCTTCCCCTGCTGGAGCAGGATACATCCGGCTCCGAAGTGTGGGAAGCGGAATCACTTCTTTTTGAGCAGGGGAAAACCTATATCATAGAAGCTCCTTCGGGAAGGGGGAAGACCAGTCTTCTCTCCGTGATCTATGGTATTCGCAAAGACTATCAGGGAGGGTATACCTTGACACAGGAAGATATCATAGCTTACTCCTGGAAAGATTGGTCATGGTCAGGAAAAAAAAGCTCTCCTTTATTTTTCAGGGACTGGAGCTGTTTGACGACCTGACAGCACTTGAAAACATCCAGCTAAAGAATTCCATCTCCGATCATCAATCGTTGAAGAGAATTGAAGAGATGGCTGAACATCTGGAGATGACTGATTTCCTTCAGCGGAAAGCAGGAATTCTTTCCTTTGGACAGCAACAAAGAGTGGCCATAATCCGGGCCCTCTGTCAGCCCTTTGACTACCTGCTGGCCGATGAATGTTTCAGTCACATGGACCATGAAAACAGCCTCAAAGCCTACCAGGTCATTCGTGAAGAATGTGAATCACAGGGTGCGGGATTGATCCTGACTTCCCTCAATGGAACAGACACTTCTGGATGCACATGTACGTCTGAAATTATGAGATACATCTACCACATATTGTGGAAAGATCACAGCAGGACCCACCTTCTCTGGGCATTCCTGGGAACCCTGGCTGGATTTGTTCTGCTGCTGGCAGGAATTCAGTTCTATATGGATATCAAATCGGTACTTTCCGAAAACCGGGACCTGCTGGATCCCGAATACATTGTGATCAACAAGAAAGTGAATATCGGTCAAACACTTGGACTGTCACAGGGTGGATTTTCCCCGAAGGAAATTGAAGAAATTGCTGCTCAACCCTTTGCCGACCAGGTGGCTCCTTTTCTCTCCAATGAATTTCCGGTGAGTGGATATACCGAAAATGAACGATTCCCCGATTTCTATACCGAACTTTTTTTTGAAGCCATTCCCGATGAATACATCGATGTGAAATCGGAAGACTGGAAATGGGATCCTGAAGAGGGAACCATCCCCATTATCATTCCTCAGGACTACCTGAACCTCTATAATTTTGGTTTTGCTCCCAGTCAGGGCCTTCCCCAGATTCCAAAGGGGGTCATTTCCATGATCAATTTCAAAATCAGGCTCAAGGGTCAGGGCCGGGGCAATTATGACGATTATCAGGGTCGCATTGTGGGATTCAGCAACCGCATTCATTCCATCCTGGTTCCCTACGATTTTCTGATATGGGCCAATGCAAAATACGGATATTTTGAAAAAGCGGATCCTTCTCAGGTCATTCTGGTGTCAAAAGATCCCACTGATCCTGCCATCATCAAGTTCCTGGAGGAAAAGGGCTATGATACCATCCGGGAGAAGCTGAAAAGCAGCCGCATGAATATCATTCTCAAATTTATCATCAGCTTCCTGGTGGTTGTTGCCGGCATCATCATCGGTCTGGCCTTCCTGGTCTTCCTCCTGAGCCTGCAATTGATGATCAGTCGTTCATCGGAAAAGATCAGAAGGCTCAACAAACTGGGATTTCATTACAGGGAAATCAGCCGCCCTTATATCGTCCTGCTACTGATCCTGCTATGGTTGGTGTAACTGGACTCTCCCTGCTGATCACTGCATCTGCTCACCCGGCAAGTTTTCAACCATGGCGGAGAGTGGAGCCTGAATATCTCATCATCACTTCATGGAATCATATATGGCATCTGCCCTGGGGCTGATTGCATCTGATTTTCATCTCCAATATGGTCGCCATTCTGATAAGTACCAAAAAGCTATGTAAATAGCGCTATTATTTGCGCATGATTTGTTTGTATCATTCAAATTAATCACTATTTTTGCATCCCGAAATTAATGGAAAGGCAATATGGCACATCATTTATCAGCGAAGAAGAGGATCAGGCAAACCGAATCAAAGCGTGTAAAAAACAAGTATTACGCAAGGACCACCAGGAGCGCTGTGAAGAAATTGCGTGAAACTACCGATAAGGAAGCCGCCACATGAACAATATTCAGAAGTTGTATCCATGCTTGACAAGCTTGCCAAGAATAATGTGATTCACAAGAATAAGGCATCAAACCTCAAATCGAAACTTGCAAAACACGTGAATAGCCTGTAAAGGTCATTCACCACCATAATATATCAAGGCTGTCCCACAAGGATGGCCTTTTTTATGCTTCTGGTATTAATACATCATAGCAGTTGCTGAGGATTAACCGATGATCCTGTTTCCAGTCACATTAACATGTAAAAGGATTCATGAACAACTACAAATCGCATGCCCTGAAAACCTGGGCAGTGGAGGAGCGCCCCAGGGAGAAGGTGATTGGCCAACGGGGTTCAATATCTTTCCGATTCAGAACTGCTGGCCATCCTTCTGGGTTCGGGCACAAAAAACATGACTGCTGTGGAACTGGCCCGGATCGTTATCAAAAAGTCCGGGAATAACCTCCATGAACTGGGGCGGCAAACCGTTGGTGATCTGGTTAAAATAAAAGGGGTCGGGCCAGCCAAAGCCATTGCAGTGCTGGCGGCCCTGGAACTTGGTCGAAGAAGGGCAGGCATGCACAACACTGAAAAGATCCCGGTTAAATCCAGTGAAACCGTCTTCAACTTGTTTCATCCACTGCTGGGAGACCTGGATCATGAGGAATTCTGGCTCCTGATGCTTAACCGGGCCAACAGGGTACTGGGAAGGTTTAAGGTGAGTCAGGGAGGACTTTCAGGAACAGTGATCGATACCCGGATCATACTGAAAAAGGCCCTGGACAACCTGGCCTCCTCAATTATCGTTTGCCACAACCATCCTTCGGGCAATAACCAGCCCAGTGATGCTGATGTTAAAATCACAGAAAAGTTGAAAAAAGCTGCCGAAATGCTTGAAATTAAATTACTGGACCACGTGATTATTGCAGATAAATCCTACTTTAGTTTCGCAGATGAAGGATTGATTATCTAATTCAGGTAGCTCATTTGGTACAGATTCTACTCACCATACTCTTCAGCGCGGTCAAGTTTGCCATGACCTTTCCCCTGGTCGTTATGCAGTTCAATTTTAATTTCATTGAAACCATTCTGTGGACGAATGTTGGTGGTATCATTGGCATCTATTTCTTTGCTTTTCTGTCGGATAAGCTGATCTTGCTGGTGGAACCGCACATTCCGGAAAGTCACGCAGAAAGAGTTCCAGGGATACAAATTCGGAAAAAGAAGACCTTTACGAAAAAGAACCGTCGGATAATTCGTATCAAACAAAAATATGGTCTGATCGGGATTGCAGTTACCACTCCGTTCCTGCTTTCCATACCGGTGGGGACATTCCTGGTAGTCAGATATTATCGTTCCGCTAAATCTCGGTTCCTCTACCTGATCGCCTCCAACCTGCTCTGGTCGGTGATCTATACCGCATTCTATATCTTCTGGGATGGTCTGTTCTTTAAGAAGCTGATGCTTTATGGGTTCATCTAGCCAATGAGTTTAACGGCTACCTTGTCCTGACAACCTTCCAGCATCTCAGCACAGTCAGCCCATTTACAGGATGAACAAGTTCCGGAGCAATTTCTGCAAGGGGAGCAAGCACAAACCTTCGATTCACCATGGCAGGATGGGGAAGTTACTAAGCGTGGGTGATCCAATACGACATTGTCCAAAAAACAGCAGATCCATATCAATCAATCCGATCTGCAATAGCCTTTATCTACCACGAACTCTGCCCATTTTCTTTTCAATTGAAAGCATCTGATCCAGCAGCGGTAATGGGTTCAATAAGGTGACGGATGATAAACAACAGTTGTAGAAAAGATTTTCACTGGAATATCCCCAGGCGGCTGATTCATAGATCCCTGAGACCGAATGCATATTACCCACCTCGTTCCCAATAAGCTCTCTGGCAATATCCAGATTCTGAAGCTTGTTGCCCAGGTTGCTTCCCAGGGAGACGTAAATGAGGTTACCTTTCAATGCACCAGAGTTAATCACCTTTTCTTCAGTCTAAGATATTTATTATCAAGCACATTTTTAGTAAATTGCCGCCTCTAAAAATAAAAGATATGAAAAATTTTCTGAGCAGTCTTCTGGCTACCATCATTGGAATCCTGATCATGACCTTTGTGGTCTGTGCTCATCTTTATGGGAATTATTGCAGCATCCACCTCCAAAGAGGTACCCGAGGTGAAAGAGAACTCTGTTCTCGTGGCAAAATTCAATGCCCAGATCTCGACCGGACCAATGATAGATCCCTTTTCCCAGTTTCTTTCGGGGAATTTCATATGACGGAATCCATGGGACTGAATCAGATCCTGAAGGACCTGGACAAGGCCAAAACCGATGAAAAAATCAAAGGAATCTTTATGAATCTTGTGCTGTTCCGTGCCGGAATTGCCACCCTGGGCGAGATCAGTGAAGCACTTGCTGGATTTTAAGGAGAGCGGAAAATTCATCTATGCCTACTGCAGATGCCTATACTCAGAAATCCTATTACCTGGCCTCGGTGGCCGACAGTATATTTATGACCCCTGAGGGGATGTTTCTGTTTAACGGAATGAGTGCCGAAGTGATGTTTTATAAAAAGGCCCTGGAGAAGGTCGGGGTTGAAATGCAGGTGATCCGACACGGATCCTATAAAGGAGCCGTGGAACGCTTTCCTGAGCGAGAACCTGAGTGAGGAGAACAGGGAGCAGATTGAAAGATACGTTGGGTGCCCTCTGGGGCAAAGATCGTTGAAGATATCTCAGAAAGCCGCGGTATTTCCGCGGAAAAACTGAATCAGATTGCCGATGAACTGACCACCCTCGATAATCAGAGAAACTGGTAGAGACCGGAATGATTGATGGATTGATCTACTACGATGAAATGCTCACCCTGATGAAGGAGAAGCTGGGTGTGGAAGAGAAGGATGATCTGGAGGCATGTCTCTGAAGAATTATAAGGATGTACCGTTGAAAGAGAAGAAGGAGTACAGCAGGGATAAGATTGCAGTCATTTATGCCATGGGATTGCGTGGTGGATGGAAATGCCGGCGAAGGATACATCGGTTCGGAACGAATTGCCAAGGCCATCCGGAAAGCCCGGAGGGACAAGTCTGTCAAAGCCATTGTATTCCGGATCAATTCGGGCGGAGGCAGTGTGATCGCCTCTGATGTCATTCACCGGGAAGTAGATGCTGGCGGCCAAAGAAAAACCAGTGGTGGCCTCCATGGGAGATGTAGCCGCTTCGGGAGGGTATTATATTGCTGCTCCGGCCGACACCATCCTGGCCGGTCCGACAACCATCACAGGTTCCATTGGTGTATTTGGCTTGTTTCCCAATATGCAGGGATTGGTGAATGAAAAATTGGGTATCACCACCGATGTGGTCAAAACCAACAGACATGCCAATATCCTGACTGTCTCCAGATCCCCTGGATCCGGAGGAGAAGGTCACTGATCCAGAAAATGATCGATGATTTCTACAACAATTTCGTAACTATCGTTGCTGAAGGTCGGGAAAAATCCTATGAGGAGATGGATGCCATTGCCGGGGGACGGGTCTGGGCCGGATCGGATGCCCTGGAGTTGGGATTGATTGATATGTATGGCGGACTGGAAAAATCCATTGAGGTGGCTGCTGAAATGGCTGGACTGGAAAACTACCGGGTACAGTCCCTACCCAGACTTGAAGACCCGCTTTCCATGATCATGAAAGAGCTAACAGGTGTAAAGACCAGGATGATCAAAAATGAACTGGGAGATGAGTACATGCATTACAAAAGGATTCAGGAGATCAGGAAGATGCATGGACTCCAGGCCATCATGCCCTATGATATTGAATTGCATTAGTCGTTTCTACTGATTTTCAGTAGCTTGTAATTTTGAGCTGTATGGGCCAATGAAGTTTTCCGACCGCAATAATTGGAGCATCTTGCTCGTTCCGTTTTCATGGCTCTACGGTCTGGTGATCTGGATCAGGAATACGCTCTATGATAACGGCTTACTGAGCTCTACCGGATTCAATATTCCCCTCATATCAGTAGGGAATATTACCGTGGGTGGAACCGGGAAAACCCCCCATGTGGAGTACCTGGCAGAACTGCTTAGGGTCAGAATATCAAGGTGGCCACTCTGAGCCGGGGATATAGAAGAAAAACCCGGGATTTCAGGATTGCCTCAATCCGATTCCACCTGTCAGGAAATAGGAGATGAACCCCTGCAGATAAAACAGCGGTTCCCTGATGTTACTGTGGCAGTGGACCGGAAACGGGTCAACGGGGTCATTCAGCTTATGGAACTAACTCCCCCAGTGGAAGTGATCCTTCTGGATGATGCCTACCAGCACCGCTCACTCAAACCCGGTTTTTCCATCCTGCTCATCGACTATGAGCGTCCCCTTGACCAGGACTACCTTCTTCCGGCAGGCAGACTGCGGGAACCTGCAGTCAACCGCAACCGTGCAAATATTATCCTGGTCACCAAATCACCCGAAAGAATCAAACCCATAGAATTGCGAGAGTATGTGAAAAAACTGGCACCCTCCATGGGTCAGCACCTCTATTTCACAACCTATGCGGTACGGCAACCTGATTCCGGTTTATCCGGATGTTCCCAGGAAGCATGAGACTGGTTCAAAGGAGAGACCGGGGAAATACTTATCGTTGCAGGAATAGCCAATCCACGATCCCTCCGTCACTTTGCGCTGTAGCATTAGTACCAACATCAGTGAAATTTTCTATTCCAGACCATCATCGGTATGTTCCAAAAGACATGGAAAAGATCTCCAGTAAATTTGATGAGTTGAAAAACAAAGGGAAGGAGGTGCTGATCCTTACCACCGAAAAGGATGCCATGCGGCTCAGGGAACATCATCCCGATCCCATGATTCAGGAACGCCTTCCATGCAGTTCGCATTCATGTGCATTTCCTCAATGACGACAAAGATGAATTTGACCGACAAATAAAGAATTATGTTAACAGCAATAAAAGAAGCAGTATCCTATATCAGGGAGAAGATTAAGGAGACCCCGGAAACAGCCATTATTCTGGGAACCGGATTGGGAAAGATTGTCGAACACCTGGAGGTGGATTCGTGTAGTTGACTATGAGATCCATTCCCCATTTCCCGGTCTCCACCGTGGAGGGACATGCAGGGAAAACTGATCTCCGGAAAGCTGGGTGAGACCAGGGTCCTGGTCATGCAGGGTCGTTTCCACTTCTACGAGGGCTACACCATGCAGGAGGTCATATTTCCCATCCGGGTAATGAAATTCCTGGGCATCAAGACCCTGGTTGTATCCAATGCTGCCGGGGGTATGAATCCCGAATTTGAGATTGGCGACATCATGGTCATCAACGACCACATCTAACCTGATGCCCAATCCACTGATCGGAAAACATGAACCTGAATTTGGAGCACGTTTTCCCGATATGAGTCAGACCTACGATCCGATCCTGCTGCAAAAAGCACGTGAAACTGTCGCAGAACCTGGAAATTCCCATCCAGGAGGGATGCTATGTGGGTGTAACCGGATCCAACCCTGGAAACTCCAAAGGAGTATGCAGTACTGAGGATTATCGGAGGCGATGCAGTGGGCATGTCCACGGTACCTGAAGTGATCGCAGCCCACCAGATGGGCATCCGCATCTTTGCTGTATCGGTCATCACCGACCTGGGGGTTCCCGGAAAGATCCAGAAACTCACCCACAACGATGTGATCAAAGCTGCGGAAAAAACTGCTCCAAAACTTAACTCGAACTGATCATCAAACTGATCACCGGCTGATGAAACAAACCCAGGGAAGGTTTCCAGAAAGGGCGGGTGCTGACCATTTCGGCGGCCCACTTTGTGCATGATTGCTATACCGCCTTCCTGGCTCCTGCACTACCCCTGATCATTGAAAAACTGGGGATCAGTTATGGGATGACAGGACTGCTGGCAGTCATCCAACGAATCCCCTCCCTGTTTAATCCATTATTGGGATCATTGCTGAGCGACCGGTCATGCGCTATATGGTGATCTTCTCTCCGATGCCCTGACTGCGTGTCTTTATGAGCCTGATTGGAATTGCACCTGGATATATTTTCCTGGCCATCATTCTCTTTTTCTCAGGAATCAGTTCCACCCTCTGGCACATTCCCACCCCGGTCATAGTGAAGCAGCTTATCGGGGAAACGTACGGGTAAGGGCATGAGTTATTATATGGTGGGGGGTGAACTGGCCCGAACGGCAGGACCCCTGATTATCCTGGGGGTAATCAGTTTGTGGGGACTGGAGGGGACATGGAAAATGATGCCCTTTGGATTTGTGGCTTCCTTTTTACTCTATCTTCAACTTCCGAAATGCCCATTTCAAACCCTCCTCCTCATCCCGCCACCATCTGGAGGGAAGTTACTGGAAGATCTTCCTACGCTTTTCGGCAGCATTTGCACTCACAGGAGGATATACCTTTTTCCAGGCCGGTATGAAAGCATCTCTCACCTATTACCTTCCCACTTTTCTGACCTCCCAGGGCAACACGCTTCACTATTCAGACCTGGCCCTGACCGTGATTCAGCTTTCCGGGGCTATAGGTGCACTTTTTGCCGGGACCATCAGCGATAAAATTGGAAGGAGCTGGACCCTGTTTATCGTGAGTATGGTCACCCCGTTGCTCACCCTCCTGTTCCTCAACCTGGAAGGATTCTGGATCTTTCCTGTTCTGCTGCCCCTGGGATTTTTCCTTTTTGCTCCCACTTCCGTAATGCTGGCCACCGTCCAGGATCTGGATACAGATAAAAAAGCCTTTGTGAATTCCATCTACATGACCCTGAACTTTTTTGTCAGTGTGATGGTCTACCCTGTTGTGGGCGCCATCATCGACCGGGTTGGATTCCTTCCCACCTTTCGCTTCATTGCTTACCTGGGTTTTGGGGCCGCCCTGATCGTGCTTCTCACCCATAAGAAGATGCGTCAAATCACCCGTCATCCGGATGATCATCAGTAATCAAAGCATCAAACTTATAAACAGATCATCGGTAGATGAGGCCAAATGCCTTTTTCCAGCTTCGCTTCTCTCCAGTACCAGGGTGATATACCCAAACATGTAGTACATAGATGCCACTATTGGTCAAGAGTCCGTTCTCCTGCACACCATCCCATGTATACATTACATCTGTCCCGGTCAGGTGGTTGTTGGCCAGATCGCGAATTCGGATCCCGGTCAGATCAGTGATCCACATACGAAGCACCCATCCATGAATACCAGGTGAAAATTTGATCTTCAGCAAATCTTGAAAACCATCGTTATCGGGACTGAAAACCTCCGGTTCCACAGAGAGTATTTCGATAGATTCTGATTCCTTTACCGATTGTGAATTCTCTTTTCCAGGAGTGGAATACCCTTCAATGGAGGCTGCCGAGTGCCAGTTGCTTGACTCACTCCCGGGTCGATCTGTAGAAATGCGTTCAAGGCTGACTCCCCGGGTCACATCCAATAGATCCATGTGCATATGATCACCATAGGATGCCAAATCTACCGGTGCACCAGTCCGATCTGTCAATACTACAAATCCTCCAGAGTTTGGTAGTCCTTTCATACTCTTCATTTCGATCCATCGCCCGGTCAGATCCAGGTCATAGGCTACCATCAGATGTGGAACACTCCTGGTGATTAACAGATACTCCCCCGGAGAGATAATCCTCGAGTGATTACTCAGGGATACCGGTGATACTAATGAAGTCCCTTTTTCCAATATATCCACAGCAAGTTCCCGCAGATCGAAATAGCCTTCCCCGGGATTATAGAGTTCAATGTATTCTGGCGCTCCATCCATGGGATCATACATAACCTCGTTTATCAAAACGGAACCTGAAAGGACATGAGAAGTTTTTCCTGAGCGCAGTACCTGGCTGTGGGATAGATTCCCTGCACAATCCTCCATGGCGGACAACTGCAGCTGAAAAGCCGGCCGCTCCTTGATATCCTCTGAAAACCAGAGGTGCAATTGATCATACAGGGGACCAATTGTGGTCACACTATCGGGATTTATACGATCTGGAAGTACGGCAATATGTTTTAAATTTTGGGGGGGAAATGAATCGGTTCAGAATAGTGGAGTTGGATCAATCCACACTGATCTCCAAATCCCTGATAAAGCAGCAATGGTGGGACCTGATCTTCAAGTAATGCATCATTGCTGTTGAGACCCCCGGGTGTTCCTCCCTTTGGATCTGAAGAGTATTCCCAAAGGTCAGATATACTACATACCATTTCAGGATCAGGGGATTCCAGTGACCATCCTCCCTCCTTTTTCCAATCTGGACCCTCCCATGGCAAAGTGTACCGTATGGAATGAACCAGAGCTCCTCTTTCATTGAAAAGGGCCAAGGTGGCACCCTCATTGGGCAGGGTGATCCCGGTGATCAAACCAAAAGCGCCGGATTCAATGTTTTGGTCACTGATCAAATGGCTGTGCCCATTCACCTCCAGCCTCCATCCCTCAAGATCTATATCATAACCCGACCGATTATAAATCTCAAGGAACTCTTCCTCTGGTAGCAGAACCGCTGGAGAGGGATCAACCATAAGCTCGTTAAATACAATATCACCCCACTCAGCTTCATTTCGAAGGATGGCGACCAGTGTATCTGAGAGACAATTTGCATCTACATCACAAATGTCCCTTACCCTTAATTGTAACCCGTCCCTGTTGGGAATAATTTCGGAAAATTCCAGTACCACTATACCCCCAATGACACTTACTGAATCGGGATTCATACCCATGTTGTCGCTTCCTGACAAATAGAAAGAAAGAGGTGAGAATTTGTGTAACGGTTCCGAAAAATTGATTTGCACATGTCTGTCATCCAGAACCTTTGCATTTTGAAGTGTTGGAGCAACGCTGTCTTTGAGAAAATTTCCAACCATAGCAATATCATCCAGCCATAGTTTACGGTCCTGGGCTGAGCTGTATTCATACCTCACCACCAGATGCCTGCCCCCGGGTATGGCTTCCAGCAAGCAGGATCCAATAAGTTCACCGGAAAATCCCTCCGGAACCGAGAAATCCTCCGGAACCTGTGAATAATAGATCTCCAATCTTCCTCCTGTATACCAGACCAGCCTGAATTCAGGATGCCACATTGGTTCCAACCTGCTCCTGGTAATTTAAGGATGTTATACAGGACACTTCACAATTTCCATTTTTGCATGTCCATAATTTCATCAGATCATCCGAGCCCATGAAATTGACTCCAAGGATCATACCTCCTGTAATGGTGCACGGAATTCCATTGGATTCCATGGCTGGATTCATCCCCAACCCACAATCAGCCAGGATTGCCACTTGCCAATTATTGGCTGCGCTTGGAGGATATCCATGCCTTACCCTGAAAGAGATGAAAAAAGAATCGGACACCTGCAGCGGATCATGAGATAGTATAAGATAATCCTCTCCCGCATCCGGATTCTCAAAGCTGTGGTGAAGCGATAACAAACCTGAGATTGCCTCTGCAGTGTCACATTCCCATCTTTCTTCCGGCACCTGTTGCCATTGATAAAAGATAGAAGATTCAGTTGCTTCGATGGTATCATCTTCGAAATCAAAATAGTATTGTGCACACAAAAGTTGAGGTAAAAGAGAAAAAATGAGGAATTGATACTTCATGGTTCCAAATTATTTGCAATTTTGCACTGTAATAACCTAATTAGTTTGATCATGAAAGTTGCAGTAGTTGGAGTAAGTGGAGCCGTAGGACAGGAATTCCTGCGTGTACTCGAGGAGAGGGCATTTCCCCTTGGATGAACTGGTATTGTTTGGGTCTGCCCGAAGTGCAGGTAGCAAGTATTCCTTTAAGGGTGAAACCCTTACCGTAAAAGAGCTGAAGGAGAATGACGATTTTAAAGACATAGATATCGCTTTAACCTCCGCCGGTGGAGGCACCTCCAAACAGTTTGCATCCACCATCACCAAACATGGAACCATCATGATCGATAACTCCAGTGCCTTCCGGATGGACGAGGATGTACCCCTGGTGGTCCCCGAAGTAAATCCCGAAGATCTGCATCATCTCCCCAGGAACATTGTTGCCAATCCCAACTGTACCACCATCCAGATGGTGGTCTGCCTGAAACCCATCAACGACCTCTCTCCCATCAGCCGGGTGCATGCAGCCACCTACCAGGCTGCCAGTGGCGCAGGAGCTGCTGCCATGGCAGAGCTGGAAGAGCAGATCCGCCAGATTGCTGCCGGTGATCCGGTTACGGTGGAGAAATTCCAGTATCAGCTGGCATTGAACCTGATTCCACATGTTGATGTGTTCACAGAGAACGGATACACCAAGGAAGAGATGAAAATGTACAATGAGTCCCGGAAAATCATGCATTCCGACATCGAGGTAAGCTCCACCTGTGTGCGTGTTCCGGTGCTGCGCAACCACTCTGAAGCCATCTGGGTGGAGACTGAAGAGGAGCTTGATCTGCGAAGGTGTAGAGAAGCACTTTCGGAAGCTCCAGGGTGTCACCCTGCAGGACGATCCTGCGAAAATATATACCCCATGCCCCTGGGATCGGCCAGTAAGGATGATATTTTTGTGGGACGTCTCCGCAAGGACATCTACCAATCCAAAAGGGATCGCCTTCTGGTGTGTGGGTGACCAGATTAAAAAAGGAGCTGCACTGAATGCTGTTCAGATTGCCGAATACATGGTGGAAAAAGGATTGGTACTAAGCTAGACTAGTAAAGAAGTCGTTGTAGGGATAACGCTTCACATGGATCTCCTTTACTTTCTGATATAGCTGATCCTTCAATTCATCAATGTTGGATTTCTGCAGGGCAGAAATAAAGAGGGCCTCAGGATGTATTCCGGTCCATTCCGTTTCATGATCCTCCAGGCTCAGATTCTCCCTTGTGGAAGGGGTAAGATCATCCTCATCCTTCTTCGATATAGGTAAAGGCATCGGTCTTATTGAATACCAGCATGGTCGGGGTATCACCTGCTACCCAGCTCTCTGAGGGTGTCTTCCACCACCTCGATCTGCTCCTCATAATTGGGGTGCGAAATATCCACCACATGCATCAGAACATCGGCTTCACGCACTTCATCCAGGGTCGATTTAAAAGACTCCACCAGGTGGGTGGGCAATTTCCTGATAAATCCAACCGTATCGGAGAGCAGAAAGGGAAGATTTTCCACCACCACTTTTCGTACCGTGGTATCCAGGGTGGCAAATAGTTTATCTTCGGCAAATACCTTGGACTTGCTCAGCAGATTCATCAGGGTGGATTTTCCGGCATTGGTGTATCCCACCAGGGCCACCCGGACCATCTTTCCCCGGTTCTTTCGCTGAACCATCATCTGCTTATCAATCTTTGTCAAGCTGCTCCTTCAACTTGGCAATCTTATCGCGGATGATCCTTCGGTCCGTCTCGATCTCTGTTTCACCGGGACCCCTCAGTCCGATCCCTCCCCGTTGTCGCTCCAGGTGAGTCCACATCCGGGTCAGCCGTGGGCAGGAGGTACTGGTACTGGGCCAGCTCCACCTGGGTCTTGGCATGAGCTGTCTGGGCCCTGCCTGCAAAAATATCCAGAATCAGATTGGTGCGGTCCAGAATCCTGCATTTCAGTTCCCGTTCAATATTTCGCAGCTGTGAGGGGCTTAGTTCATCATCAAAAATTACCATATCGATCTCCTCCTCCTTCACAAACTCCTTCACCTCTGCCAGCTTACCTGAACCAATAAAGGTTTTGGGATGGGGAACCTCCAGTCGCTGTGTAAAAACAGCACGTTGGTTCAGCCCCGGCTGTCTCCGCCAGGAATGCAAGCTCCTCCAGATACTCCGCAGCCATCTCCTCGGTCTGGTCCTGATTGATCACTCCTACCAGTACAGCTGTCTCCGGGTAATGGTCTATGATCCCAATAATCTCCCATAGAACTAAATAAGGCTGCAAAAGTAGCAATAAAAAGAGACCCCAAAGGGTCTGCTCATTGCAAACGAGGCTTAATATGTCAGAGGTTTTGCTATTACTTAATATATTGCCGGTTGGCATAAATGGCATTTCGAATGGCCGGCTTGATGGTTTCCGTACAGATCATCACCATCTCCACATCAGTAGGGAAGGGAATCTTCTCCTGCTGGGTTTTCTTCAAAGCCTCTTCAGTAGAGTGCTCCCACATCCCCAATGGCCCTGGCCGAAGAGTGCTCAAACTGATTGGTGGCACCAAAAGGTTCCTTCTGTATCAGTCGTTCGGGATTCATGGATAGAATCTCCACTTCTCCCCTGATCTCCACGGTTTTGAATTGTTGCGTTTCAATCAGGGTACAGGTAATATCTTTGAACTTCTGCAATTTGATATCATTGCCTGCTGTATCCTTCATCACATTCCCATTTGCATCCAGGACATATTCAAATCCATCGGAGATCTTCTTTGTTGAAGATCTGCGTCTGTATCCTTCACATCATCGGGAGAAACCATGATTGAGAGCAGCTTCACAATCACCACATAATCGTAACTGGCATCTTCATCCACATGTTTGAAATGATACTCCACCCATTCATTGCCCAGTCCCCTGGTATCAAAAGAGATCAGATCCTCTTCCACCTGGGAGGCAACTGGAGGGGTGTCTGGTTGGTCACCTCAACGATTACCCGGCTGATTCCTTTCATACGGGCATCATAGATCAAGTGCATCCATATTCTCAAACTGTCCGCCGCTATATTCTGATGCCTTCATCAACTGATAGTAGGCACTCCCGGTAATCCTCCTTTTGAAGGGCATTTTCAAGCAGTCCTTTCCCATTGTTATAGAAGAAATCTGCTGCCTTTCGTTTGGCAGCAATCATCTCAGCATCGTAATCCACATATTCATAACTGAAGGTTTTTCCATCCACAGTCAGAGGAGTTACAGTCCGGACCTTGCCGTTGACGTTCCTTCAGCATATTGTAACGGCTGAAGATCTCATCAAAATTATCCGGATTGTTTTCCATCTTCAGGAATTTGATCCGTTCAAGATCCCGTTCATTGGCCAGGCGATAGGCCCTGTCCATCTCAGCTGCATCTTCAGCATCCGGATTTCTGATCAGCTTTTTTACAGTCTTGTCAATTACAGCATCATAATTTCCCTGCTGCAATTTCTTGGTGGTGGATCCACAACCGGACAAGCAGAAGGCTGCAAGAAATAAAGTAAAAATCTTTTGCATGGTTAATATGGTTTTAACGAGCTAGCTAAATTAAAGTGCTATATGCCAATAAAAAAGCCGGCTTGAGGCCGGCTTTTATCAACATATGTCTTTAATATTCTTATTGCAGCACGAAGTTAATGGGGAAAGTAAAGAGTACCTTTACTGCTTTTCCACGCTGCTTTCCAGGGGTCCATTTGGGTGAGGACATAACCACCCTGATGGCTTCCTTATCCAGAGCCGGGTCAACACTACGAACAACAACTGCATCCACAACCTTTCCTGCTTTATTTACCGCAAACTGAACAATCACACGTCCGCTGATGCCGTTTTCTGCAGCAATTTCAGGATACCTGAGGTTCTGTGCAATATACTTCCTGAATTCAGTGGCAGGTTCACCTCCATTGAAAGTAGGCATATCTTCCACAATGTAGAATACCTCCTCCTCTTCAATATCTTCATCATCGTCACCCATCATGGTGGTGAAATCATATTCTGTATCATCGGTGGCTTCCATATCGAAATCGAAATCATCTTCGATTTCCACATCGTCATCAACGATATCAAGTACCTCCGCAACCTTGGGTTGCTCGGGCTTGGGTTCCGGTTTGGGCTCTTCCCGGCGAGTGATCTGCATCATCTCATCCTCAAACTGGATCTCAGATACCACATCCGAATCATCATCCTTATCTTCACCTTTGGTCCACTCAAAAGCTACCAGTACAATGGAGAGAGCTACAACCAGTCCGATCTCGATGAACATCCCTTTTCTTTTTTCCAGATCTGCCTTTTTTGATTTCTTAAGTTCCATGTCGTTGTGAATTTGGGCAATAAAAATAGTGATTTACTTAATATAATTCAAAAAGAATTTAGATCAAACCTATCAATTATACAATCAGAAATACTACAAAAATTCTGCCAAGACTACCCTTTTGTACTTGCGATTTTTTTAATAATTTTGCCACGCATTGGGGCATTAGCTCAGTTGGCTAGAGCGTTTGACTGGCAGTCAAGAGGTCATCGGTTCGATTCCGATATGCTCCACACAGATTATCAAGCAGTTACAGCATTTTTGTTATAGCTGCTTTTTCATCGGAGAAGGACATTGAAGAATTTAATTAATTACAAAGAGACCTATCCTTTGGGTTTCAATCTTAAGGTGTTGGAGTTATTCATCAAACCAAATTGTGTCGATTGGTACTTCATAACAATTCCATCCCCATGTTCCTTTACAATAAAACTCATCCCAACCTGAAGCGACCTTCTGCGCGAAAGCATTTTGACCGCATTATAGCATAAGCAGGCGTCAATGTTCGCGTTATCTCTGGATGGGGCATCATTTTTTAAGCACATATCTTGTACCGTAAACACAATATACCCTGCAGATTGAATATTACGAAATGGATTCTATGCCCGGTTTTTCTTTTAACGCTGGTTAAACTATTCGTTTCCCGATTCCAGCGCGAATTTTACCGCTGCATCGAACAGGCGCAATCCCTCCTCGGTCATAAAGTTCGATGTGCCCGTTATATTTTCTTCTTCAATAAAGAAGCCAATTCGCATTCCGGCTGCTTCTGTGCCATCGAATAGTTTGGAACCTTTATCATAGAGATAGATTACTGCTGCTTCCTTCTTACCCGTCAGAGTGGCTATCACATTAGCGTCTTCTCCAACCTTACCCCATGTGACCTGTTTGGGTTCCTTGTAGATGGTGACATGCCCTTTTAGTCCTGCTGCCAGTGGATGACCGGACTTTATAATATCGATTCCTGTATCCTTATCCCTCACACCATAAGCGAAATCTTCAGGTTCACCTGGATCGCCGGAGGGCTCTCGCGCTGTCATCCCCATGTCATCCTGGATAAAAGCCTCGTAATTTAAGACCGGGATTGTGACTGATTTCAGCTTATCTCGCAGTCTCAGTGACATTGTTGATTCGGATACAATCACTAAATCGGATAAATCAACAGCCTCATAGAGTGTGCTTTGTGATTCGGTTTCAATAAACAGGATTACCTCATGGCCCAGCACCTTCTCGAGGTGATTCCGAATAAAGACGTCTCCGGTTCCATGGCCCGGTTCTGCTGTTTCATTATCATCACCTACAATCATCAGGATAGTAAGCCTTTGTAAGCGTTCTTCCAAACCTTGTTTTTATCTCTAGAATACGCATAGTACTATAAGTATACCAGCAATAAGAACGATCAATGCAGATAGCATAATTTGATTTTTCATAACAATATCTCCTATTAGATTTGATTAAAATCCCAGTTCCTTATCCACCAGGTTCAGCATGGGCAATTCATTTACATACCGGTATACATTTTCAACAAAGACAGCGTACGATCTATCTCTGGTTGAACTGTGACCGGGCGGCATATATGGGAGGTAATGATCACATTTGGAAACGTCCATAATTCATGATCGGCAGGCAGGGTTCCGGATCAACCACATCCAGGCCCGCTCCGGCCATTTGTCCGGCTTTCAATGCATCCACCAGTGCTGGAGTTTGTACGAGTTTCCCACGGCAAACATTAATGAAGTATGCAGTCTTCTTCATCATACCGAATTGTTCACTGCCAATCATCCCCTCACTAACTTTTGTATGAGGAGCAGCAAGGACAATCACATCTGAATTCGGAAAATACCAGGAAAGACCATCATCCTGCACCAGCCGGATTTCGTCACAGATGTCCCCGACCTGTTCCTTGTATTTTGGTACAATATCAACAGCGATTACCTTCATATCCATGGCGCGGGCACGGCGGGCGACCTGGCTGCCGATACCTCCCAGACCAACAATGCCCATTGTCCTTCCTTTCATTTCAAAGACCTCATCCATAGGCGTTCTATACCATCTGCCCTCAGACATATTCCTGATCTGTGCCCCTATGCTATGGGTGAGGGCAAAGAGCATTCCGAATGTATGTTCAGCGATGCTGGGTGCAAAACATCCTTTTGCATTGGTTAGCAAAACATCACTTTCAGCCATTTCCGGAAACAGATATTTTTCCACTCCCGCAGAGGTACTGTGAACCCATTGAAGATTTCGGGCCATTTTAAACTGTTCACTGTTTATCGGGCCAAGCCATGCATTTACCTCAGGGATAGCCTGCTCGTCCTCCGTAAGGGAGATTTCAGGTGATATCTTCAGTATTTTCTCACGAAACTCAGCACTGACGGGATCTCTGTAGAAGTATCCCTCACGTGTATTCAAATAGATCTTTAGCGGCAGCCTGGGGGCTGTTACTTTTTTTGCCGGTGCCGGAATTGTGCTTTCACTAGCTAATAATCCCAGTGGCACGGCTGACAATGCAGCACCATTGATCATAACTCCCTTGAGGAAGTTACGTCGCGATGGAAATTTGTTTGTTGTGGCCATAGTGTAAATTTTAAGTTATTGAAATTGACATCGGGAAACATGTAAATGAGAATACCAAGTTAAATAACCTGACGAAACAAATAAAGTAAATTCGATATTCAAATTCTTTAGTAAAGCGCGGAACTAAACACAGTATAAATGGATACAAAAGGTTATTGCTTTCCAAACCGTAGCGAAGGGTAGCTCAACGAAGTGAAATCAATTAACATACAAGTATGATATTTAAAATTACGCTTTTCATAAAGTTATCAGGATGCTGAAGAGATAATGCGAATAAGGGGGGGCGACGTGGATCATGGCACATTCAACAAGGCTCAGGATTTAAGATTTTCCCGCTAAAAGATTGCAATATGAGGTAGGGTATCGCGTTTTATTACTAAGCATGTGGCAAAAAACAGCACTCCTCATTTCCATTCTTATTTGTTCAGTTATTGTCACAAAAGGACAGATAGGTATCAGCAACCTGATCGGATCTCAATTAAATTCGATCCCGACTTCAGTACCTTTCCTGACTATTGGACCAGATGCAAGATCCGCCGGTATGGGTGATGTGGGTGCAGCCTCACTGCCGGATGTGTATTCGCAGCACTGGAATTCAGCTAAATATGCTTTCATTGAAGGGAGGGGCGGAGTGTCGTTAACCTACACACCATGGATCACAAATCTGATTCCTGATATTGCCCACCTCTATCTTGCCGGGTATTATAAACCCAATGATAAGAATACTATCAGCGGTTCATTGCGCTATTTCTCACTTGGAACAACAACATTTTTTAATGCCCCGGGAGGAACAATTGTTGGTGTATTTCATCCAAAGGAGATTGCTGTGGATGCAGGGTACTCCCGGAAGTTCACTGATCATTTTTCCGGAGGCATTGTCCTCAGATATATTCACTCGGATCTAGTAGAAAGTCAAATTGGCCCTGGCGGACAAGAGATGAAACCTGGCACTTCACTGGCTGGAGATTTTGGACTCTACTACCAGGATGACATTCTGGTTAGGGAAAAGAATGCTCAATGGGCGCTGGGATTAAATTTATCGAACATTGGTTCACCAATTTCCTATACCAGAGATGCTGAAAAAATGCCCATCCCCACGAACCTGAGGATAGGTGGAAGATTCCTCTACCATATCAATGAAACTCATTCAATCTCCTTAAATGCTGATGCAATTAAACTCCTGGTACCCACTCCGCCCGTTTATGATATTGATACAGCTACAGGAAATCTTTTAGTTTTGTATGGGAGGGAAGCTCCGCAATCGTTACTTGCCGGGATGTTCCAGTCATTATATGATGCGCCGGGAGTCCTCCAGGAGAATGGCTCACGAAGTGTGTTCCTGGAAGAGATGCATGAGATAATCTATTGTTTAGGGACAGAATACTGGTTTAGGAAAAAGCTTGCCATTCGAACAGGGTATTTCCATGAGCATGCTACAAAAGGAAACCGAAAGTATTTTACATTTGGATTGGGTGCCAGATTCAGGTTACTCACATTTGATGTTTCCTATTTATTGCCAGTTCAAGGCCAAAACTCACCCCTGGCTCATACTTTCAGAATATCGCTTGGTCACGAGTTATGAAAACAATTTACCGGATCATGTTCCCAAAAAATACACCGTTTGCAAATAATTTGTTGGTCCCCAGCCAGATTCCCCGGAAATTTAAATCTTCATGGTAGCTGATTAATTTACCTTGCCCAATGGATTGAACTGAAACCACAGGGGCCCCTTTGATCCGCTCAAGGTTTTCTTTCGAAACCCATCCACTCACATATGGTTGGGAATCAAACTTTACCGGTTCCGAATATTTTATGCCCAGGGAATTGGCTACGGACGTCCCTCTTTTTATAATGGATAAATCTTCTTTCAAATAGCCATAACAAAGGGGATGTGTCATATCCAGTTTTGTATTAAAAATAGTACCTCCAATCAGATGTAACCTTGATTCCTTTTCCTGTTCATTGTAATTTAAATACTTTGTGGTATCCGGCGGAACAGTTTCTTTGAACTTGGTTTTTCCCAATTCACTCTCTGTGGCCCAATTAGAAGCATTGCCACAGGCAATAAGGATACCCCCACTTTCAACCCAGGTTTTTAACTTTTGAACATCATTTTTACTCCATTCTTTGAAAGACCCTCCTGGCAGGATTATATGATTGTATCTGTTCAGGTCCATTGAGCCCAGTCTTTCGGAAGGGGTGAAAGTGATAGGGATATGATAATTCTGATCGAACAAATGCCAGATTTCACCTGCCAGATAGGAACTTGTGCTTCCCCCTACGAACATTAATATTTCAGGCTTTTTCAAACCCGAAAAACTTGGACTGCCCATATCAATTCCGCTGGGTGAAAGACCGGTTGTGAGACTAAAAAAGTCAATTCCGGTTCTTTTGGCAATGTCTGAAACAACGTCATATATCTGCTCTTGATTTAGATCCTGTTGAGGGACAGGAACAAGGATGGTTCCATGAATGAAATTTTCTTCCTTTCCATTGATCTCGAATATGAAACTTTTTGTGGCAACCTTGGTTATTAATCCGGCCTCTTGCAGTTGATAAAGTGCCTCGGGTGTTGAATATTCGTTCCAGCGAAAAAGATAACCAATGCTGCTATTGCCGCCTATGATCTTCCCCTCAACTTTTTCCGCAGTTACAGGCTGATCTGAAATTTGGATATCCTTCACAGCGCTTAAGCGGGTGATAGGAACATCGAAAGCATGGGTCATCGTCCAGGTCGAAACGTCATAGAAAGCTGTGTCCTTGAAAGAAGTCACCTCTTCAAAAATTGATGTTAGCAAGCGATATTGTTTTTGCTTAACAGGGACAATATATCTTCCTTTCGACTTACCTTGATATACTTCAATCTGATGCTGGTTCAGGAATCCCACAAATTTCTGTGTTTTCACCTTATCCGTTTCACTCCCAAAAACATAGGCTTTAGTTTCACTTTTTTCACCCAGTTCCAAAGCACTTTTATAAAAATCCTTTTGATAGTTCAGTAATTCATTGTGCAGATTCATGGAAGCTTCCAGGGTTGAAAGCGTAACGGTAAATTGATTCTTAATACTAAGCGCAAGTTTTTTCAAACCATTTGAAGTTTCACGTATTCTTCCCCTGACTGAAGCTTGCTCAAACAAAATTCCAATTCCAGCATTAATATCAGGGTAGGTTGATCCTTTCCCAAAATAATAGTCATCGAACTGTTCTTCGGAAAAATATTGAGAGCCAATCTCGTCTAAAATACTTAGCATGGTATTTTGCAATTTCGTTGGTGAGTTCAAAGTTACCGCTGGGAGTTAATGGATTATTTCTGCTGGGTACACCCGGTTGAAAGAAGAATGAAAAATTAGGTGATGACTCATGATGATCAGTGACAACGTTTGGCTTCCACTCGTGAAATTTTGCCACACGTCCTCTGCTTTCAGGATTTACCAAAAGCAAATAATCTCGGTTCAAATCAAACCAGTAATGATTTGTTCTTCCACTTGGCCAACCTTCATAAAACTGTCTTGAATTGTTATCTCCTGAGGCCATTGCACCCTGATGCATATTTGCCCAGGTGCTGTGTCTTGTAAAACCATCTGGATTTAAGCAGGGATCAACGATGATAATGGTATTGTCTAAAAGCTGATCAATCTTCTCACCCTGGGCTGCTGCCAGGTGGTAGGCTGTTAATACAGAAGCGTTTGGCCCACTGGATTCATTCCCATGCACTCCATATGTTAAAGCTACTACCAGGGGAACACCCTCTATGGAGATATTTTCCCCGGGATTGGAATACTTTACGTGCAGGCTCTTTAATTCCTCAAGATTTTCATGGTTATCTTCGGATGTAAACACCATATGAATCAGGGGTTTATTCTCAAAGGTACGTGCATATTCATACAGGATGGCCCGATCAGAAATACGGTCAATTTCACGTAAATAATTTAATACCTGGTCGTGTGTCAAATGCCACTCCCCTAACTGTTGTTTAAAAAACTGCTCAGGTGTCGGAATCTCCTTTTGGTAGCTTACATCATCCGGTAAAAAATAGTCCAGCGGTTCCTGGGCTTTGGAAAGGAACATTACGAATGTTACTAAGAGGATACTAAAGATCGTTCTCATGATGGTTAAAAAGATATTATTTTGATTTTATAAGCTGATAAAAGATCCCTCGTGTCTGTGTGGTGGTTTCAATCATCCCGGATTCTTCCATCACTCCCAGGTATTTATTGATTTCATTGATATGAAGCCCCAGGATCTTCTCCAGATCCTCCAATGTGCAAGGTCGCCTGGAAATGGTTTCAAGTATAGCGCTCTCTGTATCTTTGCGGTAGGATTTCACATCCTGACGCTCCTTCACAGGTGCAATTATCTCCACATGATCCAAATTCCAAATAGCCGCAATCCTTTCAAGCTCTGCCCGTGAAGCTGCCTTTAATCCTTCAAGTGTTCCCGGCCTGTCAAGGGTATTTAACTGGATCCGGTGAGGATTGATCTTCATTAGTGCCTCCTTCAGGGCCAGGATATTATCCATGTCATCATTGTAACCTGGTAATATGAATACTTCCAACCATATCTCTCCCCCATATTCATTGCCAAAATCCACAAGGCCCTGTATGTAATCATCAATGGATAGTTTACCGAAGGGCCTGTTGATCCTGCGAAATGCTTGATGGGTGGCTGCATCCAGTGAAGGCAATACCAGGTCAGCCAACATGAGCTCCTTTCTTACCTCAGGATCTTTGAATAAACTTCCATTGGTCAGGACAGCAACAGGAACTTCAGGCCTCAACACTTTCAGGAATTTAAGCACATTTCCAATTTGAGAATGCAGGGTAGGTTCGCCAGCTCCGGAAAATGTAATGTAATCGGGGTCGGGGTTGTTTTCGAAGAAATCGCTTAGCTCCCGGAATACATCTTCAACCGGAACATACTCCCTGCGTTCAATGGTCAGATTGGTGGAACGACCACATTCACAGTAGACACAGTTGAGAGAACAGATCTTATGGGGGATCAAATCAACCCCCAGCGACATACCCAACCTGCGAGAAGGAACTGGTCCAAAAAGGTGCTTGTACTGAGCAACCACTATTCGTTATATTTTATACAAACTAAGTAAATAATCAGCTTTATTAAAGAGATAATGTACTAATTTTGCTGTGCTAGATAATTTAATTCCGGAAATCATGAAAAGATACTATTGCTCCATCGCCCTTATCACAGTTACATTTGGTTTGGCTTTTTCTCAGGTAAAACTGGGCGAAAAAGTACCCAATTTCACTGCCACTGGATCAGGATGGATCCAGCTGGGTTTTAAAAAAGCAACTTAAATCGGCTGATTACCTGGTGGTCTATTTTTATCCTGCTGCCTTTACGGGAGGATGTACTGATCAGGCCTGCAGTTATCGTGACCAGAAAGGTGATCTGGCAAAGGTGGGGGCACAGGTGGTTGGTGTTTCGGGTGATAAGCCTGAAACCCTTGGACTTTTCGCCCTTGAGCACCAGTTGAATTTCACCCTGCTGGCAGATGAATCGGGGGCCATTGCCACCTTGTTTGATGTCCCGCAAAACGAGGGTGGAACCATCAACGGGAAATCAAGGGAAAACACTTGACCTGGCACGGGGGACCACCATTCAACGGTGGACTTTCATCCTCGATCGAAAGGGAAACCTTATCTATAAGGACTCTGAGGTGAACGCAGCTGAAGACAGCAATAAAGTGGTAGATTTTTTATCCTCACTGTAGAAATTCCATATTGGATTTGGGATCATATGTGATTGGAGAATTATTTAGAATGATTCTAATTAAATTCGATACTGCATACCTTCAATCATAATATACTCAATTTTTTCTATTTTGCCTTTCACAACACTAAAGAAAACAGCCTGTTGGGGTTGGTTATTACACTCTGAGAACTAATTGAACACTAAGCCTGAAACCCGCGAACGCTCTAAGATTTGACTATGAATTCCAGTTACCAATTCGGATTTGATATCGGTTCCATTTCCATCAATACAGTGGTCATGGATGGTGATGGTAAAATCATCACAGATCGATATGATTACAGCCACGGCAAACCTTTTGATAAACTGAAAGAGATCCTGGACAATCTGGGGAAAATCTATTCCATTGAACAATTCGGCCAATTGAGTTTCACCGGCACAGGCGGTAAACTGGCTGCCGAGCTCGTGGGAGGCACCTATGTAAACGAGATCGTTGCACAGTCCACTTCAGTTTCCAGACTTTATCCACAGGTAAGGACCATCATTGAGATGGGTGGAGAAGATTCCAAGCTGATCTTCATGGATGAGCTGAAAAGGATGCTTCCAGACTTTCAGATTTTGAACTGAATACCCTTTGTGCAGCAGGTACAGGATCGTTTCTTGACCAGCAGGCCAACCGCATCGGTATTTCCATTGAAAAAGAGTTTGGTGAACTTGTCCCTTAAATCGGAGGATCCTCCACGTATTGCAGGTCGCTGCAGCGTATTCGCCAAAAGTGATATGATCCACCTGCAGCAGATTGCCACACCGGTTCATGATATTGTGGCCGGTCTCTGTTTTGCAGTGGCCCGTAATTTCATCAGTTCCCTGGGAAGGGGAAAGACCATTCAATTCCCGGTGATGTTCCAGGGAGGGGTATCTTCCAATATTGGAATGATCAGGGCCTTCAGGGAACTGCTGGAAGCCAAGGAGGATGAGCTCCTGATTCCCGAACACAATACTTCCATGGGTGCCATGGGAGCAGTATTCAATACCATGACCTCCGAATCTGATAAGGGAGAAAAATATAAAGGAACTGAAGAGCTGGATAACTACATCCATGGTGAAAAATCCAGGGGAAAATCCTTTGATCCGCTTGTGGCAGCGGAATCAGATATTAAAAGAGAAGTTTATAAAATTCCCGAATCAAAGGAGAAATACGAGGTTTACCTGGGTCTGGATATTGGATCGCTGAGTACCAATGTGGTATTGATTGATGATCAGAACCGGGTGATTGCACGCCGGTACCTGCCCACCGCCAGTAAGCCTCTGGAAGCCATTCGCAAGGGCATGTCAGAGATCTATGAAGAGGTGGGCGACCGGGTGGTGGTCAAAGGCGCCGGTACCACCGGATCGGGACGCTACCTGACCGGCGATTTTATTGGCGCCGACCTGATCCGAAATGAAATCACCGCCCAGGCCACTGCTGCCATTGCTTTTGATCCGGAGGTGGATACCATTTTTGAGATCGGCGGACAGGACTCCAAGTACATCAGTATTGACAACGGAGTGGTGGTCGATTTTGAGATGAACAAGGTATGTGCTGCCGGAACCGGTTCCTTCCTTGAGGAGCAGGCCGAAAAACTGGATATCAACATCATCGAAGAGTTCGGGGAGATGGCCCTGGGTGCATGTCAGCCGGCCGGACTGGGTGACCGATGTACGGTGTTTATGGAATCGGACCTGAATGCCTTCCAGCAGAAGGGAGTGGAAAAGGAAAACCTGGTGGGCGGACTGGCCTACTCCATTGTGCATAACTACATCCAGAAGGTAGTCCGCAAAAAACGCGTCGGTGATCACATTCTTTTCCAGGGTGGAGTAACCAACAACAGGGCCGTGGTGGCTGCCTTTGAAAAAGTAACCGGTAAGAAGATTCATATTCCTCCCCACTTTGATGTAACCGGAGCCATTGGTGTCTGCCATGCTGGCCCGCGATCATATCAAGCAGAACAAGCTGGAAACCCGGTTCAAGGGATTTGATATCAGTAAGATTCCCTACAAGGTGGATAAATTCACCTGCAAGGCCTGTTCCAACCAGTGCGAGATCAGGCGGGTGCGAATCGAAGGAGAGAAGAAGCCCCTTTTCTATGGGGGAAGGTGCGAGAAGTATGAACTGGATGAACGCAAAGGAAAAGGAGAGGGAATCCCCAATTACTTCGAGGAGCGCATCGGGATGCTCACCGATGGATTTGAACCAGGGATTACCCCAGGCAAACCTACCATCGGGATCCCCCGGGGACTGATGGTCTTCTACCAGCAATTCCCCTACTGGAGTACATTCTTTAAAGAGCTGGGATTCAACGTGGTGGTATCGGACGAAACCGACAACCAGACCATCAAAAAATCGCTGAGCTTGATTGTGGCAGAAACCTGCTTCCCGGTGGAGGTGATGCATGGTCATATTTACGAGATGCTGGAGGGGAAGGTGGATTATATCTTCACTCCTTTCATCATCAATTCCAAGGCCGAGAAGGACAATCCCACCTCCAACTGCAATTGTCCCTGGGTACAGACCGTTCCCTTTATGGTAAGAGCCTCCCTGCCTGAGGAACAAAGGGATAAATTGCTAACCCCCACCCTAAATTTCCGCTACTACGGAAAGGTGGTTGAAAAGGAGCTGTACGATTACTTTGGAAAGAAATTCAAACTCAGTAAAAAGCAGATCGTGGAGGCCATGAAGAAGGCCGACGCGAAGCAGGATGATTTTTGAAGATCGGGTCAAAGCTCGCGGACGAGAAGTGATGGCCAATCTGCCCGAAGACAAGGAGTGTCTGGTCATCATCGGCACGTCCTTACAATACAGGCGATCCTGCCCTCAACCTGAGCATGGTGGAGAAACTGATCAACCTGGATGTGCTGCCCATTCCCATGGACTACCTGCCCCTGGCAGATGAAGACATAACCAAAGATTACAACAAAATGTACTGGCCCAACGGTCAGCGCATCCTTGCAGCTGCCAGGATCATTGCCCGAGACAAGCGCCTTCATGGCATCTACATGGGTAATTTCAGATGCGGTCCCGACTCCTTCCTGGCCCACTTTGTGCATGAGGAGATGGCCGGCAAACCCTATATGGAGATTGAGATTGATGAGCATGGTGCCGATGCAGGAATGATTACCCGGTACGAGGCCTTCCTCGATAGCCTGAAAGGCTCCAGGATGGGCGAAGAGAAGAAGAAGAAGGTCTATACCCCGGGAATAATGGCCTCTTCTCCCATGAAGGACCGGATGCTCTACTTCCCCTACATGAACGATGCGTCCTATGTGATTGCAGCTGTTTGCAGGAGTTTTGGCATCAATTCCGAATCACTGCCCATGCAGACCCAGGAGGACCTGGACCTGGCCAGAAAGTACACCTCGGCCAGGGAGTGTTTCCCCATGATCGCCACCACCGGAAGTTTCCTGAAGAAGCTGAAGGATCCGGGAGTCGATCCGGCCAAAGTCAGCTTCTTTATGCCCGACCACAATGGTCCATGCCGGTTTGGACAATACAACCGGTTCCAGCGGGTGCTGTTCGACAGGCTGGGTTATGAAAAGACAGAGATCATTGCTCCCAGCAACGACGATTCCTATGAAGATATGTCGGCCGGACATGGTGGAAAGTTCAGGCTCAATGTCTGGAAAGGCTTTGTGGCCATGGATATGATCCGGAAGATGAAGCAGGAACGGAAACCCTACGAACTGATTCCCGGAAATACCGAGAAGGTCTATCAGCAGGCCCTGGCCGACCTGGTCACCTGCTATTGAGAACGGGGGTGGAGATTTGACAGATACCCTGGCCAGGATTGCCTTCTCCTTTCACCCAGATCCCCCTGTCCAACGGAAAGCGCAAAGCCGGTGATTGCCATGGTGGGTGAGATCTTTATGCGCGACAATGATTTCTGCAGTGCACACCTGGTGATCCAGGCTGGAGAAATTTGGAGCCGAAACCTGGATCGCACCTTTTGCAGAGTGGCTCTCCTACTCGACCATCCGCTATACCCGCGACAGCAAGTGGAAGGGTGATTTCAAAGGGGTGGTCAAATCCAAACTCCAGGAATACTTCCAGGAGCGTACTGCCAGAAAAATTGCCAAGCCCTTCCATGGATTATTTGATGAAGACAAGGAGGTGGCTGTGAAGGATATGCTGAATGCCTGTGGCCCCTACGTGCACCGGCACTATGACGGCGACCCGGCCCTGAACCTGGGCACATCGGCCATCCTGGCGGACAAGGGGATCTCCGGCATTGCCAACATCCTGCCATTCACCTGCATGCCCGGCACCCTGGTGGCTTCAGTCTCGGACCAGTTGCGGAAGGACAAAGGAGACATACCCTATGTGAGCATTGCATACGACGGTCAGGAAGATGCCTCCATTGAACTTCAGGCTGCAGGCCTTTATGCACCAGGCATACCAGTATGCCGAGGAGAAGGGGCATCGACCGATCATTCCACAAGGCCATACACAATAGTCAGCACTAGGTCCACCGGCTAATCGTACACTATAGCTCCACCGGCAAGATCCGGTGAAATTCGATCCCCTCCGGGAGTGACCCTGGCCTGAGCAACGATCACTTCGACCCCCTGTCGAACGGCTTTATCCAGCGCCTCTGCATAGGCGGGATCAATTTCCCGTGCCGGGGAAAAGATCCGGACATCCATTCGCTGCACCACATAGAGCATCACAGCCCTCAGGCCTGTTTTCTTCACCCGGATCAGGGTCTTCAGATGCTTGCGGCCCCGTTCGGTAACTGCATCGGGAAAAAGTGCCCTGTCTCCCTCTTTTAGGGTTACATTCTTGACCTCAATAAAACAGCGGCCGCCGGCGTCCTTCCCCATAGAGGTCAAACCGGCTGTCCTCCCATTTCACCTCGCTCCTGAAACCGGTCATCCCTTCCAGACCGGGGATCACTCCTTCCTTCACCCACTCCAAAGCCAGTGCATTGGGATTGGAGGTATTGATCCCCACCCAATCTCCGTCGATCAGGATCATCTCCCAGGTAAAGCGGGTCTTTCGTTTGGGATCATTCACGGGAGAAAGCCATACCTCGGCGCCCTCCTCCAGGCAACTTTTCAATCCTGCCCCCAATTTAGATGTAGCTGAGTTGCTGAGTAAATTATACAT
>CAVQAB010000022.1:0-33541 GCA_963710385.1 uncultured Bacteroidales bacterium | reverse complement strand
AATCCGTCTTCTTCAATCCTTCTGTGCAGCTTGTTCCATGCTTTCACGGAATCTCTGTTTCTGCCAGATGAATTCTCATCAAAATATTTCCAGGTCTTTTCCATTTTCTTCAATTCAGACAATTGTTTAGAATTGCCTTCAATTTCGTTTCTGAAAGCAATCTCTTCCTTAACATTCATTTCACCGGCAAGGAACCGGGCCATATAGATATCTCTATTCTTGTTCATATTTCTCAAGGTTATTACGCAAGGCCTTCAATGCTTTTCCCATATTTGCTTCAACGGTCTTTACCGATATGGATAGCTTGTGGGCGATCTCCCTGTATTTCAATCCTTCCTGACGGTTCAAACGGAAAATTTCCCTGGTCCTTTCAGGTAGGTCCTCCAGTGTTTTGTAGATCACATCCGATACTTCATTCAACTGCATCAGCTGCGATGGATCAGGAGAATTCTCCTCCGGGGTCAATGTGTATCCTTCATCCATGGGTTGCTCCCGTCGCATCTTCCGCAGGTACATCATGGAATTGTTATACACCGCCCTGTAAAGGTAACTTTGCCAGCTCCTGTTGATCCGTAAAGTTTCCCTGTTTTTCCAAATATTGTAGAACACATCCTGAACAACCTCTTCTGCAATCTCCTTTTTTCCGACTAGACTTTCAGCGTATCCACTGAGCCCGGAATAAAACCTGTGAAAAAGCTTCTCAAAGGATTCGATATCTCCCTTTTGGATCTTTCTCAGTTGCTGTTGTTCTTTCAGGATCATTGTAAAGTTTAAAAAGCGCTGTCTTTCTGTGGCCTGTACAGGGACGGTAAAGTTACACAATTCTTAAAGAGAGCGCTTTGAGCTATATGAATGAAACTGCTTCTCGATTAACCGTTTCTTCTCAGGTATTTGCGGTTAAGTCTGCGAATGGCACTTTCAATGGACTGATCAGGTTCAATCACATTGTAACCTTCCCAGAACCCCTGGTCGAAGAAAATAAATACCTTTTCGCCCATGATGTCATTACGCCTGAATCTCTCCTTAGCTGCAAACTTCTCGATCCCTTCATAGGTGCGATCGGTAATGGCCACTTCCGACATGGTTGTATAGGTAGTATTGAACAATTTCTTTTTCCAGTCAACCTTAAACTTTACCTCTGCGCGGGCATAGCTGAAATACCAGCGGTTCTCTTCAATGGTATATTTGGCCCGATATGCAGCTCTCTCGGGTATGATGGACATACCCATTGGTTTTCTCTGAATAAATAACCTGGCTGCTTCCTCCTGATTCTCTGTATTTAGTTCAAATTCAGCTTCTGAAATGGCAAGTTTATCCATGTCGATGTACAGCTTCCCTTTATAAAAGGGATCATCCACATGCGATTTCTGGTTGAATGAAACCACATAGTGCAACCTGTCATCAATATTTATAACATCGGTTATCTGGAAATTATATATTTCGGAGTAATCAGCAGAAAGAAGAACGTATGGATTTTTCACTACATCCAGTAAAATGGTGGTATTGGGTCCACCCTGTACTTTAAACAGAACAGTATCCATTCTTTCCACGTCCGCACTCTTTCTTCCTTTAAAAAGCTTCACCTGGTCCATCTGGAATTCATTGCCGTATGATCCTTTGAAGATATCTACGACGGCTTCGGAGATGGATACGTAATTGCGGCCCCGAAGGATTGTCTCCCTGTAGAATCCACGCATCATCATTGGTTCAGAGCTGTAATTATTCCTGACATTGGAAAGTAGATCCGCGATCAGTGCCATGGCATCCTGGGGTCTGACAGTGATCTCTTTGAGCTGCACTGCGCTGGGATCCAACTCGATGGTCAAAGTATTGTCGCCCTTGAACTGATCAACGCCGATGGTTTTGTTTCTGTAGCCGATATAAGAAACTTTCAGAACTGATATATCCGCATCCTTTGAGATTTTAATGATAAATTCTCCATCAATGTTGGTCACTGTTGCAGTGTTACTTCCAATGGCTTCTATGGTAGCAAATGGAAGGGTTCGTGAATTTTGTTGGTCGATGACTTTGCCATAATAGGCCTTATAATTAATGGTATCAACCAGTTCTTCATCATTTTTCGGCAAGGCATATACCGCGGCGCTGATGAAAATGGCCATGACCATCAACCAGACACCTTTGCTTATGTTTACTGTTTTCATCTTTATCTGTTTTTTAGTGTTAATTTCACGCTCTTTAATTACTAGATGCATGAAAGCACTATTACCCTATTGCATCATCACTTTTTTATTTGAAATAGAATCTAACCTTTGTACATATGAAGTGGTCTCTAACTGACATACCCCCCCAGCAAGGAAGGATCGCTGTAGTTACAGGAGCCAATAGTGGATTGGGATATCACACCTCCAGGGCTTTAGCCTTGAATGGAGCACTGGTGATTATGGCTTGCAGGAATGTTCAAAAAGGAGAAGAGGCGAGACAGCAGATCCTTAAAGATAATCCTCCTCTGCAACCACATGTATGGTTGTTGGATCTGGCTGACCTTGGATCTGTCAGGGCGTTTTCTGAAAAATTTAATACTTCCTTTGATCGGCTTGACCTGCAGATCAACAATGCAGGTTTGATGGCTATTCCATATGGCAAAACAGCGGATGGTTTTGAACTTCAATTTGGAGTGAATCATCTGGCGCCACTTTGCGCTAACTGCCTTATTATGGCCCAGGCTTGAGGCAACCATGGATTCCAGAATCGTAAATGTAAGCAGTGCTGCTCACAAAACGGGACGCATTCGTTTTGAGGATATTCACTGGGACAAAAGATACAGCAGATGGGGCGCCTATGGCATGAGTAAACTATCCAACCTACTCTTTACAAAAGAGTTAGCCAGAAGGTTAGCGGGATCAGGTAAAGCAGTTACTGCGGCAGCTGCCCACCCTGGATATGCAGATACCGAACTACAGACCAAGGGGGCACTCATGAGGGGATCGAAACTGGGAGTCAGATCATTTAGTTTTGCCAATAAGCTGGTGGCCCAACCTGCTGATATGGGGGCTTTGCCTTTGTTGTATGCCGCCACTGCTGATGGAGTTCAGCAGGGGGGCTACTACGGACCTGGAGGATTCATGCGTATGAAAGGATGGCCCGCCCCGGACCGTCCCAATTCAAAGCGGGTAACAGATGAAGCAGCCTTACAGTTATGGGAGCTCTCTGAATCCTTGACCCAAATAGAATTTGCGATTTAGTATGGCATAGTATTTGCATTTTTTGGTTGTATTAATAAGGATAACCATCATGCAAAAATTATTAATTCCACTGACCATATTTGCACTGTTCATCCTCTCCGGTTGCGGTGCTTCTATGCGGGTTTTTTCCGACATTGACGACGCAGGCAATTTTGACCAGTACTCCACATATAGCTTCGTGGATTTTTCCGATGGAAATAAGAAGACCATCACCGGAATGGAGCTGGAACGGATTCGTGTAGCTTTTGCCCGGGAACTGGAGCTGCGGGGTTTGGATTATGTTGAAGAGAATGGTGAAGTATCAGTAAAAATTACCGTATACCATCGTCAGGCTATGGATCCCTATCCCGGTCACCGTTGGAGGTACAATTACATGGAGCGTGCATTATCTGTTGATTTGTATGATAACACCTCTATGAAACATATCTGGCATTGTACTGCGATCGGTGAACTTATATATGATCCTGCTGAAAGGGCCCAAAACCTGCCTGCTGTTGTGGCAGAAATATTTAAAAAGTATCCCGTTCAACCATTGGCGGGGCTCTAGTACCTACTCCCTGGTGGATGATATCCAGCGCTGTCAACAATTAATGGTTAATGTGATGAAGATCCAGGTGAGTTTTTAGTGGGACCAGTCCTATCGCTGTCATCTCTTTTGTTCCCGATCCGGAAATCATGCTTGATGAACCGGATAAAATCCTTATTCAATTTCCTGCTCTCTTCCTTTGGCATATTCAGAAACCGTTTTAGTAAACGGTTGTCAATGAGTTCGGTGATCAGGAATAGTTCACACAATGTAATGTAAAGGTCCTTCAGGTCAAAGGTATAGAAGGGTTTTATGGTTACATAATCCAGTGATCCTCCCCAGAATGCATTGTCGATCAGATTGGCCCCAAGACCGGCCAGGAAAAGATGGATGAAACCGTTTATCCAGAAACTATTCCGCTTTCGAACTACGTAGAAACGCCATACCTCGATAAAAATGATCCCTATCAGACTGAAAAGAATGATGTTCACCAAATGTGATCCATTTTTCAGTCCCAGCAAAACCCATAGGTATGAGCCCAGGGTATTCTGCGTGGGTTCAATATAAAATACAGGTTTGATCAATGGCAGGGAGATGGACTCCCATTCCAGAGAAAAAAGGTAAGCCTTGATCCCCTGATCAACGGCCACGGCAATCACCAGGAAGATCCAGTTGATTCCTTTCTTTACTGTGAAAAGGTGTTCAAGGGTGGTGGCGACGGCAGCAACCACACCCAAAAAAAGTGCCGGAAGCAGAAAGAATTTCCAAAGATAATCCAGATCAGTGACCCTATGGGCAAGGGCATAGATCACCATCACTGCCAGCCAGATAATGAAAAAGAGAGAGATGTTCCTGAAATATTTTTTGGCCATCAAAGAAAGGTTTCTTTGAGGCGAATGTAGTGAAATTTGGATTAATTAAAATCTTTCCTTTAATTTGACCTCCATAAGAGAATTTCAAATGACATTGATTCACATAAACTGGTGGTGGCACTTCTATTCCCGAAAGACCGGAGCATAGGTTTAGCCCCATTGTGCAATACAATAACAAAAGGCTTCCACTTCGGTGGAGGCTTTTTTTTTGCACCAGACCGAACATGAATATTTGAATAGATAAACAACTAAAAAACAGAATGGATGAAACAAGTTCCGGTAAGGATTGAACGAAGAAAGATACTTGCTGATATCATAACACCGGTAAGTATTTACCTGAAAGTGAGGGATATATATCCAGGTTCGCTATTACTGGAAAGCTCTGATTATCACAGCAAGGAGAACTCTTTCTCATTTATATGCATGGATCCGCTTGCCGAGTTCCTGGTTCAACAGGGCAAGGTGAGTATAAATTTACCAGGCCAGGATCCGGTTCAACGGATGGTGAACAACGAAAACAGCGTGGTAGATCTGCTTAATCAATTCATTTCAATCTTTGAACTGGATGCCAGGGGAGAGGAGATGCTCGTGGATGGAGTGTTTGGCTATTCCACCTATGATGCAGTCCAGTATTTTGAAGAAATCCAGTTTCAATCCCCCATGCCCGAGAAGGAGGAGATCCCCGAAATGAGGTACAACTTCTTCAGGTTTGTTCTTGCCGTCAATCATCTGTCCAATGAGTTATTACTGTTCGAACATATTGTGAACGGAGGGGAGAGTGAGATTGACCGTGTAACCACGCTGCTTCACAACAGGAATATTGCAACCTATGGATTTGATATTTCGGGCAGTGAATTGTCGAATCTGACGGATGAGGATTACAAACAAATGGTGACCAGGGGAAAGGAGCATTGCTTCAGGGGAGATGTATTCCAGATTGTACTTTCCAGGCAATTCTATCAGACATTTACCGGCGATGAGTTTAACGTATATCGCGCATTGCGATCCATTAATCCATCTCCTTATCTTTTCTATTTTGATTATGGGAGCTACAAACTCTTTGGATCTTCACCTGAAGCGCAAATAGAAGTGAAGAAAGGAAAGGCATATATCAATCCCATAGCCGGAACCTTCAGGCGTACAGGGAATGATCGTGAGGATCAGGAACTGGCCAGAAAACTGGCCAGGGATGAGAAGGAGAATGCCGAACATGTGATGCTGGTGGATCTGGCCAGAAATGACCTGAGCAGGACTACCCATAAAGTAACCGTGGAAGATTACCGGGAGATTCAGTTTTACTCCCATGTAATCCATATGGTATCGAAAGTCTCCGGGATATTGCCCGAGGATGCGAATACAATCCAGATTATGGCCGAATCCTTCCCGGCAGGAACCCTGTCAGGTGCTCCCAAATACAGGGCCATGGAACTGATTGACAAGTATGAAGGAAAAAGGAGGGGATACTACGGAGGCACCATCGGATTTATCAGATTTAATGGCGATATCAACCATGCCATCATGATCCGTTCCTTTCTCTCCCGCGATCACATACTCTACTACCAGGCCGGAGCCGGTATTGTTTCTGAATCGACCGAGGAGGGTGAGTTGCAGGAAGTAAACAACAAGCTGGCGGCATTAAAATCGGCCATTGAGATGGCCCGGAAAATGAACTAAGATCATGAAATCGAATATGAAAATATTGGTTCTGGATAATTATGATTCCTTTACCTACAACCTGGTGCAATACATTGAACGGGTTCTGAAAGCTCCGGTGGTTGTGAAACGAAATGATCAGATAGCCCTTGAGGAGGTAGTTCAGTTTGACAAGATTCTCATTAGCCCGGGTCCCGGAATCCCTGATGAAGCTGGCATTACACTGGATCTGATCAAAGCATATGGTTCCTCCAAAAGTATTCTCGGTGTTTGCCTTGGACATCAGGCCATTGCGGAGGCTTTCGGTGGCTCAATTGTGAACCTGGATACAGTCTATCACGGTGTGATTGGACAGATGAAGCAGGTCATACAGGGTGATTATCTGCTGGAGGGAATTCCTGAGGATTTCGATGCAGGGCGATACCATTCATGGGTCGTTGAACACGAGACATTCCCTGAAGAACTGGAAATAACGGTGGAGAATGATGAAGGCTATATCATGGCCATCAGGCACAGGGAATTTGATGTGCGGGGGCTTCAGTTTCACCCCGAATCAGTTCTGACGGAGTATGGTGGCAGGATGATACTGAATTGGTTGAATGGACAAAAAGATATCAAATGAAAGAGACGCTTCAATACCTGTTTGATCATAAGACCCTGGGTAAGGCAGATGCCAAGCTAATCCTCAGAAATATGGCCGAAGGAAAGTACAACGATGCGGAGATTGCCGCATTCATATCAATCTACCTGATGCGCAGCATTACTGTGGAAGAGTTGTCAGGATTCAGGGATGCATTGCTGGAATTGTGCACACCGGTGGACCTTTCGGAATTCAACACCATCGATGTATGTGGTACGGGAGGTGATGAGAAGAACACTTTCAATATCTCTACCCTGACATCCTTTGTGGTAGCCGGAGCGGGAGAGAAGGTAGCCAAGCATGGTAACTACAGCGTATCATCAGCATGTGGTTCATCCAATGTACTTGAATATTATGGATATACCTTTACCAATGATGCAGATAGATTAAAGCGCGAGATGGACCGTAATAACATCTGTTTCCTGCATGCTCCGCTCTTCAATCCTGCCATGAAAAATGTAGCACCGGTTCGCCAGAGCCTGCGAATCAAGACTTTTTTTAATATGCTGGGGCCCATGGTTAATCCAGCTTTCCCAAAGAATCAGCTGGTGGGTGTATTCAGTCTTGATGTGGCCAGACTCTATAGTTACCTTTATCAGGAATCGGGGAAACAATATTGTATTGTTCACTCTCTGGACGGGTATGATGAAATCTCATTGACAGGTGGATTTAAAGCCCTCACCCGAAAGACTGAACGTACCTTTATGCCGGCTGACCTGGGACTCGTCCAGGTTCTCCCTTCAGATATTTATGGGGGGACAACTGTGGAGGAGGCCGCAGCTGTCTTTCTTAAGATCCTGGAAGGGAAAGGAAGCCGGGCCCAGAACGACGTGGTGCTTGCCAATGCCGCACTGGCCCTCTATTGCATGGATGAATCGCATGGATTAGAAAGTTGCCTTGAGCGGGCAAGGCATTCTCTGGAATCGGGATCGGCCTTACGCTCATTTAAAAACCTGGTAGAAAGCAGTTAGGATGAATATTTTGGATACCATCGTTGAGCATAAGCGGGTCGAGGTACTTAAACGAAAGCAGAAAAGACCCCTTTCCAACCTGAGCACATTCCCCTGTTACAAGAGGAAAACATTGACTATTGATGTGGAAGCGCTAAAAGTAAAGCCAGGAATCATCGGGGAGTTCAAACGCAAGTCTCCTTCCAGGGGGACCATCAATATGGAAGCAGATCCGGTGGAAGTGGCAAGCGCATACCGGGATGCCGGCCTGGCTGCCATGAGCATTCTGACGGACCGTAATTTTTTTGGAGGATCCTTTAGAGATCTGCAACTCGTGAGGGAAGCATATCCCGACCTGATGCTGTTGAGAAAAGACTTCATTGTTGATCCCTACCAGCTGCACGAAGCGAGCGCATATGGAGCAGACATGGTACTGCTCATTGCTTCAATACTGGAAAAGGGTGAGGTGGAGGCACTTGCTGCTGAGGCCAGTTTCCTGGGACTCCATGTACTTTTCGAAGTGCATGATAAGAGAGACCTGGAAAAATACCACAGCACCATTGGTTTTGTAGGAGTAAACAACCGTGATCTTAAAACCTTCAGGGTAGATGCTGTTAAAAGCATGGAGTTGATCGGTCAGATACCTGAAGGAGTTATCCCGGTATCCGAAAGTGGGATAAGCTCCGGAGAGGAGGTCCATGAACTATTCAAGGCAGGGTTTAAGCTGTTCCTGATTGGAGAATCCTTCATGAAGCAGCAGGATCCGGGTGAAGCATGCAGAAGTTTTATGAAAGAATTAAATGACAGGTAATGACCCTGGGATGAATCGCTCTTTAAAAATAAAAGTATGTGGATTGCGCTATCCTGAAAATGTGGAAGCCGTATGCGAGCTGGAACCTGAGTTTGTCGGGTATATTTTTTATCCATTCTCCAAACGTTTTGTGGGAGAAAAACCTGATCCGGCCATTTTCATGATATCAAATCCTGGAATAGGGAAGGTTGGTGTGTTTGTGAATGAGGAGATATCCAGGGTGAAACAAATCTACAGCCTCTACCAATTGGACCTGGTTCAGTTGCACGGTACTGAATCGCCCCGGTACTGTCAGGAGTTAAAAGAGGAGGGGATATTGATAATCAAGGCATTGAAGCCTATGGCTGGCCGCGTTGAAAGGAGCATGGAGGCATATAAAAATGATGTGCACTATTTGCTCTTCGATACTCCTGGCCGGGAGCATGGAGGCACCGGCCGAAAATTTGACTGGGAATTATTAAATACCATATCTGTCCCGCTTCCATACCTGATTGGCGGGGGAATCGGCCCGGAAGACGGTGATGCATTCAGGAAACATGGGTTCAATGCACTATTCGGAATTGATGTGAATAGCAGATTCGAGTTATCCCCCGGGATGAAAGATATCAACCTGCTGAAGAAATTTATGAATGAAATCAGAACATAAAGCTACATGGATAAAATAAAGCAATATGGGTTTTGACCTTGACGAAAATGGATTTTACGGGGAATATGGAGGAGCCTATATTCCCGAGATGCTTTATCCCAATATAAGGGAACTAAAGGAGAACTATCTGAAAATCATAGAATCAGATCAATTTCAGCAAGAATTCAGGAAATTGCTGCGGGATTATGCGGGTCGGCCAACCCCTCTATTCAGGGCGGATCGCCTGTCTGAACATTATGGAACAAATATTTTCCTTAAGCGGGAGGATCTTAATCATACCGGCGCTCATAAGATCAACAATGCGATAGGCCAGATTCTGCTGGCCAGACACCTGAAGAAAACACGCATCATCGCTGAAACCGGGGCAGGACAACATGGGGTGGCCACGGCCACAGTATGTGCCCTGATGGGGATGAACTGCATCGTCTATATGGGGGCACTTGATTTGGAGCGGCAGTCACCCAACGTTAAGAAAATGAAAATGCTTGGAGCTGAGGTGGTACCGGTTTATGGTGGGAATAAAACCCTGAAGGATGCCACCAACGAAGCCATCCGGGACTGGATCAATCATCCTGTTGAAACACATTATATCATTGGTTCGGTGGTGGGCCCGCATCCCTATCCTGACATGGTTACCCGTTTTCAGTCTGTCATTTCGGAAGAGATCATGGTCCAGCTTTCAGAAAAAATTGGTCGTAACTATCCTGATTATATGGTTGCCTGTGTGGGAGGAGGAAGTAATGCAGCCGGTGCATATTTTCATTATCTGAATGATGAAAGGGTAAAACTGGTCTCCGCTGAAGCAGCAGGACTCGGCTTGAACAGTGGCCAAACTGCAGCCACCTCCTTGCTGGGACGAATGGGAATCATTCATGGTAGTAAAACCTTGTTAATGCAGGATGGGGACGGACAAATTGAAGAGCCCTATTCCATTTCAGCCGGTCTTGATTACCCCGGCGTGGGTCCCCTGCACTCGTGGCTTGCGAAGTCGGGCAGGGCCAGGGTAATTGCGGCCACTGATGAGGAGGCACTCCAGGCGGCGCTCCTGTGCACCCGGAAGGAAGGGATCATTCCGGCGCTTGAAACAGCCCACGCCCTGGCAGTGTTGGAGAAGTTTTCTCCGGGAAGGGAAGAAATAGTAGTGGTAAATCTATCTGGCCGGGGTGATAAAGACATGGAGACCTACATTCGTAAACTTGGTTTTTAATAGTAATCCATTGGTTTTTAAGAGCAATCCATATGAATAGAATTGACCAATTATTCAAAGAGAAGGCTGGCGAAGTCCTTTCTGTGTATATCACAGCAGGATTTCCGGAACTGAATGACACAACGGTTCTACTGCAGTCTCTGCAGGCAAACGGAGCCCATATGGTGGAAATTGGGATTCCCTTTTCAGATCCCATTGCGGATGGACCTGTTATTCAGCAAAGTAGTCATACGGCCCTTAAAAATGGAATGACGCTCAAGCTGTTATTCAGTCAGTTGGCTGAGATCCGTGCTTCTGTTCACATTCCACTGGTGCTTATGGGATACCTCAATCCTTTACTGCAAATGGGAATGGAGACCTTCCTGCGAAACTGCAGCCAGGTGGGTATTGATGGTGTCATCATACCAGATCTACCCCCCGAAGAATATGAGACTAAATACTTTGATATGTTTCAGCACTTTGGGATCTACAATGCATTGCTGATCACTCCTCACACTGAATCAGAGCGCATTCTGAAGATTGCCCGGTTGTCCAGTGGATTTCTCTATATGGTTGCAGATGCCTCTACCACTGGTACCAAGTCTGGGATTGGCCCACATCAGATTGAGTATTTTAAACGCATTAAAAAGATGGAACTTCCCATTCCAGGATTAATCGGATTTGGGATTTCCAATCATGATACCTTCCTCACAGCCTGTAAGTATGCCAGAGGAGCTATTATTGGAAGTGCTTTCATTAAAGCAATTGGAGAGGACGGAACACTGAATCAGAAGGTGGAGGAATTCATCCACACCATCCTGGGTTAACAGCACCTATTTTAGTTCATGTTTCTCAGCCACATGACTCCCTTTATGGCCACACGCCAACCGGTCCAATTAGAGGTAAGGATCTTCTGACTGGCAGCAGGATCACGCAGTTTGCTCCCTGATTCACTGCCCGATAGCTTGCCAGGGAAATCCACCAGGTAACCACCCTCTATTCCAAGGGCAAAATCCTGGAAATTGTATAGAAGTTCCAGTCCGGCTGATGCATTGGGACTAAAAGATTTATACTTATCAAGCATATAGCTGGATAGTCCTAAAGCATATATGGAAGATGAAACCTCTATTCTGGAAATATTGGCATCGAGCCTGCCAAATAAAGAGAGATCAAGTTTCTCACGCCCCATGAACGTATAGTAAACAAATGCTCCCAGGCGGTGCGAGGCTGCATTAAAGAGGGTATTGATATTTCCTGAGTAATCAGTATAATCAGATTTGGCACCGGCAACTGTATAGACATAGCCGGCTCCGATTCGAGTAGCAGACCACTTTTGTGTAAAAAGATTGAAAGAAGCTGCTGTGTAAGGAGGAAAGGAGCTGATGATTGCTCCTTCCACCGGGTATTGGGTCAGAATGTATTCCTGATAGTATTTCATGTCATCCATCTGGAAGGTAGCTCCTCCAAAGGAAACCATAAGTCCTTTTTCCTGGGCACGAACGCCCGGAACAACCAATGCAATGAACCCAAGCAGAAGGATCAGTCTCAGTTTTTTTCTCATGGTGCCTCCCCTCCAACGTAGTCAATTGGAAAATTCAATTCAATTAGATTGTACTCCAGGTCAACAATATCTGCCAGACTGTTGGTATTTGTGCTATAGTAGAAATATAGAAAGAGGGTATCAATTCCAGGATCAATCAGGGTGTCACGGATGATCCAAAACGAATCGCTGGTGCTATCTGAAATATATACCGAATTATCATAAGCAATTGCCTCAAACCGGTAAAATTCACCGTTCTCGATTTCAACATCATAAATAACATCAAGGCTATCAATCAATTTTATCGTTGCCATGGTATCCAGATTAGTGGACACATGAATGGTGGGAGGATCACCGGGTATGGGATCTACATAGTGGATCCCGGTGTCTGAAAAGGAACAGGCGCCGATCAGCGCCGCAATACCCGTCACTATTATAATATTTAACTTCTTCATGATTGAGCGCAAAAGTAGTAAAAAATGTGAAAGATGTTAAAAACTGTAATAATATCAACATTTAGCGACTCTTTTTGTAATAGAGTTACACTTATTAGTTAAACAGAAAAATTTATAGTTATGAAGAAGAGGAATTTACTATTGTTGACCATTGCCATTTCCATGGGGTATATGGCCATGGCAGCACCGGGTAACAAAGAGGATGATAACACAGAAGAATTAAGAGGTCCGGCATACAGCATTAATAATAGCGAGAGCACACTCCACTGGACAGGAGTAAAGCCTGGTGGAAAACATGTGGGTACCATTGAGGTTATTTCAGGTGTAGCCTATACAACTGACGAAGCCTTGTCGGGGGGTTCTTTCGAAATCGATATGACCTCCATAAAGAATGAAGACCTTAAGAACGACGGAATGCGCAACAAGCTCCTTGGCCATCTGAAGTCGGAAGACTTCTTTTATGTGGAGAAGTATCCCAAGGCTTCCTTTGAGATCATCGGGGTCAAAGCCATAACAGGTTCTTCCCATATGATTACCGGGGAACTGACCCTGAGGGGAAATAAGCATGAAATCTCTTTTCCGGCTGATATTACAATCGATGAGGAGACGATCCATGCACGGACAGGTGAAATTACTCTTGACCGTACCAGATGGGATGTGAATCACATGTCGAAGTCGGTTTTTGCCAAATTTAAAGATAATTTCGTCGATGATGAGATGATCGTTAAACTGGATGTTTACTTCGACAGGAATGCATTGTAGTAGAATACAAAGGGGCTACAGAATGGCGTCGTCGATGACCTGTTGAAGGACCTCTTCCATTTTCATTCCCAAACTGTCTACCTGTTTGGGAATGATGCTTTCTTTAGACATACCCGGAATTGAATTGAGTTCCAGGAAATAGAGCTGGTTGCCTTTAATGATGAAGTCAACCCTTATAATCCCTGATGAATCGGTGAGGTCGTATATCTTCATGGCGAGTTCCTGACATTTTCGAATGAGGTCCTCCTGGATGCGGGCCGGTGTGATCTCCTCGGCTTTTCCCTCGGTATATTTTGCTTCGTAGTCAAAGAATTCGTTTTTAGGGACAATCTCAGTGACCGGGAAAACAGTAAATCCTGATCGGGTTTTCATGACCCCGCACGTAACCTCCGTCCCCTTTATGTACCTTTCAACAATGGCTTCACTATCCTCTTTTAATGCTTCTTCCAGGGCGGATTCAAGTTCTTCAAATTTAACGACCTTGGCTATTCCGAAACTGGATCCACCGCTGTTGGGTTTGACGAAGCAAGGAATGCCCACCATTTCAGCAACTGATTCAAGGTCGGTTTCCATATTTTTTCTGACCAGACTCGCCTCCGGTGTGAGTATCTGATGTTGTTTTAGGAAGCTCTTACAGGTATACTTATTAAAGGTAAGGGCAGAAGAAAGGTGGTTAGAACTGCTGTAAGGGATCCCCATCATATCGAAACATCCCTGCAATTTTCCATCTTCTCCCGGGGTTCCATGTATGGTATTCCATGCGAATTCAAAGGAGATCTGACCACCGGGAGTCATAAAGCTCAGGCTGTTTTTATCCAACGGGATGCGCTGATCATCAAAGTGCACAGTCCAGACTGCCCCCCTTACTTCGACCAAATAGCATGTATGCCCCGCTTTTTCAAGCCACGTCTTGACCTGTTCGGCGCTTTTGATAGAGATCACATATTCGGAAGAATCTCCTCCTGTAAAGATGGCAATGTTCATGGTTACCTAAAATTACGATCTTTTATGTGAATGAGCAGCTATGTAGTGGACTCAATTTTGACGAATGGAACCATATATCCATGAACGTTTCAAATTTTTTGATCCTGACCTGTTATTCTCCCGTGCGTCCCTGAAGATAGGTGCGCCATTTCTCCAATACGGTATGAAAACCCTCAGGAAGCGGTGCCTCAAACTGAACTTCAGCTCCAGTGGCGGGATGCACGAAGCCAAGGGTTTTGGCATGCAGTGCCTGTCCCGGCAGCAGATTGAAGCAATTTTGTACAAATTGTTTGTATTTGGTAAAAGTGGTTCCCCGCAGAATCTGGTCCCCACCATATTCGGGGTCATTGAATACAGGATGAGAAAGAAACTGGAAATGTACCCTGATTTGATGGGTACGTCCAGTTTCCAGTCTGCATTCCACAAGGTTCACATAACCTAACCGTTCCAAAACCCTATAGTGGGTAATGGCTGCTTTGCCCTGATCCCCGTCCGGGAAAACAAACATCAGCCTGCGGTCTTTCGGATTCCGCCCGATATGTCCTTCAACGGTTCCTTCATCTGCCTTCAAGTCCCCCCAAACCAGGGCATTATAAGTTCTTCTGGAAGTTTTGTGAAAAAACTGACTGGCCAGTTTATTCAGGGCCAGTTCATTCTTCGCCACCACAAGCAATCCGGAAGTGTTTTTATCGATGCGATGCACCAGACCCGGTCGTTCATCACCTGTACCGAAAAATGGATTGTCCTTCAGATGGTACATCAAAGCATTCACCAAGGTCCCTGTATAATTGCCATGACCTGGATGTACCACCATTCCGGGCTTTTTATTGACTACAATAAGATCTTGGTCCTCGTGAACGATATCCAATGGAATCTGCTCAGGAATCACCTCCTGCTTCCTCGGAGGATTGGGGAGTACAACGCTGATGGTGTCTCCCGGTTTCACCTTATAATTAGGTTTCACAGCGGATCCATTTGCCAGGATATTTCCGGCATTGGCGGCAGCCTGAATCCTGCTCCTGGAGGTCCCTTCCAGCTTATTAAAAAGGAACTTGTCAATTCTCAAAGCTGATTGGCCAGGATCGGCTGAGAAGCGAAAATGCTCATACAATTCATTGTTTTCAGCCGGGTCCCCATTCATAGCTTATGGATTGATCAGAAGTTTCGAGTGGTAGACACTTCTGTTGAAGAGGGCTCGGATGTAATAAACACCGGTTGAAAAAGAGGATACATCCACACTATTGGTTTGGGTAAATGAGCTTCCAACCATGCGCCCCGAGGCATCAAACATCTCAATTTGGATCCTGGTTCCTTCTGCCACCCCGGGAATTTGAAAATAGACCAGGTCACTGGCCGGATTTGGATAAATATGAAAGGATGCCGATTCTGAGGGAATTCCATCCAGATCAGTGGCAGGATCGTAAAGAAATGGTCTGAACATCATTACGCCCGGGGCTGCCGATGTTTCCCATGTTCCCTGTAAATTGTAAAACATTACGGTGGGAGCAGGTTTGTTATTGCGGTCAAGTCCCACATTCAATATAAACTCATTGTATTGTCTCCAACCTACATAAAATGGTCCATTCACTGGTACAGGTTGAGAGAATTTATACTTTACAAAACTGGGGTAATTTGCGTTATATATGGGTTGGTATTCGATATCATCTTCCCATATTATTGACCCTGGTTCTCCATCTTGATCATCCCAAACCACAAGATTGAAATAGTAGTTCAGGTTCAGGGAATCATAGACCTGGTTGAAAAAGATGGAAACGCCTCCCAGCTGGTCGGGTTGAAAGGAATAGTATTTCAGAGCCGCAATACCGTTCCCCGTGCCTCCTCCACGTAATCCATAACCCGCCTCCGGTGTCCCATCATCATAAGCATAATAATCACCGAAAACCTGTTCATGGATGATGGTATCATTCACTTTCGGATCGAATTCATCTGTACGAAGGGCTGCTTTAAATATGATGATGGCCGAATCGCCCCGGTCAAATTTGAACGGGTAGATGTAACCAAAATTCACCAATGTATCCTCCTGAGCAGGAAGGTCCTGTGCAGTAGGGGCACCTGGCACATAGGTCTCATTGTATATGGGGTCATGGATGATGAGTGACCGGGTCACATTCCTTGCGATAGTGTCGTTGTTCCTGTAATTGGCGATGACCAATGGATCCAGCACAGTATTGTAGGCCTGTTCGAAATGAGACCAGGGAAGTGAAGTGAGGTTTTTCAAAATCGAATTGAGAGAGGAGTTAAAGGCCACATCTCTCAGTACTGTATCTGCTACAAACCTGTTGCGGTCAAGCTTAACGTAGTCAACATGCCAGTAGTCCACATTGGATCTCTTATCAGGGTAATCATTGCTGCTTGATAAGCTGGCTCTGTTTCTGAACCTGAACTTGAATCCACTGGTCAGGAACCTTTCATTGGTAATGGGGATCATTGTTTGCTTGAAGGGGTGAAGCTCTTCTCCTGAAGTTCTCCACACATTGATCCACTCTGACGAATCCGGAGCAAAGAAATCAACCATAAGTGAATCCCGATCCTCGGGAAGATCACAAAGACCACCGGGCTGATAAAGGAAGCTAAGGTAAAGGCTATCAGATGCCGGGTAGGTCAGATCGAAGGGATGACTTGTCAAATGGTCTGCGACAAAAGTTGAAGGTGCAAAAACTGCTGTGTTGTATATGCTGCCCTTTGCATCAATCGCATCCAGTGTGGCAACACCATTGGTGTGGGGATTAAAGCAGAAGTTATTATTGACAAATGCGTAGGCATCACTCCAGAATTCCGCGTTGGGAATAACATTAGAGTTGGAAAAGTCATCGAAGAACGGAAGTTCCAACATTGCAGTGGATGCTGATTTTTTCATCTCCTGACTTGCGTGAAGCTCCCTGGAATTGTAAAATCTGGTCACCTGTGAATTACCTGTCAAAGGTGTAACAATCTCCTGGGCATAGAGCCCGGATGCACATATAAGTTCAAGTAGAATGCCTGCTAAGACTTTGATGGATTTATTCATGCACTATTTCTGTGTCGTCACCAAAGAGCGTTGAATCGGGGAGAGGCAGAAGTGTGGAATCAATGGTTAACCAGATATCCATTTCCATGCCCATGTTTAACCGTTTGAATTCATCAAATTCCGGATATTGCTGCCAAATAAATACCTTTGAGCTATCATCCTCATCCTTTATGCTTTCATCATAAGTTATGGCCCCGATATTCAAATAGTAGTCCGCAATTATCTCAGTGGCTTCTTCCAATCTCACTCCAACAAGATCGGGAACCCTTGTGGTCTCCGAGCTTAATCCCATCCCCAAAACCAGATCAATAACTACCCCTTTGGTTATCTCAGTTCCTTCATTAATAACGGTGTCATTCAGCATTTGTTGTAACACATTATTGATGGCATAATCGGGCCTGTACTTAATCTCCCCGAGGATTAAGCCTGCATTCTGCAAGGCAAGTCTCGCCTGACGAATGGATAGTCCGACCAACCTGGGCATGGCCACCATTTCTAGATTTATGGCATTCATGGTAAGAAATATCTTTCTGTTCTTTTTAACCTGGGTATTGGCTGTTGGATTCTGTTTCAATACCGTTCCACGGGGCATCTCTGTGGAAAATACAGAATCTACTACTTCGTATCTGAGGCGACGGGAGGAAGTCACGTCCAATACTTCCTCCAGGGTTAATCCGGTCAGATTAGGGACGGTGATTGCCTGTCCGTGGTGTGTGTAGATCTTCATCCAGATAAATATGCCAAGTAGCAAAATAATTCCAATTGCAGCAGCAAGTCCAAGGTGACGCAGGAACTTCTTTGTTTTTAAAAACCTGAAAAAATTCATTTCAAGAACTTTGTATAAAGTTAAGGTTTATTCAATGAATTTCAGGAACCTTGGGTGACAAGTCCAGTTTTGGTAATTACCGACGATTCCTGATATACTTCATAGTCAGTATTGATGGCCCAAAGATCATGGCCTGCACTCTCCAGGATATTCTCCGAAACACGCATGCCCATCAATATACTGTGGTCCTGATTATTATATTTATATGCACCATATCTGCCTATGACATGCAGTCCTCCGATTGAATTCAGGTATGTCTGAACCGGTTTCATAATATCCCGGTATCCGCTGAAGTAAACCGGGTAGCATCGCGGGAGCCTTACCACATGCCCTGCTTTCACGTCCCCCTCTTTCACGAGTCCGGTCTTGACAATCTCTTCTCCTGCCATACTTATTAAATCTCTCTCCTCCTGATTCCATAAATCATCTTCAAAATAACACCAGTATTCCAAACAGAGGATGGAGGATTCCGATTCCCCGTAAACAGAAGGCAACCAATTTCTGAAATTGGTAACACGGCCCACATTCACGGATGATTCATGGATGTACAACCACTGGTCGGAAAATAGGTCGGTTTGATCCACCCTCAGGTACACAAGAATTGTATTTCTGAATGTCAGTTTTTTTGCTTGTTCAAGAACCGGCATTGGAACTTCAGGCAGTCTTTCAACCAACAGCGAAATGGGCATGGTTGAGATGATGTGGTCATACTCACCGATTTCTCCATTTTCCAACAGAAGCGAATGCGCGGTTCCGCCGGATGTAATCACACGCTCCACTCCGGTATCTACCCGAACCACTCCTCCATTGGCCTGGATCTGTTTCTGCATGGCTTCATAAACGCTGCCGGTTCCGCCAACGGGATAAGCAAACTGATCCACCAGGGTCGCATGTTTATTCCCTTTTCCCTGGAATAGTGCATTTTTAATGGCCTCGAACAGGGATAATTTCTTGATCCGCTGAGAGGCAAAATCGGAATCCAGCTTATTACATGGAATCCCCCAGAGCTTTTCGGAGTAAGTTTTAAAGAAAATTGTATACAATCTTTTACCAAACCTGCTGGTTACCCATCCTTCGAATGATGAGGTATCCCTGGTAGGATTCATGCGTTCCAACAGATAACTTAGCACACATCGCACAGCCTCATAGATTCCGAGGTTTTGAAGGGCATTGAATGCTTTGATGGGATAATCAAAGAATCGCTTTTTGTAATAAATCCTGGTCTGGCGATCCACAATGTCGTAGCGGTCTTTCACCACCTCGAGCCATAGGGCGTTAATTTTTGTATCGTGACTGAAAAACCGGTGTGGGCCAAGATCCACCCTTTGATCCCACAATTCAATTGATCTTGAGAGACCACCCACCCGATCACTTTTCTCAAATACATGGAGTGAAGTTACTTTTTTACCAAGTTGTTTGGAGAGCTCATATGCTGCTGTCATCCCTGCCGGTCCGGCTCCAATCACCGCTATATTCATTTTGCTAATTCTAAGTGAAACCTCATGGGAGCCTGTTTAATTGTGTTCTGACCGAATTGGCCATCCTGGTGTCTCCATAATACTCATAGACCTCTATCAGTTTTTCGTATGCTGCTTTAAACTTGCCATTGTAGCGTATGGACTGCGTGAAATTGTAAACAGCATTGTCTTTATCGTCCTTAATAGCATAAGCTAATCCCAGATTGTAGTAACCCGAATAGAATTTATAATTCGATCTGACGGCCATGTTAATGAACTTAATAGCTTCGTCCAGCAGCGCAATATTCCGTGTCACTTCCGATTCGACCAGATAGGAATACCCTTTCAAATTAAGCGCCTTGTCATAATCCGGATAAAGCTCCAACAACTGATCCATGCTTGCCCTCGCTTCTTCAAAGCGCAAGAGAGAAGTATAAGCATTACCAAGTTCCAGATAGGCAACTTCATTGTTTTCATCATATTGGATGGCATTCTCGAGCAAAACCAATGCTGAATCAATTTTATTCCTGTCCTGCTCCCTGATACCCAGGCTCAGGAGGGAGGAGCCGTAATGATCTTCTTTGTTAACTCTTTCCACAATTGCAGCCACTACCACCTTGTCAACTTTAATCTCCTGAATGGTGTTTTTTGGTGGCCAGAGTCCGTTGTTTAACTGATAAGGGTGAATGTAGTTGCAGTAAAGGATGGCATAATCCCAGTCATATTTCCCACGGTCATAATATCGACTGTAAAATGATTCTACCTGGTCGGTGTGGTTTCTGAAATAGTAGCCGATATTTGTGTTGCTTACTACCTTTATTGGCTGGTCAGCAGGCATATTTGAATCTGGAAGAATTTGCTCAATGAAATAATCAGTTGCCGGTCTCAGACTGTTGGCATAATAATCTGTCTCAAATTTTCCGTAGGTGTGGTTGATCCCACCTGACCATTCGTTGAAATAAATATAAGTATTGGGATGGTTACTGATGATGTGCTTAAGAGGATGGATCAATCCCACTGCCAAAATACCCAAAACCGTGTAGGTCGCCCATTGCTTTTTTACCAGTCGGACCAGTCTCGATAATGCCATGGCAGAAAGGGCAAGCATGGAAGGGTAGATAAACATCATGTGCCGCCATCCGCCATAAACATTGGATTCCCTGTAAATGATGAAAAAAACCGGAAAAAGAATCGTGAACCAAAGCATGAAATACCAATATCCCTGCTTCTCATTCCGGTCAATATACCAGGTATATGCCGAAGCCAGCCATCCCAGTAAGATGATCACTGGAACACTGATCAGGATATTTAGTGGGATATAGTGCCACGGAAGGTGATCCGACCAATATATCAAGCCATCATATAATACCCTGATGGAGACCTGGATGTTTGTCATCACTTTAAAGGCCTGAATAGGGTGGTTCACAATATCCTGCAAGGCATATGGCCAGGTGAGCACACTTAGCAAATATCCGGCCACAGAGATCAGTACCAGGGTAAACACTCCTTTTAACGTAAACCGCCACCATCCGGCAGAAAAGAATTTCCAGGGCCATTTGTGTGTAAGCAGATATAGGCCGGCAAACAGAAATAGGTAAGGTACCAGTAAAAGTCCACCAATCCGGATCCCGTTGGTCCACCCGATGCCCACTGCAATCCATATGGCTGATCGGACACTGATCCGGGGTAACTTTTTAAGAAACAGGATAATGTGATAGATGGTGAATATGTTACCCAGGGCAAAGGGAATATCCATGGGATTGTTGAAGGCGTGACCCAGAAACCGGGGTGAAAGAAACATCAGCAGAAGTGCCAGCAAGCCCCCCGAATAACCTGCAAAAAGTCTAACCAGCAATCCAGTAACCAGAATGGCTGCGGCCCCTGTTATGGCAATCATCACGTGCCTTGCCTCGTATGGATTGTCCTCCAGATTGAAGAGCCGAATAAGCAGGTATGTAAAGAAGTCAAAGGACTGACCGTAATAATTCAGTTTGAGCCTGGGATCATCCAGGGCCGATGGATCGTCTTCGGCAAAATATTTGTATACCTTGATGGCATGTTGATAATGTTTCTCATCGTCGCCCGATAAACCCGCATCCAGACTCAGCAGAGGTAGAATAATAAAAATAGCCAGTGCTGTTGCAAAGAATGCCAACCTGAAAAGGGGATGTTCTTTTATGAAAAAGAGGTTCCTAAGAGAAGGATTGCGTGATTCTCTTAGAGGAAGGGTGGTGTTCCAGGAGAGATTAAACTTCATCTTTTCCCATAGATTGGATATCACAGAGGATGACTGCTCGAATGGGGCATCCTGATGAATGACCACAACTTTTCTTTCAAATCCAAGTTTTTCCAGGACGATTCTTGCGTGGCCAGGTTCAGTCGATTTCCCATGTTCTGCTGTGGCAAGAAGATAGGGGACAGCTTCTGCCGGAACAATTAACACCTGCCCGGTCAACATTCTTTTTGCCCTGAAAGTGAGATATCATAGTATATGCGTTTGCCTGGAGTCGGCTCGGAATAGGTAAACGTGAAAAACTCATTGGGATTGATCTGACTTTCCAGGGAGCGCGATTCCAGGATAACCGCATACCCCTCCTGAAAGATGTCCTTGATCTCGTTATGGTTGGTCTGGTCCATTGCCAGGTAGCGGACCAAACGGTGTTCACTTGCCACGGGAGGATCTCCTGTATAGAGTCCGCAGATGCTTGTGCGTGCTGAGTAATCGGGTTTGATTTTATTTGCAAGTTCCAACAGGATCCTGGGGTAGGTCTGTTGATGACCAGTGAAGGTAAAAAGGAACTGAAGTTGTGCTTAAACCTCTGCGTTTGCTGATCTTTCAGTCTGTTCTTTTTTTGTGAAACGTTTTTTGCCATTGCACCTTCATGATGTCCGTGCCAAAATACAAATAATCAGTAAATGTCAGGGCAAAAAAATAACCAACCGGGGTCCGGTCAGTTATTCAGGAGTACTGGTTAAGAATGCAATGCTCTAGGCCTTGTGCCTTGGCTCGTCGGAAACAGACAGTTTCTTCCGGCCTTTCTTCCTTCTTCCGGCAATAATACCGCGTCCGCTGGCTGTTGACATCCGCTCCCTGAATCCGTGCTTATTCTTTCTTTTCCTGTTGGATGGCTGAAATGTTCGCTTCATGACATTGATGTTTTGAGCGTGCAAAAGTAGTCATTTTTTTAGATAAACAATCATTTTTGTAGTAAAAAAAGGACTCTTCAAACCACGTCGAGATAGGAAATAGTTCTGCACCGGTTTCCAAAGGTCTTTAATTCCTGCTCCAGGTCGCCTCCCTTTAAGGAAATCAATCCGTTGGGCAATGCATTGACGTTGCCCCGGTATTGATGAGGTTCTCCGACCAACGGTAGAGCTGTGGGAAAGCGCTTACCGCCCTGGAAACCACAAAATCGGCTCTCTGTATCCAGGTTTTCCATCCTGTCCCAGATTGGTGTAACATTTTTTAGCTCCAGCACATCCTGATTTCCTTCACCAGACGGATCTTTTTACCGATGGAATCGACAAGTGTAAAATTGGTTTCGGGAAACATGATGGCAAGAGGAATGCCGGGGAAACCACCACCGGTGCCCACATCAATGACCGAAGTTTCTTTGTCGAAATTAAACTTTTTTGCAATGGCGAGAGAATGAAGAATGTGACGTTCTTCCAGTGAATTCATATCTTTCCTTGAAATAATATTCACCTTTTCATTGAGTGCCGGAATAATCTCAAGAAGTTTTTCAAAGCGCCTGGTCTGGTCAAGATCAAGATCAGGGAAATATTTGCAGATCAGTTGCATTCATCAGGGCTTCTCCGGGGACCGGTTGAGGATATTGAGCAACAATTCCCGGGCCCTGAACAACTGTGCTTTCACAGTGCCAATGGGTATGTCCAAGCTCTTCTGCGATCTCATCATAGGAGTACTCTTTAAAGTACCTCAGCTCCACTAGTTTTCTGTAACGTGGTTTCAGTCGGGAAACCACCTTTCGCATGTGTTTTATTTTCTGCTTGTTGATCAGCGTAGATTCGGGATCGAGGGAGTCAGATTGGATCAAAGAGGAAGGGGAAAGCGAGTCCTCACCGTCCACCGTTTGATCTAGTGAAACATGACTTGCGCGTTTTTTTCTGATGAAGTCGATGCAGTTGTTGGTGGCGATTTTAAATAGCCATGTGGAAAAGGCGAAATTAGGTGTATACTGATCGATATTCTTGAAAGCTTTTCCGAAAGCTTCGATGGTAAGGTCTTCTGCATCCACAGGGCTATTCACCATTTTGAGCAACATGAAGTATATGGCATCCCTGTAGCGTCCCAACAACTCTCCATAGGCCTGCTGATCACCTTTCCTGGCTTTTTCAACCAGTTCAATGTCCTGTTGGGCTTTAAGGGAAAGATTGGGATTCAACTCCATGTCTGATACTTTGTTTCAAATTTGGTGCTCAACCAGATGACTCCCAGCAGGAGGGGCATGATTGGGTCGAGCAGCAGCGAAGGTAATAATAAATACTTTTCGTCCAACCGGCGCATTCCCATTTTAAAAATGATCAGCTTGGTCACTAAATAAACTCCGAATAGACCCACTACGGGCCATATCCATGGAGAAAATAGAGATACCAGAATCAGGGTAATATAGATCACCAAACGACTGATCAATTCACCTGCCAATCGGATTCGTGATCCCCGGGTATAATGAACCCCTGCAGAAAGGTGTCTTTTCTTTTGCTTGATCCAGTTCCTGAAGGTTGTTTTGGGAATAGATCGTGTGTGACTTTCAGCACTGATTTCTACAGCAGTATTTTCTTTCACCGCAGTTTCATTTACAAAGAGATCATCATCCCCGGAAGAGAGATGGTAATGACTGGCAAAGCCTTTGTTGTTAAAAAAGAGAGCTTTTTCATATGCAAGGTTTCTTCCCACACCCATATAGGGACGTCCTGCTATGGCGTACGAAAGGTACTGGATGGCGGTGAATACTGTTTCATACCGAATCAACAGATTAAGCAAACCCCTCTTTCGCTCATAACCTCCATATCCCAGGACGATCTTCCTTTCACGGGTAAGGTTGGATGTCATTTTTTGCAACCAGAGCTTACTAGCCGGATAACAATCAGCATCGGTAAGAAGCACATGATCATACTTAGCAGATTTTAAACCAATGGTCACTGCCAGCTTTTTACCGTGCAGGAATTTTTCATTGGAAGGGATTGACGTGTACCGGAGATGTTTATAACGAACCAACATTTCGGAAAGGAGCTGCTCTGTCCCGTCGGTGGAGCAGTCATTGACTACCACTACTTCAAACTCTGGATAATCCTGTTCCAGCACTCGGGGCAGGAATTGTTCCAGGTTCTCTTCCTCATTTTTTGCACAGATAATCACAGAAACACTTTTGGTTGACTTTCTCTTTTTTGCCGGTTTGTAAAGGGGTAATTTCAGGAACACCAGTAGATAATAACCCAGCTGAATCAGGAAAGCCACAAAAAAAAGCCCCAGAACGATCCAGTCTGAGACCATTGAATTGTCGATTATTTGCTTCAGCTCCATGAAGTGCAAATTTAACTGGCAATAGCAGAAAAGAAAAAGCAGGTTTTCAACAATTGCTTATCTTTGGCTGATCTCATAATTATCCATGGAATTTGAATTACTTCACAAAGACACTGCAAGTGGCGCAAGGGCTGGCATCATCAAGACAGATCACTCTGAAATCCAAACCCCGGTGTTTATGCCGGTGGGGACTGCAGGGACTGTGAAAGGCATTCATCAGACTGAATTGTCCGAAGACATAAATGCACCAATTATTCTGGGAAATACCTACCACCTTTACCTGAGACCGGGTCTGGATATCATCAAAGAGGCAGGAGGACTTCACAAATTTATGAACTGGAACCGGTCCATTTTAACTGACAGTGGAGGGTACCAGGTTTTCTCGTTGGCTGCAAATCGAAAGCTGAAACCTGAAGGTGCCTGGTTTAGTTCCCACATTGATGGTTCAAAGCACCTTTTTACCCCTGAGAATATAGTGGATATTCAGCGGACCATTGGAGCCGATATTATGATGGCTTTTGATGAATGTACTCCCTGGCCCTGCGATTATGAGTATGCAAGAAACTCATTGGATCTCACTCACAAGTGGTTGGACCGGGGACTGAAACAATTTTCTGAAACAGAACCCCTTTACGGCCACACACAGGCTTTTTTCCCCATTGTGCAGGGCAGTGTATTTAAAGATTTAAGAGAAGCTTCGGCTGAGTATGTGGCTGAGAAAGGGGCATTGGGCAATGCAATAGGTGGGCTCTCGGTGGGAGAACCGGCCGAGGATATGTATGCCATGCTCGAGGTCGTGAACTCCATTTTACCGGAAGAAAAGCCCAGGTATCTGATGGGTGTTGGCACGCCGGTGAATATTCTGGAGGCCATCGCTCTGGGCGTGGATATGTTTGATTGTGTAATGCCTACGAGAAATGGAAGAAATGGAATGCTATTTACCCGGGAAGGGATTATTAATATAAAGAATAAGAAATGGATGAATGATTTTTCGCCCCTGGATAGCGGTGGTCACAGTTTTGTTGATACGCAATATTCCAAAGCATATTTGCGTCATTTAATCATATCCGGAGAGATGTTGGGAAGATCCATTGCCAGTCTGCACAACCTGGCTTTTTATCTCTGGCTGGTTCGAAAAGCATTTGAAGAAATCAGAAGTGGAACATTCACTAAATGGAAGGAAAAGATAATACCGGCTTTAAGTACAAGATTATAAGGTTCTTTGGCCTGAAGATGTTTGATGTGTATGTGATCAGGAAATTTCTTGGATCCTTCTTCCTGGCTATTGCATTGATTCTGGCCATCGTTGTGATCTTTGATCTGTCAGAAAAGATTGATGATTTTCTTGAAAGCGGAGCAAAACTCAAGGCTATATTATTTGAATACTATCTGAATTTCATACCCTATTTCGCGGTTCTGTTCAGTTCCCTGTTTGCGTTTATTGCTGTAATATACTTTACCTCCAGGATGGCGTACAATACAGAGATTATTGCAATCCTGAATAGTGGTATGAGCTTTCGTCGTTTACTGCTCCCCTACTTATTATCGGCAACCTTTATTGCGTTACTCTCATTTTATCTGAGCGACCGTGTCATTCCGGGGGCCAACAAGGTAAAACTCAATTTCGAAGAACAATATGTCAGAAGGAAGCCAGTCCATTTTAAAACAAAGGACTTTCACCGCCAGATTGAACCGGGTATTTATGTTTATCTCCAGAATTACAGCACGGTATCCAAAGTAGGATATCAATTTACCATCGAAAAATTTGAAGAGGGAGAGCTGGTGTCTAAAATGTTTGCCGACCAGATCAGGTGGGATACGGCCATTGACAAGTGGCAGGCCAGGAGGTATTATATTCGGACCATTGACGGACTAAAGGAAACAGTTAAAGAGGGAAATCAGATTGATACGACACTGAGCATCCATCCAGATGATTTCCAAATGCGACTGAATATCGTGGAGACCATGAGTTTGAAAGAGTTGGATGAGTTCATTAAAAAACAGCTGATGCAGGGCGAGACAAATATCATCGCCTACCAGATAGAACGGCACAACCGCATCGCATTCCCGTTTACTACCTTAATACTTACACTGATCGGTGTGGCCGTTTCTTCAAGGAAGATGAGAGGTGGTATTGGTTTACAGATCGCCATTGGGGTGGTAATCAGCTTCACTTTTATCCTGTTTTCCCAGTTTTCAAAACAGTTTGCCATCGGTGGCTTATTGCCTGTAATGGCGGCCGTGTGGTTACCCAATGTCTTCTTCATGATAGTCGCGCTGTTTCTGATGCGCCTGGCCCCCAGGTAGGAAAATATTTTGAAACAGTTTTTCTAACAGCTTTGTTTTTCGTAAGATTGTACCGGCAAATCAAATCCATATATAATGGCCTCTACAAAAAAGGTTCAGGAACTAAAGAAGCGTCGTGAAGAAGTGCAACAGGGTGGTGGCGAAAAAGCCATCCAGAAGCAGGTTGCCATGGGAAAAATGACTGCCCGGGAACGAATTATTAAACTCCTGGATGAAGGATCGTTTAATGAATATGACCTTTTCGTTGAACACGAAGCAAGGGATTTTGGCATGGACCAGAAAACGCTGCACGGGGATGGTGTAATTACCGGCACCGGAACCATAGGTGGAAGACCTGTATGTATTTTTGCACAGGATTTTACTGTAGCGGGTGGTTCCCTTGGGAACATGCATGCGAGGAAAATCACCAAGATCATGGACCATTCGTTGAAAATGAGGATGCCCCTGATCGGAATCAACGATTCGGGTGGAGCCCGGATCCAGGAAGGTGTGAATTCCCTGGCAGGGTATGGGGAGATCTTTTTCAGGAACACGCTTGCTTCAGGAGTCATCCCACAGATATCGGTGATCCTTGGACCCTGTGCAGGTGGAGCAGTTTATTCACCGGCACTTACAGATTTTGTATTTGTTGTAGATAGCATTTCCAAAATGTTTATCACTGGACCTGAGGTGATCAAAACGGTTCTTGGTGAGGATATTACCATGGAGGAGCTCGGGGGTGCCAGGGTACATAGTGAAATCACCGGTAATGCACATTTTTTCTCGGAAACCGAGGATGAGTGTTTTGAACAGATTAAAGCATTGCTCAGCTACTTACCCTGGTCAAATACTGATGTACCAGCCAAAAAAGAACTGAAAGAACCGCTCAAGAATTTTGATGTTTCAACGATAGTGCCCCAGGAGAAAAAACAACCCTATGATGTGCGCAATGTAATCAGGGCTGTCACCGATGGGTCGGATTTCTTTGAGATCCAGGAGGGATGGGCTGCCAATATTGTGATTGGATATGGCACAATGGGTGGACGAACAGTTGGTTTTGTGGCCAACCAACCTCTGGTGCTGGCTGGGGTGCTGGATGTTGACTCATCCGATAAGGCAGCCAGGTTTATTCGTTACTGTGATGCCTTTAATATCCCCATTATCACCTTTGTTGACCTGCCGGGATACCTGCCTGGTGTTGACCAGGAGCATGCTGGTGTAATCAGACATGGAGCAAAGGTATTATATGCGTATAGTGAGGCCACTGTTCCGAAGATCACTCTAATCCTTCGAAAGGCTTATGGAGGAGGATACATTGCCATGAACTCCAGGCACCTGCGGGCTGACTTTGTGTTTGCGTGGCCCGATGCTGAGGTGGCTGTCATGGGACCAGAAGGAGCAGCCAACATTATTTTCAGAAAGGAGATTGCCGCCGCAGAGGATCCAGAGAAAATGCGTCAACAAAAAGTCAAGGAATACAAGGAGAAATTCGCCAATCCCTACGTGGCAGCTGCAAAAGGATTCATAGACTCGGTGATAGAACCCTGGGAAACCAGAAAATCGTTGTTGCATGCCCTTGAAGTTTCAGGGGAAAAGAGTGTGGGGATGCCCGCCAAAAAACATGGTATTCCACCGTTTTAATTGTCCACAATGAACAAAACAGACCATAGCTCTAAGCGCAAATCCCAGGACGAACTTCCCATGGAGGAATTGGAGATCGGTGGCGCCATTTACAAGACAAGACTTACTTCAAAGTTTCGGAACAGGGAAAAATGGATACGGCCGGACCAACGGAAAATTGAAGCAATCATTCCAGGCACTATCCGGGAAATCATGGTTGTGGAGGGATCAGAGGTTACCCAAGGAACACCCCTTCTGATTCTGGAGGCTATGAAAATGAATAACAAGGTGCTGTCTCCTATGGACGGAATCATTAAGAAAATACATGTATCTGAAGGTGACCTGGTATCTAAATCTCACCTGCTCCTGGAGTTTAAGTAGATTGAGCCGGATTATTTGTTCTTCCCTTCCAAACCACATGCCTTTCCAGCTTTTCTGGCAGTTCCGGTATTTGTGAGAAAAATCCATACAAGGAGGAGCCACTTCCGCTTAATGAAGCATAAATTGCTCCTGCATCATAAAGATCCTGCTTCAGTTGGTCCAGATCAGGATATTTCTTAAAAACAGAATATTCAAATGCGTTTACTACATTTCCTTTCCATTTATCCATGGGCTTTGAGATCAGATCCCTAAGATGAACCTCCGGCTGAACGGGTTTAACTCCGGAATAGGCATCAGCAGTTGAGACATGGATCCCCGGGAACAGCAGGACAAGGAAGCTTTGATCCAAAGGGAGGGAGATTCGATTCAGAATTTCTCCTCTTCCTTCCATCATCATCGGTACATTGTGGAAGAAGAATGGACAATCACTCCCCAATTGAGCTGACATTTCCTTTAACTTTCCGTCACTCAGGGGAAGCCCGGCCAGTTGATTCAAACCTATTAATGTGTGTGTGGCATTGGATGATCCTCCCCCCAGACCAGCACCCACGGGAATCTGTTTATGCAGGTGCAATTCAACCGGGGGAAGAGCAGCCTCGCTGGAAAAGAGTTCCCACGCACTGACGCAGAGGTTTATTTCGTCAGGGGATCCTAACTGAATGCCAGATTGGTTAAATCTAATGGTTCCATTTTTATGCTTCCCTCTTCTGATCTCAAGAATATCAAATAATCCCACCGGGATCATGATCGACTGAAGATTGTGAAAACCATCCCCCCTTCTTTGAATGATCTGCAGCCCTATGTTGATTTTGGCCGGAGAGAAAAGTATCATCAGTTAAAGATATTGTATTTTTCAACATTTGTTAATTAAAACTTTGATTACGGTGTGTATAAGAAACTGATCGGATCAAATGTCGAAATTGGCGTGGTTTCTTACCTTTATGGCCCAAATAGAAACCACATGGCAAACAACAGCAAATTACATCCACAAAGAGGAATCCTGCCATTGCACTTGATTACGGAAAAATTCCGCCCCAGGCCCTAGACCTGGAGGAGGCCGTACTGGGTGCCATCATGCTGGAAAAGGATGCCATCCTTTCTGTGCTGGATATTCTGGAGCCACGTAGTTTCTATAAGGAAACCCACCAGCAGATTTATGAAGTGGCCCAGACCCTCTCCAGCAGGAGAAGCCCATCGATCTTGCTTACCGTAACCGAGGACTTCGCAAACTTGAGAAACTTGAAGCAGTGGGTGGAGCAGTTTATATTTCTCAGCTCACCTCGCGGGTAGGTTCGGCTGCTCACCTGGAGTACCATGCCCGGATTGTTGCCCAGAAATATATCCAGCGGGAACTGATCCGGGTATCGTCGGATATCCAGGAACGGGCCTTTGATGAGGGTACAGATGTGGATGATCTACTGGATTATTCCGAACGGGAGTTGCTGAACATTGCGGAGGGTCACATTAAGAAGGAGACGGTGAAACTGAACAACCTGCTCAAGATCGGCCATTGAGCAGATTGAAGAAGCAGGAAAACGTAAGGACAGTCTGAGTGGTGTGCCCTCGGGATTTACAAGGCTTGACCGGCTCACTTCCGGCTGGCAGAAGTCCGATCTGATCATTCATTGCAGCACGGCCTTCCATGGGTAAAACTGCCTTTGTACTTTCCATGGCCAGGAACATGGCAGTAGATCACAATCGTCCGGTGGCTTTCTTCTCTCTTGAGATGTCCTCCATTCAGCTGGTCAACCGACTGATCATTGGCGAAACCCAGCTGGCTTCAGATAAGATCCGGACAGGAAGGTTGGAGAATTATGAATGGGAGCAACTGGAATACAAGATCAAGGACCTTGAAAAGGCACCCATCTATGTGGATGATACTCCAGCCATCTCCATCTTTGAATTCAGGGCAAAAGTGCAGAAGACTAAAGCAGAAATATGATATTCAGGCAGTGGTAATTGACTACCTGCAGCTGATGACCGGTTCTAAGGAATCGGGAAGCCGTGAACAGGAGGTAAGTAATATATCAAGGTCACTTAAAAAGTGTAGCCAAAGAACTGGACATCCCTATCATTGCCCTCTCTCAGCTGAACAGGAGTGTGGAGATGCGATCAGGTAACAAACGTCCACAGCTTATCCGACCTCCGTGAATCCGGAGCCATTGAGCAGGATGCCGACCTGGTTATCTTTATTCACCGTCCGGAGTATTACGGCATTGATGTGGATGAGGAGGGAAATTCACTGAAAGGAATTGCTGAGATCATAGTAGCCAAACACAGGAATGGTCCGGTGGGTGATGTACAACTAAAATTTGTCCGGGAGTATGCCAAGTTTGTGGATCTGGATGATACACTGGCCATGGTGGAGGATGATGAGAACGGATTTATAATAACCTCAAAAATGAATCATGATGCAGGTGGCAGGCCATCAATGACGACATTGGGACGAACAACGGTTTTGATGAATCGGCACCTTTCTAGAATCACTCTCAAAAATATCCAATTATAAATTTATTATACTCCAGAATATTTGAAATCATGCTGAAATCTTTTGTTAGGCAAAAGATTGTAGGCATTTCGATTAAATATTCTTCCGATAAAATAGATAGTGATTCTTTGAAATTTCATTGGGTATTCTGAAAGAGGTTCAAAAAAAATCCATGTTCATTCGAGAGAAGGGCATAAAAAAACCGCCTCCTGAGAGGCGGCTTTTCACTGTGTATGTTGGGGGGGTATGAGTGTGTTGGGGTGTTGGGGTGTTGGGGTGTTGTAATGCAAGGTCGATTTATTCTAGATCCAGGCAGTAGTCATCCAGGATTCGACGCAAAGCTCATCTTCTCCCTGACTGCTTTCAAAGGAGCTGTCATCCAGCTTTCAATGCGGTTGCTTTCATTCACACTGTATTCGGCAGTGATAAATTCGACTTGATTGGTTTATATTCTGTGCCAAACTTTGCAAAACAATAAAAAATAACAATTTAAAGCCTATTCTGCCCATTGTTAATATAGATTACTTATGAACGCTCCTGTGACACAGGTGTTCGAAATCGTACAGTGAAGGTCCTGCATCTGAAAAGGTTAAATACCTACAGCATTTCATTCTCCTCCAGCCATTGTCTGACCCTTTCATGTTCTGCCTGGTATTTGGTTTCTGCCCCGTTGACTAATTGCTGGAACCTCTCCTCGTTGACGTATGCTTTCGAATAACGGATCTCGCTGTTTCAGCGCGCGTATGAACCATATCTGATGATTACCTTTTAAAGATTCATCCAGATGTTCATAGGCTTTGTCATTTTCACCCAGGAACGTATATACTCCTGCAAGATCATAATGGGCCCCGCCAAGCCCATAGAATATTGTTTCGCTGAATGGATTTGTCCGCAACTTCGATGAACCGGTCGAAATCTCCATGGCTTCTTCCTTATTACCAATGTTCCAGAGTACATGACCCATCCGGTGCATGTAATTCGGATTCAGCAGACCGGCTTCTTCCAGCCGCTTAAAATGCTCTGAGAAATAATCATATGCTTTCCTGTACTGCCTTTTATAATAATACTCATCACCCATGGCTATAATTCCCAGTGTCCTGAACGAATCCTGATCATAAGAAGAAGTTTGAGTATTCAGTTTCCTTCCGAGTGTTTCCCCGTAAAGATTCCAGGCTGCTCATGTAAGAATAATACTTGGCGAATCACCGGTCAGTGAAATGAGATCATTCAGGTGGGATACAGCTGCGTCCGGAAAACCGATTGCCCAATATGTGAAATACAAAATTTCTTGTAAAACAGGAAACATTGTCCCCCGTTCTATCTTTATGCCTTTATTAAGATATGAAATGCTTTCAACATAGTCGAAATTAAACCAATTCAGATAACCATTAAGTAGCAGGCCCCATGCGAAGTTTGGATTTATTTCCAATGCACGTTTAGAATATTCCAGGGCTTCATCAATTTCACCTTTTTCAAGGCTCTGAAATCCATTCAGACATAAAGCATCTTCATTTTGGTCATTAAATCGCAACGCCAAATCTGCAAATATTTTTACTGAATCAACAGGTTCCTCATTCAGATATTCAATTGAATATAGAGTACCAAAAAAACCACTGGCCATATTCCTTCCGAAGTGTAATCCTCCCAATCCCGAGTATGCCAGAGAAAAAGCAGAGTCATAC
>CAVQAB010000021.1:0-187343 GCA_963710385.1 uncultured Bacteroidales bacterium | reverse complement strand
TTACGATTCTGTCGTACAGGTGGCCTATAAAGGCTACCTGATCGATGGCCGTGTATTTGATGAGACAACTGCTGCTGATCCCATTGAAATAACTGTGGGTAAAGGGGAGGTAATTGATGGATGGGACCTGGGATTGCTCAATCTTAAAGAAGGTGAAAAGGCCCGGTTTGTGATACCCTACCAACTGGCTTATGGCGAAGCAGGAAGTGACGATCCCTCTAGTGGAGTAAGGGTCGTTCCCCCTTATGAGACATTGCTGTTTGATATTGAAATTATCAGTGTTGAAGCTGGAACCGGCGATAGTTCTGAGTCTGAATAATTCACCTCAATCCTCGTCCTGTATCCGGATCCATTCCTTAACCAATTCCTGAAGGGCGGATTTTTTGCTCTCATATCTTCCATATTCTTAAACCTTGCGGTACGACCCATTTTGCCATCTCCCTCAAGCAAATCGTTCACATGCTCTATGTAGGTGCCATAGTGGAACATCAGGCTTACAAATTTCCTGGCATTCATAAAAAACGATGCCATATTGCCCTTGTAAGTGAAAGTGGGACTGCTCCATTTAATGGTTTCTTCTATCCGATCATCCGTTTCCAGGATGATTTCTCTAACCTTCTGGATTTCTGTAGTTAAAGGATGCCCCTTTTTCAAAAGGTACTCATCTACTTCTGGATTGATTTTCATCACTGACTTTTTTTGATTACTTGCCCAGGAGAAAGATCGCCGGTCTCTTGTGAAGGGCTGGTATACTCCTTTTCCATTCCATCACAGTTTTGGTGAGGATAAACTCAGAGGCTAGGGTAATATCAGCAGCAATGCAGAGCAGGGTTGAGGAATCACAGGTGTTCAGGATATCATTCAGCAAGGCATCGTTTCGGTATGGGGTTTCAATAAAAAGCTGGGTTTCTCCAGTTCTTCTCACCTCCTGTTCAATCTCCCTGAGTCTTCCTGATCCTGTCGGGTTGTTTCACAGGCAGATATCCCAGAAATGAAAAGATCTGACCATTAAATCCAGAAGCCCATAAGTGAAAGAAGGATGGAAGAGGGGCCGGTAAGTGGAACTACTTTGATGCCCTTCTCATGGGCCAATCCTGACCACCAGATGCACCCGGATCGGCCACACCGGGTACCCCTGCTTCAGAAATAATGGCCGCATCGCTCCTTCCATGGCCTGTTCCAGGAAGGTATGGGATCTCTTCCTGCCGGGTATGTTCATTCAACTCATGAAAGGTTAGCTGATCAATATCAATCTCCCGGTTCAGCTTTTTCAGATATCGCCTTGCATTCCTCAGGTTCTCCACAATAAAGACATTGATGGCATTTACCTTCTTCCAATGATTCCAGCCGGAATGGTTTGGATTGTATCAGGATTTCCAAGGGTGTTGGGAACCAGGTAAAGGACTCCTTTCATGTTCTTTTAGTTGAAATTATGTATTAAAAATAGTTATAACTTCGTGAACAGCGTAATGCAATACCAATCCAATTGAAAATAACTTTTCTGGGAACCGGCACTTCGCAGGGTGTACCTGTCATTGGTTGCAGATGTACCGGTTGTATGTCTGAAGATGAACATGACAAAAGATTGCGTTCTTCCATCCTGGTGGAGCATCAAAGATCAGGTAGTGGTCATAGACACCGGACCCGATTTCAGACAGCAGATGCTTCGTGCCCGGGTGGACAGGCTGGATGCGGTCCTTTATACCCATGAACACCGTGACCATATTGCCGGACTGGACGATATCAGGGCATATAATTTCATTCAGAAAAGCCCAATGGATCTCTTTGCTGAGGAACGGGTACTAAGGGCACTGAAAAGCGGTTTCCCATACATTTTTGCGAAAAAGAAATATCCGGGATTACCCCAGGTAAGGATGCACACCATTACAACCGATTCTTTTCTCATTGGTTCGATGGAGATCATTCCCATACGGATGATGCATTACCGCCTTCCGGTACTGGGATTCAGGATTGGGGATTTTGCCTATCTGACCGATGGGAATTATATATCTGAAACGGAGAAGGAAAAACTTGTTGGGGTTAAATATCTGGTGGTAAATGCACTGCGAAGAGAACCGCATATCTCTCATTTTACACTTGCAGAGGCCGTATCCCTGATCGAAGAGCTGCGTCCGCAAAAGGCCTACCTGACCCATCTCTCGCATCAACTGGGACCTTCACAACGACTTTTAAGGGAGCTTCCCCAAAATATAGGCCTGCCTATGATGGACTGGTGCTTGGACCTGTAGTCCCGAATACCGGTCATCTCCTTCCCGGAGGAGAGAAACAGGATGGCTGTAATGATGCTCAGCACCAAAAATATGATACCAGCCAGTAGTAGCGCCTGCGGAAGTGAGTAGACATCCTTGACCCAACCCAGCAGTGGACCCGTAAGCGCAAACAGTAAGCGAATGATAAAATTTCTCACCGACAATACAGTTGCCCTGATGTTTGAAGCAGTAATCCGGTTGATATAATCCTTCAATACCGGTGTGGCATATCCCCTGACCAGATAAAAGAGATAGAGGATGATCAGTCCGACAGGAAGATGAAACCGACTCAGGGCCAGGTATCCCAGGGGGATCAGAAGTGGCAATGATCATGATGGAACGGATCTGTCCAAGCTTTTTCTCAATAGTAGTGAGCGGTATAGGAGGTAATGGCCACCGTCAGATTCAGGCTGGTCCATAGCAATCCGAACCATACAATATCGATGTTTGTATATTCGAAGAAAGGTTGCGCAAACCAGGCCATGGTGAGTGTGGCAGTACCGGTAATGGCACTGAAAAGGATATTTCGCCGCAATGGCCGGTCCTGGAACAGGGCAAAACGGGCAATCTGAACGATCTCCATGATACCTGGCTTTGATAAGCGGCACCTTTCTGGCAGGTTCCACCAGTGTAATGGCAGCAGGAAGCGCTATGAAGGCTACAAACGACTGGGCAAAATAGGGAACCCTGAGGGTAATCCCGGCCAGCAGTCCTCCCAGAATTCCGGCCACAGCCTCTGCAATATTCCCAATGGAGGTGATCCGTCCTTCAAATCGCGTATATTTTTTCTCCTCTCCCCGTTCAAGAAGCGAATCGTATAACATGGCCGAATCCGCACCTGAGATACAACTTTGACCAATCCCCAGGATGATTTCTGCAATCAGGAATCCAGCGAATCCAAAACTGAAACTGTAGGTGGTAAAACCTATGGTTCCAAACATGGCTCCGATGATCAGCGTTTTTCTTCGTCCGATCACATCGGCCAGGTAACCCGATGGGATTTCCAGTACCACTATGGCGATGGAATAAACCGCCTGAAGCACCATGATATCCTTCATTGAGAGGCCATTGCTTTCATAAAAGGGAACCACAATGGGCATATATAGCATAAACCACTTTGGCAATCTTGATCAGGTACAGCCTGATGATATTTGGATGAATGAGATTTGGGCAAAGTAGAGTGGTTTGCGGCAAAACTATAAAAACCCATATGGATCCTCCTGAGATGTTTTAGAAAATATTTATTGAAATGGCTTTGTGGTTATCTTTGAATACAAAGTGTTGATCATGGGAATGACAGTGATTGAGAAGATCCTGGCTGCACATTCGCAAAAAGACAATAGTCGCTCCGGGTGATATTGTTGATGTATGGATTGATGCCCGGGTGGCTCGGGATTTTGGCGGGGCCAATGTGGTAAAGCACATGGAGGAGCACCAGCTGGATATTCAGGATCCATCCAAGACCTTCTTCACATTTGATTGCAATCCCACCGGATCGGATCAGAAATATGCCACAAACCAGCATATGTGCAGGCAATATGCACGAGAGACATGGTCTCAAGGTATTTGATATTGATAAGGGAATAGGAACCCATGTGCTGATTGAAGAGGGACTGGCCTATCCGGGATCCACAGCAGTCTCTACAGATTCACATGCAAATATCCTGGGAGCGGTTGGTGCATTCGGACAGGGAATGGGAGACAAGGATATTGCTGCCACCTGGCACAAAGGCTCAACCTGGTTTAAAGTTCCCCAAACAGTAAAGATAGTACTTGAAGGTCAACCCGGTCCGACAACTTTCAGCCAAGGATATGGCATTGAATCTACTGGATCGGTTTGGTGCCAATACTTTGCTTGGAAATGCCATTGAAATTGAAGGAGAAATGGTGGACAAGCTTTCACTGGATCAACGCATCACCATTGCCTCCATGGCCACTGAGATGGGAGCCATTATAATTCTCTTTCCACCCAATACGGAGGTGATCAGATACTGCGAATCCCGTGCCAGGAAAAAGATAAATCCAGTCAGTTGCGGATACCTGATGCCACCTATGCAATGATCCATACAGTGGATGTATCCAGTTTTACGCCCAGGATCTCCTTACCTGGAAAACCACATGATACGGCCGATCTGCCACAGGAGAAAATATGGATCGATTCAGCCTTTATTGGAAGTTGCACCAATGGAAGGATGGAAGACCTCCGGGCTGCTGCTGACGATTCTGGAGGGAAGAAATGTGGCCGAAGGAGTTGTTCTGAAAATAGTACCTGCCACAGACCGGGTGTGGTAAAATGCCTGGAAGAAGGTTTGCTGGAGATTTTTAAAGAATCAGGTGCACTGGTTTCCAATGCGGGTTGTGCAGGATGTGCAGCCGGACAGGTTGGACAAAATGGTCCGGGAGAGGTGACCGTAAGTACCGGGAACAGGAATTTTCCCGGGAAACAGGGTCAGGGTGATGTATACCTCGCTTCCCCTGCCGTTGTTGCGGCTTCAGCTGTAGCCGGATACATTACTGGTCCGGAAACCATCCCTGAGCATCCTCAGAAAAGGATCACAGAACCTAAAGAGAAAAGTATTGTCAGACCAAAAAAATCCCAAGTCCAGTCGGAGCATCCAGTGGAGATAAAAGGCCGGGTCTGGTTTATTCCCAGGGACAATATTGATACGGATATGATCTTTCACAACCGTTATCTCTCCATTACCGATGTGGCTGAAATGGGACAATATACCTTCGATAACCTTGAAGGATATGAAGACTTTGCAACCAGGGTGAAAGCAGGGGGATATTGTGGTGACTGGAAAGAATTTCGGATCAGGAAGCTCCAGACAACAGGCCGTAGATTGCTTTGTTTCTCTGGGTGTCCAATGTGTGATGGCAGAATCCTTTGGAGCCATCTATGAAAGAAATGCCATCAATGCAGCATTCCCCATAGTCAGTTCTGACCGGATCAGTGAGCTGAATCTGGAGGATGGCGATGAGCTCCATATGAATTTCGAAACAGGTGAGCTCCGCAATGTTACAAAGAACATTACCCTTGAATCAGCTCCATTTTCAGAAGTCCAGATGGAGATTTATCAGAACAATGGATTGTTTTAATAAAAGATTATCATGAGACTAATTATTCCAGAGGATTATAAACCTCTCCTCACATTAAAGGAAACTGAAAAGGCCATACAGATGATGAAGGATCATTTCGAATCCGGACTCGCATCAGACCTTCATCTCCGAAGGGTTACCGCACCCCTTTTTGTTTTGAAGGGTACCGGTCTGAATGATGACCTTCGTGGCGTAGAACAACCAATCGTTTTTCAAATAAAGGATATGCGCGGACAGGAGGCAGAAGTGGTTCAGTCCCTGGCCAAATGGAAAAGAATGATGCTCAGGGATTATGATATCAATAACGGTTATGGTATTTATACAGATATGAATGCCCTTCGGCCAGATGAAGAGCTTGACAATCTGCACTCTGTATATGTGGACCAGTGGGATTGGGAGAAGGCCATTTTACCGGAGGATCGATCGCTGGACTATTTGAAAATGACCGTGAAAAAGGTCTGGGACAATGTGAAGCGAAGCGAATTTTTCATTCATAGCTTCTATTCACAGATTGTACCTTCACTTCCTGAAGAGATTACCTTTATCCACTCCGAGCAGCTCTATGAGATGTATCCGGATCTATCTCCCAAAGAGAGAGAATCCAGGATCGCAGAAAAGCACGGGGCTGTATTTATCATTGGTATTGGATTCAACCTGCCCGATGGAAAACCCCATGACCGGAGGGCTCCCGATTATGATGACTGGAGTACCGAGACTGTGGATGGTTACAGGGGATTGAACGGCGATATCATTGTCTGGAACAATATACTGGAATGTCCGGCAGAGATCACCTCCATGGGGATCAGGGTGGATAAATCGGAACTGATGACCCAGTTGGAGATTACAGATGACCTGGACCGTGTTGAGCTGTTGTTTCACAGGCGACTCCTGAATGATGAATTACCCTCTTCCATTGGAGGAGGCATAGGCCAGTCCAGGACCGCCATGCAATTGTTAAGAAAAGCCCACATTGGAGAGATCCAGTCGGCCATCTGGCCTGGAGAGATGGTAAACCATTGTCGGCGCAGTGGAATTCAACTGATATAGTGCAACATAACAACCACTTCATATGCCCGCCACTTTTGTAGAGAAGATTTTTGATGCACCTCAGAGGCGCCATTGTATTTAAACGGCCCGACCTGATCCTGTCCCACGACAATTCAGCCAGCATTCGAAATACTTTCGAAAAGATGGGCGGAAATAGTGTACTGGATCCTGATCGACTGGTCATCGTCCTGGATCACAATGCACCACCCACAAATGCAGCGCTTTCAAATACCTATCAGTCCATTCGTGAGTTTGCCAATAAACAGGGGATTCGTAAATTTCATGATGCCGGGAGCGGCATCTGTCACCAGATCATGGCCGATTATGCTAAACCGGGAATGATTATAGTAGGCAGTGACAGTCATACTTGTACCGCGGGGGCATTCAATACTTTGGCGGCCGGAATAGATCGCACTGAAGCTGCTGGTTTATGGCTTCGGGGCGAAACCTGGTTCCGGGTTCCGGAAACCCTGAAAATCAGTCTCACCGGACAACTGAAACAGGGCGTGTTTGCCAAGGACCTGAGCCTTTGGATCATTGGGATCCTGGGTTCGGCAGGCGCCAATTATATGTCCATCGAGTATCATGGAGAGGGTGTTAAGACTCTGACCATTGCTGACCGCATGACCCTGGCCAACCTGGCTTCGGAAATGGGAGCCAAGAATGCAGTATTTCCTGCTGACCAGGTACTCATAGATTTTCTTGGAGAATCAGTAGAGGGAATTTGGGCAGATGAAGGAGCCAGCTATGTCCATGAGATCCAGATTGACCTGAAGGAGGTCTATCCCCTGGTGGCAGCACCCCACCATGTGGATAATATCATAGCCCTGGCTGAAGTAGCCGGAACGCCTATTCATCAGGGTGTGATTGGAACTTGCACCAACGGGAGGATTGAAGACCTGAGAGAAGCTGCTGCAATGATCGCAGGAAAAATGGTGAAACCTGGAGTTCAACTTTTGGTTATTCCTGCTTCAAGGGAAATATACCTTCAGGCCATTGAAGAAGGATTGGTCACTCAGTTTCTAAAGGCTGGAGCCAATGTATTAAGTTCTTCCTGCGGACCCTGCCTGGGAACAGGGCAGGGGATCCCTGCTGATAATTTCAGGGTGATCTCTTCTGCAAATCGGAACTTTCTGGGAAGGATGGGAAACAAAAATGCGGAGATATACCTGGCCTCGCCCGCTGCTGTGGCACTCAGTGCAGTACATGGCAAGATCATGGATCCCAGACGGATCAGAGGTGCAGAAAAATTCCCTTATCACAAAAACCAGGGTGGTACTTACACCATCGAAAATGGTGAGAACCGACGGGAAAAAGGTGTTTGGGATTATTCGGACAGTGATAACCTGAATACCGATCAGATGTTTGCTGGAAATCTTACCTATACAGATTCAGAGCTCCGATCCTGAAGGAATTATACCTCACCTGTTTGAAGGATTTGATCCACAGTTTTCAAAAGATGTTCAGGCCGGAGATATCATCATTGGCGGGGAGAATTTCGGTTGTGGTAGCTCCAGGGAACATCCTTCGGTTGGGCTGGCTCATTTGGGAATCAAAGCGGTGGTTGTTAAATCAGTCAACCGCATATTTTACCGTTCAGCCATCAATCAGGGCTTGCCTGTAATTGTGCATCCCGATGCAGTCAGTGCTATACCGTTTAGGGGACCCTGTTGGGGTAGATTTAGCAAATGGAACCATTACTGTAGGTAAACACACATTACCCTTTAAGCCTTGCCTGATAAACTGATGGCCATACTGGAAATGAAGGGTTTGGTGAACTGGATACGCAATCAATAAGTTCCATTTCATAAATTTCTTTTTTTCTTATCTTTGCATCGCGAAATAACTATTTTGCCGTTCTCGGTTCCGTAGCTCAGTTGGACAGAGCAACAGCCTTCTAAGCTGTGGGTCGCGCGTTCGAATCGCGCCGGAATCACATAAAACAACAAAAGCCTCCTTTCGGGGGCTTTTGTTGTTTAACCGGCTAGCGATGAGAACCGTTCGAACCGAGAAAGCGAAGCTCTCGAGCTCATGAGCGAATAACCGCGGGTTTAGCTAATCCTCGGATGGCGGATGAGTTCACCAGTGAATGAAATGAACGGGTAATCACAAAGTCTATTCAGATTATTTTGAAAGCACTCCAATACTTTCGGTTTTGGGCTTATTAGATTGTCGAGGAACTTTGATTTATATCCATAGCACGAGAGTGCCTCAAAATTCATGAAAGCCTGTATACCTTCCAGACTTGATATCTCACCATACCAATCCGGAGCATTTTCACGTAAATAATTGGCTATAACTATCTTTCTTGCCGCCTGTGACAAGTGGAGCCTGAATCTCAAGGGCAGTCACTTTCTCCTGCTTCAGCATAGCTTATTAATCCATAACTATTCTTCTCCATTCCTAAAGCTTTTAAGAAATTTCGTCAGGTATATCCATCGGATCGTTAAGACTTAGCTCTGGTCGCTTCATTACACTGGGGAACTATAATTCCCAGCGCTAGTAATAACAATATGGCTTTTATAAGGGTTTTCAGGGCTAAAGGGATTAGACCAATTACAAGGTACTCCTAACCTCAATAAAAGTCAAGTAAATTGGTTGCTTCTAAAGGCTTATCCGCCAATCCAGAAGAGAATGAAAAACCCCGAGCGTGAACTGGGGGCTTGCATTCATAACTTGATGATCTCCTCTGAGTAAAATGTCCTTTGACCTGATGGTAATCAGATAGGCTCCTTTTTGAAATGATGAAAGGTCTATATGGAAAACTGGATGTGAGATATTCCTCCGTATTAGGAGCTGACCACTTAATGAGGTTATTTCAAGAGAGTACTCATCAATATCTGTTGTTTCAATTATTGTTTTACCGTTAGTTGGATTTGGATACAGTTTAATGGTTTCAACAGCGGAATTTGCAACTGCTGCCGGAACATTAATAAGATTTTAACTTCATCAGTTTTCGCCCATGCACCGGTTTAGTGATCATCAGTAGCAGTGAAAACAATAAGTTCGGTACCATTCCAGTTGCACCAACGGAGAGATTATTGCCTCCTGATCTATAAACTCGACTCAAGGTTCAAAACACCCTCAACAGTCCAGATTAGATTGTTATCCGGGGTTTCATCATCAATCACATAATTACCTAGTTTAATGATCTCAAAACTACCACTCTGTTCAATCGTCTGGTCGGGAATGTCAGAAACAACCGGAGCATCATTCATTGCATTTATCAATACGGAGGCATCAAAAGGTTCACTATCAGACACGCCGTCGTTAACTATGATCCGCACACTAAGGGTTCCATACCAATTGTAAACTGGTGTTATGGTTGTGCCGGAAACCGAATAATTACTCCCCTCAAATACTGTCAAAGTCAGATCATCAGGATCCGTATCAGGATCGTCAATAATAAAATCGGACAGAGTCAATGTAAGCGAAAGATCCTCATCTGTACTTAGACTATTCTGGCCATTTATCACAGGCGGATCATCTACTTGTGTGACCGTTACTATGGCATTGTATGGATTACTGGCTGCACTGCCATCGCTCATGATGACCGGAACGTTTAACGTGCCGTTGAATTGAAAGAGGGGATTACCAGATTTCCATCAAGAGAATAGTCAGTCCCGGATTGAACTGTGAGGGTAAAGGGCCCTGATGGTTTGTCCAAATCATTTCCGTGCAGTGATACAGGGCCAGGTCAACGGAATGTCCTTCAGAAATTGAAATTTCGATTCATCTGAAATAATGGGGCATCATTTTTGGATATACGGTTACAGTGGCATCATAAGGTTCACTATCAGACACGCCGTCGTTAACTATGATCCGCACACTAAGGGTTCCATACCAATTGTAAACTGGTGTTATGGTTGTGCCGGAAACCGAATAATTACTCCCCTCAAATACTGTCAAAGTCAGATCATCAGGATCCGTATCAGGATCGTCAATAATAAAATCAGACAGAGTAAGCGTTGTGTTCTTGTCCTCACCCACAGACACGGTATTTTGCCCCGTTATTTCAGGAGGTTCGCTGGAGGAAAAGAATGAATCAAATGCATTGAACCATCTCTGGGCCATTATCTCCTCCCCTGTTTCATTGGGATGGACATTATCATAGGTATATTCTGTAATTTTCCATCCGGAATTATGGTCAACAAGAATTATCCTGGATTGTGTTTGATTCAGGTGGGATGCCAGGTTTACAAGTTCTGAATTAATTCCGTCAACTTTGGCATTTTTAACGACATCCTGTAAGGGAAGGATCTGGGCCAGGAAAACGGTAATATTTGGATTGTCATTTCGGAGGATCCCGATGATAGCTTCAATTTCCCCAATAGTGGAAGAAACTGTATTATTCTGGTATGCATCATTTGTGCCAATATGAAGAAGTGCCACATCGGGGGTATATCCTGCGAGCCATCCAGCCAGGTAAGTAACTATCTGATCAGCCCTCCAGCCCCAATGACCCTCATGATCATGATCGAAGCTTGCGTCTGGAAAAGCACTTCCCATGTCATCGGTGTTGAGTGAACCAACAAAATCAACACTGTACCCGGAATTGATCAGCTTATTCCAAAGATTTCTGCGATAACTATTGGCTCCTGGACTTGTAGTTTCTGCCTGTGTAATTGAGTTACCAAGAGGAACAATTTTCAAGGGATTCTGAGGATACAGGTTACACATCATTAGCAGACCAATAAGTATGGGCATAATTCTAATAAGATGCCTGTTACTATATGTGAACTTTATCAAAATCATTCTGAAGAATACGTTGTTCTTTATAGCAATGTTTCAAAATACAAATTTGATAAACATTTTTAATATAGGTATTGTTTTTTCTTCAAGTATTTCCCTATCACCACGATTAAACAAGTAGCAAAAAGAAGTCGAGATGCAGCACCTCTGTTTTATTTTATTTGTGGATCGAGAGAAAAGAAATATTAATTACTCCACTAAAAAAGTGGCTAAAACTTGTTTTAATAGACGTATATTAAAAGTCAGTATTTTGTTGACTTCTAACGGCTTATTAGCCAATCCGTACATGAATATCAGAAAAGTGAAAGCGGAGAATTCCCCAGTGTTAGAATTTCGACAGACAAAAGAAACATAAGTGACAGCTAAAACGTACAAATACTGAAACTCCTATTACTCAAAAACAACATTGTGATATGAGAAAACAGGAACTACTGGCTGAAAACCGAGAGCTAAGAGCGAAGATTGCTCTGCTTGAGTTGAACCTGGGCACCTCTCAACGAGTAGTAAATACTATGGAGGTGCACATGAACAACCTGCGTTGTGAAATTAAACGACTAACAGGCGAAGAAAGCCCACCCCTTCAAGTTTTTCGGTAGATTTAGCCACGGCCTCTTTCGGAGTGTATTATTGCCTCATGCCAAAGCCCAAACCAGAGGAGCCGTTTCTCGAGTTCATTTTCACGCCTGGTTTTATTGGCTAAAGTGGTCTGGAGGGAATATCACTGCATAGCCCTTCAAGCATTACACCTCGGGTTATTAAAAGGATTTATAGTACAATCTTGATACCATGCCAAAAATGCTGAATAGCATTGCAAATTGGAATGAATTACTCATTCTTATAAAGGAGAGATTTCCAATATTAAACAGTTCAATAAATCCGAATACTGCGAAAACAATTGCGACTAAAGCGCTAATGTAAGCATCTAATCGGGATACGTGAAAATACTTGTGTAGTCCGCTTCTAATGGGTTTTTCGGTTGCACTTTGAGATTCGTTAATTACGTCCTTTGTTTCATTCACTTGTGCCATAGTTATTTAGTGTTAATGTTTACAGCAATTAAAGAAAAACAACTACCTCGCTTTATTTGGATTGTTTTGATTTCTATTCTGTGTTTTCTGATTCGGGCATATCTTCAATCACCACTTTTTCTTCCGGAACTGATAATTGTACAATTAAGTCAAATTTCCAGGTTCCATCTACCTTCACAAGATGAACAATCCTTTTCTGCTTCATATCTATTAAATCACCTTCACTTTTGCCAGTCCAATGGATATCATGATATAACAGTGCAGTATTGTCGAAAATATTTACTTCATAGCCAGAGAATGAGGCAGAAATATCCTCCATATTTTCCCACCAGTCATCATTATTTATAGCTGCTTCATAGTTTGCGCGGATCTCTTTCCACCCATCTAATCTACTTGATGTAAATATTCGTTTGGAAGTAGGTTCCTGAATCCAGACTGCTTCAAGTCTGGAAAGGTCACGGTCCAAATAACTATCACGCTCTTCTTCATTGACTGCGATTACAGCTTCTTTTTCTTTTTCAATGTCAATTGTTTCTTGGCAGGAGTGAGATGCAAAAAATGCGATAGCGATAAAAATCCAAAGGTATTTTTTCATGATGTTTAGGTTTAGGGTAAGACTTATACAATTCAGGATATATTACTTAATAATTATCCAGTCTTTCGCTGTATAATTAAATTCCCCGAGTTTGGAAATTTCCTCTAATAGAGGTCCATAACTTTGCATCGCTGCAGCACCTTTTTCTGTTGGGCTTCCATCTTCCTTCCAATATTTTCTTAAGTCTTCCATCGAATTGTAGTAATATAGACCGGCATATTCGAATTTGTTATCCTTACCTATACCTTTTAGAAGAAATGGGGTCATCTCCGGAATAGCCTTTTTCATTGTTGGAATAGCTTTACTATCCCAGAGTTCCAAAAATTGATTCATTGTTACATCAGGATTAAGTTTAAGGGACCATTCATGAATCCCTATAGTGCCACCTTTTTGAAAAGATTGCCCAAAGGCTACTCCAGCGCACAGGATAAAAGCTGCTGCGATGATTAATTTTTTCATAATTTTTAATTTTAAGTTTAGACTATTAATTAGACACATTAGTCAATATTTTAACTTATTACGATTTAAAGAATACCCTCAGCGTGAACCGAGGCAATGGAATTGCCGAGCTCACGACAATGCGAAGCATTGGAGTAACCGAGGCAACGCAGTTGCCGAGCTCACGACAATGCGAAGCATTGGAGTAACCGGGGCGAGTGATTAATTCAGCTTTAATTTAATCCTGATCTCATTCACCCATCGGCGGGATGACGCCGAGTTGCTGCAGTAAGCCTAGATTATCCATGCTTGCCCAAAGCTCCGCGATCTTTCCATCCGCAATGCGGAACATCTCGATCCCCTTGACCACGATTGGTTTTCCTGTGGCCGGGATTCCCATGAACTCGCCCTTGCTTGTGCTGTTCGCGGTCCAAACCTTCACTACTTTGTCTCCTTCTGCGATAAGGTCGTCGGTTGTGATGTGCAAGTCTGGGAAGGCAGTGAAATAAGCCTGACAGAGTCCTTTATACTGCTCGCCATTCTGGTCTCCATCAGCAAAGTGGATGATGAAATCGCTGGTGAAATACTTTTCGAAAGCAGCGATGTTGTGCTTGTTCCAGAAATCCTCAGTGTAGGTTTGAATGAAATCCTTGTTCTTTTCAATATTTGAGCTCATCTGAGCACTGATAATGCTAGACGTGAAGACAAGGGCTAATGTAACAAATGCGAAAGGGTACTTTTTCATGATGTAGGGTTTTTGGGTTAATAACTTCTATGTTACTATCAATAGGACGTATAAGTCAGTATTTTGTTGACATTTAAGGATTTAAATGGGAAATCTGGGTGCTAATCCGCTCTTCGACAGCATCCGGGATGAACCCAGATTCCAACAAATCCTTCAGCGATGTAGAAGCCAAATACCAGGCCGAGCATGAAAGGGTCAGGAAATGGCTGGATGACCAGAAGTGAATCTATGCATGAAGCAATTGCCTTATGGCATCCTCAACTCCAGATTCTCGCAGGCGATTTATCAGTGGTAAATAGGTAGCCACAAATCGTTCAGAACGAACGAGATCGCCAAAAACAGATTCAATATTTAAAAAGGATAAGGGATCCCTGTGTATGGAATCCTTTGCGGCGCTTGTTAATGCTTCGCTTATGGCATCCTGTATTTCATAATTGTTTCCGGGGGTTCCGGCCAATTCAAGGTACCGGCACCATAACGCAATGATCATCGCACCATATTGAATGGAGCCCTCCATGGCCATCTGTTCCTCTATGGTAGGTATTATGAACTTGGGGATCTTGGCAGAACTCTCCCCGCATATTCTGGATACTTTATCCTTGATGAAAGGATTGGCAAATCGTTGAATGATCGTATCCTTATAATCTTCAATATTGATTCCTTTGATTTTACCCAGGGTAGGTGTTACCTCCTTATCCATATATTCGCGAAGGAAAAGTGCGAGTAAGGGATCTCCGATGGTTTCGTCTATTGTTTGATATCCGGCCAGTGCACCTGAGAATCCCAATAAGGAATGACCTCCGTTTAGCAGCCTGATTTTCATTCGCTCATATGGTTCTACTTCCTGGACAAATTGAGTGCCCGCAAGCTCCCAGTTTGGCCGGCCATTTGATAAATTATCCTCTACAATCCATTGGATAAAAGGTTCGCATACCACCGGACATCCATCTTCAATACCAAAACGGGTCTTCAGTTTTTCCATATCTGATAGTACTGTGACAGGTGTAATTCTATCCACCATGCTATTCGGAAAAGAAACATATTTTTCAATCCATTCGATTAAACCGGGCTCTGCTTCTTTCACATAGGCCAAAAGCATTTTCTTACACACATCTCCATTGGATTGGATATTGTCACAGGAAAGAACGGTTAATCCAGGCAATCCCCGATTGCAGCGGAGCTTAAAGGCCCGGGTAAGGTATCCAAATACGGTTTTGGGATGATCCGGATGTTTCAGGTCCCATCGTATCTCTGGTTCATCACTTTTAAAATTACCTGTAGTGGAGTCATAATTATAGCCTCCTTCGGTGATGGTGAGTGAAATGATTTTGGTATTGGGATCTGCCATTTTCTCCAAAACTGCTTCGGGATTTTCCGGTGCAAACAGATACTCAACGATGGCCCCGATTACCTGCACGCTTATGTTATCGTCTTGTTCTAAAACCATGAGTGAATACAATCCATCCTGCTTGCTTCAGGATTTCATACATGTGACGATCGTTTTCCAACAGCCCCACACCGCAAATACCCCATTCCGTTTCGCCTTTTTCCAGGCATTGTTCCGTATAAAAAGCTTCATGTGCCCGGTGAAAGTTACCCACGCCCACATGTACAATTCCGGTTTTTATTTTAGATCGGTCATAGCGGGGCACTTTCACTGTACCTGGAAGTGAGGAAAGGTTTATTGCATTTAGTTGTACTGAATCATTCATGAATTATCACTGTTATTTCCCTGAAACCTTTGTAACAACACCGCCAGGATAATGATCAATCCTTTGATCACCTGCTGGGAATAGGCCGGGATGGTCATCAGGTTCATAATATTGCCGATCAATCCTAAAATGAACACTCCTAACAGTGTATTTATGGCCGATCCTTTACCACCCATCAAGGAGGCACCTCCAATCACTACGGCGGCAATGACATCGAGTTCCATGGCAATGCCCGTAACAGGTGCGCCAACAGAGGTCCTGGCAGTAAGAATTATACCTGCAATAGCTGACAGCCCTCCGGCAATGATATACACAGCGATTTTATAAGCAGTTACCTTTATTCCCGACAAGCGGACTGCCTCTTCATTACTCCCAATGGCAATAATGATGCGGCCGAATGCATTATATCTAAGTATGACGGCAATCAGGGCAAATACAATAAACAGGATCCATGCTGGATTGGGGATACCTAGAAAGCTGCCGCTGCCGAAGGCTGTCAATGCTGAGGCGTTCTCAGCTACTATGATCGGGGCACCTTTTGAGAAAATAAAGCCAAGTCCACGAACGATAGACATCATCGCAAGCGTGGTAATAAATGGGGCCATTTTATGTATAGCAATCAGATATCCTGATACACATCCAACGATTAGTCCGCAGGCAAGAGAGGCAACAAGGGCCGCCCATAAAGGCATTGAATGAGTAAAGAGTGCACACAATACCCCAATCATGGCAACAATAGAACCGACGGAAAGGTCTATCCCTCCAGTCAGGATTACCAGAAGCATACCCATACTGATAATACCAACGGGAGCAACCTGCCGTACCAGGTTAAATAAATTGGCAGGAGTAAAAAAAGCTTCTGAGGCAATTGCTGATACCCCGAGCATGACCAGAAAAATCAGTACGGTATTATACTCACTAAGTAGGTACTTAATCTTTTTTAAATTAATGTTCATCTTCATTGGATTACTTTTAAATCATGCTCCAATTGAAAGTCGCAAAATATCTTCCTCATAAAAATCCTTTTTCTCTAATTCGCCCTGGACAGATCCATTTCTCATCACAAGCATCCGGTCACAGATGCCCATTAATTCAGAGGTTTCGGATGAAACCACAATGATGGCCACTCCCAGGCTAGCAAGTTCATTGATCAGATGATAGATCTCTACTTTTGCTCCTACATCAACCCCTCTGGTCGGCTCATCAATGATCAGCACCTTGCTATTCCGGTTCATCCATTTTGCCAGTGCAACTTTCTGTTGATTTCCTCCACTTAATTTGGCGACTTCTATATTTCCATGCGGGGCCTTAATAGATAATTTCCCGATCAATTCCTTTGTGAGGTCACGTTCTTTCTTTGCTTTAATAAAACCAAGCTTATTGGTGATTTTATAAAAATTTGTCAGGCTGATGTTCTCCTTGATGGACAAGGAAAGGATGACTCCCTGTTGTTTTCTGTCTTCAGGCACCATGACGATCCCTTTTCTTACAGCATGATAGGGGGATCTGATATGTGTTTGTTTTCCATGTAAAAACAGATCTCCTTTTTTTGTTTTATCAGCAGCAAATATTGCCCTGACAGTTTCTGTACGGCCGCTTCCTACCAATCCCGCAATACCCAGCACCTCTCCAGCCCTTACTGCCAGGGATACCTCCTCTGCCTTATGTGCCGGTGTGATAGCCTCTGCCTTCATAACCTCCTTACCAATGGCTGATTCACGTTTCGGGTACATTGTATCCAGCGACCTGCCCAGCATTAATCTGATGATGGCATCCTTGTCTGTCTTCGAGACTGTTAAACTCTCACTGGAAGTTCCATCTTTCAGCACACTCACCCGATCGGCAATCTGGAAAATCTCGCTCAGGTGGTGTGAAATATATATAATGGCCACACCCTCTTTTTTAAGCCTGTTCAATGTATCAAACAGCTTTTGAATTTCGTAAGGCCCCAGAACTGCCGAGGGCTCATCCAGGATCAGCACTTTCACTTTCTCCGATAGTGCTTTGACAATCTCAATAATCTGTTGATGTGCGATGCTGAGTCTGCCAACCTTAATGGAAGGATTTATTCGAAACCCAATGCCTTCAATAAGGGCCTCTGCCTCTCTTTTCAATCTTCCCCACTTCATCCAGAATTTTTGTCCACCCAGCTGGCTTAAAAAAACATTTTCTGCAACGGACAGGTCGGGTACCAAGGAAAATTCCTGATAAATAATACCGATCCCCAGTTTTTTGCTGTCAAACGTATTTTTTATGTGGACCTCTTCACCATCAATATAGATCCTTCCTGAATCTTTCTGATAGGCGCCAGAAAGGATCTTCATCAGCGTTGACTTACCTGCACCATTCTCTCCCACGAGTGCGTGGATCTCGCCGGGCATAACTTTTAATGTAACATCATTTAATGCTGAAATTCCGCTGAAGGACTTGGAAATATTTACCAGTTCTACCCGAAACATAATCAATGGGTCTGTCTAAAATAAGGCCTTGGGGTCATAGTACTGCGCTACATTGTCCTCTGTTATGATAACGGCGGGGGTAAGAATGATTTTCTCCAATTGTTCACCATTAAGGTATTTGACTACTGACTCAACCACCAATCTGGCCAGATTGGCAGGGCTATTCAGGGCTGTGGCACCAAATTTCCCATCCATGATGAGTTCATATGCCTCTTTCTGGCCATCGTAGGCTACAACCAGTATTTCCCCTGATCTACCTGATTCATTGATGGCTTTAAGTGCACCTATGGCCATGGCATCGTTTTCAGCCACCAGGAGATTGATGTCCGGATGTGCCACTAAAATATCTTCCATTGCTTCCAGCCCTCCCAGAAGGGACCAGTTGCCCCAACCGTGCGAAACGATATTCAAATCAGCATTTCCACGGGTCATCAACTGGGTTTCCACAAATCCCCGCACAAATCCCAGTCTCTTTTCTTTTCCTACCGGATTGCCCTGACTGCCGCTGATCATAGCTGCCTTAATCTCTTTGCCGCCCAGTTTCTTATTTACCCACTCTCCAATTAATTCGCCGTTTCCTTCGTTAGATGCCTGGATGCTTGTAATATATTGCGCCTCCCGGTCGATTTGACTGTCCACAATAAACACGGGAACCCCTGATTTTACGGCTGAGTTGACGGCCGGAACCAGTGCCTTATAGTCTAATGGATTGAGTATTAGAATATCTAGTCCAGAAACGATCAGATCTTCCATGGAGGTTATTTGTTTTATGATATCATCCTGACCATCGGCCATCACGAATTTCATTCCATAGTCCTCTGTATATTTTCGTATGTATTGTGAAAGTACCACATAGAAGGGCGCATTTTGAGAAGGAGAAGAATAAGCGATCTTTATTCCAGTCAGATCGAAATCACCTCTGTATGGATCGGCCTTTGCACTGGTGCTTTCTGATGGTTTGATATCTGTCGTGGTATTGCATCCCATAAAACTGATGAATACCAAACAGGTACACCACATAAAAAGAGTTCCCGATTTGGACATAATAAATAGTAGCGCACCTATTTGGGAATTACCATCTTCACTAAAACTGATCGCAGGATCATGATAAGATTTGGGTCTGAAACCGGGTAGGTTTATCATTACATGAATTTCCAATGAAATGTCTATCTCAAAAATAATATAATTTCATTCAGTTTTATGTTTTTCACCCCTTAGGATTTTTTGTATTTCTAAAGTTTAGGTCGTAAATTGAAGTAGCTTCGATAGTTCATTTTCTGTTTGATAATTTAAAATAGGGAGGTACATATTATGAAACTTTGTAAAACCCTCATACACTGTCTTTACGTTATATCATTTCTGCTCTGCCTGAGCATCACTACAAGCGCCCAGGTCAGCGTAACTGGTGCTATCGAGTACGAGCAGGTTAGCCAATTTGAAACGGATTACGCCATCTCCGCAATGAAGATGAGTGGAGATGGATTGAAAATTATCTTTGCAACAAGTGGACCCTGGGTGAAAGTATACACTATTTACTCCGATGGCACCGGGCTGACACAGATCTATGATTTTGAGAGGAACTGGTTTTGGCCCGTCGGTGGATATCAGCGCCGGAGGTGAGAAGGTCATCTGGTGTGATGGAGCAGGGGAGATATTCATTGCCAATTTTGACGGCAGTGACCGCCTGGAACTGGCTACCCTGCTTCCCAACCCGAACCCGGATTTTGCGGATCTGGAGCCCATTATACGGCTTCCACCGCGAATTACATCCGGAGGTGAACAGGTATTTTTCATTCACGCGGACTATGACCCGAGGGGCGCCGGAGTCTGGCGGGTCGATGCTGATGATTCCGGATTAACGCAGATTTTCAATTACAACGACATGGCAGAGGAGCTGTTTGGGACCGATACAGTTGGCTATAACTTCAACACAGCATTTGCTAATGGATTTGATATCAGCGCAGACGGTTCACGGATGATTTTTGGAACAACGACCTTTAAGCTCGGTGCGGGTGATATGAACCCGGGGGGATGCCATCGCGGTGGATGGCACGGATTTTTACAATATAGGCGATTATGCCGTTGGGAACCAACCCTTTGCCACTTATGTGGATGGAGACTTTTTTACGGTGTTCAGGAAAGAGTTCAATCCGGAAATTGATTTTGATGAGATCAATGTATATGTTGTTCCGCTGGGGACCGGAAGTCCCGAAAAGGTGATCAGCGGGCTGGATATTTTTGGAACATCGAGCATGACCCAGATGGCTTCCGACGGATTCCGGGCCATTGTGCAGGGCGGCAACGGGAGACTCCCCATTACACTGGTGACAGGGGGGGTCAGCCCATCGCGGCTCGACCTGGTAAGCATCGACGCGTTAAGTATCGGCATGGGAGGGTACAGGTTCTCTGAATCCTGGCTGCCATCCATTTCCTGGGACGGGAGCAGATTCTGTTTCTTATCTACCAGCATACCTCCCCAGATATGGGTAGGCGACATCATGTCAGATGCAATCAACAGTCAGCCCTCCATTACCGAGATCAAGTTTGAGCCGGATGAAGTGGCCATCGATCTGTCCACCACATCTACCATCAGTGCACATGTAACCGATTTATATGATACCATTCACACGGTTACATTTGATGCTTACCAGGACGGGGTTTTCAAGTTTCGTGCCCTGACGGCTGACTGGCCCTATCAGGGAAACTTGCTGGATGATGGCACATTTGGTGACGAATACCCGGGAGATGGATTTTTCACAAACAACAGTGTGAGGGTGGACCTGCCGGAAATAGCAACCCTGGGAACCTATACGATCCGACTGGCTGCTGCCAATGCTAGCCTGCAAAAGGTTACAGTGGCAGATGCGGAACCATTCTTTGTTGTGGAACCCTCCAATACGGCCATCGAAAGGATTGAATCGCAAGGATTCAAATTGTATCAGAATTTCCCAAATCCATTCAACCATACCTCCCGCATCCGTTATGAGATCCCGGTGGAAAGCCAGGTGGAAATAAGACTCCTGGATATACTGGGAAAAGAAATTGCTCTGATGGTGAGTGAGAAAATGGAACCCGGTCAATATTCGCTCGACCTCAATGCAAAAGAGCTGCCTGGTGGTGTCTATTTTTATACCATGCGTGCTGGTGCCTATTATGCCATTAAGAAAATGCAGGTGCTGAATTGATCAGGGTAATTGGTCACATAAGACCCGAATATCATTGAATAACAATGAGTTTCCTGGTCTCAGGACTTCTGCCTGTCTGTAGCTGTAAGAAATAGATCCCGGGTGGTTGTTCTTTTACTTTCCATGAAGCCTGATGCTCGCCTTCCAGGCTGAAATTCTTTTACCAGGGTTTCAATCACCTGTCCGTTGAGGTTGAGTACTTGCAGGGTCACTTCAGCCGGTTCATCCAGGAGATAGAATATTGTGGTCTGCCCCTGAAATGGATTGGGGTGGTTGCGCAATGCATGGTATGATGGGGTATTATTTGCATTAGGGATAGAAACCTGATTTACAGCTCCTCCCTCGTACAAGGCCAAATTGTCAAAGAAAATATTATTTACATTCCCTCCTAAATCAAATCCAAACCGGGACTGAGGATCAGTCTGCTCATTCATAGTAAATGAATATGTATAGGTTTTCATGGTTGTGGTAAGGGATATGGGCTGAGTGCCGCTATAGGTGTTCCAGGGTTCAGCATCTTTACCCACAAATGCAGATATCTGACCGGGATTATCGGCATAAGCATCAAAGGAGATTATATAGGTTTTTCCGTTTTCAATCCATAAACCGGTCTGGCCGAAATGAATATCCCATGCATCTGCTCCACCATTTACAATTGACAGGGAGTAGATGCCATCTTCGACACCCCCGGTAGCTTCAGCAGCGGAATTGGTAATTAAATTCCATTCATAACCACCATCGAAGAAATCTGGATTCTTCAGCTTATTCATGTCTGTTAGTGCAGAAGTGGTCAATGTAAAATCATCAAAATAATAGTGCCCGGTATGGTCTCCCATATCAATGTTCAGTGCGGCATCAACGCTTGAAGGTGCAGTAAAATCAAACTCAAAGAGACTCCAGGTTTCATGGGGGGAAAATGAATGAGCCGCCATCAAGTCATAGTTGGAACTGTTTATGATGCTGGCACTGATTTGACCCTGTGCTGCCTCTGCCTTTGCCCAGAAACTTAGGTGATAACCAGTACCGTCCAGGAGTTCTAAATTACTCTGGGATAACTGAATATCCCAGGCATTTGTCCCCGGCTGGCTAACTTCCACATTTAACGCATTTTCACCATGATGAACATTGTTGCCGGTTAAGAAGAAGTTTGCCCCCGGGTAATTGCCCGCCTTGTTCCAGGACTTAACACCTTTTTCAAAACCTGGGTTTTGGAGATAATTATGGGATACCTTTACCGGATAGTTTATCAGGACCGGTCCATCGTTGGTGGTAATTTCAGCTTCGATATCTCCACCGAAGATACCCCAGTTAACTGTAATTTGAGGTGTATTCTGACCATCCATGATTTTGGCATCTCCGGGTACGATTCCATTTATAGCTTGCTCCCCCAAAATCATCCAGTGCATAGACGGCATCCTGACTATTGTATGATACAAAATCAGGCCCCATTATGGAAGCAATATTTGCGCTTTGATAAACCCTGACAAAATCTACTTCCATAACAGCAGGGAATATTGTGTTTTCGTTGGGAGTACCCACCCATCCTCCTCCAACTGCTACATTAAGGATCATAAAAAAGGGCTTATCAAATGGCCATGTATCAGATGCACCGTTATCATTGAAGAAGGTATAATATTTCTGATCATCCACGTAAAAATCGATCTTTTCATCGGTCCACTCTGCCGCATAGAGATGAAATGCTGATTCAGCATCAGGTATGTCAATCACACTTCCCTGTGGCGGGGATGGACCTGAAAACAGGTTATAAGATGCGGTGTGCACAGTACCGTATATTTTTGTGATTTCATTGCTTGGATGTTCCATGATATCAATTTCTCCACTGAAGGGCCACCAGCCATACATATTATCGATGGGCAACATCCAGAAGGCAGGTACAAAACCAGGTGTGCCTGGCAGCTTGATACTGGCCTCTATCCTCCCATATCTCCAATGCCTGGCTGCTCTGGTTTTTATTAGTGCCGATGTATAATTATAACCCATATAGGATTCTTCAAGGGCAATAAGTTGTAGTTTCCCATCGACAATCTTTGCATTCTCAATGCGGTTCGTATAGTAATGCACATTGTCATTTGTAGGACCTGTTTCAAACTCCCAGGTGGAAGCATCAATGGTACTCCCGCTAAAATCATCAGCCCATACCAACTGCCAGTTTTGGGCATAAATTCCAATGCTGTAAGCGCATAAAATCAGAGATATGTAATACCTGGCAGATCTGGGATATGACAATTTCTTCATGTGAATAAATATAGAGCTTATATTTATTTGAAATGGTTTGTTAATGGAATGTATCTAATCTGTTAAAAAACAGATCAGGATTTAAAATCTCCTCATAGGAGGGTGGAGAATTATACAACAGTTCTTTCACTCCTTGTTTTAGCCCTGTGCTATCCAGGAATGCTTTCAGAAAATATGAAGAATATTTATATTTAACCAGATATTCATTATCTCTATCTATCAAGTCCTCAATTGTTTTGGGAATGAATGGTCTTTTTGGTGAGACGAGTTCTCCCATTTTTTCCGCCACGTATTCGCATATCCCTTCCTCAATAAAAGCAGATCCAAACGAATCATAGGATCTGATGAGCCATAAACTGGTTTGATATGATCGATCAATATTGATTTTATCAACGGATCGCATCTCCACACTTATCTGATGTATATAGTCATGAGTTAGTTCATGAATAACTACGGTCTTTACAAACTTGTTACTCTCTTCGATTAAATTCCTTTCACTTCTACTTAAATCGGCAAGTTCATAAGCCAAAAACATCTCTGCTGTCGAAATATAGATTTCATTTGGATAATACCTGCCCAGTTCCAGTGAATCAACAATGGCAATTGAGTTTAAATCATCTGCATATATCCAGACATCATACAGTGTATCTCCAATGAATTTTTGATATTCAACCACCAATGAATCACCCATTTCTTCAATATATCGCTCAATCCCTTTGCTGGTTGGTTTTCCATTTTTCAATGGATAATCACCAGAAAATCTGAAAGGATGTATCAATAACAGTATGAATATCAGTTTATTCAAGGATCAAGACTTTTATTAATCATTCTTTCTGAAAGACCGGGAACCGTTAAGAGCCATGCTTACGAGGATCTGCTGGGAATAATCCACCTGGTTTTCAGCAAAATGAAGAACGAAATTGATTTTCAGGTTCAACTTTCTGCTATGAAAGGGCATATAAAAGATATCAAGCCTTCCGTATTGGCCCAGTCTGTAAAATGGATCACCATACAGAAAAGTGTGTCCCTGGCCCTGGTAGTAGAGACCCGTGATTCCAAACCATCTGTGAAATGCAGTGAACTGACCAATAAATCCTGCCGGGGTTTGCCAGCCATCATCCACTCCCCGGATGCGGTCCAGGGAAACCAAAGTGCCGGCACTGAAGGTAAGAGAATCGAGAAAAGTTTTATCTGAAAGATCGGTGCCCAGATTGATATGGAATCCTCCATTATCCCTTAAATGGTGACCAGGTTCGTCCACCGCCTTGCCAGCAAAATGCCCCATCATAAGGTGATGGTTCAGGAATACGATTCCTTTACGGAGCTTCCCTGAGAAACCAAAGATGAACCTCTCATGACTATCTACGGTCTGCCTGCTTGTCCAGTCTATGAACACGTTTTGATAACCCCAGGCTCCCCGATATCCAAGGTATACTCCTTCGAGGTTGGGGCGGTAATATCGCATGGTATCCGACAACAGCGCAATGGGATATTCAAGTAAATTGGACCTGGGAAACGACCCGATCAGGAATTTAATCCTCTCATCATCGTACTGATAATACATCGTAATGTTGGGCAGATAAGCATCCGGTTCATGTCCAAACTCGTATAGAAAATTCATGCCAACCCTGAAGCGATGCACGTCAGACACGACTGGCACCAACCTCACCCATAATCCTTGAACCAAAAATTGTTTGTGGAATTTCTATACTAAAATATTCCCGGTTGTCCAGAAAACCATCAAATCCGGCAAGCCACTCAAATTTCTGCGACTGTGCAGGTAGCTCCAGTAGAAGAAGAAAGGTAAATGTGATGTACAAATAACGCATTAGCTTGCAATTTTCATATGGTTGTAGCAAATTTATGCTTCTTATCAGGAATAACTAATGTGCAAGTAAAGAAAATACTCTTATTTACTCTTTTCTGGTTCATTCTCAGCATGATCCAGTCAATCTTCTCCGAAATCATTGATGATGAAGCCTACTATTGGGTTTATTCTCAATTTCTGGATTGGGGTTATTTCGATCATCCCCCAATGATTGCATGGCTTATCAAGATAGGCAGTAGCCTTTTTCCAATGGAGCTGGGAGTAAGGTTGTTACCCTCCCTTTTAGGCGCTGCTACCATCTTTCTGGTTTTCTTTATGCTTAAGGATGAGGTTCGCGATTTCAGATTGCTGATGCTTGTGAGTCTATCCATACCAATACTCCACTCTCATGTGGCCGGATTTATTGCTACACCTGACCTTCCGCTGGTCTTTTCAGCCACTCTGTTTTTCTTTCTCTACAGACGATACCTGGCAAATGAAACACCAGCAATTATTCTGTTACTGAGCCTTTCCATTGCCCTGATGATGTATAGTAAATACCATGCTTTCCTGATTATTGGTTTTACCGTTTTGTCAAATCTGAGGATTCTTTTCCAGCGATCATTCTGGCTGATTGCATTGATCTCATCAATATTATACCTCCCCCATATCCTCTGGCAGGTCAGACATGATTTTGTATCCTTCGGTTACCACCTGATCGACAGGAATAATCCCTTTGAGGTAAAGTATTTGTTCGAATATATTGGGAACCAGTTGCTCATGATTGGTCCCCTAAGCGGTGTTTTGTTGCTCTATCTGGGGATTACCAGAAAACCAACAGGTAAATTTGAGACCGCATTAAAGTTTAATTTGATCGGCTTCATTCTCTTTTTCCTTGTTTCCAGTTTGAGGGGGCACGTGGAACCCCATTGGACCGCTGCGGCGATTGTACCTTTGTTGCTCATATCGGTCCCTGTTATCGAGCAGAATCTGCGTTTGAAGAAATGGATCTCTATTCTGAGTTTAATTACAATACCATTTATCATTCTTATCAGGGTATTCCTAATTGATGATTTTTCGCTATTGCCCGATAAGCTCACTTTTCGTTTTCATCATAAGGAAGAGATGTTTAAGCAGATTCAGAAAGAAGCCGCGGGTCGTCCGGTTGTTTTTTCAAACTCCTACCAGGCAGCTTCCCTCTACTGGTTTTTCAACCGGGAACCTGCTTTCTCGCAGAATAATAAGAATTATAGGAAAAACCAGTTTGATCTGATGGATCTGGAATCAGAACTTCAGGGAAAAGAGGTGCTTTATTTCCCGCCGCTGAGAATACCAGGATCTGAGACGTTGAAAACTGTGTCGGGCAATCTTGATATGTTTGATACTGAGTATTTCTGTTTTTTCAACCGCGTGGAAATAAAGCTACCCCAAATTCGATGGGAATTTCAGGCTGAAGAGGAGGTTCATATCGATTTAACATTGGGAAATCCCACTGAAAGCACTATTTGCTTTTGTGACTCGTGTACCCATAAACCGCGACTGATATACACCTATTATTCCAGAGAGGGAATCCATAAGGCTTTTAAGGTAAAACCTGAAATCAGACTTCCTGACCTGGCTCCAGGGGAAAACCTTCTTTTTCCCGTGAGGATCACCGCACCCGAGATTCCTGGTAAATATCAGCTGATGTTTTCGTTCGGGTCAGAATATCTGCCTGCAGGCATTAACGGCAGATCAGTTACGATGAGCGTATACTCCACGTCCACAAAGAGTTCAAAGTAAAATTGATTACCGTTGCGATCAGGATCCCAATCAGATTTGAGAGCATGTCATGTAATCCGAAAATGTTGACCAGCAAAAGTAGAACCAGGTAATTAACAATCCCGGCAAGTCCGGCCACCAGGTGGTACCTGAATAATCTTGACCGGAAAGGAATCGTTGTATGTCGTTTTCTGAAGGTCCATATATTATTCAGCAAGAAATTACTCAGAATGGATATTTCAATGGCGATGGGAGAAGCTATTTCCAGGCGCACTGACAGGAAGCGGGTAAGGAGGAAAAGCAGGCCCATATTCACCAAAACACCACTGCCTCCAACAATGGAGAATTTAATAAATTCCTCAAGCTTCTTAGACCCGATCTTATAACGTTTCAATTCCTTTGGTCCAAACGGTGAATTCTAAAGTTAGCCATTTTATCCCTTGTGGATTTTTTATTTAATCCCAAGCAATTCAATTTTAAAGATAAGTACCGAATTGGATGGAATGGTTCCTTTGGCTCTGGCACCATAGGCCAGGTCAGATGGGATGTAGAATTTAAATTAATTAAATGAAATGGGTTCTTTATTTCTCCAGTACACCAAACTTCAGATTAGTAGGATACTCTGATGAATGATACACCCTGTGTGTGGCTTTTTGAAAGGCATCTACATCGCAGTTATAGATGTTGGTAAACGTTTGCGGATTGCGGTCGAATAGAGGAAACCAGCTGCTCTGAACCTGGACCATAATCTGATGTCCCTTCTGAAAAGTATGGTTTACATCAGGCAGATCGAATTTGACCCGGGTGACTTCCCCGGGAAGAAACGGCTCGGGTTTTTCAAAACTGTTTCTGTATTTACCCCTGAAAATATCAGCGCGGATCAGCATTTGATAGCCACTTACCTCAATTTCACGCGAATTCAGACCCTTATTGTCAATGGTATCGGGAAATACATCGATCAGTTTTACCACCCAATCTGCGTCAGTTCCGGTGGTTGATACAAAGAGTTCGACTTCCACCGGCCCCACTACGGTCACCTCCTCCTGAAGAGATCTTCCTTCATAGACCAGCACATCCGTTCGTGTAGAAGCAAAGCGTTGATCTTCTGATAAATACTGGCTGTTATAAAATGAGCGGGCACTGAGAAATGGAGCAGTATACGGAACGGGTTTGTCAGGATCACTGATATACGCGTCATGGGAGTCCATTGAGCCTGCAGGAGCATCAAAGGAAAGGTTCCCATTCTCACCTAAATAGAGCCTTGATTCCTTCGCCTCATTTGGTGGCCAGCTATCATAAGCTTTCCACTGATCACTTCCTGTTTCAAACATCCAGACGTCTGGCAAATCCATATTGCCTTTTCCTTTCAAATAATAACTGAAAAATGAATACTCAATCTCTTTTTGAAAGAAGTTCTTATCTGCTTCATTGAATGGGATTCTACTCGGGTTATTGCGTCCGGGAGAGCTCCACCCTCCATGGGTCCACGGACCCATCACCAGCATATTTGAAGACTCCGGATTGTTCCTTTCAATGGTTTTGTAGGTGTGAAGGGCTCCTGAAAGATCCTCACCATCGTACCAGCCACCAACTGTGAGTACAGCTGGTTTAATATCTTTCAGGTGTGGTAAAGTGCTGCGCGATTGCCAGAATTCATCATAATTGGGATGTTCAGTGAATTTGTTCCAGAAATCGATGGTACCATGCAGGTAATTCTCATTTACGTTCTTGATGGGTCCCATGTCAAGAAAAAAGTGATAAGCATCGTCGGAGGGATATTCTAACCTGGGCGCTCTTGTTGTGGTGGGCCCAGGACGTTCCTGCCCAAAGGACTGAAAAAAATTGAAGCATAGAGGAAGTGTGAAAGCTCCGTTGTGGTGCATATCATCCCACAGGAACCAGTCTGATATGGGAGCCTGGGGACTTGTACAAACCATGGCTGGATGTGCATTGATACTACCCATTACCGCGTAGAATCCCGGGTAGGAAACTCCGTACATGCCCACCTTCCCGTTGTTGTTGGCAATATTGGTAATAAGCCATTCTACTGTATCCCATGTATCGGTGGTTTCATCCACATCTTTTTTGCTCCTGTACTCACCAAGTACGGGTCGCACGTTTACAAACTTTCCTTCAGACATGTATGCTCCTCGTACATCCTGGAACACAAAAATGTATTTATCTTTTTCCAATAGCTCGTTTGGAGATAAAGAACGTCTCAAACGATCCCCATAAGGACCTATGGAGTAAGGGGTGCGCAGCATCAAGATGGGATAGGTTTCAGATTGATCCTTTGGTGTATAGACGATGGTAAATAGTTTATTACCATCCCGCATCTCTACCTGGTACTCTTTTTTGTCGTAGTGATCCCTGACAAATGTGCTATTCTGACTACATGCGGGGATGAAAAAGAAAATAGAGGTGAAAAATAGAATGAAATTCCGCTTCATTGGTGAAGGATTATTCGCAATAATTGCCATCTTTATCTCTGAAAGATTAACATTTATTTTCACACCAACAAAAACTATTGAACAATGCATTGTAAAAGTGTTTCACGAGGCTTTGCAGCCCTTTTTCTGCTAGTTTTGGTATCCTCATTTTCATTTGAAGATCCGGCAAAGAAATACTCTCCGGCTGGAACCTGGGAATATTCCGCTCCTGATGTGCCTGAAGGTTATCAGGAAGGGACAATGATCGTTGTTGAGAAAGACAACGGATATGGTGTTACCATGGCCCTTAATGAATACAATAAAGTAGATGCAGAGAAGGTAAAGTTTGAGGATCAAACCCTTACATTTTCTGTTTGGGTTGAGGGAGAAGAGGTGAAGCTAAAGGGCACATTTGAAGGAGATAACTTTACAGGTACGGTGAGCTATTCTGGGGGCCAGGTCAAAGTGACAGCGGTCAGGAAAAAAGAATAGTATAAGGGCCCAATCCGTGGTTTGTTTCAGGAATTTCAATACACTCAATATGAAAACCACTTACACGAGCAGTCTGAAAATCCTTCCTGTCGTCGTGCTGATCTGCCTGTTGCTTCAACAGTGCGACCCATCGAAAGATGTAACATACCAGTCCTTAATGGACTTTACAGATCACATTAAGGTGATCAATACCCACGAACATCAACACTGGCCCGAAGATTACGGAGCTCATACCTTTAAATTAACGCACCTGATTAATGCAAGCTACCTGAATGCAGATATTGTTTCGGCAGGAGGACAAAGGTTGAATATGGACCAGCTTGATACCCTCAGCATTGATGAATATTGGAGGATCAACGGACCGGCGCTTGATTACACACGGGCAACCAGTTACTACAGCCACTTTGTCAAGGGATTCCAGAGATTGTATGATTTTGAGGACCTCTATTTTACAAAGACCAATTTTTTGGATTTATCGGCCCAGGTGGAAGATAGACATGCAGATTACAGGGCATGGTTTGACGAAGCGTTTCAGAAGGCTGGTTTTCAGCTGATGTTCCTGGATCAGTACTGGAAGCCTTTTAACACAGATATCGAGGAGAAATATTACGCACTGGTATTCCACATCAATCCATTGGTAATGCATGCAGGCAATCGACCCGGGGAGGGAGATGAACCATGGGGAATATATAAGGAGGCCGAGGAGGAGGGATTTACATATGCCACCCTGGATGAGTATTTAAACTATTGCGAACATCTCTTTGCCAAAAACATGGAGAAAAAGGCTGTCTGTGTAAAGAATTCCATGGCCTATTCAAGGACACAATATTTCGAAGAGGTTCCCTATGAGGTGGCCCGGGATCTTTATGTCAGGCCATCAGGTACTCTGGAGAGTGAGGAAGTTAAAAAGATTCAGGACTTTATGTTTCACTGGATCATTCAAAAGTCCGCCGAGAACGATCTTCCCATTCAGATCCATACCGGCTACCTGGCTGGGAACGGCAATACCCTGGACAATGGGAAACCTTCGAAATTGAATAATCTGTTCCTGAAATATCCGGAAGCAAAATTTGTCCTTTTTCACGGGGGGTATCCATGGACGGGAGAATTTGCGGCCTTTGGTAAAATGTTTGAGAACGTTTACCTGGACCTTGTATGGCTGCCTCAGATATCCAGGGAGGAAGCAGTACAAGCGCTGGATGAAATGTTTGATTGCGTTCCCTACAATAAGTTCTTTTGGGGAGGAGACTGTGGCCTCATTGAAGAGTCCACCGGATCGCTCCAATATGGGAAGGAGGTTGTAGCTGAAGTGCTTGCGAGTAGGATGGAACGGGGATTGCTTACCGAGGAGGTGGCACATGAGATGATTCAGAGGATCTTCAGAGAGAATGCCATAGAAGTATTCCAGCTGGAGGATCGGCTGGGACGATCATTTTGACAGGAAGCCGAATAATCCTGTAAAGGCTGTATAAGCCATAAACAGGGAAAAGATAAATGTCAATCCCAGGGCAATATTCAGGATAAGGGGGTTCCGGTATTCGCCTACAATTTTCCTGTTGTTGATCATGATAAATACAAAAATGATTAACAGGGGCATCAGAACGGGACTAATGGCCTGTGAAGCGATCATAATGATCACCGGGTTTCCTTTAAACACCGGTATTACCAGCCCCAATAATGCAATCAGGAGGACAGCAATTCTGATGGAACGGCGGTTCATTTTTCTGGGTATGTTGAGGTAGTCACAAACCAACCATGGTCCCAGTAAATAACCGGGAAAAAGCGAGGAAAATGCTGCAGCAATAATCCCAAGTACAAAGATGGAGGAGGCCAAAGAACCTGAGATGGGTTCCAGGGTATTCACCATGTCAATGGCCTTTTCGACCACAATACCCCTTGGAAACATAGTGCCGGCTGCTGCAGCCAGTATGGATGCGCTCACAACAAAGGTGAGCACCAGTGAGACAATGGCATCTCTGTTTTCTGTCTTTAATTCCTTAAACGTCCATTTCTGTTCTGCAACCAGGTAGGACCTGGATACAAGAACTACCGCAGCCATGGTTGTTCCCACCAGTCCGGCCAGTATCAGGTGTGAATCGGTTCCTTCAGGTATTTTAGGAATCATGCCATTGACAATATCTGCTGCACTGGGAATGACCAGAAACATGGAGCCGAGAAAGCTTATTCCCATGAAAGCGACTATAACTGACATGATCCGCAGAAAGAATTTGTGTTTTCCATACCAGAACAGGTAGTACAAAACCGCAATAATAAAAAGTGAAGAGATTGCAGGGTGAATTCCATTGCTGCCAGGCGAAAGCAGCCTGGTCCATTCACGGAAAACATCAGCTGCGATAGCGGTTACTCCAATGATGGATGAGATTACGGTCATCATCAATCCAGCGATCAAAAAGAGTGCTGCAAACCTTCCAAACTTTTTCCTGATCAGGTATATGATTGTATTCCCCGATAAAATAGTCAGCCGGCTGATATGTACAATCAGGATATATGTAAAAAAACAGGAGAGCGCAAGCGCCCAGGTCATGGACATTCCGTACTTGGCACCTGATACCACCATGGTGGTAACACTGCCTGTCCCAATGATATATCCAATGATGAATATGCCGGGTCCTATGGAGGAAAGAAACCTTTTAATCTTGCCCATTGAGGCATCAATTTACAATATAAATCCATCTGAACAAACCCGGGAAAATAACTATATTTCGAATTGTAGTGATTGAGAACGCAAAGCATGATTGATTCTATAAGAAAGCTGACAACCACAAAACGGGTTGCTTCTCTAAAGTCAAAAACCATGGCTTACCCGAGATCCATGTCTTTGGAACAGGCTCGGATTATTACCAGGGTTTACAGGGAAAATGAGAAGATGCCTATCCAGGTGAAGAGGGCAAAAGCGCTTGCTCATTCATTGCTTGAAATTCCCATTGCCATCGATCCTGAAGAGTTGGTTGTGGGCAATCGGACACCGGAAATCAGGGCCGGTGTGGTTTTCCCGGAAGCTGGTATTTCCTGGATAGCCAGGGAGTTAGATACGCTTTCCAAACGACCCCAGGATCCGTTTCATGTCCACAAAGCAGATAAAGCTATCTTCCAGGAAGAGCTTGATTCCTTTTGGCGGGAAAAAACCATGGAGGATCACATTTATTCTTCTTACGGCGAAGAATTAAAAGCCATTGAAAAGATAGTGAAGATCAATCAAAAAGATCATGCACAGGGCCATATCTGTCCCCACGTGGAGGAATGGCTTCGAAAAGGTCCAGCAGGTTTGTTGAAATTGTCCAGAGAGAAACAGGAGAAAGCCTCTGATCATCAAAAGGAGTTTTACCAGTCCGTATGCATCACTCTCGAGGCAGCCTGCAAGTTCATGAACCGCTATGCAGAACTGGCCCGCTCCATGATGAAAAAAGAAAAAGATCCGGGTATAAATGAGAACCTCAAAGAGATTCAGCTCATTTGTTTCCATCTGTCAGAACATCCACCGGACACCTTTCGGGAGGCACTTCAATCGGTCTGGTTTCTTTTTGTCATCCTTCACATGGAATCCAATGCCTCCTCCTTTTCTCCGGGAAGGATGGACCAGTACCTCTACCCATATTTCATTAGGGATTTTGAGCAAGGGAAAATTTCCTTACACGAGGCACAGGAAATGGTTGATTCCATGTTCATTAAGTTTAACCAGATCGTATACATGAGAAATGCCCACAGTGCAAAATACTTTGCAGGATTTCCCATTGGTTTTAATGTGGCGATCGGTGGACAAACCATAGAAGGAAAAGATGCCTCTAATACGCTCTCTTTCATATTTCTCAAGGCACAGGAGCATATCGGATTGCCCCAGCCAAACCTGACTGCACGCCTGCACAAGGGTTCCCCGTCAGCTTTTGTGAGTGAATGCAGTCGGATCATTGGAAAGGGAAGCGGTATGCCTCAGATCATGAATGACGAAAGCATTATTCCTGCACTGGAAGCAGCTGGACTGAAACATGAACATGCCATGGATTATGCGGTGGTGGGCTGTGTAGAGTTGAGTGGACAGGGAAACTACCTGGGTTGGAGCGATGCGGCCATGTTCAATCTGGTGAAAGTGTTGGAATTGACGCTGAATGATGGGAGGTGTATGATCTCAGGCGAGCAGATGGGTTTAAGAACGGGTGAGCTGACTGAGTTTGAAGCTTTTTCCGACCTTGAACGGGCATACAAAATGCAGATTGATCATTTCATAGAAAGGATGATCAGGTGTTGTGAAATTGTGGAGCAGGCTCACCAGGAACATTTGCCTTCACCCTTTCTCTCTGCAGTGGTTGACTCTTGTCTTGAACAGGGTGTGGATGTGACTGCAGGTGGAGCGCTCTATAATTTCTCCGGAATCCAGGCCATTCAGGTGGCCAACATCGCAGACAGCCTGGCAGTAATGAAAAAGCTGGTCTTCGATGATCAAATCATTGGCAAACAAGTACTCCTGGATCTATTAAGAACGAATTTTGAAGGGAATGAAGCGTTGCGGCTTACGTGCATGGAGCAGGTGCCAAAATATGGCAACGATGTTGAATGGGTAGACCAGCTGGGAGCCTGCTGGGTGAATTACTTCCACAGCGGGATCAGGAGGTATAAGAACAATAGGGGAGGTGATTATCTATTGGGACTTTACACTGTTTCGGCCCATGTGCCTATGGGGTATAATGTAGCTGCAACTCCGGATGGTAGGCCATCCCGTTCACCATTGGCCGATGGAGGAATTTCCCCCATGTACGGTCAGGATCTGCATGGTCCTACTGCAGTTCTGGGATCGGTGTCCCGGATACCATCCATACGATCTGGCAATGGCACACTGCTTAATATGAAGTTCCTTCCATCCTTCTTTCATACAAAAAGAGATCGGGATAAATTTACCTCATTTCTGAAAGCATTTGTACGGATGCCTATTCACCACATCCAGTTTAATGTGGTTAAAAGGGAAGATCTGCTTGATGCCAAGAAAAATCCGGAAAAATACCTGGGCCTCACCATACGGGTGGCCGGATATACCGCCTATTTTATAGAACTGGCTGAAGATCTCCAGGATGAAATCATTGAACGAACCTGTCAAGAATTATGAATTACGAGTCAAAAGAATCTTATCTGAATGATGATAGGGTAGTGCTTACACTGGATGCAGGGGGTACCAATCTGGTTTTCGGCGCCTTAAAGGGAGCCCGGGAAATAATTGAATCCATAACCCTGCCCTGTGAACCAGACAATCTGGATCTGACCCTTCAAGCCATTGAAAAGGGATTCAACAGGGTGGTTGACCTTGTGAGTGAGCCTATCTATGCCATCAGCTTCGCCTTTCCGGGTCCTGCCAATTACAGGCTGGGAATCATCGGGGACCTTCCCAATCTGCCTGCTTTCAGGGGAGGAGTTGCATTGGGACCCTTCCTTCATGAAAAATTCAAATTGCCGGTCCACATCAATAATGATGCTAACCTCTATGCTCTGGGCGAATATATCTTTGGATTCCTTCCCTGGGTGAACCAGACCATTAGAGAGGGTGGAGGGGATATTAGCTATTCTAATCTGATAGGTATCACATTGGGCAGTGGATTTGGATGCGGGATTATTTGCAACGGTCAATTGAACCTGGGAGATAACTCCAATGGGGGAGAACTCTGGCTGATGCGAAACAGGCTATTTCCCGACCTGTGCACAGATGCTTCGGTGGGAAGAGAAAAGGTTCAAAGGTTTTATGCGGAGTTTTCCAACCAGCGTTATGATGAAGTTCCTGAATCGGCAGTGATTTATGAAATAGCCAGAGGAAATGAATCGGGTAGCCAGGAAGCGGCATTGAAAACCTTCAAAACCGTTGGTGAAATCATTGGAGATGCGCTGGCCAATGCGTCCGTTTTGATCGATGGACTGATTGTGATATCGGGCGGACTCAGCGGGGCATCCGAGTTTATAATGCCGTCGGTAATGAAGGAGTTAAACAGTACGATCAACCATCTCGATGGAGTTCAGTTTCCCCGAATCGCTCAAAAGGCTTTCTATCTGAATGATGAGACAGAGTTGAAGAAGTTCATAAAAGGTGATCAGAAAACCATCTCTGTTCCTTTTAGTGACTCTTCCTTTACCTATGACGCCATGCCCAGGATTGGAGTGGGAATCTCGAATTTGGGAGCCAATAAAGCCATTGCGCTGGGTGCTTATGCATTTGCCCTATCGGTTTGACCGGTCAGCTTTTCTCCAGCAGTGCCATTGAAATATACTCCCACTCTTCTTCCAGGGACAAGTCCGGTTTTACTTTTCCGGCAACCCTGTACCAGTAGGAGGCATTTAAAAGGTCTCCCTCCACCCTGTGAAGGTATGCATGCACCCAGGCACCATCATTACTATACTCATTTTGTGCAATCCGATGGGCGTTCTCCCAATCGTTAGCGGCATCCAGTAGCAATGCCTGAAGCAGGGGAGGGATGTCCTCGGGTACGATTCCCTCATCCTTCAATTTTAGAAATGCTTCGAAGCTGATCATCCAAGTCTGAGTTTCTGCTTCTAAAGTACGCTAAAAAGAATAAAATAGTTAGTTTAGTCTTCTATTCTTTGCATTGACCTGATGTTACTACCGGAAGAAATAATTGATCTTTCAAAACTCTGCATTCATACCCAGACCAATAGGCCCTGGAATTTAAGGCAGTGCGTGGATAATTACCATCGGGCAGGGATCAGGGGAATTTCTATCTGGAGACATCTCCTGGAAGAGTGCCCGGCTGAAGAAGCCAGATTGATGCTGGATGACCATGGTCTGGATATGGTATCGCTGGTCAGGGGCGGTTTTTTTCCTTCGGTGGATGCAAGGCGCCGTAAACGTGCCATCGACGATAATCTCCTGGCCATTGAGCAGGCAGCAACGTTGAAAGCACCATTGCTGGTCCTTGTTTGCGGTTCCGATCCTCAGCAATCACAGGAGGACTCCAGGAAACAGATCCGAGATGGAATTCTGAAAATTCTACCCGATGCGCAGCAGGCTGGAGTAAAGCTGGCCATTGAGCCCCTTCATCCCATGTATGCTGCCGACCGGTCAGCCATTACAACCATCTGCCAGGCCAATGACATGGCCCAAGAGATCAATTCAGATCACCTGGGGATTGCCGTTGATGTATTTCATCTATGGTGGGATGCTTCACTGCAGCGAGAAATCATGCGGTCTGGCTCAATGAATAAGCTATTTGCATTTCATGTCTGTGACTGGAATGTTCCTTTAAACGATATGCTCAACGACCGGGGATTGATGGGCGACGGGTGTATCAACCTGAAAGAGATCAGGGGCTGGATGGAGGCTGCAGGTTTTAAGGGATACCGGGAAGTGGAAGTTTTTTCTGATAAATACTGGGCCACTGACCAGGTGAAGTATCTGAAGAAAATAAAAAGTGCATATTTGAATCATACATAAGTAATTGATGAAGAAGAACCGAGTGGGCATTATCATGAACGGGGTAACCGGACGAATGGGGACCAACCAACATCTGATGCGCTCTATTGTGGAAATTATTAAGCAGGGAGGAGTAAAGATATCCTCAGATGAAACCATACTACCTGATCCTGTTCTGGTAGGAAGAAATCCGGAAAAGCTGAAAAAGCTGGCAGAAATGTCCGGAATAGGAAAGTGGGCCACCGATCTGGAACCGTTGCTGTCAGATCCTGAATACCCTGTCTATTTTGATGCCCAGACCACCGGAAGAAGGGTGGAGGCAGTAAAACGCGCAGCAAAAGCCGGCAAACATATCTACTGTGAAAAGCCTGTGGCCACATCCACCGCTGAAGCAATGGAATTATTGGAGACCTGTGAAAAAGAGGGGGTGAAGCATGGTGTTGTACAGGACAAACTGTGGCTGCCTGGACTTCTAAAATTAAAGAGGCTCATTGACAAAGGTTTTTTTGGAGAGATCCTGTCGGTGAGGGGTGAATTTGGTTATTGGGTCTTTGAAGGGCATACGGTAAAGTCCCAGCGACCAAGCTGGAATTACCGGAAAGAGGACGATGGCGGGATCATCATGGATATGCTCTGTCACTGGCGATATGTACTGGATAATCTGTTTGGACAGGTACGGGGAGTTTTCTGTCTGGGTGCCACTCATATTCCTGAAAGAATTGACGAAGGTGGTAAACCCTACATATGTACAGCCGAAGATGCAGCTTATGCAACTTTTGAATTGGATGGGGGGATCATCGCCCATTTTAACTCTTCCTGGGTAACACGGGTGAGAAGGGATGATCTGCTCACCATTCATGTGGATGGCTCTAAAGGATCGGCGATCTCCGGTTTAAGAAGTTGCTGGACACAGGATTACATGCAAACCCCAAAACCTGTCTGGAATCCCGATATCCCAAGTCCCATTGATTTTTATAATGATTGGACAGAAGTATATGCTGATGAGTCATTTGAGAATGCGTTCAAGGCACAGTGGGAACTGTTTCTGAGGCATGTGGTGAAAGATGAACCATTTCAATGGGATCTGAAGGAAGCCGCAAAAGGTGTGCAACTTGCAGAAATTGGACTGGAAAGCTGGGAAGGCAGAACCTGGAAGAGTGTCCCGGAATTGTAGCAGTTAGATACTGATCAAACCATGAGAAAATGAGAAAAACAGCACTTGTGACCGGAGGTTCCCGGGGGATTGGTCTTGGAATTGCAGAGGAACTGGCCCTGGCAGGGTATAACCTTGCCATCAATGGGATTAGAGAAGAAGAAGATATCCGGGAAACTCTGGATGAGTTACGTACCCACGGAACCGCCGTGATCTACACGCGGGGTGATATTTCCATTGGGGATAACAGGTTGTCAATTTTCAACCAGGTAATTCAATCTTTTGGACATCTGAATTTACTGGTAAATAATGCTGGTGTTGCCCCGGCACAGCGCATGGATATACTGGAAGCCACAGAGCAGAGTTATGACCGTGTCCTGGATATCAATCTGAAAGGCCCCTATTTTTTTACACAATTGATTGCCAAACATATGGTTGAGCAAAAGATGAAGGACCCTGGTTTTCATGCAACCATCATTAATGTCTCCTCCATATCAGCCACGATGGCTTCCACAAACAGGGGAGAGTACTGCATTTCCAAAGCTGGCGTTGCCATGTCCACCAAACTCTGGGCAGTTCGATTAGGTGCATATGAAATTCCGGTATATGAAATACAACCCGGAGTTATTGATACGGATATGACCTCAGGAGTGAAAGATAAATATGATAGATTGATTGCAGATGGACTCTGTGTCCAAAAGCGGTGGGGATTGCCGGCAGATGTGGGTAAGGTGGCAGCATCCATGGCCACGGGCTCCATGCCATATTCAACTGGACAGGTCGTATTGGTCGATGGTGGTCTAACAATTCCAAGGTTATGAAAACATCCCCAAAGAGATCAAAAAGGAGAGCTTGGTCTATCCTGGTGGCGGTGGCCGTGGTTCTGGTGGTCATCACCTTCACACCACTGATATTGAATCCGGGAAAGATTTATCCAAAGCTGCTTTCCATGCCCTTTTCGCTCTGGACCAGCATGCTGATTACTATCATTCTAGTTCTATTAACTTACCTGGCCAGTAAGGTTCAGGATAAAGACTAAAATCCGTCAATATGTTAACCTGGCTTCTAATTGTTGGTTCTGTATATATCTCCATGCTTTTCTACCTATCCTGGAGGTCCAGGAGAAGAATCCGTTCTAACACCGATTTTCTCCTTGCCGGATCGAACATTGGATTGGTGTTGGGATTTATGACCTTTGCAGCTACCCTGTTCAGCACTTTCACATTGATGGGGATGCCTGATTTTTCCCGAACCCACGGAATTGGTGCCTGGATATTTCTGGCATTTTCAGATGCAGGAATGGTCTTTCTGATTGTCTGGTTCGGATATCGGCTTCGAAAAACGGTTTCGGTAAAGGGATTCAATGGAATGTCAGGTTTGCTTCAGGATTGTTACAGGAACAGGTGGGCTGGTTATATTTACTTTACAGGAGTCTTTATATTCCTGGTACCCTATGTGGCCATCCAGATCAGGGGTGTGGCTGTGTTTCTTGTACAGGCTTTTCCTGACTCCTTACCCGTATGGGCCTGGTCTCTGATTATAGTTACGGTGATGCTCGTTTACTCCGAGCTGGGTGGATTGAAGGCAATTATATATGCTGATTTTATGCAGGGGACATTATTGATGATTGTGGTTTGGGTCATAGCACTCACCTGTCTGAATGCATTGGGAGGATGGGCTGAAATGTTCCAGCAAACGGAGGTCATTCATCCTGAACTGCTTTCCACACCCGGACCCAAGGGATTGCTGAACAGCCAATTCCTGATCGCCTCTTTCCTGGCCATTTTAATGATCCCTGTAACCCAGCCTCAGCTCTCTACCCGCCTGGTAATCATGAAGGATACGAAATCCATGTACAGAATGGCCGTAGCGGTTGGGATTTTCGCCATGCTGGTGATCTTTCCAACCATCATCATTGGACTTTATGGAGCACTCCGCTATCCTGATGCTTCAATGGCCGAGTTTCTTGGAAATGTTCTTATTCATGACCAGGCTGGAATAATTGCATCAGCAGCCATCATCGGACTGTTTGCCGCAGCCATGTCCACCTCGGACTCCCAACTATTTGCACTTGGAAATGAATTGCGGGGCTTGATCTCAAGAAAGGAGAATGATTCTTTGCTACCCATTCGGATCGCAATCATAAGTTTCGCTGTTGCTGCATTGATCTTCTCACTGCTCAGCTCCGATCAATTGGTTTTGCTGGCCCGTGTCAGTTTTGCCGGGACGGCCATGATGGGACCGCTTGTAATTCTTGGGATCTTCTCAAAAAAACCCCAGGGGATCTTCATGATTATTGCATCAGGGATGGGTCTCGGAGTTTTCATATTGTCCCAGGCTGGATTCATTCCAGATGCTTTGGGCCCGGTAAGGATTGACCTTTTCCTCATGGTATTTTTGGCAGTTTTAGCATCAGGGAACTATCTTATTCGCAAGTGATGTTGAACATTCTCCTTACTGATTTCAAACTTTCCATATATTTACTCAAACATTTACCCCATGATAGATTCTTTTCAATTTTCTTCATTGCCTGATATTATATTCGGAGCAGGAAAGCGAATTGAACTGCCTTCCGCAGTAGCAGCCAGAGGTACAAAAGTACTTCTGCTAACTGGATCCTCCTCCTATCATAACCTGGGACATGGCGACGAGATTATTTCAGGCCTGAAAAAGGAAAATCTGCATTTGAGCCATGAAGAAATTGCCCATGAACCATCCCCTGTAATTGTGGATCAAATTGTACAAAAACACAGAGGAAGCGGGATAAATGTGGTGGTAGCAGTCGGTGGTGGGAGTGTAATGGATGCCGGTAAAGCGGTTTCTGCCATGATCCCGGTGGAAGGAAGTATCAAAGACTACCTTGAAGGTGTGGGCCATAGGGAGCATCCGGGCACCAAGATCCCGTTTATCGCCATGCCCACAACATCTGGTACAGGGAGTGAAATGACCAAGAACGCGGTCATCTCTGAAGTAGGAGAAAATGGATTTAAGAAGTCACTCCGGCACAATAATTTTATTCCGGAACTGGCGATTATCGATCCTGAAATGATGCTATCATGCCCGACCCGGCTTACTGCCACTTCAGGCATGGATGCATTTACCCAATTGCTGGAATCCTACGTTTCCAGTCAGGCAAATCCCATGACAGATGCTATGGCTTTACAGGGCTTAAAGCATATTAAGAAGTATTTACTGAGGGCATTTCTGGAAGGAGATCAAAATCTTGAGGCCCGTGCAGGAATGGCTCTGGCCGCCATGTTCTCCGGAATTGCGCTGGCACAGGCCGGCCTTGGACTGGTTCATGGATTTGCTGCTCCTCTTGGAGGATCTCACCATATTCCCCACGGAGTCGTTTGTGGATCTCTGATGGCCCCGGTTTTTGCTCAGACCATTGACAACTTGATCGATCAGCCTGACCATCCTGCGCTCCATAAATTAGTTATTGTGAGCAAAGTATTTGCCGATTTTAAGTACAAGAAGGAGATAGAATACCTTCAGGCATTCAAAGAAAAACTCATTCACATTACCAACCTGTTAGAAATACCCAGACTTTCCGAATTCGGATTTAAAGAGGAGCTATACGGCCAATATAGTCGCCCAAACGTCACATAAATTCCACCCGGTAACACTTAACTGCGGAGCAGATGACAGAAGTTTTAAGAAGCAGGATTTAACTCTTGCACAATGGTGTCGGAAAGCGACTTGATGAAATCAGTAGAAATAGTAAAATAGTGGTCAAAAATGTGCTTCTGCTGATGAGGCGCACTGGATGACCCTGAGGAAACGGATCGTTCAAACTCTTTTGTCCTCCAAACGTTGGGATTTGTAAAAGGATTGAGCGTCGGATCGTAGTTCACTGTTGTACCATCCTGGTAAAACTTAATGGGATATTTTTCAAGATCCTTCATAACCACAATAAGACTGTCATAATAGAATGAAAAATAGGTGAATGGGTCCAGACAGTCACAATTTATGGAGTAAAACTCATCCATTCCACCGGGTGGGATCCAATCGCCATCGGTAAAATCGGAGGAATATGGCAGTGCATAAATTGGCACTTCCGTTTGGTTGCGAATGGATATCCAGGAGAGATCGTCATTAACGCATCCAGCCAGTAAAAAGAGTAACAATATAGAAGCTATTCCTTTCATTTACATGCCTTTTGATAACTCAATACCTGTATTTGACAAAAATAGCTTTATGGCAATTGCCAGTAAGATAATTCCAAAAAACTTCTTAATAATGTGCAGTCCGTTGGGTCCTAGTATTCTTTCAAATAAGGTCGTGAGTCGGAGTACAAGATACACAATTATCATATTTAATGAAAGTGCAATCAAAATATTGACGGTATGATACTCAGCCCGTAAGGAAAGTAATGTGGTAATAGAGCCTGCTCCCGCAATCAATGGGAAGGCAATGGGAACGATGGCTCCGCTACCTCCTGACTCATGTTTGAATAACTGGATCCCCATGATCATTTCCAAACCCATTAACAATAATATTATGGAACCTGCTATGGCAAAGGAGGAGATATCTACTCCAAATACACCAAGCAAAGGTTCTCCAATAAATAAGAAGAGAATCATTATTGCAAACGCCACGACTGTGGTTTTTCCGGGAAACAGAGCACCTGTTTTCGCCTTTATATCGAGAATGATTGGAATCGAACCAAGTATATCAATGATGGCAAACAGTACCATGAAGGCTGCCAGAATTTCCATAACGTTAAATGACATTATCTCACTGTTGTTTTAAATGGGGGTGCAAATATGATATTTTTTAGCAGATATATATCAAAAATCCGGCAAACCATTCACTTTCCTTTTCTTAAACATACTGGCAAAGAACCGCCACATCACTTTTCCATTTGAAAGCCAGGCAATATGAGCTCCGTGCTTTCGGTTGTCCATCATTCTTGAAACGAGCCATGGCGCCACCCTGTCGGCCGAATCTGCAAGAATATGAAACACTTTCAAGGCCTTGCCGTTCTTTTCCGGTTCTTTGAGCAAAGGATCTAGCAGCATGTCGGTCACCACCATACCGGGACTGATGGTCCCGATCTTCACATTTGTCTGTTGATACTCCTTAATCAGCGATTTGGTAAAATACCTTACAGCCCGTTTGCTGGTCCCATAAACACTCATACCACTCATGACCCTCCCATCACTTCCAAATCCCTCCATGTTATAAAGGAATCCGAATCCTTGTTCGAGCATTCCTTTAACTACAACCCTTGAGGCAAGCATTGTACCCCTGATGTTGGTGTCTGCCACTCTGCCAATTACATCAGGATCCAGTTCATGCAACTGATGATTAATGTGGTTGATTCCGGCATTGTTAATCCAAATATTAACATCCTGGATTGAGGCTGATTTTCCCCAAAGTCTCTCTAAATCTTCAATGCGGACTACATCACATACAAAGCCGTGACAGCTCTTATTGCCAGTGGCTTCAATCAGTTCCGCAACAGTTGCCTCTATGGTTGCCCGGTACCGACCTGATATGCTCACCCGGCATCCGCGTAACAGGAACTCGTGGGCCAGGGCTCTTCCAATACCCCTTGAACCACCGGTGATCACAATATGGTCCATACATTGAAATTTTGATATAAAAATAGAAAAGCCAGGGTAAATACCCCGGCTTTATCCATTCAATCTGTTTTTGATACCGGCAACTAGCTTTTTGTTTTAATGGAACAACCGATGGCCTTGGTAGTAGCCGGGTTGGGTTTGCTGCTGGAAATGACTGCTCCGATGGCCTTTTCAAGATATCTCTGGGAGACTGATGCTGCATCCATTGCATTATCGTCAATGGCACCGATGTAGGCTACCTTGAATTTACCTCCCTTATTTTCCAAAAGGAAAACATGAGGTGTCCTGGTAGCACCATAGGCCTTATATACTTCCTGGGTCACATCCTTTAAATATGGAAACGGAAACCCCTTCTCCGTGGCCTTTGCTTTCATTTTATCAAATGTATCTTCCGGGGAAACCTGATCATCGTTTGGATTGATGGCTACCACTGGAAATCCCTGGCCGGCATATGTTTTGTGAAGCTGGATTATCCTTTGCTCATAAGCATTTGCAAATGGGCATGGATTGCAGGTAAATACGAGAATGACTCCTTTCTGATCGCTGTAATCGGAAAGGCTGACGGTGGTTCCGTCCACATTCTTCAGTGAAAAATTAATGGCATTATCACCCGGGGTGACTCCGGCACCTAGCAGCAAAACTGCTGAAAGTGCCATTGCAAACGTCATCATTGTTTTTTTCATATCAATTCATTATTAGGTTAACATATTCGAATAATTCTTCCCTGGTAAGTTCTTCTTCCAGGAAAAACCTCCCTTCACTGTTATAGATTAATGTGGCGGGAATAGCACCGGTCCAGGAGGCATCCACCCGGTTGATCCATCCATTGTAGTCCAGATCGGTCATCAGCATGACAGACGCTGAGATATCTTTCTCTTCCAGGAACGGTAAAAGCCTCTTCTCCACCTGATTCGGAAAGTCGAGACTTACAAGAATTACTTTCATTTTGTTGTCACTGTATTTCCTGTGCAATTCCTCAAAGTAGCCGATCTCCTTCACACAGGGAGAACACCAGGTAGCCCAGAAATTTATCACATAGGTAGTATCATTTGACATCTTCGTAAGTAATTCAACTCCATCCTTATCAATCTTCTGAATTGACTGTCCATTTATCTGAATAGTATTGAGAACACCAATGAGTACGATCGCCATTATAATCTTCATCAATTCTAAAACAGTTTATATGATTTTTTGTTTGAATCTGGCCAAACAAGTAAACAATTTTAACTTTTAATTGTAATTCACATATGACTAATTTTTTACATCATGACACATTTTTCATTATCTGAACTCAATATTTTGACAAAACTAGCAGGATGGCAATAACATTCACTGTCACCATTCACCATTCACCATACACCAATCACCAATCACCATTCACCTTAAACTTTAAACAAACAATCATGAGTTTTACATTAGATATCGGAGCAACAGCTCCAGAGTTCAAACTTCCCGCAACAGATGGGAATACCTATTCACTTTCTGATTTTCAACATGAATTCCTGGTCATCTTCTTTACCTGTAACCATTGTCCCTATGTCATTGGTTCAGATGAGGTCACCCGTGCATCTGCCGAGAAGTTTGCCGATCGTGGAGTTAAGTTTGTGGGGATCAACTCCAACAGTGCTTCAACATATCAGGTAGATGATTTTCCGCATATGGTCGATCGGATGAAGGAACACAGCTTCCCCTGGACCTATCTTTGGGATGAGAGTCAGGATATAGCAATGGCCTACGGTGCACTTCGAACCCCGCATTTTTATGTTTTTGACAGGAATCGGAAACTGGTTTATACGGGAAGGGCAGTGGACCAGCCAAAGGACTCACAGCGTATAACTGTCAATGACCTGGATAGGGCTCTGGAGGAACTTACCTCCGGTACAGAGGTTTCTCAACCTGTCACTAATCCCATTGGCTGCAATGTGAAGTGGGAGGGGAAGGATAAGCACTGGATGCCGGCTGATGCCTGTGATCTGGTATAATCCAAAGACTTATGGTTGATCCGGTTCTGGCAGGAGATCAGGCGGTATAAACCTTTCGAATCTGTTTCTTACCCAGATGAATCCTGCTCTTCACTGTTCCAATGGGGATATTCATTTGTTGCGAAATCTCCTTATAGGAATATCCGGAAAGGAACATATCAATAGGTTTGCCATAGACTCCGGGCAGCAGCTTAATCATTTCACGCAACTCCTTTTTAATCAAAAGTTGGTCAGGAAGCTCCTCATTTAACTCTCCAATCTGATAAGAAAACTGATTCAGTTCGTCCGTATCATGGACGATCTGCCTGTAGTGGCTGCTTCTCAAATAGTTGATATAGGTATTTTTAAGGATTGTATACAACCAGGCTCGGATGTGCTCATTGTTGTGGAGCCTTGCTCGATTTTTCAGGGCTTTGTAACTCGTTTCCTGAACCAGGTCCAGCGCATCCTCACGGTCTTCGGTGAGCTGCAATGCGTAATAGAAAAGTTGCTCCTGCATCTTTACCAGGTCACCTGCAAAATGCTCTGGTTTTAACATATTTTTAGGAGATCCCATTTTCCGAGGAACTTTACGTAAACAAATTACTAAATAATCTAATACAGATCAAGTGGTTATGAAAATAGATATTCACCGCAAAGATCCTCTCTATTTCTTGATAAATAGGAATAGTTTTCACAATTTTAACATAGTATTTTTCGCAATCACAAACGCATAAAATCCTCATAAAATGACACAGAAAATCCTGGCAATTATAGCAATCCTCACATTAATGGTTGCCTGTCACACAAAAATTGCCCCAACTATCCGTTGCTGAGCAAGATCCGGGTTTCGAACTCCTGTTTGATGGAAACAGTACAGAAGGATGGAGGGGCTATCAGAAGGATCACCTGCCCACGAAATGGATTGTGGATGGCAACACCCTTCATTTCGATCCCACAATCGACGGAGAAGGCGGGACAATCATATATGATAAGATGTTTGCAAATTTCCACTTGAAAATGGAATGGAAGATCTCCGAAAATGGAAATTCCGGCATCTTTTACCTGGGATCAGAAGATCCGGCTTTCACGAGGATCTATCAGACTGCACCTGAAATTCAGGTACTGGATAATGCAGGGCACCCTGATGCCAAACTGGGTAAAGATGGAAACCGGCAGGCCGGATCATTGTACGACCTGATTCCGGCGAATCCCCAGAATTTCAAGGGTGCAGGTGAATGGAACCAGACCGAGGTAATCCATAAAGATGGGCATGTGATCCATATTCAGAATGGAGTAACTGTATTGGAATACCAGACAGGTACTGCTGAATGGAAAGAACTGGTAGCAGGCTCAAAATTCCCGGGATTGAATCCCAATTGGGCGGACTTGCCCAAGGAGGGTTACGTAGGATTACAGGACCATGGCAATAAAGTGTGGTTCAGGAATATTCAAATCAAAGAATTATAACCTTTATAACTTATAACTATCTATTATGCAAACAAGACGAACATTTATGAAGAGTACAGCAATGGCAGCTGCAGCGCTTTCGGGTGGACAGTTGGCTTTTGCCAACGGAAAGAATGAAGCATTCGCAGCACCTGCAATGGGCGAGGATGATGGTCTGTTTTTCAAGATCTCACTGGCAGAGTGGTCACTAAACAGGAAAATCAGGGGAGGTGATCTTGACAATCTTGATTTTCCGGCCTATGCCAAAGATAAATTTGATATCCACGCCGTAGAATATGTGGACCAGTTTTTCCCTTCCGCTGATAAGGATTATATCAAGAGTCTGTTAAAACGCACGGATGATATCGGTGTGAAGAATGTTCTGATCATGATTGATACGGCTGGGAGTCTGGGTGAGCTGGATGAAGAAAAAAGAGTGGCAGCCGTTGAAAAGCATTACCAGTGGGTGGAGGCTGCCGAAATACTGGGCTGCCATTCCATCAGGGTGAATGCCCGTGGCAGTGGATCAGCATTGGATGTGGCCCATGCTACAACCAAAAGCCTCACTACTTTAAGTCGTTTTGCTGCTGATTACGGGATCAGCGTGATCGTGGAAAATCATGGAGGTTTTTCATCCAGGGCCAGCTGGCTGGTAGATGTGATAAGAAATACCGGAATGATCAATTGCGGTGTCCTTCCCGATTTTGGTAATTTCATCGTCGATCGCAGGCCGGGTGGAGAAAAGTATGACCTCTATCTGGGGATGCAGGAACTGATGCCCCTTGCTAAGGGTGTGAGTGCAAAGTCCCACGACTTCGACGAGGAAGGAAATGAAACCACGAAAGATTTCTACAGGCTCCTGAAGATTGTCAAAGACGCTGGTTTCAGGGGATATATCGACGTTGAATATGAAGGACGAACCCTGGGTGCGGATGAAGGGATCATGGCAACCAAAGAACTCCTGATCAAGGCTGGTAAGACGCTTGTATAAGATTCAATTGGCCTTTTGATAGACCTCGATATTACGGGCAACTTTTTCCACAAGAAGCTCCCGGGACTCTTTCGAGGCCCAGGCCATGTGTGGTGTAATCAGGATCTTATCTTTATCAAATAACTTCAGCATCGGATTGTCGGCGTTGATGGGCTCCTGCTCCATCACGTCGATACCTGCTGCGCCTATGAGGTTATCGTTCAGTGCCCTGGCCAGCTCTTTTTCATTGATAATTCCACCCCTTCCGAGATTCAGCAAGATGGCGCATGGCCTCATTAACTTCATCTTTTCATAGGTAATCAGGTCCCGGGTCTGATTATTGAGTGGAGCGTGAATAGACACCACATCTGAACTTTTCAGCAGATCATCCAGTTCAAATCTCTTGTAGCTGATGTGGTTGTTTCTTCCGGTGGTGGAATAGAATACTACCTCCATGCCGAACGATTCTGCAATTCTGGCCACCTGACGACCTATTGTCCCTAATCCTATGATTCCAAGTCGTTTGCCTTTAAGTTCCCAAAAAGGCTCATTGTGATGGGTAAACGAAGCACTTCTTGAGTAAGCTCCGCTTTTCACATAGGTGTCATAATAGTAGGGCTTATTGACAAGGTAAAGAAGCATAGTAAACGTCAACTGAGCCACCGAGTCAGTTGAATAGCCAGCCACATTCTTAACTTCAATACCGTTGTTCTTGGCATAATTCAGATCCACATTGTTTACGCCGGTTGCAGCCACACAGATCAATTTCAGATCGGGTAGTTGTTTCATCACCTCTTCTGTTATTTTCACCTTGTTGACGATGATGATCTCTTTCCCTGTGCAGCGCTCCACCACCTGGTCGGGTGTTGTGTTTTCAAAGGTTTCAAGTTTTCCCAGTTTGGAAAGCAGTTTGATGTTGTCCACTTTTCCAATGGTTTCGGTATCGAGAAATGCGATTTTACTCATTCAGAAGAATTTATTGTCAGTAAACACCTGTATATTGAATTAGTTCAATAATGAAAAAGGTAAAAGATTTGGATGGTTAAGGATTGTTAAAAGAACCTTATATCCAAAAATATTTGGATACATTTAAATCCATGTCAAGCCGGATCATACTCCTGACCTTTTTGATGGTGGCGACTGACCAGTTTCATATCTCTGCGCAGACACATGATTCTATATTTCAACTAACGGGAATCATATATGATGAAACATTTCATCCAGTTCCGGCCTCCCATGTCATCAATATGAATTCCCACCAGGGCGGCGTGACGGATAGCCTGGGGATTTTCAGGCTCCCGGTTCGTTCCACCGATACCTTACTGATCCGTAATATTGTTTTTCAGGATATGTTTGTACCTGTGGTTCTTATTTCTAATCAGGGGTATATATCAATAAAGCGGAAATATTACCCCTTGGAGGAAGCCAGGATTTTCGAATGGGGATCGACCTATGGAGATTTCAGAGATGCAATGATTGAGATGCCCAATCCGCAAACCCTTGGAGGTTCACTGGGGCTTCCACGGCAAGATCCCGATTACATTCCATATGATATGAATGAAGAGGTGATTAAGAGTCCGGCATTTCTTATTACCTCACCAGTATCCTATTTCTATCACAATTTTAGTAAACAGGCCCGATCAGCCCGCAAAGTATATTGGTTGAAGAAAAACCAGAAAAAACATGAGCTGTTTGAAGAGATCATGAGCAGTGAGAATATCTCATCCATTACAGGCCTTACGGGTATTGAATTACAAGAGTTCATAGCTTTTCTGAACGAAAGACTGGTCTGTGATTTCAAATGTACTGAGTTACAGATCTATTCTGAGATATACGGTCTCTGGAAAGCATATAAGGAGATGGTGAAGGGTGAATGGTGACATGGCCTTCGGCCGGTGAATGGTGACAGGGCCTTCGGCCGGTGAATGGTGACATGGCCTTCGGCCGGTGAATGGTGACATGGCCTTCGGCCGGTGAATGGTGACATGGCCTTCGGCCGGTGAATGGTGACATGGCCTTCGGCCGGTGAATGGTGAATGGTTACGGGGCACTAAGTACTAGACAATTCTATACGACCTGTTGGTTATCCTTGTCCCAGTAAACCTTCCTATTCTCTTTATAGGCCATGGTAGCCATTGCGGCTGAGATTCCTTCCTCGAAGGCCTGATCAATATTACAGCTGGTCTCTTTGCTTTCCCTGATGGCATTGATCCATTCTGCAATATGTAAATGGGTGGTGTCTACCCGTCTTCCATCCCGGTAGGTATACAGCAATCCCCTGCTGGCAAAATACTGCTCAGTGGCTGTAGCCACAGAATCCACATTCTTGCGTCCCGGTATATAAGAATAGATGGGCAGCTCGGGATCGATGAGCCCATTTTGAATTTTCTCTTTATACCTTGTACTTTCACGACAGGCAAAAACCTGAAGACTATTTCCCAGCTCCATGGACCCATCATGACCCATGATCACTTTTCCCCGATCCCGGTCGCTGGCCAATGAAGCGCTGTACATCAAGGTGAAATCCAGGTGAGGATACTCCAACACAGTGTTCCATACATCGGGGACCTCCCTGACCTCATTCACATAGTGTTCTTTCCCTTTGTAAAAGTATACCCCTCCTGATGAGACGGCGGATTCGGGGATCCCCATTCCTAATATCTGGTTCACTGCATCAAACTCATGGGTGAGAAGGTCGCCTGATAAACCGGTTCCATAATCCCACCAGCACCTCCAGCGGAAGAAACGCTCAGGGCTCCAGGGGTGTTTTACTTCACAGGGTTCCTCGAATTGTTCCCAGTCGACTGTCCTTTCATTGGCATCCGGGTGGATATCATAGACCCAGGCACCATTGGGGGAGTTGCGATTGGTACAGACTTCTACCAGGTTAATCTTTCCCAGCAGATTCTTATCCACAGCTTCTTTCGCTTTGATATAACTTTCGGTTTGTCTACCCTGGTGACCTAGCTGGAAGACTACGCCACTTTCTTTGATGGCATCTCTTAGTGCATAAACCTCATCCAGAGTACGGGTAAGCCCTTTTTCACAATAGACATGTTTGCCAGCACCTGCCGCGTCGATGGCAATACGGGCATGCCAGTGATCAGGTGCCGCGATAATCACCGCATCGATGTTATCTGAGGCTAGCATTTCCTGGTATGTGGAGTAACGTTTGGTCTGCGCTCCCAAGTTTCCACCGATACCTTCTCTGCCAATGTTGCTTGCAGCAGCAAGTGCGTGTTCCGCATGCACATCAAAAAGATCACATACGCCGACCACTTTCACATTCAGATCATCTTGTTGTAGAAAATCTTCATAACGTTTATTTCGTGAATCTTCTGCTGCTTCATCTTTCCATTCCTGGACTGTTTGAGGAGGTACAAATCCGGCTGCCTTCATCAGTTGGGCACCCCTGATACCAAATCCGATGATCCCCAGCCTGATGGTCTGCCCATCATGTTTGAAAGGGGTATATTCAATGCTGCCACTGCTCATATTGAGTTCCTTGGCAAGCCTGTGATTGCGAATATGGTCCTGCTTTCTTTTTCTCAGCGTTCCATAGGCAAATGCTCCCAAAACCGGCACAGTTGCCAGACCTTTCAATAGATCCCTTCGGTTCATTGTGTTCCCTTTTTTCCTGTTCTCTTTATCTGACATGTCAATTGAACTATTTTTTGTTGAATAAATATCGGTCCAGTCCCACTATTTTCCATGTGGGGAACAACAAAAGGACCCAGAGACTCAACAACTCTATCAGGTTCTTGTTGACCCACAAATAATTTCCTTCGCTTGGTATGGCATAGGTAACCCCGATGATCGCCGGATGGGACAGATAATAGAAAGCGAGTAACACGATGCCTGAAATAGCGGCGACCCGGGTCATCAACCCAACGATTAATCCCGCTCCAATGAGGATCAGTCCCCAAACATTTATGAAGTCCATCACGTTGAGTACTGCAGCATTTCCTGCTATGGCATGAAACAGGCCTTCAAAAAGACCTTTTGAATCCATCAAATAGCCTAGCGATGACCAATCAGGATTCAATAGTTTGGTAATTCCTTCATACAAAAAATGCCATCCAATGGCAACCCGGAGGATCACCAGCGACCATAATTGCCATGTTGAGTAGTTTGTGCTCTTCATTATCTGGAACTAAAAAATGTATAATTATTGTAACGTTACTACGTGCAAAAATAGTGATTCTATTTAGAATTGGTTTTCTCTTTTTACGCTAAGGTTGACTTTTTATCCTTTTCATTATGATCAGGTGATTACCCATTTTGGTTCTTTTATAGGTTATGGAGTCCGAGAATGTTTGAACAAGGGTCAGTCCCATCCCACCGGCATCCGATGTGGCCGGATCCAAAATTGGTCCATGCTGGTATTCCAGGGGATTAAACGGGATGCCATCATCAATGATTTCAATTTGAATCTTGCGTTCTGCATAGGTCAATTTAATACCTATCATATGCACCTGATTGTCTTCAAAAGCAAACCGGACGATGTTAGAGAATAACTCTTCAATAATCACAGATATCTGCCGAAGTTCAGATTCCGGAATAACCCACACTAAAGCCAGTTCCGACAAGTCCTTCCTGATGTGAGGTATCTCCTGTATCTCCGATCTGTATTTATATAGTTGTTCCATCCTATTGTTCCCTTATAAATTCAACTGGATTGATCCTTGCAAGACGCCAGGTGTGATAAAATACCGCGATCCAGCTAAAAACCACAAGGATCATTACACATGCAGGAAAGATCCAGATGGGTATATCTATTCTGTACTTGAAATTTCTTAACCAGCGTTCCATAAGAAACAACGATGCAGGAATCGAGATGGCCGATGATATAAGTGCAAGCCAGATGTAATATAACAACTCGGGAATGATTATCTGACTTATCCGGGCACCGTTGATTTTTCTGAGCGCAGCAGCCTTCACACGTTTTTGCATAAAGAATCCGCTCAAAGCAAAAAGACCCATTCCGGCAATAATAATCGATAGAATGCTAAGTATGAGCATGATCCTGATCTGCGTCAGTTCGGCATCGTAAAGATGTTTTATTAAAGAGGAGGAGAAATAGTATTCCAAAGGGAAGGAGGGGAAGAGCTCTTCCCAGACCGTTTTTAAGTGTTCAAGTGCCAGGCCTGTTTCGCCGGTTGGCAGGATTGAAAAACAGAAAAGCCAGGTATACTTTGGGAATATCACCATGGGAGATACTTCATAATCCAGACCGGAAAGATGAAAGTCTTTCACAATGCCTGTAATGGGACCTGGCCAAATGAAGCCGGGATAGATAAAGTGGAGCGTAAGTACACTACCCACCAGATCTTCAAAGGTGTCTGATACCATTCTGGCGGCTGTTTCATTCAGTATAAAGTACTCCAGCGAGTCAGACGGATAATAGGACTCGGGAAAATCCACTCCATGGATCATTTCCAGATCGTAGAACCGAATGAAATCTTCATCTACAGGGAAGAGGAATAACTGTTTGTCTCCCTCATCAATCCCGTCAATCTCAAACGTGTTGGCATCCATAGCTTCCCCGGTAGGTTCCTCCATACTGGCGGTCACCTCCGCTACATGCGGACTTTCCAGCATCCTCTTTTTAAAGATCTCATATTTATCCACAATGGCCCGGTGAAGACTATGTAAATGGATGGCATCCTGGTGTGTGGCTCCCAGCTGCTCGGACATGGCAAAACTGGTCTGTTTGGAGATGATAAAAAGGTTAGATACCAGAACAAAGGTAATAATGAACTCAAGCAGTATAACTGCCCTGATAAAGAGATTCTTCCCGGTGCTGTCGGGGGGAGTACCTACTTTGGAAGAGAGGTATTTGTGTTGCAGATGGCGGTACAAGCGCCCGGTGGACAGGAATGCCGTAAAAAGTGAACTCAAAAGGATAAGGAATAACAGAACGGCGATGGAGAAGAGGAAAATCCGGGAATCCTGAAACATGTGGTATCCTCCCTGTTTTTCTATGACAGGGACCAGCAGGAGGGTAAGCAGGATGCCTGTCACAAATGAGACAATTCCTATGAACAGGTTATCGATCATGAACTGCCTGAAGAAAACCTTTTTACCCGCACCCATATGCCATTGCACTACCAATCGTTGAATATGTAATTGATTCTGGCTAAAGGAAAGCAAGGTGAAATTGAACCATGCCAGAAGGAATACAAGCATACCGGTAATCATCAGGATCAATACTGTTCGAAAGCGAATATTGGGTTGGATCTCCCTGGCTTTATGGGAATGAAGATGAATATCAGTGACCGGCTGCAGACGGGGTTGGATTCGCTCTGCATATTCTGCTTCGATACTGCTGTCAATAAAGTACTTGATCTTATTCTCTATCTCCTGCGGGTCACTGGATGGTTGCAGTTTCACATAGGTCCAGGCAGTACCTGAGTAATCCATAGGATCTTCGAAGGCAGTAAGTACAGAAATGTGTAAATGTGATTTACCCGGGAAATCTTCTACTACGGCAGTTACCGTGTAATTGGTGGGTCGTACTTCAAACTGGTGCAAAAGTTCAATGGATGCCCCAATGGGGTCTTCAGTGCCGAAGAACTTCCTTGCGGTGGATTCTGTCAGTATGGCCGTAAAAGGTTCTCCCAGAAGATTCTCATGCTCTCCTAGAAGGATAGTTGGCCGAAAGATCTCCAAAAAGGCAGGATCGCAAGCAAATGCATACAGATCATAGTAAGAATCCTCATTGATACGAAAGGAAGCTTTTCTAAAAGGAGAGAGGCGTCCCATTTTCTCAATCCCTGAAAGCATATCGGAAAAAACAATCTTGTTTAATGCATTTCCATGCAGGATCCTTGCTGTATGGCGATAGAATCCCTCGTTATTCTCCTCGAAGGTAAGTCTGTAGATCTGCTCTTTTTCTGGATAATCCCGGTCAAAAGTGAGGTGCCAGGCTGACCATTGAATGGTGGAAAGAAATGTGGTAATACCAATGGCAAGCCCCACAATCACAAGGATTGCATAGAGGAGGTTCTTCTTAAGACTTCGTAAAGTTAATAAGAGGTGCTTCCCAATCATGGTTGAATTCTAGCAATGGCAAATATAATAATTCAGCTATTTAATCGGGTGCAGTGAATTGGAATTTATATTCTATCGAGATAGTCCCGGATCTCTTTCATGGCATCCAATGCATCCCCCAGTATCATATGAAAACTTACGAAACCGTGGAACATGCCGGTGTATTCAATATGCTCAACCATGATTCCGGCAGAATCCAACTTTTGTGCATAGTACCTGCCATCATCCCGGATGGGATCGCACTCTGCTGTGATGATAAGAGCCGGAGGAAGATCGTCTGTCAGGTTGGCTTCCAATGGTGAGAGATAGGGGTTTTTGTCGTTGGTTTCCTTTCCAAGATACTGGGCCTTCACCTTCCTCAAGAAGGACTCACTGAGTACATAATTCATGCGGGCCGGTTTTCCGAAATATAATCTTGAAGGGAAAGGGGTTTCCACAAATGTGACACCCGGATAGATCAGAACCTGGCACCGGGGTTGGGGCAGTTGGTTATCCCTGCAGAGCAGCGTGAGTACGGTTGAAATATTTCCGCCGGCACTGTCCCCCATTACGCAGATCCTTGTGGTATCTGCTCCGATCTGGATTCCGTGCTTCTGGATCCATTTCAACACGGCAAAACAATCCGTTACCCCTTCGGGGAAAGGATGATCAGGTGCCAACCGGTATTCCACTGAAATCATGATATTCCCGGTAATCTTCGCCAGTTTGCTAACCATCATATGATATTCATCGATGCTGCCAAGGATAAATCCACCCCCATGAATAAAGAGGGTAACAGGATGATTTCCATTCAGGCTCTTCTTGGTTGGATAGTAGATCCTTACCGGTACTTCAATTTCATCCATCCTCAGAAGGGTATCTACCAGCTTTTTCTGATGGGTTGAGAATACCTCCATCATCCAGTCAGCCGGTTTTTTATATGAATCGGGTTCATCAATGACCTGGTTGATCTTCTTCAGAACCGAATAGGCGATTGGTTTCAGGTAAGTACCTGGTTCGGGTGTGGCATATTTCTCCTTTTTTCTCGAACTCTTTGGGATGTATTTATCTGGTTTTTCAGTTTGACAATTGCTGAAAAACAGGACTGCTATCAATATTACGAATGTGGACTTTCGCATTGCATATACAATTTCAGAAAATTCAGACAGATCTCCTTCACCTGGATGTGTGTTATGCAATATCTATGTAGTTCATAGTGAGATATCAATCTGAGTTTTGTTCCCGACTGTAAGAATACTCAGAGATATTTGAAACACATGTCAGGTATGCCGGGACTGGTGTGCCAGAATAAACCCTGTGAAACCCTGTGAAACCCTTCTCAATAACAAACGGGCCGTGGTGATGAAGGGAATTTGCCTTTTGGGCAAGAAACCATTCAGAAGGTTGGTGGTGGGTATATGAGTAAATTATTCCTGCTTTGTTATCCCAATCAGGTGACCTGCTGTTCTGAAAATGATCATTCCATCAGTTATGGCTGGGGTGGCAAGAGTAATTTCGCCCAGCGCTATGGTATCGATCAACCTGTAGGAGGGACCTGCCTCTATAATAAAAACATCTCCTTTTTCACTGATGGTATAAATCTTACCGTCGGCAGCCACAGGTGATGCAATAAAGCTCTCCGTACTCACTGTTTCACGGTATTTTTCTGCGCCTGTTAATGCATCAAAACATGCCAGGTTCCCATTCCATCTCAGGTTATAGAGAAGATCGTCATAAACAAGCAGGGTTTGCATATATGCACCTCCTCTTCCTAAAAACCAGGCAATTGCATCATCCTTTTGATCCCCTTCAGGATACTTAATATTTCCTGTAGCTCCTGTTTTGATGGCCAGAATTGGATTTAATCTTCCATGGGCACTGTTGAAGAAAATCATCTCTTTATAGAGCACAGGAGTAGGCACCGGCACATCCCCACCACCCGACATCTTCCATACTTCTGCTCCCGTTTCAAAATCGTAACCACCCCGGTGTTTAAAACCATTCACAGCAATCCTGGCCATGCCATTGTGAAAATAGATATTGGGTGTACACCAGCCAGGCCAATCGTTGCGTTTCTGTTTCCAAATGATTTCACCCGTTTTTATATCTAAAGATGCCAGGAAAGAGTTATCTCTTACATCGGCCTGGATGATCACCCGGTCCTGAAAAACAATGGGTGAACTGGCGAATTCCCATTCTGCATAATCAGCTCCATGGGCCGAGGACATGAGTAATCCAAAATCCTTTTCCCATAAAAGGTTTCCCTCAAAATCATAGCAATAGACCCCTTCCGATCCAAAAAAGGCCACCACATGTACACCGTCTGTGGCTACAGTTGGATTGGCATGCGTGGATTTTGGATGTCGCTTAACCTCGGGGATTCCGGTGTGAGCAGTCCGTTCCCACAGGATCTCGCCGCTGTTTATTTGAATGGCATAAACCATCCAGCGGTGGACAGATTCATCATCCACCGGTTCCCCTTCTCCGTACATGCCGGTTTTAATTCCCTCATTATCCTTCTTCACTTATGGCAGTGGTAATAAAAACGGTTTCATCCCAAATTACCGGACAGGAGAGGCCAAGGCCCGGGATGGGAATTTTCCATTTCACATTCTCACCGGTTTCCATGTTCCAGCGGTCAGGAAGGTTAGCATTATCCAGGTATCCCCGTGCATAATATCCTCTGAAGGAGGACCATTGCCTGTTGTTTTCCAGATTTTCTTTGAAGCGTTCTTCTGCTTTCAGGTCACCCCCGGTTTGGGTGTCCTGCATGGATTGTCCACCACAACCAATCAATATAAACGTGCATAGGAGAAGGAGCATGATGGTCGGTCTATTCATTGTGGTTGCTGATTTAGATTTCAGATACGGCGATCAATTTGCCGGCAGTTCGAAGGATTAACATGCCATCAGTGATGCCAGGCGTTACCAGAGACGCCTCTCCCAGTGGAATTCTCTTCAGTAATTTGTATTCCCTTCCTGCCTCTACAATGAATAGTTCTCCATCCTCTGATACCATGTAAATCAGCCCGTCAGAGGCTATCGGACTCGCTATAAAACTGGAAGGATTGACGGTTTGGTCATAGATGAGTTCACCGGTCCTGGCATCAAAACATACAAGGTTCCCATTCCATCGAAGGCGATACAGAAGACTGTCATAAACCAACACTGAAGTCATATAGGCACCTCCCCTGTCATAAAACCAGGCAAAATCATCCCCTGTAACAGAATCATTCTCAGGATATGGAATCTCACCCATGGTGCTATTTTTCACAGCCATCAGGGGAGCATGTCTTCCATGAGCACTGTTGAAGAAGATCAGGTCTTTCCAAACAATGGGTGTGGGAACAGGAATATCCCCTCCTCCCGCCATTTTCCAGATCTCTTCGCCCGTCTCAAGATCATAAGCACCTCTGTGTTTATATCCATTGACTGCGATGCGTGCTTTGCTGCCATCAAAGTAGATGTTTGGTGTGCACCATCCTGAGATCTCATCCCTCTCCTGTTTCCAAATGGTTTCACCTGTGTATAGGTCAAGAACTGCCACAAAAGCCGTATTCAGGGCATCAGCCTGGACAATCAACTTATCCTGGAAGATTACCGGTGAACTGCTGAATTCCCATTCTGCACTCTCCACAACATTCCAGGCAGAGTTGATCACTCCGAAATCCCTTTCCCAGATCAATTCACCGTTCACATCGTAGCAATACAATCCCTCGGAACCGAAGAATGCGACCACATGCTTTCCATCTGTAGCAATGGTGGTGTTTGCATGCGAAGATTTGGGATGCCTTTTCACCTGTGGGATTCCCTGGTTGGCGTCCTGCTCCCAGAGGATTTTTCCAGAGGATTTATCAAGACAAATCACTTTCCATACGTGCTCAGAGGAATCTGCCACCGGTGCAATGTCTCCATACATACCAGTGAGATAACCCTCAGTATCCTGGTCGCTGACTGCAGTAGTAATAAATACCCTGTTATCCCAGATCACTGGACAGGAGAGCCCCAATCCGGGAATGTCAATATTCCATTTTACATTGTAAGAAGTCTCAATATTAAAACTATCCGGCAGATGGGTATTGTCCAGGTAGCCCGAAGCAAAATAGCCTCTGTAGGAGGGCCATTGACGATTGGATTCCATGGATTCAAACATAGTAGCTTCCGAAATAACCTCATCAGCAAAGAGATCCTGAGCTCCAGAATTGTTACACGCTATAAGAACTGTAAAAAAGATCAACAGATTTGGAATCAATTTTTTCATGGTGCTGTAAGTATTGTTTATAAATTATAAAGATATGATTATATTAATATTATTAAATTCGAATGTGTTGCTCACCTACTTACAGCCCTCTATTGAAATAGGGAACCTGCGGATTGATGAACCCATCACTTTAGCGACAGACATGTTAATGGCGGGGGTCTGTTTTTATGCTTATTTCAGGATTAAGAAAAGAGAATCGGCCCGGAAGATCAAATGGTACTTTAAATACTATTTTCTCACCCTTGGACTGGGGGCCTTTTTTGGAGGTCTTCTGGGTCATGCTTTTCTCTATCGGATTGCTCCTCCCTGGAAGCTTGTCTCCTGGATATTTACCCTTATTGCTGTGGCCATGATGGCGCAGGCAATCCTTGAATTGTCCAGGCCCCTGGTGAAAATAGGTTTTGTGAAGTTCATAGGTCGCCTTAATCTACTGATTCTCGCATTTGCAATCTTTTATACAATCTGGACCCTGACGTTCTCAGCGGTCCAATATTACACCATTTTCGGAATGATTGCCATTGTGGGGACCTTCAGCTTCTTTATTTTTCAAAAGACCGGGAGCAAGGGTGTGGCGAGATTTTTGGTCGCAGTTGGAGTTGGAGTAATTTCAGCTTTTGTATTCAGTTTTAAGTGGGGTATCAGCCCATGGTTCAATCATAATGACATTTGTCACGTCCTAATTACCTGCAGTGTGTTTGTTTTTTATAAAGGAGCTGCACTGATCCTTGACTCCAATGGAGCCATCACTTAATTCGTACTTTTTTTATATGTTTAATCATTGCAAGCATATTCAGCAGATGTTTCGTACCCCCATTCTAATTTTCATCCTATTCTTAGCGGGAGTAACTCCCACCATAGGTCAGCGGTCCATTCAGGCATACCCGTTGCCTGAACCTATAACCATCGACGGGATGCACGAACCCGGACGATGGGAGGGAGCCGACTCGGCGATTAACTTTTTCCAGATGGAACCCGTACCCGGTGATGAAGCTTCAGAACCCACCGTCTGCTATATTGGATATGACAGCGAAAACCTTTATATCAGTGTAAATCTGTATCAGGAGGCCGATGTACTGGCCAAGGTTCAAGAACCGGGATGTGCTCTCCAAAGGGGATGATTGTTTTGTCCTGATTGTTGATCCCTATAATGACAACCGCACCGGTATATGGTTTCTGGTCCAATCCACTGGGTACCCAAACAGATTTCAGGATCAATGATGACGGACGGAACATCGATGTGAATTGGGATGCGGAATGGAAGACCTCGTCCACCATCCATGATAAAGGATGGACCCTTGAGATGTCCATTCCTTTTAAGAGCCTGCAGTTCAAACCAGGTACAGATACCTGGGGGGTGAATTTCGGTAGGATCATCCGGAGCAATTTTGAATCGGTATATTGGTCAGGTACACTAAGCGATGATTTCAGGATCTCACAGGGAGGCAAACTTACTGGGATCGTGCCCCCTTCTACCGGAAGTAAACTGACGCTGTTTCCTTATGTTTCCTTGAGGTATGAAAACAACGATTTCTCAGAGGTGAAAAACAGGGTGAAGCCAGATGCGGGAGCAGATGTGAAGTGGCAGATCTCTCCGAATATTACAGCTGACGGAACCATCAATCCCGATTTTGCGACGGTTGAGGCGGACCAGGAACAGATAAATCTAACCCGCTATGAACTAAATTATCCAGAAAAGCGACTATTTTTCCAGGAGGGCAATGAAATGTACAGTACCCGCATTAAAACTTTTTATTCCCGACGTATCCAGGATATTCTGTATGGCGCCAAATTGAATGGGAAGGCCGGTAAATATAATTTCAATGCACTCAATGTGCGCACCATGCAATCGTCTGAGGAGGATGAACCTCCTTCTTTTTTCACCACAGCCAGGGTAAAAAGGGATTTTCTGGGATCTTCCTCTGTGGGCCTTACGGCTGTGGATCGAAGAAACGATTCCAGTTTTGTGACCTCTTTCAGCGGTGATTATGTGTTGAATCTGGGTGAAACCTGGAAACTTACAGGGCAGTTCGTGGCCAGTCTGCCAGGGGACTTACTAAAGCACAGTGCCTGGTTTGTGAGGTTTGCAAAGGAGACCAACTTCTATCACATGCATATCAGGTATACTGAGCTGGGAGAAAATTTTCAGGAGAATGTGAACCAGACAGGATATGTGGTAGATGATGACAGACGGGAGATGGACAGTGATCTGAGTTATCGATGGTGGCTCAGGAACAAACTCTTCCAGTACATTGAAGTCGAGTCAAGGAACAACATATTCTGGGCACGTACCTCGGGAGATCTGAGAAGCTGGAATGTGACGGAATCAGTGATGTTCTACCTTCAAAACCGTTTTTCTCTGAAGTATAATTACAACAACGAGTTCAAACTTTTTGAGAAAAAGTATTACAACCACCGTCATCTCTTTGCACTGGGTTATAATACTGCTGAATGGAGCCATGCTTCCGTGCAGTATTCATTCGGACGCAATTTCGACCGGGATTTTAAACTATTCGGATGGGGAGGAAGGATGAAACTTACAGAAAAGTTTGCAGTCCAGTACACCGGGGACCTGATCCGGTTTATCCCGGATGACGACAACAGGTCGACCTTTATCAATGTGGTTTCGCTGAATTATAATTTCACCAAGGACATGTGGATCAAGGTGTTTGCCCAAAACAGCACCAGCAACTCCAAGATCTATTTCTATGGGATGGCCGGCTGGCGGTTCAGACCTCCCTTCGGAGCCATCTATCTGATCTATTCACATGACCAGGAGGCAGAGCTACTGGGGAACCTGGCGTATGCCGACGCGCTATTTCTAAAACTTACACTACCAATTTCCGTCATTACGTAATTTTTTATAACTTGCTTAAAATCTCAATAAAACCGAATCATGGAACGTTCAGAACACGCCCGCGAACTATTTCTTTCAGGATATAATTGTGCACAATCGGTACTTCTTACTTTTGCCGACGACCTCAAATACAGCAAGGAACTGGCCCAGAAAATGGCTGCCGGTTTCGGAGGCGGAATGGGTAAAGCAGCAGGAAACCTGTGGTGCTGTAACCGGTGCCATCATGGTGCCTGGGGCTGTTGAAGAGGCGAGCGGGTGAATAACAATGATGAACTTGAAATCCCGGGCCTATGGATCGGTAAAAGAGATTGTCCGGGAATTTGTCGCAGAATACGAGACCACCAACTGTAAGGAACTGATCGGTTGCGACCTGAATACGCCCGAAGGATCGGAGAAGTTCAAAGATGAGAAGATCATGGAGACTGTGTGTGCGGGCTGTGTTCAGAAAGCTGTTCAAATTGTTGAGTCAATCTCAATGGGTACCTGATGACAATGGATGAATTCCAGACACTTGAGCGTATGTGGGAGAAAGAATCGGCGAATTCGAATGGATACCCGGAATCAGAAGGGATACGTTGCTGAAACTGGCATCGGGCATCCGGGCGTCGATCGATACCCGTTCATTTGTAAAACTGATATTTATCTGTACCCATAATTCCAGAAGAAGCCATATGGGCCACCTGTGGGCACAGATGGCTGCAGGATTTTATGAGATTGAGGGTGTGCAATGTTTTTCCGGAGGTACAGAATCAACGGCCTTTAATCCGCTGGCTGTAAAGGCTTTGCAGGATGCCGGCATGATGATTTCACGGCAGGATGATAGCTCCAATCCCTTGTACCGGGTCCGGATCCCCGGTTCCGGAGGGGGGATCAGTGCTTTTTCAAAGAGGTATTCGGAGCCTCCCAACCCCACAGAAAACTTCATTGCGGTAATGACCTGCTCCGATGCGGATGAAGCATGCCCTCTGGTGCTGGGTGCAGGCTCGCGTTTTGCGATCACATACGAGGATCCAAAAGCATTTGACCATACCCTGGAAGAATCGGCCCGATATGCAGAAACCTGTTGCCAGATAGCCCGGGAAATGCTCTTTCTTTTTTCCAGGGTATAATCCTGTTTATTGTTTGGTATTCAGCGGATTCTCCGCCTCGTCGTAAAACCTGTTCTGCAATTCTGAAATGGAATTATCTGCCTTCAGAACCTTGATCAACTCTGCCAGCTGTCTTGCTTCATCATGATGACAATGTCCCCGATGGTTTTCTGGGGAGAGGAACCATCTCCGGCATAATGATTGGGATAATCGGCATACCACCAGATGCCGGTATAGGCATAGGGCAGATGGTTCAGTCTTTTCTGCTTTTCACCTGACTGGGATGATGCGCGATCAGCATTTACCAGATCGGGCCGTATGGCATAGATCATGGAGGTTTCAACTTCATCAGCATGACCGCCATAGTTGGTCTTGCGCAGCTTATCGATCTGTTGGTCGATATCTCTGTCATTTGGTGTGAATAGCACCACCAGGTAATCTTTTCTGGCTGCAAGCTGGGCCTGGCAAAAGTATGAGAACAAATGTGTGTTTCCCCCATGGCCGTTTACAATGACGATTTTTTTAATACCATTGCGGGACAACTCTTCGCAGGTCTCTTCCAGCATCTTCCAAACAAGTTCCGGACTGTAGGCAATGGTACCCGGTTGATGCTTCGCTTCAAAGATCTGTCCAAAATAATACTCCGCAAATACAATGGTATATTCCATTTCAGCAGCCCTGGAAGAAATTTCCCTCGATAGGAAAAGGTCAGTGGCCAACGGCAGGTGTGGACCATGTTTTTCCAGTATTCCTGCCGGAATAATGCAGGTGCCCTTAGATTTTTCAACCGCCCTGATGAAATCCGGGGCGGTTAACTCTTTGTAATCATAGGGGAGCTTGGAGTCTCCTTCGTCTTGAGAAAGAACCGGCAATGTAAAAGTCGAGCAACATGGCTGCCATAAAATAGAATGTGATATGATTTCATCAGTGTAGTATTTAATTTGTTTTTATCCTTGATTTGAATCGATATACGGCGTTATTTAACATGACGATTATTCTATCATAATACCTGTCTCCCATCCGTAATCCACATACTCCCATGAAAATTCGTCCCCCGAAACGTCAACCTTTACAAATCCTTCCTGTAAGGGGCTATTATCCGGTGTTCGCCACCACTGTCCGGCTACGGCTCCTCCGGTAATAAAATGGACCTTTCCCATAAGATTGATATCCTCCAAAGCATGCAGATGGCCCTGAAGCACCAGTTTCAGGTTCATCTTTCTAAAAGGGGCCAGCACATCCATTTGATTGGTTACCAGAGTACTCTGGTTATCAGCATAAAGAGGACCTCTCGTTATCTGTGGGAATACGCTTACAAGAGGGATGTGGGTGACGATGACAATGGGTGTTTCAGGACTCAATTTCCCCAGGTCCTCACTGATCCAGTTCAACTGTTCATTATCCACATGTCCAACATACGATCCTCCGTTCTCTCCCGCTTTCTCAATGCCATCCAGGATCATAAAATGCCAGCCCTTGTGATCAAAGGAATAGTAACGTTTTCCAATCCGGTTTTCGAACATCTTCTGTCCGAATTCTGGGTGTTCCGGGTGACTGCCGGATTTGAACTAAAACCATAATTTTCATGATTACCCATGGTGTTGTAAACGGGCATCTTGAAACCTTTTACCATCTCCAGGTAAAGCTTGTAAAGGGTATCGGCTCTCCCATAGGTGGATTTTAGAACATCATCCACCAAATCGCCGCCTGTGATCACAAAATCGGGATTCATCTCATTGACCGTGTCAATGGCCATCTGGAAACCCTCGGGTGCACGCAATTCCGGTTTAAGATGAATGTCCGTCATAAACACAAATGAAAATGCTTCCTTGATCTCCTCCTTGGGAGCTTCGGGTTTGGAGGTACACGATGCCAGCAAAAGCGGCACACATAGCAAGGTTAAATATATCTTCATAATTCTGGTTTAGGGGATTTGATTAAATATACATTAATTTTAATACTTCACAGCATCCATAGGTATTTCAGGGCCCTCAAAAAGGTCATTCATGGCATTGATCAACCTGACCTTTTGATATTTACCCAGATCATTAAGTGAAATAGAAGCCACTTTAATGAGCTTTTGTACCAGCAGGGAGGCACGCATGGTACCTGGCAAAAGGGGGGTATCAGGTGTGAACCAACCACTGCCATTCCAGAAGATAATATTGGCAAAGAAACTGTCTGTGATAAATCCATTTTTCACAATCATAATATCATCGCAGGTATCCCTGAGCTGGAACAATATATCCAGTTCACTCCGGTCAGCCCATTTGAATCCATAGGATATGGAATCTGAATTCACCACTTTCAAAGAAGTAACCTCCTGCCTGATATGCGGCTCAATTTCATAACGCTCAATCTCTTTTTCGTAGACGACCCTGCATTTATACAACCCATGGTCCAGTCCCCCGGGTATCTGGATGATTTGACCAAGATCGGGGTGTTTATTCAGGCCCAATTGAAGGGAACGGGTTCTTTCAAACCGCACCTGATGGTAAGCGAGGTTCTTCAGTGTTCCATCCTGGAGTCTGATGGTTTCAATATATGGGGACATAGACTTTGTTTTGCATTTCGTCATACTCTTTTTCCCAGTCACTCTGGAAGGTAATCCCCCCTCCACTTTTAAACACAAGTTCTTCACCCTGCTTCTCGATAAATCGGATGGCTACAGCTGATTCCAGGTTCCGGCCATCAAAGTGGCCAAAAACTCCTGTGTAATAACCTCGTTCGTAGCCTTCCACATTCTGAATGATCTCCACGGTTTTCTTTTTGGGAGCTCCGCTGATGGATCCTGCAGGTAAAAGTGAAAAGATTTGTTCCCCAAGGGATTCTCTGAAATCGGGGGATAGTTTTCCGGTAATTTCTGAGCTCATTTGCAACAGCTCTCCCTGGTTTGTTCTCAGTTTTTCGATGTATTTGAACCGTTTCACCCGCACCTCAGTGGCAATGGTGCTCAGATCGTTCCGGATCAGATCCACAATGGTATGATGTTCCGCATCCTCCTTGGGATCAGAGGTCAGCAATCTGCTAGCACCTGGAATATTGGCATCGATGGTGCCCTTCATGGGATTGGAAGAAATGGTATTTCCCCGGATCCGAATAAACCTTTCGGGGCTGAAAATCACCAGTTCATCTTCCAGATAAAGCTTATAGGTGGCCCTGCTGCTCACAAAAATATCACGAAGTGAATAGTTGGTATCTATGGAAGTGGAAAATGTGAGGTTTAACAGAAAGGAGTTGCCATAATGGATCTGGTCAACCACATGTTTGAATGCCTTCCTGTATCTCCTTGCATCCACAGGATTTTTACTAAAACGAATGGGCTTATCCATGCTCCGGTCAAAGGAGTGGTTTGCAAGACCGGGAATCTCCAGGAAAAGTCCCGACGAGGCAGCTTTCTCAGGTGTAGCAACCATGTTTTCCTCTCCGTTGAAACTGATCAGGAAAACAAATGGAGTTCCTTTGGATGCAAATTCGTTCATCGCCTCAATGGTCTTTTTCCTGTGAAAGCCTTTCCAGTCTTTGCCCCATGATATTACCTGGTCTTTTGGTTCCAATCCAGCGTCATCCTTGCAATATTGGTGGTGTGACTGTCAATGCTGCTGAATAGTGCCAGGATCTCCAGGTGTGTCTTGCTGCTGTCCAGCGATTCTTTCATCCCTTCAAGAATCCGGGCATAATGTTGTTTCTCCAGCTCCTTTGAGAGGTTCCTGTAAGCCTTGTGTTTTGACTTCATATGTGCTGCCTTCTGAAGGTTTGTTTCATCGAAGACCACCAGGGAACGTTTCAGCTGCTTTTCAATTTTATTATGGAATGTCACCAGCTCCTTCTTCCCCTCTTTTGAAAACTGATACTCTTTCACCACCCATTTCTCGGCCCTGTTGGCCAGACTGCCGGAAATGATATCTGCAATTTTCTCGAATTCATTCATGGAATAAAGCATCTGGAACGATTCGTTCACCCGCTCACTGCTCACCAATTCCCGGTTGATCTTAAGCAGGTAATTCTTTATGGCATCCTGGAGGTAGTTAACCTCTTTTTCGTGGATATAGATGGCATCCAGGGAAGCAGGATCTTTCTCCAGGAAAGGATGGAGAATCAGGTTGAACATGGTTCTGACAATCATTCCCATCCGGATGATCTCCTGCTTGGCCAGGTTCAAAGCAAGGGAAGGGGTGGAGATAACACCCTCATCCAGGTAGAGGGTTTTGAATGCAGCCTTTTCCTGCTCCTTTGGTTTCCCGACGATCCAGTCCACCATCCGGGCCACCTGCGGTGATACCGGTAGTACCACCAACATAAGCACCACATTGATGAAAGTATGCGCATTGGCTATGAGTCGTTGAAGGGATGCTTCGGGTGTAAACTGAACCAGCAACTTGCCCAGTTGAACGGTCCAGCCGGCAAAGATCAGAACGCTGATGAACTTTATGATCAGAAAGGCCACTGCCACTTTTTTGGCTTCCTTGTCAGCCTTAAGACTTGAGAGAAGGGCCGTAACCGGAGTACCCAGGTTGGATCCCAGAAGGAGGGGGATGGAAGCATCCAGTGAGATCAGACCCTGAGAGGCCAGCACGATCATGATTCCCACAAAAGCACTGCTGGACTGTATCAACGCAGTAAATACCGCACCAACGAGGATCCCCACAAGTGGATTTTCCAGCTTCAGCAACAACTCAATAAACGGCGTCCATTCCCGCAAAGGAGACATGGCATCTGACATGATGTGCATTCCGAAAAAGAGCACTCCAAAACCAAAGAGCGAATATCCCACCGATTTTACCTGTTCTCTTTTTGAAAAAGCCTGCAGAAAAAATCCAACAGCCACAAGAAGCAGGCTGTATTCGGTGATTTTAAATGCGATCATCTGGGCTGTGATGGTCGTTCCGATGGCTGCCCCCAGCAATACCGGGATGGTCTGCCTGAATTGAATCAGGTTGGCATTCACAAAACTTACCAGCATCACAGAGGTAGCACTGCTGCTCTGAATGATCGTGGTTACCAGCGTTCCTACCCCGGTTCCCACGATCCGGTTCCGGGTTACATTTCCCAGGATGGAACGAAGTCTCTCACCAGCAGATTGCTGCAATCCTTCGCTCATGGAGTGCATACCATGGAGGAATAGGCCCAGTCCTCCGAACAGCCCGATGATCAACATATAAACCCAGTTCTTCCGCTTGGCTTTGGCCTGAAAGACCACTTCATTGTCCGGAAATCCCTCCCTTATTCTGCATGATATTCGGTAGGTACCGGGTTTGGATCCCAGGGTAAATTCGGTCTGGGCACGACCCATGGAATCTGTGTAAACAAGGGCTTGACTGAGTTCGGCACCTTCGGACTGTTCGGGTTGAGATATGATGCTGAACGCTACTTCCACATGGATTGCAGGGGATCCGGATTCATCGGATACCCTGACCACAATCGGGGACTCAAGCTTTCTGTCACATATTCCTGACACCAAAACCGGAATCTCTTCTTCCAGGGAAATACTAAGCTGCCGGTAAAGGGTATCCTGCAGAGATAACGCAGAATCCTGAGCATATAGGGAAGGAATGAAAACCAGAAAGAGAATGATATTTGCAAGATATCTGCCCATGATCCATATACCTATTCAACAGGTTGAGTTCATAAATATACAAATTCATATGCATCGGGTTTTGTAACTTTAATAGCAAATATATCAACAACCTGCCATGAGGAAAATCCAATTTATGCTCATATGGCTATGGGTGCTTTCCCTGCCATTGCTATCCCAGGAGATGGGATTGAAAGTCAATAAGGAGTTTGGGAACCTGGGAGATTATGTTGGACAGGCACAGTTCTCACCTTTCCGCAGCTATTTTGCATATACCATAGGGGACAATACGGTCAGGATCTTTGATTCCAACTGGGAGAAGGTTTTCGAGCACCAGGGGAATCCCGAGGCCAGGGGAGGGGTATTTGCATTCTCTCCCGATGAACGATATTTTGCATATGGACGCTATCGGGGCAAAAATGATATTGCGATCTTTCGGCTGGAAGATATGAAATTGATGCAGGTGCTTAATCAACACTCCTTTTTTGTGAGTCACCTTGAGTTTAGTCACGATGGAGAGTGGCTGGTATCCTGTTCTCTGGATGAGCAAATGATCCTTTGGAAGATGAATGACGAAGCTTTTGAATTTCAACGAAGGTTTGATGCTTTTGAATCCGATTTAAACGAATCGAGTTTTAGTTTTGATGACAGGTTTCTTGTGACGGGGGATACCTATGGAAATGTACTGGTTCTGGAGCGTTCAGATTCTGATTTTAAGATTTTTCAGGAGTTCAAGCACCGACGACATGGGGTGCAAACAGTCTCTTTTCATCCCCGGGAGAATACGTTTGTTACTGGATCTTCCAATGGCCTGAGAAGGTACAGGCTTCAGAAGGATGTTTTCGTCCTCACAGATTCTTTGGAGGAGAATGCCGATGTTAGAAATCCAATCTGTTTTAGTCCTGATGGCAACTTCCTGGCCTTTGGTCATTACCAGACTGCTGTCATCGCCCGGATCGGGAAGGATTCAATTTATCCGGTGGATTTTGTCTTTCGACATGTGGATTATGTATTAGGGGCTCATTTTTCTGAGGATGGTGAGTTTCTGACAACCTTCGGAAGTGACATGCAGATCATTATATGGGAGATTGACAAGGTCTCACCATCTGACAAATCCCTGGTGGTATCCTGGTTAAATGGGGATCTCTCCCTGGCTCAAAGGCGATCATTAAATCCCTCAGCCGTTATGGAAATTATAGGTTCGGTTGACCGGAAACTGACGCTTCCCAGGGATGAGTTTGAGACCTCAACAGAATACAATGAACGTGTGGATAAGCTTGGAGACTGGACCTTAATGAAGCTTCAGGCTGAGATGGAAAAACAATATGGGATACGGTCCCGGTCAGGAAGAATTGAAATTCCATTGCAGGGGCTGGTAGGATATAATGCCGATTTACAGATCTACAAAATTAAATTTATGGAAACTGAGGCGGGCGTAGCCATCCCAATTGAAGCCGCAAAAAAATTTAAAAGTCAATGGTCAAAGGCGCACATCAGGGCTGCAAAGGAGAAGAGCGCCACTGGCAACAGAAATATCTATGGTTCCTTTGAGCTCTATCATCCCACCGATAAAACGTATTACGAAGTTACCCCGTTGGAAAATCCGTTTCAAAAGGAGGAGGAACAGGAGGTGCCGCGGGGATTCATCGATGCTGCAGTGCAAAGGGATAGTGCTCGGGTAGAAGAAAAGGGTACTACCTATGCACTGATGTTTGCTTCGAATGTGTACGATTATTATACGGACCTTGTGAATCCTGTATTGGATGCCCAGACCATCGCATCAGAACTTGGAGAAAGCTATGGTGTGGTCTCTGAAGTGGTCATCAATCCCACCCTGTCAGCTACAGCCTCCCTGATCAGGGAGTATGCCTCGCAAACCTACCAGCCTGAAGACAACCTGATGATTTTTTTTGCAGGGCATGGGGTTTATGATGAGGTATTCAGAGAAGGTTATGTGATCTCAAGGGATTCTCGTGCAGATGACCTGGGCAAGACTTCATACCTCTCCCATTCCAACCTGCGAACCATGATCAATAACATCAATTGTCCCCATATTTTCCTTGTGATGGATGTCTGTTTTGGCGGAACATTTGATCCTCTTATGGCTTCGGCTCACAGGGGTGCCCCGGCAGATTATGCGGAGATTTCAACCCAGGAGTTTGTAGAGAGAAAACTGAAATATAAAACCCGGCTCTACCTGACCTCAGGAGGGAAGGAGTATGTCCCTGACGGAAGACCAGGCTTCCATTCCCCTTTTGCCAGACGATTTATAGAATCCTTAAGGTATTACGGTGGAGATGATGGTGTCCTGACTACTTCCGAGATACTCCAGTTTGTGGAAAAGGTGAATCCACAACCCCGGTTTGGAGAGTTTGGAGATAATGAGCCAGGCAGCGATTTCATTCTGGTGGTGAAATAGGAATCGACATCGATCCAGAATTTTCCAGCGGAAATAGTTTAACCCAACCGTGCTCCATTCTGAACCTTTTTATCCGGAATAGCCAGTACCACAGCGCCATCATCACGGTAAAGTCCGGTCACAAGGCATTCTGAAATAAAGGGGCCGATCTTTTCATAATCTGTCCAACTAATCTGTTCCATTTACCTTTGTGTTATTCTTAGGGAATAATCCTCTTTTCATCGATCAGCTGATAAACCCTCGATAAATAACTGTCCGTTCCACCAATGATATCAGATACAGTATTGTTCACATAATGATCCACATTAAAAGGTTCGCCTATCTGAAAACCGGTAACTGCGGTCTCAAAGGTGGTTCTTGGAATATTCACTTCGATTCCTGTATTGGGTAGAGTGACCTGCATGCTGAAATCATTGCAATAAAAAGAACTTCCCGGCTCTTCTCCGATAAATATGGCATCTGTATGGTATTTTAAAAGAGAGATCAGATGACCGGTAGTGGATAAGCATCCCCCATTCACAAGCACATATAAGTTCCCTTTGAAAGAATTGGGACTTGCTTGCATGGGATGATACAGGGGTTCGAAATCCTGGATGTCAGGGTTCCTCTTAAAATAGGTGAATTCGCTGTTGGTCAAATATGAAAGCAGCTGGGCGGCAAAAATGGGATGCCCACCTGAATTGTTCCTCAGGTCAATGACCAGATTGGAAATTTTGTTGGCCTGAAGTTCCAGGAACAGTTGTTCCAACTGTTGCATATATCCGTCCATATCCCTGATGCCAAAGGAGGAAACACTGACCACGCTCACATCATTTTCCTGATCAGTAAGGAACTCTACAGGCAATCCCTGTTCCTCCATATTGTTCCGGGATTTCACCTGATTATGGTTGCAGGCTGAGAAATTGATGCTCCCCATTGAACCGTCAGCAATGAATTCAACCTTAAAAGCTTCTGAATGATCAAACAGGTAAAAGTATGAATGAAAATTCTGATTGATCTCATTGTACTTGGTGGTGATGCAGCCGCCCTCGGCTGGAACCATTCGAAGCATTTGATCAATGATTTTACTCACCGGCACATCGTTGATGGAAAGGATTTCGCTTCCCGGTGAAATAGTGGAAATTCTACCCGAAATGCTTGAAATAAAATATGCTTTGTGCTCCTTGCATACCAGCTCCAATGGCAGGAAACTTCCATACTGGTTAACTGCCTGCTGGTAATGTGCCGGCATGCGAATGCCCGTGTGGCTGCATTGAACTTTCTCAACCAGCGGAGCCACCAGTTTGAAATAATCTTCCAATGCCAGATCTTGATTTAACTGCATCAACGTGCGCTCCCACTCCTTTTTAAAGAATTCCTCAGCTGTATACTGATACAGCTGAGGGTGGTTCTCTATTAGGCTTTTCATCAGGTAATTAACATCAGAAATCAATTTACCTGCCGGGAATAGATCTTCCCTATTATCAAGATATAGGTCCTGTGAAGTCCTGTTATTCTGATCATCAACCTGAACCTTGTTGAGTGTGATGGGGTGCCTGGATTGATCAGGAAATATGAAATGTCCTGTCAACTCCGAAAGATCCTCGTTAAAGTCTCCGTCAAATTCACTCTGTTTTGCCTGAATATAGAAGGTGAGACGACTTTCACTAATGGTGATTTTTGAGAGTTCATCATCCTGCACCATACTTCCTCCGCTGAACATCTGGATTTTTCCAGAATAATTATTCTCATCAGCAGCCTCAATTTGGATAATGGTCTTAAAATCTCCCATAAATTTACCTTCCCAGTGGCCGGCATAGAGTTGTTGGGATTCAGCCGCCGAATTCATTATAAACAAAACGGCAAAAGCAAGAAAGCCTATCTTTCTCACTCTATCTATTGTTTTCATCATACATATATTTACACCTGATCCCCTGCTTTTTTGTGATACCATAGATCCAGCAGGAACCAGATAATGATTGAAATCAAATAAATAAATATGCCATAGAGGGTGGTGATCATGGAGACTTTCAATCCACCTGCAAGTATACCTGGTGAAATATCACCCACCCGTTCAATGGCCTTGAATGCCTCCATCAAACCAATCAGCTGGCCAAGGATGCCAGTAATCATTGTGAATAATCCCACTGACTTTACATAAGTGAGCTGGTGTCTGAAATTCTTCTTAACCGAGGTTTTTCCGGAAGCAATAGAGATTGCGAAGTATGCGGTGATCGCAAGCAGGATCACCAGTAATGTCGTTAGAATGCCCATAAAGAGCGGGCCGCCCATATAAAATAAATCTTTCATAATCGTTTGGTTTTAATGAAACATAAACTTGATTCAAAGTTAAGCAGGGTGTAGTATACAGTGCAATGTCGAATACGGTTTAAAACCTGCTTTCTGTCGACGTTCTATATAATGGAAGGCATTTTTTGCGATATTTAGATTGTCAACGGCTATGAAAACTTACCAGCACATTATTTTCTGGATTCTGGTCTACGGATCACTCACCCTTATTTTTGCCAACTGGTTTGATGGTCATATTGAAGCGTTTTACTATGTCTCTTTACTAATGCCAGTGGTGATAGGGACTTCATACTTCTTCAATTACTTCCTGGTGCCCCGTTTTCTTTTCACACGGAAATTCAGAAAATTTGCCATTTACTCCTTATATATGTTCGTGGTATCCCTTTGCCTCGAATTGTTTTCCAGTGTGGTCGCTATGTTGTTGATCATCCATTTTGGGATCAGCCGAACCGGTCCACTGGTTACAGATGTGTTCACCCTTGCGGTAATCCTTTACTTTATCGTATTGTTCAAATCCTTTATTCTTTTGATCAAACACTATTTTGTGGACCAGCGTGCCATCGCCGAGCTGGAGGAGAAACAGTCACAAATCGATAAAGGCTATTTTACCGTACGATCCAACCGGCAATCTTCCAAAGTAAGCTTTGATGATGTGCTATACATTGAAAGCCTGGCTGATTATATTAAAATCTATCGAATAAGCGGCGCACCGATCACTTCCAAGGAGAAGATTAGTCACATGGAAGAGGTACTTCCGGATCGATTCCTCAGGATCCACCGCTCCTTTATCGTCAATAAATCAATGATTTCTTCTTATTCCAGGGAGCATGTGCTTATCGCGGAAAAGGAGCTCCCCATCAGTCGAACCTACCGGAAAAATGTAGTAGTTAAACTTTAGCCATCCAGTGCTTTTGCTTCCTTCCTGATTCAATTTTGCACCTCTGATCACCTTCTCCTTACTAACGGTGTTCATGGACATTGCCAATATGCAGATCACGAAAATAATAAGCTGGTTGGCATCCCGAAGAAGAATCAGACCCACAATGGAGAAGAGTGCCGTGCCTTCTATCATAGCCCACCTGATGATCACGGCAGTCTGGTATAATTCAAATTTCTTTGAAAAGGTTTCACCCGGATCAATGGCTTCCATTTTCCGGTTGGAAATGGAATATCCTGCAGGAATGGAAACAAGCAGCAGAATGTTGACGATGGTGAGGATATCAATCTTACTCTGAAAGGAGGGTATCTGCATCCCGTTCAGGTAGATTCCCACCATAAAAAAGACCAGTAATCCCGTATTCAGGGCATAGAATATAACCCTGAGGGTCCGATATGCAATTCGGGGATGAAACTCCTGTCCAATCATCTACACAGATTTAGTGAATAAAAGTACGTAAATGCCCCGAACCTGTATTCATTTTTATAACTTTAATAAAGTTAAATCGTCGCAATCTTATTATTGAACCAATCACTAATAGATCATAAAGGAATAAAAATATGGATATTCAGTACATCAAGGCGAAAGCTATTGTAGATTCTGCTATTGCTGTGGCAGAAGAATGGAAGGTTTCTGTGTCTGTTGCCATTGTTGATAGTCATGGAGACCTTATTGCTTTTGGGCGTATGGATGATGCATTGCTGGTTACAATAAGTGTAGCAGAATCTAAAGCCTATACCACCGTTCGTGAACGAAAGACTACTGCTGATTTAAGAAAGTGGGTTCAAAGTACAGGCAAAGATATGAGCTATTGGGCAGACCCTAAAATCACCAGCATGGGTGGTGGAGTGCCCATTAACTCAGAAGGTAAAGTTATTGGTGGTATTGGAGTAAGCGGCCTTTCTGAAGATGATGATGAAAAGCTATGTTTTGAAGCTTTGAAGCGGAACGGATTTTAATTCAATTTACAGACAATCACATTAGGAATCTCCAACTGCAAGCCGTTAAAAGACAGCAAAATTGGAGTTACCACATTTTTGAGCTGCATCGGAACACATGAGGTGTCACTTTCAGGCCACCTGCTTACCTCATTTTCGGAGTTTTAGCAAGTCACAGGATGGTGACTTCTTCACAGTATGGTGACTCATGAATAATGATTATGCCGCTCCCCCATTCGTGTATAGCACTATAATACAGTTTATTATAATAACAGTTAAGCATATGCGAATGAAGTTATAGGTCACATATTGGTAAAAAACTCACAAGTTGGTGACTTTCGGATTTTCCGAAATGGAATACTATCTTTTCATATACTGTTCAGATGTGCAAAAACCGGAGAAAATATCCCCATTTTTTATTGCTTATCACTTGTTGAACCCTTGGACCCGAAGCCCAGACTATAACACAGGGAAATCAATAAGAGCCTTTAGATCAACAAAGTTAATTATTGGGTTATGTTCAATTATAGAATTTAATTGACTTTCAACAGCCAGTTTGATAACTTGTATTTGTTAACCTGGAACTTATACCAAACTCCCAATCAGAGACCTTGAAAGATTTCATTTTTGTGCAGGAGCTGTTTATATAACACTTCAAAGTCAAAACTTACTATCAGATAATACATTAATATCTATCTCATGACCAGAAAGATAAACTTCATTTTTGCATTCATATTGTTAACAGTTACTCAAAATTGTTTTACCCAGAAGCAGAACATAAAGGAGAATCAGGTTGCATACAAGACCATGCATTTTTTTAACCTGAAACCGAAATACAATTCAGACGACTTGAAGGTAATACTGGAGAAATTCAATAATTTATTTATTAAGCTGGGCCATCCGGATTGTAAATACAGGTTATGGGAGATTTCAGAAGATAAGAAACAGACTCGCTACTTATGGGAGTCAAACTGGACCAACAAAAGTGTTTATGATGAAATTCACAAGAACGCGGAATACCGAAAATTAATAAGAGAAGACTTCATTGGACTAAGGGTAATGTTCAAGGATCATTCATATTATAAATATCATGAGCTCCCTTTCAACTGAGCCCTTACACAAAATCAACCCGCTATCCCTCTAAATAGCATTTTCAAAGTTTATGGTCAAGAATAGAAGACCCTTGCGGTTTCGGAATCAATTAATGCAGTTATTGACTTCAGGAAAGATGACCCGAATGAAGTTGCTACTTATCCGAATCTAATTCACTAAACCTTAGAGGATTTAATATTACTATCAATGAGAATGCGGATGGGGATTTGTCTAATTGCTACTATATCATTTGGGATTGAGTCTGAATCTATATTGCCAGAAATTAACCAAGTTGAAAATGGTTGTTTATCCTTGATAGGTTATCTGGCAAAACATTTTTCACTACTCCCTATATACTGATGATTATCTGAATTTATTGGGAGGGCCATTGGCAGTAGCTTTATTATCTTTTAATTCAGTAATGCACTGAACAATGCAGTAATTCAATTGTTTAGATATTTGAATTCGAAAAAATAATCACATTTTAACTCAAAAACTATGAATAGAAAGACGAAATACCTGTTTGGTATTTTGCTGACAATTGTGATTGGGATGCTCCTGAGCTGGTGGCTTTGTTGCGGTACTAAGGCCGATGTCACTGCCCTTGGTGGAGATGACCAATCAAATCAGACCATGGCTGGACAAGCAGCTACACATGAGGCCTTTGTCCTCAGCGATCCTGATGGTAACTTCAATTTTCGAAGCGAGGATAACTTCAACTTCAATCGTTCTGAGGCCGATTTTATTACACCCGTTTCTGCAGAGGTGGAAAATGGCATCAATCGACTGAGGGTTTTTCTTGCAGAAGCAGGAAATGCCGGAAAATCATTAGACATCACTGGCTACTACAGCGGAAATGAAGAGAATTACTCGGATTTACCCAATCTGGGGCTTGCACGTGCAAATACTGTAAAGGACTTTTTGGTAACTAAAGGAATTTCTTCGGGACAGATCAACACAGAAGGAAAACTAATGGAAGCCCTGGTGCCCGATGGAAACATTTTCCGGGGACCTCTAAGCTTTCTAATGGGATCCAATGCCTCTGGCAGCGAGGCATCAGAGGCAACAGATCAGGAGATGGAAGCCATTGTAGAACATATCAAAGCGGACCCCCTGGTGCTCTATTTTGGAACAGCGGAAGCGTCCATTACACTCACACCCGAACAACAGCAGAAAATGGAAGATATTCGAAATTATCTGAACAATGTGGACGGGGCTACTGTATCGATTGTAGGCCATACAGATAATACAGGGAACCGTGCAGCTAACCTGCAGCTCGGTCAGAAGCGCGCACAGATTGCTAAAGACTATCTGGTAGGCAATGACATTCCGGATAACAAGATCGTGACCGCTTCCGAGGGACCGGATCAACCGATCGCCAACAATTCTACTGAAGAAGGTCGCGCAAAGAACAGACGTACAGTAATCACATTAAACTAAACCGTATTTAAAAATTATTATCATGGAAATGAATTGGTGTTTTATTATCCCATTATTGGTAGGATTGGTAAGTGCAATCCTTGGCTATCTGCTCGGCCGGCTATTCAGCAAAGGTCGTGACAACAGTGCCGAAATAGATGCATTGAAAAGTAAAAATGCATCCCTGAAGTCCGATCTGGAAGCCTGTCTTTCAAAGCAATCAGTTGCTCCAACTGTTTCTGGAACAAGCGCCGCGGCTGTGGCTTCAATGTCAGCTCCTGCTGCAGTTTTTGATAATGCTGCGGCCAAAGCAGCCTTCGGAAAGACCATCAAAAAAGACGACCTTACCATTGTTGAAGGGATTGGACCTAAAATACAGGAGCTCTTTCACAATTTTGATGTCAAAACGTGGAAAGCATTATCTGAAACCAGTGTGGAACGTTGCCAGGAAGTATTGGATTCAGGCGGACCACGTTTCAGGATCCATACTCCCGACACATGGCCTAATCAGGCCCGCATGGCAAGCGAAGGTCGATGGGCTGAGCTTAAAAAATGGCAGGATGAGCATGACCATGGGAAGCAAAAATCCTAAGCGGATCATCTCTGTATGAAAATTAAAACTGCTCTTTTTGGGCAGTTTTTTTTGTCCCTGATTGGTGGTGAATACTTTTGTCCGCTGTCTTTTTTAATTCTAATTGGCATATTTACAAGTATTTAGTACTCTCCCTGGTTGTTGATCTGATGATCCGGTGCTGTTTCTATTGGAATATTCTACGTTGAGATCAAAATAACAAATCATGTACTGTTTTGTTAAAAATTTGTATCTATATAATTGATAGAAATCAATGGAACAACACTTATTCAGTTGGTATAACCACATCATTTGTTTTTGATTTTAGGCCTCTTGTTCGTAAATTGACTTGCATTAACCCAACAATACACTCATGAAGAGGTTGATATCACTTATTTATATTTTCCTTACAACAGTATCTTTACATTCTCAGGAGAAAAGGCTTGCGCTGGTTATTGGAAATAGTGCATATGAGTACGGAGGCGTATTAAAGAATCCGGTGAATGATGCTTTTTCAATGACACAGGCTTTATCGGAGATTGGATTTGAGGTCCTTGAACATTACAACCTCAATCAGGGCGATATGAAGAAGGCCATCGACGATTTTGGGGTGAAATTAAAGGGTTATAATTCGGGTTTATTCTTTTTTGCGGGGCATGGCATCCAGGTAAATGGGTATAACTATCTGATTCCGGTTGATGCAAATTTAAAATCTGAAAGATATGTGGAGTATGATTGTGTTCAGGCAGACAGGGTGTTGGCAAATATGGATGCATCGGACGCTACAGTGAATATCATGATTCTGGATGCGTGTAGGAATAATCCTTTTGAACGCAGCTGGACCCGTTCCACCAGTGGACAGGGATTGGCCTTTATGAATGCACCAAGTGGTACTTTGATAGCATACGCAACAGCGCCTGGCAGTACTGCCTCTGATGGTGAAGGAATAAATGGGTTATATACTGAAGCGCTCCTTGAGAATATTAATAATCCGGACATTACTGTCTTACAAGTATTTCAGAATGTGAGAAGCATTGTATCTGATAGAACAGGCAACAGTCAGGTACCCTGGGAGTCAACATCGCTCACCGGGGATTATTATCTGGTCAGCCAGCAAATCCAACAATATGACAGGGATAATAAGTCAATATCAACTCCCCCTCAAATCGCACTTGAACGACAACAAGGTATCAGTGAAATTACACCAAGCGGAGCCTTCGTAGATGAGCGTGATGGCGAAGAGTATCAATGGGAGAGGATCGGTGAACAGATATGGATGGCTGAAAACCTTAATTATGAATTCTCAGATAGTTGGGTCAGTGATACGATTTACGGCAGATTGTATAAATGGGACGCTGCCAATGTGGTTTGTCCTGAAGGATGGCACTTACCTTCCGACGAAGAATGGATGGAATTGGAAATGTATCTGGGAATGGACAGTACAGAAGTCTTAGCTGAAGGGCTGTACCGAGGAAATTATGAAGGAGGCAAAATAAAGGAGAAGGGTACAACTCATTGGAGAAGCACATCATTGGGAACTACCAATGAAACCGGTTTTTCAGCACTTCCCGGAGGACTACACTATGCGGGTGGTGGTTTTGGTGGTATTCTCAGAGATGCATATTTCTGGACATCAACTCCGGGATCAGTAGGACATTATTATTTCCGCAGGCTTAACCACAGGTATGATAATATCTACCGCTATATGAATACCAGGAACCGCGGAATGTCAGTTCGCTGTGTAAAGAATTACTGAAAAGAAATACATACTTACCATTTCAGGCCGAATTTGCTTGCCCAGGCAATATCCCTGATATTCTGATGTTTATCTCATTTATATCATTCCGGCGAAGGATGGTCAATGCCTCCGGCTATTCCACTAGTCAAACTTGTGGTTAATTCCCACTCTTATCCTTGCCCGGAGCCTTTGCTGGCGGCGGTGCATACTGGTCAAGCTGAGTCATGATCACCTCGATGGCTTTGTTGAGCTGCTCATCTTCTCCTGCATACTCTTTGGCTGGATCGTTATCGATATAGATATCGGGTTCAACACCGTGGTTCTCTATGATCCAATTGCTCTCCTCTGCTGAGTGTGATCCCGATTCGGGCCGGGTCATCAGACCGCCGTCCATGAAAACATAAGCGCCGCGGATACCCACAACACCTCCCCAGGTCCGGGTTCCGATGGTGGTTCCAAGGTTGTGCTTTTGAAACTGATATGGGAAGAGGTCGCCGTCAGAGGCAGAAGCATAGTTCATCAGGAGAACCTTGGGGCCATAGACGGTTCCGCCGGGAACCGGGGCTCCATCCGTCACACCCCTTCTGTGGAACACAAAAGAGAGTTCTCTGCGCAGTCTTTCAATCACTGTTCTGGATACAAATCCGCCAGCGTTTCCGCGGTCATCGATGATCAGCCCCTTTTTGTTCTGTAGCTGCGGGTAGTAGTATTTGGTGAACTCCTGTAATCCGCCAATTCCCATATCAGGAATATGGATATACCCGATCTGTCCGTCAGTGGCTTCGTTCACCTTGTGGATATTGCCATGGACCCACTTGTAGTAATAGAGGCTCGCTTCATCGTCAATGGGCTTCACAAGTTCGTCATGGGCTCCGGCTCCGGAGGCACTTGAACTGACTGTCAGTTTTACAGTTTTACCGGCTGTGTTGACCAGCGACTGGTATATGTCGGCCATCTCTTTGGTTGACTTGCCATTCACTGCGGTGATGAAATCACCCTCTTTCACATTCACTCCAACCTCGGTCAGAGGTGAACGAAGGGTGGAGCTCCAGTTAGCGCCTTTGAGGATCTCATCGATTTTAAAATAGTCTGAAGCATCCTTACTTAGCTTCGCACCCAGCAATCCGGTCTCGATCCTGGCCGGAACACCGCCGGCGGGTGGAGAATTCACATAGGCGTGTCCCACGCAGAGCTCGCCCACCATTTCACCAATAATGTATGTGAGATCGTTGCGGTGGTTCACATAGGGCACCAGCACATCATATTTGTCATGCATGGCTTTCCAGTCCACACCATGCAGGTTCTCCACATAGAAGAAATCGCGCATCTGTCTCCATGCTTCGTCGTAGATCTGCTTCCACTCTTTCCGGTAATCGGTCAGTACCATCATGTCCGAAAGATCAACCAGTTCCTCAATGGTCACTTTACCACCTGGAGGATCAATAACGGTGTACTTGCCATCCTGGTGGACTATCATCTTCTTCTTGCTGGGAGACAGGGTGTACGCCATATTGGAGCCCAATTCCGACTCTTTCTTGGTTTTCAAATCGAATACTTTGGCTGACATACCATCGCCATTGGCGCTTCGGACCATGTAATATACCTTTCCCTCAGCGGGTTGGACATTGAAATAGTTCATGGCTTTCACAGGGAGTACAATGATTCTGGAATTGAGTCCGTCCACATCAATTTTTGTGGTCACTTCCTCCTTCTTTTCTCCATCTCCTTCATCCTTGTCTTTGCCCTTTTTTTCCTTTTTCGAATCGCTCTCTTCTGCGGGTGCCTCTTCAATTTTCACCTCATCGTTTTCAAGGGCGAAGGGAGAAGGAGTATCTTTGGCCAGGGTGATCATATAGACCTTAGCCATATCGTCGAAGGCAAAGTTCAATTCAATATTTGAGATGGTGGGATTGAAATCCCTGAGAGAGACAAAATAGAGGTATTTCCCATCGGGTGAGAACCTTGGGATACCAGACTCGTACCAGTTGTCAGTTGCAGGGATTGCCACCCCGCTCTCTAGGTTGTAGAGCTGGATCACTCCAACTCCGTTTGCATCATTTTCAGCATAGGCAATCCATTTGCTGTCGGGCGACCAGTCAAAATCGTTCAGTTCGTGCCTGACAGATTGTTTGACCATTTTGGTTGCCTTGCTTGATACATCCACATACTGGAGGCGAAACGCGCGGTCGCTGAAAAGGATCTTTTTGCTATCGGGCGACCATTTCAATTCGAAGGGGAAATTGTCAAAACCTGTGGTCAGTTTTACAGCCGCTTCCGAACCATCCTGTTTCTGGTAATAGAGTTCGTACTCTCCTGTAATGTCGGAAAAATAGGCGATGTTTTTGCCATCGGGCGACCAGCTTCCATAGAGGTCGTTGGCACCTGGACTCATTGTCAGGTTGCGGGTTACGCCATGCTTGGCCGGAACAGTGAAGATCTCACCACGGGCAGAAAAAAGGGCACGTTCGCCGTTGGGTGAAAGGTCGATGGTGTTGATGCGCTTGCTAGCATCTATTAATTCGGTGCGACTGTAGGCATGGTCATTGGCGATCTCCACCGGTACCTTCTCATAATCCTTGCTCTTCACATCCAGTTTATAGATGAATCCGCCGTTTTCGAATACAATCTGATCGTTACCTAGGGAGGGGAACTTCACATCGAACTCAGTAAATTCGGTCACCTTGCTGGTTTGGCCGCTTGAGATATTGTACACAAACATATTCATGGTACGGTCACGGTCCGAAAGAAAGAATATTTCATCACCGCTCCACATGGGAATGATATCCTGGGCACCGTTATCGGTCACTTTCTCTGTTGTTCTGGTGCTAAAATCGTGGATCCACACTTCGTCTGCCATTCCGCCCTTGTAGTATTTCCAGGTACGGAATTCGCGGAAGATCCGGTTGTAGGCAATCCGGTTGCCATCGTCCGACCAGCTGTGGAATCCACCATATGGCAGGGGAAGTTCCTCGCTGAGTCCGCCTTCGGCAGGGACTTTGAAGAGTTGTCCCACAAAAGCGTTAAAAGACTGCTTGCGCGATCGGTAGGTAATGTACTTCCCGTCGGGAGTCCAGTCCATCACCAGGTTATTAGGTCCCATACGGTCCGAGATATCATCCCTTCCAAGGGTTGCAGTATAGGTCAGCCGTTTGGGTGATCCACCTTCGGCAGGAATGACAAACACCTCAGTGTTGCCGTCGTACTGTCCGGTAAAGGCGATCTTGCTGCCGTCTGGAGAGAAGCGTGGAAATACTTCATAACCGTTATGGCTTGTGAGTTTGCGGGCCAGGCCTCCTTCACTGTCCACAGTGAACAGGTCCCCTGCATATGAGAATACAATCTGGTTGCCATGAATGGCGGGAAAACGAAGCAGCCTGGCTTCGTCTGCTGCCTGCATGGAAACCAGAGGCATCAATGCAAGCAGAATGAAGAATTGAAAGAACTTTTTCATATGATTGTTAATTATGTAATAATGGATACAAAGATAGTGATTATTGGTCCTGATAGCGGCATTCTCCCGGTATGAGATTGTGTTCTGTCCAGAATGCAGAAGTGGTCATATATGTCTACAACGAGCAATATGTTTCTGAAGAGCCAAAGAGGTCTGATATTTACAAGAACCTAATATCTCCCGGAATTGCTGGCGGATAGGCTAAATAGTTCATGTGAGAGCCGTATAGTCCCCTCAAGCCATGAACTCAAGTCAATCGTCCAATACAACCTCAAAAGAGAAAAGCAGCCTATTCAGGTTATCTGCGGATTGATTCCAAACCGGCCAATGACCACTTAACTATTGTAACGGTAAAGCCCCACAACACGCAATTGAGATCACCTCCCCGAATGGCCATTTGATGTTTAGCTCATATGGAAGGAACCACCCACCAAATCGACCTCTCATCCTTCCAGAAAGGAGTCTATTTCATCACCATCAGGTCAAAGGACTTTGTAACCACACGGAAGATAATTAAACTCTAGCATCATTCATTTAAGCCGTTAAATGTCAACAAAATACTTGACTTATACGTCTTTATTGTAGTAACTTGCTGAAATAATAGAGTTTGAGCTATTAGAGCACCCACATCTGAGTCATACTCTACTTCTGATCAACTGGCCTCAGCACCCTCTCAACAGATACTACCGAAATCCTCTTTGAATCCTAATACCCAACTAACATGAATACGATATTCACAATACCTGCAATTTTGCTTTTCATTTGCGCTACTCTTGCAATTAACAGTTGTTCAAATGAGCCAAATGAGCTACCAACGGCGTCTTTTACTCTACCTCTGGAGCAATCCTCCTACTTCGAAGGTGAGTTAATGGATATTGCGATTGCTGCTAAAGATTTTGATGGAACAATCGCACAAGTTGAAATCTTGCTGAATGGAGCCTCTATCGCAATAATTAATTCTATGCCATATCTCTTCTCAACTATGAGATCAAAAATATCCAGCCCGGTGATTATAATCTTGAAGTGGTTGTAGCAGATGATCAAGGAGGACATAGGTCAGATGTGAGAGAAATAAAAGTATTACCTAATCTGGAAGAATTTACCGACACAAGAGATGGCACTACATATCGCTATGTAACCATCGGGAACCAGACATGGATGGCAGAAGAAATCTTGCAATTTCTCGCCCGAGGTAAGCCCTGTATCTGAAGGATCAGAAAGTATACCCCACTACTATGTATATGATTATCAAGGAAACGATGTTACAACTGCGAGGCAGGCTGAAAGAATATTCTAAGTTTGGTGTCTTATATAATTGGGAAGCTGCAATGCAAGCATGTCCAGAAGGCTGGCATTTGCCAACAGAAAGTGAGTGGCAGGAGCTGTATGATTATATGGAAAACGATTTAAGGACAAAGAAAGAATTACATCTACATCTATTGCAAACAAGTGAAGGTGGAACCAATCATTTCGGATTCTCCGCTGTTTTAGCTGGTTATCGTGTGGGTCCGGAGGATGCTCATTGGTATTTTGGGGCTATTGACGCTTATTTCTCAGATTTAGGAGACCAAACCTCTTGGTGGAGTAGTTCTTTAGAGAACATGTATTGGGGTCCAGATGATGGATTGTCCATTAGGTGCATAAAAAACTAAAACCAGATTAGAGCCTTATGCCCATTAACCCCCGGTTCACGCTGGGGGTTATTCTATTAAGCCGTTAAGAATCAAAATGCTTGACTTTCTGTAAGATAAGGGGTAACTTGTATGAATCTAACCCCCAAAATCATTTATCATGAAAAAACTCTTTCTAATAACTATTGTGTTATCTTTTGTTTGTGCTGCCAACGCTCAAACTGTGTTTTCTGTCCCCACTCCAACCGCAGAAAACAGAAGTACTGATCAGACCAGAGCGCTGTTGTACAATAACATTTTAGCTCTTATCACTGTGGCAAAAGATGATGGAATAACAGCAGAGGAACTCGGTCGGAAACTCGGAAAAAAATTTCCCTGGGATGAAAATTCGACATTTGAGCAATTAGTAAATTTCATGCTATTTAGTTGGGCATGTATGTCTGACAGTGTTAAGATTATTGAGCAGTCAAATGAGAAAGTTGTAATTACCGTTCCGCATATTTTATCCACGACTGGAAAATCGAGGTATTATTTATGGCTCTACGGTAGAAGATTTGGTAACATATTGGGATGGATTTTTTGAAGATATGTTAAAACCTGCTGGTCTAAGTTGTGATTGGACATGGGGAGAAGAGGGACTGAAAACCGAAATTACTCAATAATTAGTTAATGCATTGATAGGATTATAAGATAGAAGCGAAGATATAATTCAACCAATACCCCCGGCTTACTGCTGGGGGTTTTTGTTAAGCCATTAATTCTCAACAAAATACTTGACTAATACGTCTTTAATGTAGTAACTTGCTGAACATATAGGGTTTGAGCTATTAAAGCACCCACAGCTGAGTCATACTCTCTAATACTGATTTATGGGCTTAATTGACCTCAGCACCCTCTCAACAGATTCTACTACAATCCTTCTGTTTACCCTAAAACCCAACTATCATGAAAACCTTAGCAAAAGTTTTGCTTTTCGTAATTCCTCATCTTACTTGTCAGCCAATGTGAACGGTTGGGTGATGATGAGCCTGTTAATATACCGACTTGGAATTTTCGACAAGCTCTCATCAATCTTGGAGTGGATACAAATAATGATGCTTTGATTAGTTATGAAGAGGCAGAGGCAGTGACTTCTTTGGATTTCAGAAACTCTTATCCAAGTTTTTCAGATATAACTGGTTTCAGAAGCATTTGTAAACCTTGAAAGACTTTCTATAGGTGACCATCATCTTGAAAGTCTGGATGTATCCAAATTTACTGCTTTAACATATTTGGATTGCGGGTTTAACGAATTAACCAGCCTGGATGTTTCTAAACTGCTTTAACTTATTTGGATGCTGGTCTAACGATTTAACCAGCCTATGTTTCTACTAATACTGCTTTAACATATTTGGTTTGCAGGTCTAACGATTTAACCAGCCTGGTGTTTGAATAATCTGCTTAACATATTTGGATTCAGATGGTGCACTGATTTAGAAAGTTTGAATTGCGAGAATAACGAATTAACCAATCTGGATGTTTCTGGGTGCGCTGATTTAGAAAGTTTGGATTGCTCTGGTAACCATATATCCAACTTAGATTTATCTAATAATCCTAATCTAAGAACATTATATTGTGAGCATGGACATTACTATGGAGAAGGTCCAAAATATGGGGGGAAGGTTAATGATATTTCCGAACTTAACATATCACATAACAACCTATTAACCAGTATCTCTTTACCTTATATGCCTTCTTTGAAAAAGGTCTGTGTATGGACAATGCCTTTCCCACCAGATGGTGATTATTTTGTCGATACAACAGGAAGTCCGAATGTTTATTTTACTACAGACTGTAGTCAATAGAAGATTCCATTCAATCCCCCGGTTCACGCTGGGGGTTATTCTATTAAGCCGTTAAAAATCAAAATACTTGACTTTCTGTAAGATAAGGGGTAACTTGTGTAAGTCTAACCCTAAAATCATTTATCATGAGAAAATTATTAGTTATCACAGCCCTCCTCCTGTTTGCAGGAATCGCTTTTGGTCAAACCTTACAAAAAGGTGGCTCTATCGGTCTTCATGTTTTTCCAATAGAACTTGCCCCAGATGTGACGATGGATCAGTGTCTGGATTTTTTAATTAACAAATACGTCCCGGAAATGGAAAAACATTATAAGGGTTTAAAAGTCAATATATTGAAGGGTGTTAGAGGTGTGCATGAGACTAAAATTGCATTGATGACTTATTTTGATTCTGAGGAAGCTAGAGATAGATACTGGCCTGAAGAAGCAAAACCGAGTGATGAGGCTAAAACGGCAGGAGAGAAGATGCAGCCATTGATTGATGAGTTTCAAAAAATGGGAACTTGGTCAGATGAATATAGTGGTTGGGTTATCCTTTAGAAATTACTAATAGTGATTTTAACCCCCCGGTTCACGCTGGGGGTTTTTTATTTTCAGACATTTTTTTCCATTAATTGCTCTTTTTGATCCTGAATTATTATGGCTCTAGTTATTTTGGGGACTAAAAACACCTTCTAAAAACTCAATATCAGATAGTTATATTTGTTTTTAGGTATTGACTTGTGCGATCTTAATGTTTATGACCCTAATGGATTTACTATAAAACCACTTCAGATTCTGACAGATAATGTGATTAAGGATAATGCAAATCAGGTAGTCGGAGGATCATCAGCAAGCGATCCATCTAACTAAATTGGGGAGGCAATAGGAGTGAGGGAAAATGATTAGCGTGCTCTTTTACATAACCGGACAGAACCGGATGTCATATAAATGGACAAATGAAAATGTAAAATCCCCCGTAAGTAGTTGTATGATAACTCATTACGAGGGATTCAGTGTGAACGAGAGAGGAGTCGAACCCCCAACCTCCTGATCCGTAGTCAGGTGCTCTATCCAGTTGAGCTACTCGTCCAGCATTTCAATTGCTTTTCAATGATCCTGAAAAGCGATTGCAAATTTAATCAAATCCATACAATTCCAAAACACTTTAACCATATTTCATGTTCCTTATGTATATTTGAATAAAACCGGTTGTAATGAAAAAAGTCTTCAGGATTTTACTGATTACCATAGGTGTAATTCTTACTGCTGCTGATCACCATCCCTATTCTGTTCAAATCGAAGATAGAGTCCATGGTTAAAGAACCAGGTCAATCAGAGTATTCATGCATACAGTTGACTGGTCCACGGTTCAGTGTTTCGCTTTTCAGGGGATTCCCGGATCTGAGTGTGAACCTTCATCAGTGTATCGGTAGTGGGTATTGAAGCCATTTGAGGGGGATACCCTGTGGCGATTAAAACGTTTTGAATTCAGGGTGAATCCTTTCAGTGCCATTCGGAAGGACATCCAGGTAAAATCAATCCTGTTGGAACAGCCGATGATCAATGGAATAGTCCTGGAGGATGGCACGTGCAAACTGGGATATTGCCTCTGCCCCAGGTGCCGGAGATGAAGGGGAGGATCAGGAGAGCTCTGAGCCTGAAAAGGGGATTGATCATAACGAAAAAACAGCTGTCAGTTCCGATGAAGAAAAGGGATCAGCCATGAGTATGACACTTCAACGATTTACAATCAGGGAGGGACGTGTCGAATACAGAGATAAATCATTGGATATGGATGCGTCCATGGAGGGATTGAATCTGGAGTTGAGCGGAGATTTTTCGGAGGAGCTCACTGAACTTCAGGTGGGGATGGCCATCAACAAGATAAATGCAAAGTACGGAGGGATCCGATACTTGAAAGATGCAACTTTTGGTCTGGATCTCCTTGCTGCTGCAAATTTGCTTGAGAATAGCTATACCCTGCAAAAGAATGAGATCACGCTGAACGGATTGGTGCTGGGTGCTGAGGGTATGGTCTCTTTGCTGGAGGATGGGGCCATGGATCTTGACCTCCAAATCTTTTCAAAGGAGACTGCTTTTCAAACTTTGCTCTCCATGGTGCCGGCCATTTACCTGAAAGATTTTGAGACCCTAAAAACCAAGGGGCAACTTCAACTTGAGGGGGCCGTTCAGGGAATTATCTCAGACTCCATCCTTCCTGATGCCAGGCTGACAATAGTGGTAAATGACGGATATTTTGCTTATCCGGACCTTCCCAAGGATGTCTCAGATGTTCAGATCAAACTGAATGTTGACTACAGGGGTACGGATATGGATGCAACTACTGTGAGGTTGGATCAATTTCATTTGTTGTTGGGAGGAAATCCCTTTGACATGAAACTTCAAATGGATCATCCGATCAGTGATATGCATGTGGCTGGGGCAGCCGTGGGATTGATCGACTTTGCATCTCTTAAGGATGTGGTCCCGCTTGAAGATGTCAGTCTCGACGGTCATTTAGAAGCTGATCTGAAGTGGGATACTCGCATGTCTTATATTGAGGAGGAGCAATTTGAGAAGGTGGATCTGGTTGGTACGCTGCTAATCGAGGATGTTGTTGTAGCTGCACCCGAAATACCGGTACCTGTGCAATTGCAGAAAATGATGATCTATTTCACACCCAGATTGGTGAACCTAGTTACCCTGGATATGTACCTGGGTTCATCGGATCTCCATATGGATGGAGAGCTCACCAATTTTATACCATACTTGTTTAGTGATCAGGTAGTTTCAGGGACTCTTAATGTTACATCGCAATTGTTTGATGCCAATGAACTGATGTCAAATGAGGATGGAGATCAAGGTCCAGAGGAAATATCAGAGGGAGCAGAAGAAGAAGCCGGAGCCGATCCGGTTTTAGTTGAAGCTGCACCACCGGATTCATTGGCTCAACCACTTCAAGTGAAAATTCCAGCGGATATTAATTTCAATATGACGCTGGATATGAAGAGGGTTCTCTATGACAATATCGTTTTAGAGAACATCCAGGGAGATATCAGAGTGAAGGAAAGTATTGCCTATCTGGACAAGCTGAACCTTGAGGTGATTGAAGGAAGTGTCGTCACCTCAGGTAAAGTGGATACCCGTGGCGATTTTGCTGAAGTGGATGTTGTACTTGACATGAAGGATATTGATATACCTTCCTCTTACGAAACTTTTATAACTGTTGAGCGATTGGCACCCATGGCCCGTTATTGTAAAGGAACTGCAAACGTTCTCATGACGTATCAATCTTTGTTGGATGGTTCGTTCAGCCCGCTTTATGAATCGATCAATGCCAAAGGTCGGGTTTCTACCCAGGGATTACAGATTTACAATCTAAAGTCTTTCGTGCGACTCAGCGAACTCCTTAAGAACGAGAAATTCAGGAATATGGCCCCTGATGAAGTCAACTTAGGACTTTCTGTCAAGGATGGCAGGGTCATGGTGGATCCTTTTGATTTGAATTTTGATGACTCCAAAATCACGGTCTCGGGTTCACACGGGATTGATCTGACCATGGATTACCTGCTCGATATGAACATTGCGAAGAGCGATCTGGGCGGGGGCGCCAATGAGTTAATGAAAGGAGTGACTGCACTGGCAACCGGAGCCGGATTTCGGATCCCGGAATCAGAGTATGTGAAGGTGACAGCGAAAATTAAGGGAACATTCAATGCGCCTAAATATAACCACTGACCTGAGCGGAAATCTTAAGTCATCCGGTGAGACTGTAAAGGCTGTTGTAGAGCAAAGGGTGACGGAAGAGGTGGAGAAGGTGGAAGAACAAGTTCGTGAGGAGGCCGGTGAAAAAGCAGATAACCTAATCAGTGATGCTGAGGCTGAAGCAGAACGGATTATTGACGAAGCTCGCTTAGGCGGAGAAAAACTGGTAAAGGAAGCCGAGGTTCAGGGAGCGCGTCTGATAGAAGAAGCCGGATCCAATCCTATCAAACAGATTGCGGCAAAGCGTGCAGCTGAAGAGCTAAAGAAGCAGGCCGAAAAGCAATCGGAGACCCTGGTGAGAGAAGCCGAAGTAAAAGCAGAAGATATCGTTGCAAAGGCCAGGGTAGAGGCTGAGAAAATCTGACCTTCTTATTTTGGGACTGCGAATAATTATTTCGTAAATTGCTACATATTATTTGGAGCCTGCATCTTTCACCACCTTACTATTAAAAACATTTCAATGAAACCAACTACATTCCGAAAACTCGGCGGTCTTTTGTTGGTTATCCTCTTATGTCAGGGATGTACCTATAATCTTTTATTCTGGGAATGTAACATTTGGCAGGAATTTGAAGGGATCTTCGTAATTGAAGAGCCAGCAAATTTAGATGTGTATCGTCAGCTACTTCCGGAACAATTCAATTTACCAGATGCTCCGATGGTCGGGATGTTTATCATTGATTATATCGACACGGAACACTGGCCCATGACCCCTACAAAATTTCTCACGCCTTATTTGGAATCAGCAATTTTCCTTCGTTGTGATTTCAATGGAACAGAGGGGTGGTATTGTTCGTACATGGCTGTTACCACAGAAGCTGCTCTCATCGGCGGACATAGATTGGGTTTCCCCAAAATATTAGCGGATAGCATCGGTTTCAAACAAACCGAACAGGGTTGGTCTGGCTCGACTATGTTTGAAAATAAGGAGCATATAAAATTGAAGATGAAAACAGAGTCCAAAGCAGTGTTTACCGGACTCTCCTCAATGCAGAACGATTTTATAAATGGAAACCGAATCTCAGATCTAGCGGATACATGCATTCTTCTCAGGCCTCCTGCAGTCGGACCAGAAGTCAGAGTATTTTCATGTTCTCCGCCACCACTTGTAAAACGTGAAACTGGGCTTGTAACTATTCATTTAGCTGAACCCTATATGGATTTGATATGGCCAGGTACGGTGTCTCCGGGGCTTTACCAGCATTTTTCATTAGGCCAGGAGCAAGGACCCTCCGGTCCGACCATTGCGTTAACTCTACTTATCGTTTTGCTAGCTGGCATTACAATCCTGGCGGTCTGGATCGTGAGATGGCTTAAAAGATGGAAGTACAATGCGCAATGATGGGGCAAAAAAAAAGCCACATCTTGCGATGCAGCCTTTGTTCTATCTTGCTTCTGAATATTAGAATCTTTTCTCTTTGATACGGGCTTTTTTCCCGGTTAGCTCACGGAAGTAGAAAATACGGGCTCTTCTTACACGGCCATGCTTGTTGATATCAATCTTGTCAATAAAAGGGGATGCTGAGGGAAATATCCTTTCCACACCAATATTACCTGACATTTTGCGTACGGTGAACGTCTCGGTATGTCCTTTACCACGACGCTGGATCACTACACCCCTGAATTGCTGAATACGCTCTTTGTTTCCCTCTTTGATCTTGTAGTGAACAGTAATTGTATCACCGGAACTGAATTTAGGCAATTCAGTCTGAGGCGTATATTCCTGATCAACAACCTTCATTAAATCCATGATTCTATTCTTTATATAATGCTAGAGCTCGATTTTACAGGTCGCAAAAGTACAAATAATTTTCAATTTGTGATAACATCTTTGGGGATTTATTAACAGCTTCATGTTATTAATGGGCGTCTTCTTCAGGCGCTCTAAGTTTTTTGCCTGTATCTTTCACAACAATCTCCTTCCATTGTTCAGAATAGCCCGGTTGATCAGGACTCAGCGGATAACCATCAGGGCTACGCAGGAACACTCCATTTTCTTCCTTCTTAATATTTCCGTCAATATATTTTACGAGTAAGAACTGCCCCAGCTCCTTATATCGTTGAACCGTGTAGTCACCCATATTCACCGAATAATTGGTGATAAACTCCCTGGCCAAATCGGGATTAACCTCGTAGAGGGCTGTGGCCGCTGCATCAATGGTGGGGACCTCGGTTATAAATTTGTTTTCAAGTTCCGTCTGTACCTTGCGAACATCTTCCATCATCACATTGTACCTCAGATAAGAGAAGTTTGAAACGAAACTAAAGGTCCAGAAGGCAGAGGTCTCAGAATAAGTAAGCAGATCTCCATTTCCCACTGCATAGGATTCAGGGACCTTGGTCATTCCGCAGTACATGGGTACATATGTTGTTGCCGCGGCATCGTCGATTCCAAACCAAAAAATACCTCCCAGCCAGTCTGGTTTAATGGACCTGGATTCAGCCACAAATGAAAAACCTGTTTGCTGCGTGGCAGTGGCACGTTCGTTCACATACATTTTACCATCTGATTCCCAGGTGAGTGGACGCCAGCGATAGGGGAGTCCAAAAGGTCCTGCCCCTGCATCCTGCGTCATGTCCAACTCGGTTCCTTCCAGGTGATCCCTCATAAAATTCATCAGGTCCTTATTGGATAGTTTTCGGTTGGGTTTGATAAAAAGGGGCATCCGGTTTTCCAGGTCATCTCCCTTGACATAATCAAAATACTGATCCATGTCGCTGTTGATCTCCTTAAAAAAGGACCATACCCTCAGGTCGCAGAATCGGGCACCTCCAAAACTGATTGGCGCATAAGTATCTGAAAAGCTAAAATCTGCGTCAGTTCCCTCATAGTATCCTTTCTCACGTGCAAAAGAGATTACATCGGGAGCATAAAGACAGTTATCAGGATCATCCTGAGGAAATTGTTGTATCCGTGCCTGGTTGGCATGTCCGGATACATATCCATCCGGTATCTTGACAGCCACCCAAACAGCTCCCTTGTTCTTATTGTAGGTTTTACCTCCTTTGGTAACCATTTCAGTTCCTTTGCCAATCAATTCCATGATCCATACTTCGTTGGGATCACATATGGAAAATGATTCCCCTGAGCTGGCATAGCCATGTTCGGCAACAAGTTCACCCATAATATTGATGGCTTCTCTGGCAGTTCTGGCCCTTTGAAGGGTGATGTACATGAGACTTCCATAGTCAACAATTCCAGTGGAATCCACCAGCTCCGCTCTTCCTCCGTAGGTTGTTTCTCCAATAGCCACCTGGTGTTCGTTCATGTTTCCAACCACCGAGAAGGTGTGTGAAAGTTGGGGAATTCTCCCCAGGAACATGTTGGTATCCCATTCGTAAACGTCCATCAAGGTTCCTGGAGGATAATCAGCAGCCGGCCTGAAATATAACTCTCCATACAATACATGGGCATCCGCGGCATAGGTGATCATGGCAGTGCCATTCACAGATGCTCCAGGAGTTACCAGAAAATTAGTACAAGCCCAAGAAGGACTGCTCATTACAGCAATGGTCAATAGCGATACAAATACGATTCTTTTCATAAACATCTAAGATTTAATCTTTTAAGTTTTACCTGTCACCATTCACCGGCCGAAGGCCTGTCACCCTTCACCGGCCAAAGGCCTGTCACCACTCACCCTTCACCATTTCAAAGCGTCAAAGGTTTCAATTTTCTCTGTAACTACCAACAGATGTTATTCAAAAACATGGATTAAAAGGTGCAATTACCAATTCAAAACAAAATAACAAATGTCATAAAATTTTGACACCCCCTTGGTTTTGGGGTAGGCGCTTACAAAATGGGTATTAATTTAATCAGGTCCCACAAATATTTTAGATTCTATAGTTATTAACAATAATTGACTGTTAAATGCGTATTAAACTCATAAATATATTTGCAGCGTACTTTTGATCTAATTATCTTTGTGGCATACTATTTGCAATACTACCCCAGTAGCAGTATAAGTTTTTTTGAAAAGGAGTTGAGTTAGTAGTTTAGTTGGTAGTTTTAGTTAGTAGTTTTAGTTAGTGTGTAGAAGAGGGTCCATCGCCAGATAGGCCCTTTTCTTAATTAAACACATGGACTACCACTTCTTCCCTGTCTGCGTCCGAAAGTTCAAAATTCATACCCTCAGCCCTGTTCCTGTTCATCAGTGCAAGAATTTCAGAAGCGCTCGATTCATTAATAGAGGCTTCCTGGCATTTGATGGGGCTTCCAATGGATTTGAAAAATGCTTCAAATTCGGTAATGGTCTCTTCTACAGTCGATTTTCCAAACAGTTCCCTGCCCAGGAGGAGGATTCTGTCTCCGGCTCTTTCATGCATCACCCTCATCCAGGCTGGATACATGATGGAAAGGGTAGCTCCATGAGCAGTATCATAAAGGAAGGAGAGGATGTGACCAAGGGCGTGGACTCCCCAGTCACCGGACGCCCTGCCATAGATAGTCAGTATTGTTCAGGGCGTTGGTGGCAGCCCACATGATCCTGGCACGCAGGTCGTAATTTTCCAGATCCTTCATGAGTGCTGGTCCAAACTCTATTGCTTCCTGAATGATTGAAAGAACAAAACGGTCAGAAAGGGATGCATCTCCCTCTCCAAACCATGCTTCCAGACTATGCGCTACCAGGTCCACAATGCCATAAGCGGTATAGTCTGCAGATACCGATAGGGTATATGCAGGATCCAGGAACGAATGAACTGGATACATCAGATCATTCCGGAACCCTATTTTTTGTTTTGTCTCATTATTCTGAAGTACACTTACTGCATTCATCTCAGTTCCTGTTGCTGCAAGTGTAAGAACAGCAATCAAAGGAACAGAACTGATTGGGCGATCTCTTCCTGTCATCACCCTCCAGGCATCGAAACCATCGGCAATACAAATGGCGATAATTTTAGCCGAGTCGATTACACTTCCTCCTCCGACTGCAACGACCATATCTACTCCCTTGTTTCTCCCTAACAATGCAGCTTCATCCACATGATTCACCAGTGGATTGGGTTTAATACCGCTGTATTCAGTCACCTTGATATGATGTTTGTGCAACTGATCCAGTACATCCTGGTAGCTGCCATTTTTGAGGACAGAGCCTCCTCCGTATACAAGCAGGGCATGTTTTCCAAGTTGAGAAGCATGTGTTCCGAGATCGGTGACCACTCCACGTCCAAAGTGCAGTTTGGTCGGATTAAAAGCAACAAAGTTTTTCATTTTCGTAACTATTTTTTGGTTTTGTATATCGTTCCTGTTGAAAGATCTTTCTTGCCACCAGTAGCGCTGGCCAGACAATTGATCTCACCATGTATCCTCAGCAATCCCAGCAAAGCAAATACCAAGGCCTCTTTAAAATTTATCAGCAGCATATCCGGTAATTCAATATGTGCAGAGGTATGATACCTTAACCGATCCAGGAGTGTTTGGTTCAGTGCCCCTCCTCCTGTGACCAGTACAGTATTGATTCCAAAACTGTTTATTCCCAGGGATATCTGAATGGCAACATGCTCTACCGTAGTAGCCATCAGGTTATTTGGGGCCAATTGTTCATGTTGCATCTCGGGCAGAAACTTTTCCAAAAACCACTCCCGGCCAAGTGATTTCGGGGGTTCAACGGCATAGTATTCCAGCTTATTTAACCTATTCAGCAATTCCTCATTCGGCTTGCCCTTTTTTGCAATGGATCCTCCTTCATCGAAATTAAATCCCAATGTATTAGCAATCCAGTTGAGAGGCATATTGGCAGGGCAGAGGTCATAGGCTATTCGCTCACCTGATACATTCTCGTAAGAGATATTGGCAAATCCACCCAGATTAAGGCATGCGTCATACTTATTGAACAATATGCGGTCACCCACCGGCACCAGGGGTGCCCCCTGACCTCCCTGAGCAACATCAGCACTCCTGAAATCGTTGACCACAGTAATTCCGGTTTTCTCACAGATGATCCTCCCCGTCTCCTGCCTGTATCGTTATGCCATGCTGAGGTTCGTGAAGGATGGTGTGACCATGGGATGCGATCAGATCGGGGATCAGACCATTCCTCCTGTGAAACTCATTGAGCAACTGAGCATAAAAATACCCCAACTCCTGATCCAGATCTCTGATATCGCCCTGGTCCCAATTGTATGCCTGCTCAAGCTTTGATTGGAGTTTTGGAGGATAGGGCAGGGTCTCTGCATGGATTATCTTGTAAGCCCATTTTGAATTCTTTATAGAGAACTCACAACAGGCCAGGTCGACACCATCCATCGATGATCCTGACATCAATCCTGTTACCCTGTGAGTTTTCCCCATTGAATAAGTGCTACCATGTGAAACTCGTATGAAAAAGATTTACGTTTCCTGTTGCATCTTTTACATAGAGTTCAAGCTCGTGAACGGATCCCTTAGTAAGGCGTTCATTGTCAAATGTATAACTAAGGAGATCATTTTTTAAATCGTACTCAAAAAGAACCCATTGGTTGTCGATGTATCCTTCGTATTTTTCAATTCCGGACAGCTTATCACGAATGATGAATCTTAAGCTCTTTTTCCTGGTAAGATCGGCGTTTCCTGTTCCATTTAAAGGGATAATATCAGGGGCGATGGTATCCAGTGCCAGTGCGTACTTCCCAAAACTTCGTAAACTGGCCACTACATAGCCCTTATCATACGATCCTCCGACAGCTTCCACCTCAAGATCATCATCCAATGTGATCATTATTAACTTATCGAACAATAGGGGGTCCGTTAACGGTGATTCAATGGAGAGCGTGAAGGGAAGGTGCACAGGGCTTTCAGGTGTAGCTATGTGATAGAATGCTGTCAATGACTCCTTAATGCCGGGTGACTTCTCAAAGGTGAAGTCAAGATTCTGGTAAAGGGCGTTGGCCGGTATCTCAACCTTCACCTCTTCCTGCTCAAAACTGTTGGATTCATTATACTTCATGGTTTTTACAAAGTGAAGTGGACGTGATCGCTGAATGGGGATTTTCATATCTCCCGGAATATTGAATTTACATTCAGACCTGTTGCCAGCCACATCTGTGGCTACAAGGCGAATTTCATAATTCATATTCGCTTCCATCTCAAGCACCCCATTACGTTCATTGGTACTGTAAATGCGCAGCCTGTCATTTGGAAGTCGATGTAAACGATGGGCTATGACACCGGAGCGGATTTTTTCCCCGTAATCAATATGCGCATTGATATACCTTGTTTCAGAAAATGAAAATTCCTCCATGATGTGCTTGTATGTCAATTCTTCGTTCACATACATCTCAAGGATGTACACACCACACCGATTGCTGGCGCCATTCAGGTAATCAAAAACCTCCACACTGATCCCCAGCATTCCGGAAGCACTAATTTTTGTTCCGTAGGGAAGGGTGTAGATTCCGTTATCTTTCACCAACCGGGATGAAAAACTTTCGGAAGAGCCGTTGACATGGCTCTCTTCATCAACGGGGTATATAAAAAGGGAATGGAACCTTGGGGCCACACGATCGACAATATCAAAATTGTATTTCAGCACATTGGTGGGGTGTTGGTTTCCTGTTGAGCGGATCTCAAAATGCAAATGAGGACCGGAGGAACTGCCTGTATTGCCCGAATAAGCAATGAAATCTCCCTTACTTAAGTTGATTTGATGAGGGTTTAAATAGAGGTCCACCATGTGTGAACGCTGTTTGTATTGCATGTTCTTCACATAATCGGCGATATCATCCCTGTAGCGGTCCAGATGACCATAGACGGATGTGATAGCCGTTGGGGTGGGTAACATAAATTGATTTTCCGTATCCATTGGCCTGGACCTTAATTCTGGAAACATAACCATCTTCAATGGAGAAAACATGATGACCAATGGTGCCCTGAGTCTTTATATCAATACCGGAATGAAAGTGGTCTGATCGAATCTCTCCAAAATTGCCTGACAGGTACATTGGAATTTTCACAGGAGGATGAAAGGAGAAATTATCTTGGCCAAATGACTGGACTATAAACATATGACATACCAGGGTCAGGATCAATCTAGGCATACACTTTCGTCTGATTAAAGATTTCCCTAAACTAAAGCTTTATTTCCAAGCAAAGTAGTTTGTATTTTGAAAATTTTAAACAGATGAAAATAATTCTATATTTGTATAATATATCTCTGGTTAATGAGTGTTGAACAGGTTGAAATTCTGGATGGAATCAAGGAGAAGATTCAATCGGTTAAGGACCGGATGCAAGCGCATTTGGATGAGAATATCCGATTGAAACAGCAGAATGAAGATCTTCAACAAACGGTTCAGCAAAAACAGTCATTGATTGATGAATTGGAACAGAAAAACCAGCAATTATCGCTGGTAAAAAGTATCATGGCAGACAGTGAAGATGCTCACGATGCCAGGATTCGGATAAATAGAATTGTGCGGGAGATTGACAAGTGTATTGCTCTTTTAAACAGATAATGCGGGGATAATGGAAGAACAGCTTTCCATAAAGGTACAGATTGCAGAGCGGTTTTATCCCCTGAAAATAAAACGGCAGGACGAGGAGAAGATTAGAAAGGCAGCCAAGTTGATTAATGATAAGGTCCTACAGTACAAACAGAGATATACGGATAAGGATACACAGGACTTTATGGCCATGGCAGCTCTTCAATTCGTGATAAATTTAATTGGATTGCGAACAACAACAAAATGTTGTATCTTTGGAAAAGGAGTTGGGAGTTTTGAGTAGTGAGTTGGATGAATTATTAAAACAAGAGTAATAGCGTTCTTTACATATTAAGAGTTTGCCCGCATTGTTTCTTCAATTATTTTTGGAACTCAACATTTATCAGATTGGAACAAAGCTCGGATTGTAAAGAGCAGGCCAAAATTCCGGTTCGCCGGGATACCGATACGTCGGTCATTGGACACTCGATACAGTTTGGCAGTTCCACCCATGTCTATATGGGGTTTTAAAAGATCTTGGGGGAATATGCGGGTTTTTTTATTGTCTAAACTGAAAACCTATGGAACTGTTAATGCAATCATTGGTGCTACAAACGCCTATGGTCCCTGTATTTTGTGGTTGGAGGTGCTTCATTGCTGGTAGGAACAGGAATTGCATTTTTCCTTTTCAACATTGTGGTTAAAAGGAGAAGCAACAACCTGATCAAAGAGGCAGAAGGCGAAGCTGAGATGATCAAACAGCAAAAGATACTGCAGGCTAAGGAGAAGTTCCTTCAATTAAAAGAGGAACATGAGAAGATCATCAATGAGAAGAATAGTAAGCTCAATCAGCGGGAGAATGAAGTAAAGCAGAAAGAATTTTCTATTATCACAGAAACATGGAAGATGCGCAACGAAAGAACAATGAACTGAATACAATTCGTGAGAACCTCGGTGTTCAACTTGACATTGTTGAGAAAAAGAAGGAAGAACTTGAACGATCACACCGAATGCAGGTGGAGCAACTGGAGACCATCTCCGGACTCTCTGCTGAGGAAGCAAAATCTCAGCTTGTTGAATCTCTAAAAGAGGAGGCAAAAACTGAAGCCATGTCACTGATCAATGAAATTGTGGATGAGGCAAAAATGACAGCAAATAAGGAGGCCAAAAATATTGTTATTAAAACCATTCAGCGGGTGGCAACTGAAACAGCCATTGAAAATTCGGTCACTGTATTTCATATTGAATCTGATGAGCTAAAGGGACGGATTATTGGTCGTGAAGGTCGGAATATTCGTGCCCTTGAAGCAGCTACTGGTGTTGAGGTCATTGTAGATGACACTCCGGAAGCCATTATCCTTTCTGCATTTGATCCGGTGAGAAGAGAAGTGGCCAGACTTTCACTACATCAGCTGGTTACAGATGGAAGGATTCATCCGGCGCGGATTGAAGAGGTGGTGGCTAAAACCAGAAAGCAGATTGAAGAGGAGATCATTGAGGTTGGTAAACGAACCGCCATTGATCTTGGTATTCATGGTCTTCATCCTGAACTTACCCGGATGGTAGGTAAAATGAAATACCGTTCATCCTATGGACAGAACTTGTTGCAGCACTCACGGGAAGTATCCAACCTATGTGCCATCATGGCCACTGAACTTGGACTGAATGCAAAACTGGCCAGACGGGCTGGATTGCTGCATGATATTGGGAAGGTTCCCGATGATGAGCCGGAGATTCCGCATGCTGTCTTCGGAATGAAGCTGGCTGAGAAGTACAAGGAGAAAGCCGAGGTATGCAATGCCATTGGTTCCCACCATGATGAGGTGGAGATGACCACATTGCTGGCACCCATTGTTCAGGTCTGTGATGCCATTTCAGGAGCACGTCCAGGAGCCCGGCGTGAAGTGGTGGAATCCTATATCAAGCGATTGAAAGAGCTGGAAGCAATGGCATTATCCTATCCGGGTGTATTAAAGACCTATGCCATTCAGGCTGGTCGTGAACTGAGGGTTATCGTGGGAAGTGAAAAGGTCTCTGATAAGGATGCAGAGAGCCTTTCCTTTGATATTGCCAGAAAGATTCAGGATGAAATGACTTATCCTGGACAGGTAAAGATTACTGTGATCCGTGAAACACGTGCGATTAGTTACGCCAAATAATGACCAAAGTACTTGTAACCGGAACCGCCGGATTCATCGGATTTCATCTGGCCAGGAAACTGGTTGATAAAGGATTCCATGTAACCGGACTTGATATCATCAATGACTATTATGATGTCAATCTGAAATACAGCAGGCTGGAAGAAGCTGGGATTTCACGGGATGAGATTGCTTATAACCAGCTGGTCTCCAGTAGCAAATCTGATCATTATCAATTCATTCAGCTTCAACTGGAAGACAGGGAAGCACTGCACGATCTTTTTGCCGGTCGCGATTTTGATGTGGTGGTAAACCTGGCTGCACAGGCAGGAGTCCGGTACAGTCTTACCAATCCGGAAGCATATGTGGATTGTAACATCACTGGATTCCTGAATGTGCTTGAAGCCTGCAGGCATCATCCTGTAGAGAATCTGATTTATGCCAGTAGCTCCAGTGTATACGGGCTGAATAAAAAGATGCCCTTTTCAGTGAGTTCCAATGTGGATCATCCGGTAAGTCTCTATGCAGCCAGTAAAAAGAGCAATGAACTGATGGCCCATACCTACAGTCACCTGTTTGGTATTCCCACCATAGGATTGCGTTTTTTTACAGTCTATGGTCCCTGGGGTAGGCCCGATATGGCGCTGTTCCTTTTTACCAAGGCCATTCTGGAAGGCAAACCCATCCAGGTGTTTAATCATGGAAATATGGAGCGGGATTTCACCTATGTGGATGATATTGTGGGCGGAATCGAAAAAATGATACTTCAGCCACCTTCTGCTGCTGCTGACTGGGATCCCTCCATCTCCAGATCCATCAGCCTCATCTGCACCTTACAGGATTCATAACATCGGGAACAGCAGTCCGGTGAAGTTGACAGACTTCATCGAAGCCCTTGAAAATGCCCTCGGCAGGAAGGCGGAAAAGGTGCTGATGCCCATGCAACCAGGCGATGTAGAAAAAACCTGGGCTGATGTCTCATCACTGAAGAGGGATTTCGGGTATAATCCCGGTACTCCAGTTGAAACGGGAATACAACGTTTTGTTGAATGGTATCACGATTACTACAAAGCTCAATAGTACCTGGTCCAAGTCCCTAAGCGCAAATCACCAGGCATTAATTACTAAGTACTAGGCTCCGGACTTAAGAGTTGCCCAGCAATCTTTTCAAAGCCAGGGCTTTATCCGGATGTCCCGACCGGTCATATGCATATTGAAGATTGATTACCAAACGGTCGATGATATCTATATTGGAGCATGGTTTGAAATAGTGACTCCTTCTCTTCGATCTTCAACTGCCTCAGGAAATACTTGAGTTCTTTTAATCCAAGAACTGCGCCACTATCCGAAGGATTGACATAAAATAGAATTCCGTTTGGATCGTCATGGAAGTCCTGATCATAGTAGCAGAGCACAAAGTTCCGGGGCAGATTCACCCCGTAGATGGGCAGATTTAGTCTTCTGGCCAGGTCAGCATAGATTAATCCCAGAATGATGGGACTTCCCTTGAAGGTATCGATAACATGGTTGATGAGGTAGAGCTGAGGGGTGTGGGCTTTTTTAAGACTTTTGTCGAATTTGTGAATGTCATACATGAAGTAGTTGATCACCTTTACCTTCTCAAGGGCTGTCAGCTCGTTGTTCAGCTCCAGCCATATATCCCTCTTAATTTTTTCAATTACCTCGCTCAGGGTTTCATAACCCAAATCGGGATATTGAAACCGGGCTACCAAATATGCTCCATACAGAAGGTCTGTTCCCCCGGTTGATTTCCACGAATCTATACCCCTTTGAAGGGTATTGAACTGAATCTGCTTGATTACATTTTCAATTCTCTCCTGAAGCTGTGGCTTAAGTGTCATCTCCCACCGTCGTTCCAAAGGAATTACGACCTCTTCTCCAAGTTCAATAAGACGATCAGACACTGTGTCGAATACCTGATTATCCGGATCTTCCAGAAGGGTAATCAAAGCTTCCAGTTCTCTATGGCTATGCTCAGTCATGTAATGCCAGTTTATTCAATACCGAGGAGATTAATTCATCTACAGCAGGTTGGTAATCCTCCAGGAAGGCCCGGGTAATCCGATTGGCTACGGCCACACAGATGGTGATTGCCTCATGCCCCAGCAATGAGGAAAGCGCGTAAAGTGCAGAGCTCTCCATTTCGAAATTATTGATACGCATCCCGTTAAATGTGAATGACCCGACCTTTTCGATCAATGTATTGTCAAATGGGGCAAGCCTGAGGGAACGTACCTGTGGTGCATAAAATCCAGGTGTTGAAATGGTGATTCCCGCAAGCTGTGCAGCCCCGGAAAGCAGGGCACTAAGCTTATCAGATCCCTTTACGAAATATGGATCGGCAAGACTTTTGTTCCACCCGGTAAAATTCATAAAGGCTTCAGTTAATCCTGGAACGGTAATATTATTTTCATCCTGGTAAAAATGGTACAATCCATCGAATCCACCGGCCACCTCGGTCAGGATCCGTGTACCGGCTGGTATGTCAGCATGCAGTGCACCGCATGTTCCGATCCGGACCAGGTTTAAACTTCGGTGCCCGGGCATGGGGGTGCGGTTTTCCAGGTCCACATTGACCAGGGCATCCAGTTCATTGACAACTATATCGATGTTATCGGTGCCAATTCCAGTGGAAAGCACACTGATCCTTTGTCCCCGAAATACGCCCGTATGGGTAACAAATTCCCGGTTTGACTTTTGTAATTCCACATGGTCCATATGGGCAGATACCTGCTTCACCCTTCCGGGATCGCCCACCAGGATGATGGTGTCAGCGATATCCCCAGGTAACAGGTGAAGGTGGTAGATGCTCCCGTCAGGATTCAAAATAAGATCTGTATGTGAAATGGGGCTCATGGCTTTACCTTATTCCTTATAATCGATAAAAATAATGTATTTTTACGGCAGCTTAGAAAATAATTACTCACAATACTAAATCATATTGTTATGAAAAGAATGCAATACATTATCATAAGCGTGGTGGCCCTAGTGGTGCTTTTGCTCATCTTTGGAAGCCAGATGTTTTATGTACTGAAGCCGGGTGAACGCGCAGTTATTTTTAAGAAATTCAGTGGCGGATTGGATAAGGAGAATATATTTGTTCCCGGATTCCATGTGATCGCGCCCTGGAACGACCTGATCCGCTATGATGTCAGGGAGCAGAAAAGCGAAGAACCCATGGACGTACTTGACAAGGGTGGGCTTTCTATCAGTGTGGATGTAACCATCATTTTCAATCCTTACTATGATAAAATCGGATTTCTCCACGAAAACATTGGTACAAACTATGTTTCTGTGATGGTGATCCCCAATGTCAGGTCATCAGTAAGGGCTGTGACAGGCCGCTATACTGCTGAAGAGATATATTCCACCAAACGAGGCGAGGTGGAGGCTGCCATCATTGATGCTACCCGTACAGCACTGAACCTAAAAGATATCGAGATGAAGGATTTGCTGATACGTTCCATAACATTGCCGGAGAAGATCAAAGGGGCCATAGAGAGCAAGTTACAGCAACAGCAGGAAGCGCTGGCATACCAGTACAGGCTGGAGAGGGAGACAAGTGAAGCGGATCGTCTGCAGAATTCAAGCTCAGGGTATTGCTGATTACAACCGTATTATCAGTGCCTCGCTCACAGATCGTATTTTGCAGCAGAAAGGGATTGATGCAACCCTTGAACTGGCCAATTCTCCCAACTCAAAGGTAATAGTGATCGGAAGTAGTGAGGATGGCTTGCCTATGATCCTGGGAAATAATTAATAGACAAGTGTATGTTGCAGCGGCCACAGACCCTCTATCTGCTGGGGGTCTTTATTATATCTGTATTTCTATTGACAGGACCCATTGCCTTGTTAACGCTGGATGGGACGGAGTATATCCTGAGACATTCAGGATTGTATGAGGTGGAGGGAGAGCGCTTGATTATGGCAACCTGGCCACTATCAGTTTTTTTTATGGTGGTCACAGTCCTGGCTTTTCTTAATATTTTCTTCTACAGGAACCGGATCAGGCAGATGCGCATATCCATTTTCCTGATCCTGCTGTATGCAGGAATGGTGGGGATCATCTTTTACTACATATGGGTGGCCAGGAATCAGTTTGGAAGGTAGCCCAAACCCTGCACAAGTGGAGAATTGTTATTCCACCCATTGCCATAATCCTTCTCTATCTGGCTTTCAGAAGGATTCGAAGGGATGAGTTACTGGTAAAAGCCTACGATAGAATCAGATGATTTCTATATTATTCTGATTGGTGATCTTCTCGCAATAGTGACACTTGAGCTTTATCTCTGATTTGGAGACCACTTCGAACCTGGTTGTTACCTGCTCATTGTTGGTAATGCACTTCGGATTTACGCACTTTGCGATACCAACAATCTCATCGGGTATGGCCACAACTTTCTTCTCAACAACCTCATAATTGCGAATGATATTCAATTTCGCACAGGGTGCAACAAGAGCGATCTTATTGATGTCATTGTCTTCGAAAAACACTTTGGAAAGTTTGATGATTCCCTTTTTACCTAGCTTTTCACTTCCCAGGCTGTTACCGATGGTAATCATGGTATCCAGCTTTTCCAGGTTCAATATAGAGACCACTTTGAATAATACTGAGGCAGGTACATGGTCAATGACAGTACCTTCCTTTATTGCGCTGACTGATAGTTGTTTATCTTTCATTTATTATGTCTTATTCGTTTCTTCCGGTCCTTATTTTATTCCCAAAATTGAAGTGATAATGGCCATCCGAACGAAAACACCGTTCCGGGCCTGATCAAAATAGTAAGCATGTGGACTAGCATCCACATCTGTATGGATCTCGTTCACCCTTGGCAGAGGATGAAGCACTTTCATGCTCTTCTTGCAATCCGCCAGCATACTGCGTCGAAGGATATAGGCATTTTTCACCCTTTCGTATTCAATGGGATCCGTAAAACGTTCCTGTTGGACCCGGGTCATATAAATGATATCGGCCTCCGGTAAATGCTCCGTGAAATTTTTGCCCTCATAGTACTTGATTCCGACTTTATCCAGGAAGAGTTTGTAGACTGAGGGCATCTTCAGTTCATCAGGCGAGATAAAGTAAAAGGTTGGATTGAATTTTGACATGGCTTGCAGCAGGGAATGAACAGTGCGGCCATACTTCAGGTCCCCAACCATAAATATTTTCATGTCCTCCAGTGTGCCCTGGGTCTTCAAAATGGAATACATATCCAACAGTGTCTGTGAAGGGTGCTGGTTGGCTCCGTCTCCCGCATTGACAATGGGTACCGAGGAAACTTCACTGGCATGTCTGGCACTGCCTTCCAGGGGATGACGCATGACAATCAGATCAGCATAATTGCTTACCATTTTAATGGTATCATGCAGTGTTTCCCCTTTGGAGGCACTGGTGGCACCCGAATCACTGAAACCGATGACTTTTCCGCCCAGGCCATTAATGGCTGTTTCAAAACTCAAACGTGTTCTGGTGGAGGGTTCGAAAAATAGGGTGGAGATCACATAACCATTCAGAATATCCTGTCTGGGTTTCTTTTCAAATTCAGCCGCCAGTTCCAGGATCCTCAGATAGTCTTCTTTGGTGAAATCTGTGATCGAGACGAGATGTTTGTTTTTCATTTTGGTGAGGTTTAATACAAATATAATACTGAGTCTATTGGTCGATTCTCATTGTTTATAATATCTAATAACTTACTATTAATGCTGGATTCGAATCTTGCATCCACCTATGTTAGTTAGCTTTTCAACCACTTGTAATTCCTGTCGTTTCCATACTTTCAGGATGAGGGAGCACTCCAGGTCAAATTGATGTTCTTCAAATCCCAGGCTAAAATCCTTGATTACTTTCATTACAGAATTCATCTCCGGATAACCGAATTCCACCCTTATCCGGCTGTAAACTTTCTTTTCTACAATAGGGGACCGGTCAAGAGCATTGGAAGCGGCAGATCTGTATGCATTTATTAATCCGCCTACACCAAGGAGTGTGCCTCCGAAATACCGGATAACCACCACCAGTACATCGGTGAGCTCCCTGGATTGGATCTGCCCGTATATGGGCTTGCCTGCACTTCCTGAAGGCTCCCCATCGTCGTTTACCCTGAAACGTTCAAGATCTGGTCCCAGACGCCAGGCGTAACAGTGGTGACTGGCATCATGATAGCGTTTACGAAGGTCATTGAGATGGATCTTAATGGCCTCCTCCGAACCAATTGGATAAGCATATGCAATAAACTTGCTGCCCCTATCCTTGAACAGGCCTTCAGCAGGAGCTTGTATGGTTTTATACTGATCGATCATTTATCCCAGGGTAAATAGTAGTAAGGCCAGTGCCGACATAATGATACCCACCCAGTTCAACGGCAGAAGCCGTTCTTTAAAAATCCAGAGTCCGAGAAACACGCTGAGTCCGACAATTCCAATGTTGTTAATTCCGAAAATGATTGAACTATCTGTCCCGTTTCCATTGGGAGAAACATAATTCAGGGCGCGCACCAGGAAGTAGATTGAGCCAAAGTTCACCCCACCCAGCAACAATCCCCAACCCCATATGGCTGGTCGAAGAAAACTTCGGTGATATTTTGGAAAGAAGAGCAATACGATCACTCCCGACATAAAAGCATTTAGAAAGAGAATGGCACTGAATAGTGCAGTATCGGAATCACTTACAAACCTGAACTGAGCATATTTCACAAGTGAGTCGACCACTCCCATACCCAAAAACAGGATCAGTGGAATATATATTACCGCAAGATCAAGCATGCCTTTTCTGGGTTTATAAACTGTGAGTGCCACCCCGCATAGTGTGCAAATGATTGCAACCATTTTAACAGGTGTGAGATTATCTGAGCTATCGATCATCATTGAAAAGATGATTGGAAAAATAACCGACATTTTGCTGGCTACAGTTGTAACCGAGATACCGGCTTTCTTGGATGAAAATGCGATCAGAAAAAACATGATGATAAACATGAATCCGATGATCATGCTTACAGTAAACCATTCCATTTTCATGATGGCATGAATACTTGTCTTCCCCGGATTAATAACAAAACCAAGGATGGTAGCCATCAGATAATTGATTACAATAATGGGGAATGAAGGGATTCCGATTCGGTCAATGGATTTGAAAACAACAAAGATACCTGTGGAAGAGAGTATGCAGAGTATCAAAAAAAACATTCAGCCAATGGGTTAAAAAAAAACAGGTCCACCTGGAACCTGTTTTTATTGTAGTCACATTTTTAACTTTTTTTCGATTTCGTCGACCTGAAGCCGAAATCGTTTATCTGTTTCAATCAGATTGTTTACTGTTTTACAAGCATGCAACACAGTGGCATGGTCTTTTCCTCCAATCTGTGATCCAATGGTAGCCAGCGAAGATTTTGTAAGGGATTTGGAAAAGAACATGGCTACCTGCCTGGCCTGAACAATCTCCCGTTTCCGGGTTTTTGATTGTAATAGTTCCAGGCCGATATTGTAATAGTTGCAAACCACCTTTTGAATATAATCGATGGATATTTCCCGCTTGGTACTTTTGATCAGCTTGTCGATCATCTCCTTGGTAAGATCCAGGGTGATCTCCTTTTTATTGAGGGTTGATTGGGCAAGCAAGGAAATCAGTGCACCTTCCAATTCCCTGATATTATCTGAAATATGTGTGGCAATATATTCCAGTACTTCCTCAGGCAGATCGATTCCGTCATTATAGGTTTTCTTCTTCAGGATGGCCATCCGGGTTTCAAAATCCGGGGCCTGCAGATCAGCAGAAAGACCCCATTTGAACCTGCTTAACAGCCTTGATTCCATACCCTGCAACTCCACCGGAGGCTTATCTGATGTGAGAATCAGTTGTTTTCCACTCTGGTGAAGGTGGTTGAAAATATGAAAGAAAGTATCCTGGGTTTTTTCTTTTCCTGCAAATTCATGCACATCATCAATGATCAGTACATCGATCATCTGGTAGAAATGGAGAAAATCATTCTTATTGTTGTTCCTGATTGCATCTACAAACTGAGTCTGGAACTTATTGGCATTTACGTATAGGACAGTCTTTTCAGGAAACAATTCCTTAACCTCAATCCCAATGGCCTGTGCCAGGTGCGTTTTACCCAATCCGCTATCCCCATAAATTAACAGGGGATTGAATGCTGTACCTCCCGGATTCTTAGCTACGGCATATCCGGCCGACCTGGCCAGTCTGTTACACTCCCCTTCGATGAAATTGTCAAATGAGTTCTCCGGATTTAACCTGGGATCGATATCCAGCTTTTTCAAGCCCGGAATAACAAATGGATTCTTAATGGTATTCTCTGTAGCGTCAAGGGGAACTGAAACCGGTATATTTCTAATTTCCTTGCTGTTTTTTGCAGGGAACTTTACAGTATAGGGTTTGCTATTGCTGTAGGAGTTATTCTGCATGACCACATTATACTCAAGCTTGGCTTCCGGTCCCAACTCTTTTTTGATAACCTTGCGCAGTATATCAATATACTGTTCTTCGAGATACTCGTAAAAGAAGGGGCTGGGAACCTGAATGGTTAATATATCACTGTCAAGCTTAAGAGGAACAATAGGCTCAAACCAAGTACGAAAACTTATTGAGGGGACATTGTCTTTGATTACATTCAGACAATTGTTCCAGACACGTTCATGCATTGCAAACGTTGGTTTTAGGTTAGTTTAATATGTATACAAGTTAGTGGGATTCCCTTAAACAAAGATTGTGAAAAAAAAGTAAAAAAAAAATTCAAACTGACTTGAAATTCTCAGAATAACTATATTAGTGTTAGGGTCAATTATTTATAGAATGAAAAAAAAACGATATTTTTTATCTTATTGATAATCAAGTAGATATATATTCTTACTGCAAATATAACCTTAATAAATTGTTAGCTAAACCTTTAGCTACTCCAATTCAATTTTTGGTTTAATGTTTATTCGGAAAAGTAGAACTTTTTATCAAAAAAATCAGATAATTAGTCAAAAGGAATTGATGGAATTTTGCTGGAAACTACTTTTTCTTCTTCTGTGAATTACCAAACAGTGAGAATTGAACAAAATCCTGTGGATTTTCATTTAGATCCTTGATCAGCTTATCCAGATCTGAAATAAGCAAATCAAGATTTTCATAAAGGCTATCTGCATAAATGAATTTTACCTGCAGAGCCTTCACCCGAATTGACCTGCTGGAGGAGGAGATTGAACTGGTGTGTGACAGCTAATAGCTCATCTGTGAGACTGGTCAAATACCTATACTGTCGACTGACTGACTGATGGAGTTCAAATGCCGGGTCATGGATGCCACTTCTTCCTCCTGGTCATTGAGCATGGAGGTGAATGATTCCAGATTCCTGAAACTCTGATCCAGTGATCCTCCGGAGCTCAGTGATGTTTTCAGGGATCTTGAAATCTCTGAAAGATGAACCAGGGTCTCCCTGGTTGCTTCTGAGTCTACCAGATGATCAAGTCCGTGCGCAAGGGTATCCAGCGAAACAGCCAGATCGCTGATCTGTTTGATGGTTGGCATTAACTGGGCCTGGAGCGTGGAAAGCATGTTATACTCCACCTGCAATAATATGGTGTCGTTATCCTGAAGAAGTTGATTATTCACGGAAGCTTCGATTCGGATGGCTTTTGAGCCCAGGAGATCGGCACTATGTAATACTGCCAGTGAACCCTTCTGGATCGGATATGCTTTTTCAATGTTCAATGTTACCTCAATAGGAAGCTCCTCACCAAGATGGAGAATGACTTCATCCACATACCCTACTTTTATTCCGTTCATAAGCACGGGTGCAGACGATTCCAGCCCATTTGCATCACTGTAAAAGGCATGGAGTGAATAAGTGCTTCTTAGGATGTTTCTGCCTTTCAGGTAGTTGACACCCCAAATCATGATGGCAAGTATGGCGATTCCGATCAATCCTATTTTAGCTTCGCTGCTGAACTTCATGTTATCTGTTTATTTCCGCAATAGCATCATTCAGAGGAATGAGTTTCCCGTTTTTTGTTGCCACCACAAATGCGTCAGGAAAACTACGCTTTATTTCCGAGCATTTCTCCAAAGCGGCATAGTAGTTTGTCTCCTGGCCCACCAAATATTTGTACCATCTTCCATCCTGCATTACTAAAACTCCCTCCTGGCCCTTAAAGGAAGACGGTTTTGTGGAGATTTTGTTTTTAGATGATGCAACCTGGATACTGAAAACGATCTTGTCCGAAGGAATTGATATGGACTCGATTTCTTCCGGAGGAGCCTGCTCAATCACAGGTTCATCCCTCACCACAGAGGTGAAATCACTGCGACGGTCAATCTCTTCCTTATATTCCCTGAATCCCCTGTAAATGGCAGAAGCAATGATGTCCTGACCATATTCGGTCATCAGGTACTTCTCCTCCTGTGCATTGGAAATAAAACCAGTTTCGATCAATACTCCGGGCATGGAGGTCTGAGCCAGGACCAGGAGGCCCTGTTCCCTGACTCCCAGATCCTTCCTTTGTGCCCGTTCCCTGAACTGATCCTGTACATAGTCGCCAAATTCGATACTCTGTTTAAAGAAAGTTTTCTGCATCATAGAGAACATAATATAGGATTCGGTGGATTCCGGATTGAAACCTTCATAAATGGTTTCGTAATCCTCCTCCAGCAGGATGACTGAGTTTTCCCTCATTGCCACATCTAAGTTTTCATCTGCCCTGTGCTGGCCCAGCACCAGGGTGAGGGTTCCGTTGGCTGAGGAACGTGTATGCGCGTTCACATGGATGGAAATAAAGAGATCTGCCTCCGCATTATTGGCAATTTCTGCCCTTTTCCAAAGATCTACAAATACATCTTTCTTTCGGGTATAGATCACGTTAACGTCAGGCATATTCTCTTCAATGTATTCCCCGACCTTTAGCGCAATGGACAGCGCAATGTCCTTCTCCTTTTCATTCTTGCCCACCGCCCCGGAATCCATGACCACCGTGACCTGCATCGATCACAATGGTTCGGATTCCTTTGGCTGGATCTTCACCTTCCCCGGCACTATTTGCCAGTGTCCAGGCAGAAAGCCAAAAATGTTAATACAAGAATCCGCTGAAATGACCGTTTTATATTAATTGGCATTACCTTTGCGTTTAACACAAAAATATAAGTTTATTCAGATTGCACTACGACCGACTAAAGATACTTTTCATCATCTTACTAACTGTTTCAGGTTGTGGCGTTATTGTATGCCCAACAGCCTGATTCTACGGTTAATGTTGACTCCGTTGAGCTAGTTTCACCAGCTGGATACCTATCCGATTCTTCTCTGAATGACCGATCTTTACCAATGGTGTGACTCCCTGATCCGATTTTGCACAAGGTTTTATGATTGATTCCCTCACGGGTGATACCATTCTGTCCGCCAACCAGCAGATAGTGACATAGATGCCGAAGTGAATTATACGGCCATCCGATTCGCTGGTATTCTCACTGGATGGAGGTACGGTTGAACTATATGGTGACAGCGCAAATTACCTACGAGGATATTATTCTGGAAGCCAATTATATCCGTTACGAAATGGATAAAAACCTGGTCATTGCACATGGGCTTGCCCGATTCCACCGGACTACATGGCCGGGAATCCTGTATTTACCGATGAGAATAATTCTTTTGAATCCAAACTTATTGAGGTATAATTTCAAAACCCAGAAAGGGATATATTGAGGAGGTGATCACAGAGCAGGAGGGAGGATATCTGCATGCAGAGCAGACCAAAAAGCAGATCCAATGGACACATCCATCTTAAAAATGGAAAATATACCACCTGCGACGCCGAACATCCCCATTTTTACATTGCCATTACCAAGGGAATCAGCATGCCGGGAGATAAGATAGTATCCGGACCTGCCTACATTGTCCTGGCCGATGTCCCTCTGCCCCTGGGAATTCCTTTTGGTTTCTTTCCAAATTCGAAAACCAAAACCTCTGGAATCCTGATTCCCAAATATGGTGAGGAGAATCGCCGGGGCTTTTACCTGCAGGGAAGGAGGTTACTATTTTGCCATGAATGAATATATGGACCTGCGGGTGACCGGCGATATCTATACCAACGGAACATGGGGATTGCGTGTGGGTAGCAATTACAGGGTAAACTACAGGTTTTCCGGGAACCTGAATGTGAAGTACTTTAAGAATATTACAGGATATAAGAATATCGAGGGATTGTACAGTGTGAGCAGAGGACTATTCCATCGGGTGGAGCCACAGTCAGGACTCCAAGGGCCAATCCCACCAGTTCCTTCAGGGCGAGTGTAAATCTCTCCAGTTCCTCCTATGATAAGAACCATACAAGGAACATCAACAGTGTGATGACCAATACCAAACAATCCAGTATCTCCTATACCAAATCATGGCCCAACAGTCCTTTTAACCTGAGTGCTTCTCTGAACCATTCTCAGAACAGCAATACCAAGGGAGTTAATCTAACCATGCCTAAGGTATCCCTGAACATGGCCCGGATCAATCCTTTCAAGCGGAAATCTGCCACCGGTCCAAAAAGATGGTATGAGGATATTCAGCTCAGCTATACCAGTATCCTCGAGAACCGGATCAGCACCATAGATACCTTGCTGTTTACCAGTGAGGTGTGGAATGATATGAAGAATGGTTACAAGCACACCATTCCGCTGAGCCTGAGCATCAAGCCATTCAGAAAGACCCCCATGCTTCAGAGTTTTGCCATCACTCCTTCCATGAATTACAATGGTATGCTCTATTCCAAGCAGATGTATAAATATGTTTCAGGATATAATGAAATGACAGACGGAATGTTACGTTCAATCCCATTGTCACAGATTCGCTGATCAATAAATTTTCATATGCACATTCCCTTTTTCCAAGTATCAGTTCGGGAGTTGCCCCCAAAATCTATGGAATGTACCAGTTTACGGGGGACGGGCGCCTGGAGGCCATCCGGCATGTGATGACCCCTTCAGCCAGTTTTTCTTATGTGCCGGATATGTCGGCCATACAGGCCGACTACTACCGGGCTGTGTTGATCGATGAGGGTGATGGATACACTTGAAGTCTATTCCATCTATGAGGGCCAGATCTATGGAACCCCCACATTTAACGGAGCATCGGGTTCCTTAAGTTTTTCCCTGCGCAATAATATTGAGGCTAAAGATGCGATCAAAAGTCGACACCATTGATGAACTGGAAAAGGTTAAAATACTGGATAACTTCAATTTCAGCACCAGTCTGAACCTTTTTCATACCGATACCCTACTCGCCGGCATGGCGTCCCATTAACTTCAATGGAAATACACGAGTCTTCAATAATAAACTGAACCTCTCTTTTCGGGGTGTATTGGATCCATTTGGTTATGATGAAACCCGCACCCGCACCAGGGAAACATATTTTTCGCAGACCGGCAAACCCCTGCGCTTAACCAATGCCAGTGTATCTGCAGGGTTTTCACTGAAATCCAAGCAACAGGGAGCTAAGGACAAGACTGAAGAGACAGGTAGCAAGGGACCCGGAGTCGCAATTGAACAGACCCGATTTGGCCGGACCGGGATCCAATGGAAACATATGATCCCAATATGGAGGATTATTACGGCGATTATGTGGATTTTGATATTCCCTGGTCAATGCGGGTGGATTATAGTTTCAGCTATACCAAGCCAAAAGATGTGGTCAGACTGGTTCAGACCGTCAGGGCTTCCGGTGATTTCAGCTTGTCACCCAACTGGAAGATAGGATTCAATACAGGATATGATCTGGACAGGAAGCAGTTTACTACAACAAATTTGAGCATCTACAGGGACCTGCATTGCTGGGAAATGAGAATTTCCGTGGTCCCCTTTGGAAGTTACAAATCCTATAATTTTCAGATCAATGCCAAATCCTCCATTCTTTCTGATCTGAAGTGGAATAAGAGATCCTCCTGGCAGGATAATTTCTAGTTAAAATCCATACCATCTCAGTCCTTGAGTAATTGCGTGGTCTCTTTTCTTAAAAAAAAGTACTTCCAGAAGATATATGTTTGATGTTTGTTAACAAATCTTTAACAAAATCTCCCAAACATTCTTCAATCTCTACTGTTTATTATCCCAGAGGAAACTTTAGAAACTTTCAATCCAACAAACGTTTCCTGTGAAATGGAAGAAAAAAATACATCCAGTTTATTCGAAATGGCCCTTGCGCTATACAGTAAGTATGGGATCAGGAGTGTTACCATGGACGATATCTCGAGGGAACTTGGGGTATCCAAAAAGACAATTTATAAACAGGTTTCTGACAAGAAAGAGTTGGTTAGCCGTGTCATTGAATATGAGATGGACAGGATGAATCAGCAAATGGAAGAGATGAAAGGGTATGAATGCAATGCCATTGATGAGCTCATAGAGGTTAATAAGCGCGCCCACGCTGCTATTGTTTCTTTTAGCCCCACCTTCTATTATGACCTGAAAAAATACTTTCCCGATCTGTTTAAACAATGGATTATGAAGCGTCGGGTCTTAATGTTCGACATGGTCATTCGCAACTTGAACAATGGAAAAAATGCAGGATTGTACAGAAATGAAATGGATGAGAAAATCATTTCCAGGTTATATATGGCACGAATGGAGATGCTACATGACAATGACATTATTAAAAATGAAGAATTCGTTTCGCTTCATTTTTTAAGAGAAATATTCTTGTATCACCTCCATGGTATCTGTAATCCCAAAGGATTGGAGTATCTGTCTCAACATCATGAAATAATTTAATAAATAAAGGTTTAAAGGATGATAAAAACATTAATCACAACCACGATGGCATTTCTGAGCCTCATTCTCTTTGGCCAGGAATCCGTTAAGGACACTGTTTATTTTTCTCTTCAGGAAGCCATGGATTACGCCATCGAGAATAACCTGAATGCAGAAAACGCAAGGTTGGAAGTAGACATTGCCGATCAGCGGGTATGGGAAGCGGCTTCATCAGGACTGCCCCAGGTCAGTGCAAGTGTAAACTACAATTACAACATAAACCTGGCCACAACCCTCATCCCGGATTTTCTTGGGGATCCCTCCGATAAAATTGAGGTGCAGTTTGGGACCAAACACTTTGCAACCGCTGGATTTGTGGGCAATCAACTCATTTTTAGCGGTCAATACATCGTTGGACTGCAAACGGCTAAAATTTTCAAAGAGTATTCCAGGAAGAATCAGGAACGCACCGAGCAGCAGGTAAGGCAGACGGTCATGCAGAATTATTACCTGGTACTGCTCAGCGAAAGTACCCTTGAGGCCATCTACGGAAACCTTGATAACATGCGGCAGACCTATTCCGAAACCAGACAATTATATAAGAGTGGATTTGTTAGAGGAAATTGATGCCGATCAACTGGAAGTAGCGCTCATGGATCTTGAAAACAGTGTGCTCTCCATGGAACGCCAGGTAGTGGCCACCCGGAATCTGCTTAAATACCAGATGGGGCTTGAACAGAAGTAAAGCCATAGTCCTGACAAGATAGCCTCTGATGAACTGGTCGATCAGGTCGATTTTGAAGCTTCACTCAATTTGAACCTTAATCTGGACGACAATATCGATTATCAGCTTCTGGATGAACAGGAACGACTGGCCTATATGGACATGAAACTGAAAAGAACGGAATACCTTCCTTCACTTTCGGCTTTCTATTCCATGGATTTTGCAGCCCAGCGTGATGAATTCAGTTTTTTCCAGCAAAACGAAAACTGGTACAGGGCCTCTGTGGTAGGGCTCTCATTAAGCGTACCCATTTTTAGCAGTGGGCTGCGAAGGGCAGGTGTATCCCAGAAAAAAATTGCTTATAACCAGGCAAAGAACAGCAAGACATTTGCTGCAGAAGGACTGGAAGTGGAGTTTCTCCAGGCAAAATATGATTTTGCCAGTGCACTGGAAAAGTATCGAAGTGATAAAAAGAACCTGGATCTGACCAGAAAGGTGATTCAGGTGACCAAGATAAAATATGACGAGGGGATGGTTTCAAGCCTGGAATTGACCCAGGTGAATGATCAATATCTTCAGACCCTGAGCAGCTATACTTCATCCATGGTGGAGTTGTTGAATGCAAAAATAAAAATCGATTTACTGTTGAACAATATTTAATATGAATGAAAATGAAACATTTAGCAATATTTATAATATCACTGGCAATGATTTCCTGTGCACCGGGTGGTTCGGGTGATCAATCAGATACATGGAATCAGGGCTTTCTGCTGAAGAAAAAGCTGAGCGCCCTTGCCGGTGGAAATAAAGGAAATGAATCCAGAACCGATCTCCCGTTATTTCGAAGTCAACGGGCACATGGAAGCCATTCAGGATGCCTATATCAGCCCGGAAATCAACGGACAAATCAAAATGGTGGCCATCCGGACGGGGCGCCCGAGTGGGCAAAGGTGATCTGCTCATCAGGCTGAATACTGACATTACTGAAAAAAGCATTGCAGAGGTAAAAACCAGCCTGGAGCTGGCTGCCAGGATTTTTGAAAAACAGGAAGAACTGTGGGAACAGCAAATTGGTAGCGAAATCCAATTCCTGGAGGCTAAGAATGGAAAAGAATCGCTGGAAGCAAGGCTTGCCACGCTTCAGAAGCAGCTTGAATTGGCTCACATAAGAGCACCTTTCCCGGGTATCGTGGATGAAATCCTGGTTCAGGAAGGAGAACTCGCATCTCCCGGAATGAGGTTAATGCGTCTTGTGAATTTGAACACCATGCGGGTTTCAGCAAAGGTTTCTGAAGCCTACCTCAACAGCGTGAAAAAGGGAGACCTGGTTGAATTACACTTTCCAACTTACCCTGAGGATGTTGTTAAGGCCTCTGTCACAAGGCTTGGTGAGGTGATTGATCGGGTGACCAGAACCTTTTTAATTGAAATAGCGCTTCAGAACAGGGATGAAAAGTACAAACCCAACATGCTTACCACAGTCAAAATAGTTGACTATACCAATGATGAGGCACTGGTGGTGCCTTCTATATTGTTGAAACAGGATTTCAAAGGCACCTTCCTCTTTCGGGTGATGGACTCCGGCAATGGGTCCGCTGCGGAAAAGGTATACGTAACCACGGGGATTACTGTTCAGGATCAAACAATCATTACCGAAGGACTTTTTCCTGATGACCAAGTGATTATAAAAGGATATAACCTGGTTGGAGATGGATCACTTGTAGAGATAACAAATATATAGCCAGGAAAACATGGACCAGAATACCAAGAGAGAATTTAAGCTCACATCCTTAGCACTTAAAAACAGGAATACCATTTTCCTGCTCACAGGTGTTATCATCCTGTTCGGATTGTTTTCATACCGCAATCTGCCCAAGGAACTATTTCCCGAAATTGTATTGCCAACTGTTTTGGTACGCACCATCTATCCAGGCAATCCGCCACTGGATATTGAAAATCTCATTACCCGTCCCATTGAAAAAGAGGTGGAGTCGGTGAAGGGAGTCAAGGAAGTAACCTCCACATCTGGCCAGGATGCCTCGTTGATTTTCGTTGAATTCAACACGGATGTTGATATTAGGGTGGCCTTGCAGGATGTCAAAGATGCCGTTGACAAAGCGAAAAGCGAATTGCCCAATGACCTCTTGCTGGACCCGGTAGTGGAGGACATCGATTTTTCAGAGTTCCCGATTCTGAATATTAACCTTTCCGGAGATTACTCAGTGGAAGAATTGAAAAAGTACGGAGAATTGCTGGAAGATAAAATTGAGGCGATTCCGGAGATTTCCAAGGTGGAGATCAGGGGAGTGGATGACCGCGAGATCAAGATCAATGTTGACCTGCTGAAACTTGAAGGCATACGAGTTGACATTTGATGATATTGAATTTGCCATCTCTCAGGAAAACGTTTCCATATCCGGTGGGGAGATAAAATTGGGCGATACCCGCCGGTCGGTGCGGACTGTAGGTGAGTTTGAAACCATGGATGATCTGAGGAATATTATCATCAAGCGGGAGGGCCAGGATGTTGTATACCTGAAAGATGTGGCCGATGTAATTGACGGATATGAGGAAGCACAGACTTTCACACGCTTGAATAACCAGTCTGTGGTCAGTGTCCAGGTCATCAAAAAGAGTGGAGAGAACCTGCTTGCAGCTACTGACAGGATCTTCGAGATTCTGGACGAAGTCCAAAGCTCCGGAGACATTCCGGCAGAAATGAGCGTGACCCTGACCAACGATCAGTCTGAAATGATCCGGATGCAACTGAGCAACCTGGAGAACAGCATGATCATGGGTGTGATCTTTGTGATCCTGGTCCTTTTCTATTTCCTGGGAACCCGGAATGCACTGTTTGTGGGACTGGCCATACCCATGTCCATGTTCCTTTCATTTATCATCCTGAATATGCTCGGATACAAAATCAATCTGATTGTGTTGTTCTCTTTGATTCTCGCACTCGGATTGCTGGTTGATAATGCCATTGTTGTTGTGGAGAATATTTATCGATACGTGGATAAAGGATACCCACCCTTCGAGGCAGCCCGGTTAGCGGTCGGAGAAGTAGCTTATCCCATCATCACTTCCACGGCGACCACCCTGGCTGCCTTTTTGCCCCTGGCTTTCTGGGGTGGTATTACAGGTGAATTCATGAAGAACCTGCCCATTACCCTGATCATTGTACTTACCTCATCGCTTTTTGTGGCACTGGTAATCATTCCGGTCTTTTCGGCCACTTTTATCAGAGTGGGACCTGACCGAAAAAACAACATGCCCAATGTGAAGAGGGGTATCATTATCGCTGCAGTTTTATTGGGACTGGGAGGATTGTTCTACCTGGCAGGATTGAATGTGGCAGGCTCGCTGGCCATGATATTCGGCCTCATTGGTCTATTAAATGCACTTTTCTTTCACAAGGCAGAGGACTGGTTCCAGAACAAATTCCTTGTGTGGCTGGAGAAGAGATACCTGGGCATCTTGAAGTTTGCCCTCAGGCGATGGAATCCTGTATTTTTCTTTGTCGGCACTTTCTTCCTGCTCATTTTTACCATAGTATTCTTTACCATCAGGGATGTAAATGTGGTTTTTTTCCCTGAGAATGAACCTTCCTATATCAACGTGATCACTGAAATGCCCATCGGGACCGATGTAACTGCAACCAATGCCTTTGTATTGGATCTGGAAAAGGACATTGCTGAGATCATTAAACCTTACCTGGAAATGGATATTGTTAAGTCAGTCCTGACGACAGTGGGAGTGGGCAACGAACAGTTTGAATCGGGCAACGTTCCAAACAAGGCTTTGACTACGGTGACTTTTGTGGAGTATGAATTGAGAAAGGGCATTGCAACATCTGAGATCATGCGTGAGATGAGCGACCAGCTGCTGGCAAAATACCCCGGTGTTATGCTCTCCATTGAAAAGGATGAAACCGGACCTCCGGCGGGAGATCCCATCAGCCTTGAAATAATTGGCGATGATTTCGATGGACTTTTGATGCTGGCAGATTCCCTTCTTATAGTGATTGAGGAATCTGGTATTGAAGGGATTGAAGGTTTGAGTATGGACCTGGATGTGGGGAAACCCGAACTACTTGGTGCGCCTGGACCGGGATAAGCTTCGCCGCTATGGACTGTCCACTTTCCAGGTGGCCAATACCTTGAGAACCGCACTATTCGGCAGGGAAGTATCCGACTTTAAGGTGGGGGAGGAGGAGTACCCGATCAACATGCGTTTGAAAGAGGAATACCGCTATAACTCATCTTCCTTATTAAATCTCAGTATCAGTTATGTGGACAATGGACAAACCATTCAGATTCCTCTTTCTGCCATCGCTGATGTGGAATACAGAAGTACCTATGGCGCAGTGAACCGGAAGGATCTGAATCGGGTGATCACATTATCATCCAATGTGATCGAGGGTTATAATGCCACCAGGATCAATGCTGAACTTGCCGACATTGCTGGCCGAATGTGGAATTTCCCGAAGGATATGAATTCGCATTTGGAGGAGAGCAGCAGGAGCAGATTGAATCCATGCAATTCCTCTCCTCTGCGCTTCTGATTGCGGTATCATTAATCCTGGTGATCCTGGTTGCCCAGTTTAATTCCCTGGTGAAACCGCTGATCATTATTGCCAGTGTAATATTCAGTACCATAGGGGTATTTGGAGGGATTGCTACTTTCAAGATGGATTTTGTGGTTGTGATGACCGGAATTGGGATTGTCTCTCTGGCAGGGGTCGTGGTCAACAATGCCATTGTACTGATCGATTATATTGAATTGCTCAAAAAGAGAAAACGTCAGGAGCTGGGATTAAAGGAAGGAGAATTCCTTCCGGTTTCCGCTGCCACAGAATGTGTCATTGAAGGAGGGCGGACACGTTTAAGGCCTGTATTGCTCACGGCGATAACAACCGTGCTGGGATTGATTCCGCTGGCGGTCGGACTCAATATTGATTTTGGCGGATTGCTCAGAGAGTTTAAGCCTGAAATCTTTTTCGGAGGTGATATGGTGATCTTCTGGGGTCCTATTTCCTGGACAGTGATTTTCGGACTTACATTTGCCACTTTCCTTACCCTGGTGATTGTTCCGGTCATGTATAAAATCACGGTGAATATCAGCAAAATGATCAACACCCGGATCATTAAGTTAAGAAAGCTAGAAAACGGCTCAACGGTATAGGGAATTTGTATAAAAAGAGAAGAGGCCGCCTCAAAAGTGATCATGAGACAGGCCTCTTCTTTATAATGGTAAAGTTGATCTACTACTCCGAAATAATCTCGAAGGGAATGTCCACCAGTACTTCCTTATGAAGTTTTACGGTGGCTGAATAGCTTCCAACCTCCTTGATCAGGTCATCTTTGATGGAGATGTTCTTTCTCTCAATTTCAAATCCCTTTTCATTCAGTGCTTCAGCAATCTGGATGGTATTTACAGAACCAAAGATCTTTCCTTTGGTACTGGTCTTGGCTCCAATGGTAAGGATACTTTCTTTCAGTTCTTCAGCCATCTGCAGTGCAGCTTCCTTCAATTGCTCTTCTTTATGAGCACGCTGACGAAGAATCTCTTCATGCACTTTTTTTGCCTGAGCGGTTGCATTAATGGCATATCCCTTTGGGAATCAGGAAATTCCTGGCATAACCATCTTTTACAGCGACGATATCGTCTTTATGTCCCAGGTTGGGCATATCTTGTTTTAAGATCACATTCATTTCAAGTTCCTCCTTTTACTTTAACATATCAGTTACATAGGGAAGCATGGCCAGGTGACTTGAACGTTTGATGGCCACTGCAATTTTTCTCTGGTACTTCAACGAAGTTCCGGTTAACCGTCTCGGAAGAATTTTACCCTGTTCATTCAGGAACTTTTTCAGGAACTCAGGATCTTTATAATCAATGTATTTAATCCGGTTCTTTCTGAACCTGCAATACTTTTTCTTTTTTATCTCTACCGTTGGTGGAGTTAAATATCTGATTTCTGAATTATCTTGTGCCATTATTAATCCTCCTGTTTTTGTTCTGCTGATTTCCTTGCTCTTTTCTTTTCACTGTATACAACTGCATATTTCTCCATTTTCATGGTCAGAAAACGAATGATGCGTTCATCCCTGCGGTATTCTGTTTCAAGTTTTGCAATTAAGTCAGGCTCAGCCCTGAACTCGATCAGGTGGTAAAAGCCAGTGGATTTTTTCTGAATCGGATAGGCCAGTTTTTTCAAGCCCCAATCCTCTTCATGGACGATCTCACCTTTGCTGTCGGTGATCACCTTCTTGAATTTGCTAACCGCTTCCTTCATCTGGCTTTCAGACAAAACGGGAGTAGAAATGAAAACGGTTTCGTATTGGTTTAACATGTGATAAAATTTAGTTGTTTAAAAATCGACTGCAAAAGTAGAAAGTTTTTGATTAACAGCAAAGAAACCAGTCACTGTTTATTTATCACGAATTTCCACCATGTATTTACTTTTCTTCGGCTGTGGCCTCAGATCCTTCGTTGTTCTCTTTCGCACTTTCTAACTAAGTTGCTATCTTTAGCGTCGATTATGGATAAATTCATTGTATCGGCCCGAAAATACAGACCAACAAGTTTTAACGATGTGGTTGGACAACCCTCCATCACCACCACCCTCAAGAATTCCATTCTGAATAATCACCTGGGTCATGCCTACCTGTTCAGCGGTCCGCGCGGAGTCGGGAAGACAACCTGTGCACGCATTTTTGCCAAGACCATCAACTGTTTTCAGATATACGGATACAGGGGAGGCATGCGACAAGTGTGAGTCGTGCCAGTCATTCAACGAAAACCGTTCCTACAGCATACATGAACTGGATGCAGCATCCAACAATTCGGTGGATGATATCAGGACACTGACCGAACAGGTGAGGATACCGCCTCAGATTGGTTCTTACAGCATCTATATCATAGATGAGGTCCATATGCTATCCCAGTCAGCATTCAATGCTTTCCTGAAAACGCTGGAAGAGCCACCTGCACATGCCATATTTGTGCTGGCCACCACAGAAAAACATAAAATTATCCCGACCATCCTATCCCGCTGTCAGATTTTTGATTTTAACAGGATTCAGGGTAGAAGATGCAGTAGCCTATCTGAAAGGAGATTGCCGAAAAGGAATCTTTGGATTATGAGGAGGATGCCCTGCATATGATTGCCCAGAAGGCAGATGGTGCCATGCGGGATGCACTCTCAATATTTGATCAGGTGGTTAGTTTTTCAGGTGAGAAGATTACCTACCAGGATGTGATCAAGAATCTGAATATCCTGGATTATGAGTACTTTTTCAGGCTCACTGCATCTTTTCTTGATAAGGATACCTCAGCTGCCTTGTTGCTTTTCAATGAAGTACTGGTAAAGGGTTTTGATGCCCGGAATTTTATCAATGGTTATGCCGAACATCTGCGGGATCTGATGGTATGTAAAAATCCTGAAACTGTTCAGCTGATGGAAGTGGGTGCCGGAATTAAGGAAAAATACCTTTCTCAGTCGGCAGATGTTTCCCTTCCCTTTCTTTATGCCGGACTTGAGATTTGCAATCAGGCTGACATTCAATTCAGGGCCAGCCGAAATCAACGGCTCACCATTGAACTGGCCCTGGTAAAACTGGCCAACCTCACCGAGGGTCAAAAAAAAAAATCAGTAACTGAGCCACCATCTGACACGGATATAGATCAACCTCCCGGCGCCCGGGTATCCGCTCCTTCTGATGAGACCGAAAAGACAGAACAGTTACCAGAACCCGACCAGTCGTCCAAACCTGTACAAGCACCGAAACCTGAACAGAAAAAAGTCACAACCCCGTCAGAGTTAAATAACAATGGTGCCAGCAGTACGGTCCGGAAACCCTCCATCTCAATTAAAAGACACCCTGAAGGGATCTGTTCAGATCCAGGAGAAAGAGGCCGGGAAAGTTGTTGCTGATCAGGAAGAACCCACTTCTGGAGTCAGAGGAAATGAAACCGGTGGATCCTGATGCCATACTGAAAGCCTGGAATGACTATGCGGCTTCCATTGAGAAAAAGCAGCCCAGGATCTATAGCACCCTTATTCATAACAAGCCTGTAGTGAAAGCAGATGGGACGGTGATGGTTCTGCTCAACAGTGAAGCACAGCGAGATAATTTTGTAAAGAATATTAAATCACAGCTGGTCAGTTATATCTATGAAAGACGACCGGTATGGATTCGGTGGAGATTATAACGGAGGTTGCTGAAGTTGAGCAGAATGGAAAAAAGATCTATACTGAACAGGATAAGCTTGATTATTTGATGAAAAAGAATCCTGAACTGGGAGAGCTGAAAACACGCTTCAATCTCGATTTCGATGATTGAACATAATGGCAATTAAATTGTAATTCTATTCATTAACCACATTTATATTAATTGAAATGACCGGAGAAAAAATTACCAATCAATTAGGGAAAATTACAGTTCCCGATTTCCCAATAGTACCTTTTATTGAAGGAGATGGTACAGGTCCGGATATATGGGCTGCCTCAGTAAGGGTATTTGATGCTGCAGTTGAAAAAGCCTATGGTGGGAAAAGGAAAATTGTCTGGAAAGAGGTTTTTGCAGGTGAGAAAGCATTTAACCAGACCGGTAAATGGTTCCCGAAGAGACACTGGACATTATTCATGAGCACCTGGTGGCCATCAAAGGTCCACTGACAACACCGGTCGGAGGTGGAATCCGATCACTGAATGTGGCTCTGAGGCAGATCCTTGATCTTTATGTCTGCCTGCGGCCTGTCAAGTATTATAAAGGTGTTCCATCACCGGTTAAGGATCCCACCACCACCGATATGGTCATTTTCCGTGAGAATTCAGAAGATATCTATGCTGGTATTGAATGGATGACCGGTACAGATGAAGGAGAGAAGGTAAAGAAATTCCTGATGGATGAGATGGGTGTCTCCACCATTCGGTTTCCTGAAACTGCTTCCATTGGAATCAAGCCCATCTCCAAGGAGGGTACATCTCGCGACTGGTTCGTGCAGCTATTCAGTATGCTGTGCGCAATAAGTTACCATCCGTGACCCTGGTTCACAAGGGCAATATCATGAAGTATACAGAAGGACAGTTTAAGCAATGGGGATATGAACTGGCCGAAAAGGAATTTGGTGATCTGGTATTTACATGGAACCAGTATGACCGGATTGCGAGAAACGGAAGGCAAACAGAAGGCCAACGAAGCACAGGATGCTGCCTTGAAGGCTGGTAAAATCCTGATCAAGGATGTGATTGCTGATGCATTCCTTCAACAGATCCTTACCCGTCCGGCGGAATATTCGGTGATTGCCACCATGAATCTGAACGGTGATTATATTTCCGATGCGCTGGCGGCCATTGTTGGTGGAATCGGTATTGCTCCCGGTGCAAATATTAATTATGAAACAGGTCATGCCATTTTTGAAGCCACCCATGGTACAGCACCAAAATATGCCGGTCTGGATAAAGTGAATCCAGGTTCGGTGATCCTGTCAGGAGTGATGATGCTTCAGTACATGGGTTGGAATGAAGCAGCCGAACTGATTGTTAAGGGTTGCAGAAGGCCATCCAGCAGAAGAAAGTGACCTATGATTTTGCACGTCTGATGGATGATCCCACTGAACTGAAATGTTCCGAATTCGGACAGCCATCATTGAAAATATGTAAATAAATAATTATTAAGACTTATCAAACTTTATAACTTCATACAATTATGTTACCTAAAAAAGTAGAAGAGATACTAAACGTCAGATCCACAGGGAAGATTATTCTTCACAATTGTACCTTTCCATGGCCTCCTGGTCTGAAAACCAGGGTTTTGAAGGTGTGTCCAGCTGGCTGTATGCCCAGGCTGAAGAAGAAAGGATTACACATGCTGAAATTGGTAAAATATGTCAATGAGCGGGACGGACTGGCAGTTATTCCCGGAATCGATACGCCACCCACTCAACTTTCGGGGACATTTTCGAATTGTTTGACAAGGTGCTGGCCCATGAGAGATATATCTCGGGTTCCATCAATGAAATTGTTGGCAGTGTGTATTGCAGAGAATGATTTTACCACCCAGAGCTGGATTCAGTGGTTTGTCAACGAGCAGATCGAAGAGGAAGCCTCGGTAAAAGCCATTATCGATAAGCTGAAACTGCTGGGAAAGAACAACCTCTACATGTTCGACCGCGACATCCTGTCCATGCGTGGGGAGGTGGTCGAGAAGACTGGTCCAGTATAGGTGACAGGAAGAATCGGTATATGACTTTGCGCAGGACCTTTGAACGAGAGGCCAGTGGATTCTCCTTCCGGGTCTATTTATGCCATTTTAACATGAAATCAGTGTTGGTACACTATTTGAAAGAACGTAGACCGATAAAAAAGGTAAATTTGTCCTTTCTCAAGAGATAATAACACATATAAATACATCGGATATAATGGATGTTAGTAAAATAATAGGAAAATTCGTTGGAAACAAGGCAGACAGGGATATGCGTGAGGTGACTCCTTACGTGGAGAAGATCAAGCAGGTCATTCGATACACTTCAGGGATTAAACAATGATCAATTGCGTGAGCGTTCAGCTACGCTCTGAAAAAGAGAGTTACAGAGTATGTGGCCGATGAGAAAGCCACCCTGGAAGAATTGAAATCAAAAGCCGAAGATCCGGAAGTGGATGTTAATGAAAAGGAATCCATTTATAAGGAGATTGATAAGACTGGATGAGGAGATTGATGAGAAGTATGAGGTGGTCCTGAATGAAATCCTTCCCGAAGCCTTTGCAATAATCAAGGAGACAGCAAGGAGATTTAAGGAGAATGAGCGAGCTGGAAGTGACTGCGCTGGACTATGACAGGACCCTTGCAGCCTCACGGGATTCCGTTGAAATCAAAGGGAACAGGGCCATCTGGAAGAACAGGTGGATGGCAGGTGGAAATGAGATTACCTGGGATATGGTTCACTATGATGTACAGCTCATTGGTGGAGTGGCACTGCACACAGGGAAGAATTGCTGAGATGGCAACCGGTGAAGGAAAAACACTGGTGGCTACACTACCGGTTTTTCTGAATGCACTTACCGGGAAAGGTGTGCATATTGTAACCGTAAATGATTACCTGGCCAAACGTGACTCTGAATGGATGGGACCCATCTATGAATTTCATGGACTTGACAGTGGATTGTATTGATAAACACCAGCCCAATTCCGAAGCCAGGCGAAAGGCCTATAACTGCGATATCACCTTTGGAACCAATAATGAATTTGGTTTTGATTACCTGCGTGACAATATGGCGCACACTCCTGCTGAACTGGTGCAGCGAAAACACAACTATGCCATTGTGGATGAGGTGGATTCTGTACTGGTTGATGATGCCAGGACACCACTGATCATTTCTGGTCCCATTCCCAAAGGAGATGACCAGCAATTCGGAGAGTACAAACCCAAGGTGGAGAAGACTGGTCAGTGCACAGCGGCAGCTGGTCAACACAGATTTTTACTGAGGCCCGAAAATTGCTTGACGGATGGGGATACTGAAAAGGCAGGATTTAAACTGCTTGCAGGCCCATAAAGGATTGCCCAAATATAAGCCCCTGATCAAATTGCTGAGTGAAGAGGGTAATAAATCCCTGATGCTGAAGACTGAGAACCATTACATGCAGGAGCAGTCCAAAAACATGCACCTGGTTACCGATGAGCTCTATTTTATCATTGAAGAGAAGCAGAATTCCGTGGAACTGACTGAAAAGGGAATTGACCTGATCACCGGCTGATTCTGACGATCCGGCCTTTTTTATCCTTCCCGATATTGGATCTGAGATGGCAGAGATCGAAAAGTCCGATATGCCTGATAAAAAGAAACTTGAGGTAAAGGATAAAATGCTACAGGATTATGCTGTAAAATCAGAACGGATTCATACGGTAAACCAGCTGCTGAAGGCCTATGCCATGTTTGAAAAGGATGTGGAGTATGTGGTCATGGACAACAAGGTGAAGATCGTTGATGAGCAGACCGGCCGGATCATGGAGGGCAGAAGGTATAGCGACGGATTGCACCAGGCCATTGAAGCCAAGGAAAATGTGAAGGTGGAAGCTGCCACCCAGACCTGGGCAACCATTACCCTGCAGAATTATTTCAGGATGTATCACAAGCTGGCCGGTATGACCGGTACTGCAGAAACCGAAGCAGGTGAATTCTGGGATATCTATAAACTGGATGTGATGGTAATTCCCACCAACCGTCCCATCGTTCGAGATGACAGGGAGGACCTGGTCTATAAAACCAAGCGGGAAAAGTACAATGCAGTAATTGATGAACTTGTACAGCTCAATCAAGGCGGGTCGTCCCGCCCTGGTGGGTACTACCTCGGTTGAAGTGTCTGAATTGCTGTCTAAAATGCTCAAGATCAGAAAAATTAACCACAATGTATTGAATGCAAAACTGCACCAGCGGGAGGCTGATGTGGTGGCGCAGGCAGGGAAAGCCGGGACCGTAACCATTGCCACCAACATGGCTGGTAGGGGAACCGATATCAAACTTTCACGATGAAGTGAAGACGCTGGAGGTCTTGGCCATTATTGGTACAGAACGACATGAATCCAGACGGGTGGACCGTCAGTTGAGAGGACGTTCAGGCAGGCAGGGAGATCCGGGATCCTCCCAGTTCTATGTTTCCCTGGAAGATGACCTGATGCGTCTGTTCGGATCGGAACGAATTGCCGGGATGATGGATAGACTGGGACTGAAAGAAGGGGAGGTGATTCAGCACTCCATGATCACCAAGTCCATTGAGAGGGCTCAGAAAAAGGTGGAGGAGAATAACTTTGGGATCAGGAAGAATCTGCTGGAGTATGACGATGTGATGAACTCCCAGCGAGAGGTGATCTATAAGCGCCGAAAGCATGCACTTTTTGGAGAACGAATTGGCCTGGATATTGCCAATATGATGTATGATGTGACAGAGAGTATTGTCAATACATTCCATCAAATTGGTGATTATGATGGTTTTAAGCTGGAACTGATCCGGTTCTTCTCCATTGAATCTCCGGTGTACGGAAGAGGAGTTTAAAAGGATGAACAGCGATGAACTGGTGGATAAGATCTATGAAATATCTGCTTGAAACTTACAAACGAAAACAGGAGAGCATATCAGAGCAGGCCATGCCCGTGATCAACCAGGTGTATGAACATCAGCGCCAGGTATATGAGAATATCGTGGTACCCGTTTCCGATGGGACCAGGGTATTCCAGGTACTGGCCAACCTTGAGAAATGTTATCAATCCAAAGGCAAGGAGCTGGTCAGATCCTATGAGAAGAGCATTATCCTGGCTACCATAGACCAGTCCTGGCAGGAACACCTGCGCGAACTGGATGACCTGCGGCAATCGGTCCGCAATGCCCAGTATGAGCAAAAGGATCCCTTACTGATCTATAAGTTTGAAGCATTTGAGCTCTTCACAGCCATGATCGAAAAGGTGAACAAGGATGTGGTCTCCACTTTGATGAAGGCCCATATTCCATTGCGCGATCCAAGCAGCATTCAACGAGCTGAGGCCCCGAAAAAGATGGATCTCAGTAAGTTCGAAGCCAATAAGGATGAGATGACCACGTACAATGATCCTTCGGGTGGAGGCAAGTCCCGGGACGGAAGAACCCAGGCTCACCAGCCGGTGAGGGTGGAAAAGAAAGTGGGTCGCAACGAACCATGCCCCTGTGGAAGTGGAAAAAAATATAAGAACTGTCATGGCGGGCCGGGAGGACCTGGTTAAGCAATTCTAATGCAACTCACCGTCCAGGCGGGAAATCTCCTGGTACAAGTCAGAGCTTGCAGGAACCAGAGGTAATCTTAAAACATTTTCTATCCATCCCTGAATTTCCATGGATGCTTTCACTCCGGCGGGATTTCCCTCCTTGAATATGGCTTTCATCATGGGAAATAGCCTGTAGTGTATTTCGCGGGCTTTGTCATAGGAGCCATCCAAAGCGGCGGCAACCATGGTGGAGGTCAGCGCCGGATATGCATTTCCAATTACACTTACCAATCCTTCTCCTCCTGCTGCGATCATGGGCAGGGTGATTGAATCATCGCCTGAAATCACCAGGAATCCCTCGGGTCTATCACGAATGATCTCCATGACCTGCTCCAGATTGCCCGATGCCTCCTTTACGGCTACAATATGCTCTTTAAAATCATGCGCAAGGCGAAGTGCAGTTACCGAAGATATATTTGAACTGGTACGTCCGGGAACATTATAAAGCATAATGGGAAGCTCCGATACAGCTGCGATTGCGGCAAAATGCTGGTATAATCCTTCCTGTGAAGGTTTGTTATAATAGGGCGCCACACTTAGTAATCCATTGACACCCTTCAGGTTAATACTTCTGATGGATTCCACTACTGCCCGGGTATTGTTTCCACCCATGCCCACTAAAACGGGAACCCTGCCGCCATTTGCATCCACAACGCAGTTGATAATATTCGATTTCTCCTCCTGAGAAAGGGTAGGAGTTTCAGCAGTGGTTCCAAGCACGACCAGGTAGTTGATACCATTGTTTATTAAACGGTCGGTATGCACTGAAAGCTGATCGCAATCGATTTCTCCAGTCGTGTTGAAGGGTGTAACCATGGCAACACCTGTTCCAGTGAATTGATCTGTTTTGTCCATGGATCGAATCAGTTTGATGGGTTTAACATGGCAACATAATGCCTGATCTGTTCCGCGAGGAATGCAATATCCTTCTGTTCTGTGAGGTTGATCATCAGGTCATAATCATTCTCCTTTTCTGTAAATGAACCTATTTTAAACCTGGCGCTTGAGAGTTGGATAAGAAATTGGAGCTCCAGGGGAAGTTCCCTGGTGAAATCGATCAGCATGTCGGGATTCTGATTGTAGAAACTTTCCACTGATTCTCCGGTGGGTTTCAAATACCAGTTAAGATCACTTTTGGTGATAAAGGAATAGTTCTTCCAAAAGAGCATCTCCTGCGGAATTTCCTTCTGTTTTACATAACCGAAGGCAGCACATTTTATGCCTTGGCTCTCAACAAACTTTCTGAAATCCTTAATGACCTGAAATGTGTCTGGTTCGCTGGCATCAAAAAGAATCACAGCCGATTTTGCTGTTTCAAAATTGTGCACACATACCTCACGTTGGTAGCCCTTCTTCTTCTTTTTTAGAACCCTTTTGCCGATGTATTCTCTTAATCCAGCCATTGCAATAACAAAAATACAATTAAAAATGAATGTGACTAGGATAACATGGATGTGAACTCATCTTCTGTAATAATAGGTACGCCCAGCTTCTGAGCTTTTTCATACTTGCCTGGACCCATATTTGCTCCGGCAACAACATAATCAGTTTTTGAGCTGATGGATCCTGAGTTTCGTCCTCCATGCTGTTCAATCAGGACCTTTAACTCCTCTCTGGAATGATTTTGAAATACCCCTGAAATAACGAAGGATTTGCCTTCAAGCGTTTTGCTTTTTGATATCGTTTCCCCTGCCAAACTGAATTGCAGTCCGGATTCCTTTAAACGGTATACCAATAACTGATTCAATGGATCCTCGAAATAGGATATCACCGATTGGGCGATCCGTTCCCCAATCTCATCCACAGCTTCCAGTGACTGTTGGTCAGCTGCAACCATGTTATCCAGGTTTTTGAAAGCCTCTGCAAGTTTCTTGGCTACAGTCTCACCAACGTACCGGATCCCAAGTGCATAGAGCACACGTTGAAAGGGTACCTGTTTTGAAAGCTCTATGCTCTTTATCAGGTTTTGCGCTGACTTCTCTCCAAATCTTTCCAGGTTGACAACTTTATGGTATTCAAGCTCATACAGGTCTGCCACATTGTGCACCAGTCCCTCCCTGAACAGCAGATCAATTGTGGCTTCAGCAGCATTGATATCCAGTGGCTTTTCGGCTTATAAAGTGCTCAATCCGACCCTTTATCTGGGGGGGGCACCCATTTGCATTTGGACAATAATGTGCTGCTTCATCTTCCTTACGTTCCAGGGGAGTGTTGCATTCCGGACAGTGTGTAATAAAGCCGAAAGGTTCAGAAAATTTGATTCCTCTGTTCTTTTGCCACCCCAACGATCTTAGGAATGATCTCTCCTCCCTTTTCTACGTAAACCTGGTCTCCAATCCTCACATCCAGCATTGAAATCTGATCGGCATTGTGTAGTGAAGCTCTTTTTACCGTGGTTCCGGCCAGCTGTACCGGTTCGAGGTTTGCCACAGGTGTAACAGCGCCGGTTCTTCCCACCTGGAAATCAATACTGATCAATCTGGAAAGCGCTTGTTCGGCCTGGAATTTATACGAGATGGCCCATCGGGGGGTTTTGGCCGTAAATCCCAATTGCTGTTGCATGGTGATGGAGTCCACTTTAATTACCACTCCGTCAATTTCGAAAGGGAGCTGGTCACGGGCCGTGGCCCAGTGGTCGATAAATTCAAATACCTCCGGGAGTGAGTCAGCCATCCGGTTATAGGGAGGAACCTTGAAACCCCACGATTTTGCCTTTTCCAGCCCTTCATGATGTGACTGAAACAGTTGTTGTTCACCGGGAATATAATAGAAAAGGCAGTCAAGTGGCCGGTGGGCAACTTCTGACGAATTTTGCATTTTCAGCGACCCCGATGCTGAATTCCTTGGATTTGCAAATAGGGGTTCACCCTCCTCTTTTCGTCTCCTGTTCATCTCCTCGAAATCAGCCAGAGGAATAATTACCTCACCCCTGATTTCAAGCTGATCGGGGAGGTCTTCTCCGACCAGTTGTAAAGGAATACTCCGTATGGTCCGGATGTTTGAGGTTACATCATCTCCACGGGTACCGTCTCCCCTGGTTAGTGCCCTTGTTAATAGAGCCATGGCTGTAAGTCAGTGCCACAGCCACTCCGTCATATTTAAGTTCGCAATAATAGGAAATTTCATCACCTGTGATCTTTCTGACCCGCTGGTCAAAATCCACCAGCTCCTCCTTGCTGTATGTATTGCCAAGTGAAAGCATGGGATATTGATGAGGAAATGATTTAAACTCCTGATTCAAATCGCTTCCCACCCTTTTCGTGGGTGAATTTTCATCATCGAACTGAGGAAATTCCTGCTCAAGAGTATGTAACTCATTAATCATCAAGTCATATTCATAATCACTAAGCTTCGGATCCGATTTGACATAATAATTATAATTGTGCTGGTGAACCTCTTTTCTGAGTGTGTCAATCTTCTCTTTTGCCTGCTCTGGAGTCATGGGAATCAACTTTTAAACAAAAGTAAAAAATATTTCTCCTTTAGGTTTTATTCTCTACTTTTAAGCGGATCTTGGACCCTGTTAGAACAGCTGATTTGATTTTAAGAAATCGATACATATTAGTTACTGCATGCTTTTTGTGGAGTATTGGAACCACGGCTCTGGAGGCTCAGCTGCAGTTTCCCGGCAAACCTTTCGGTCATTCAAGCCAGCTTAAAGCAGCCGAGGTGATGTATGTATTGCCTCCTGTGGATCCTTTGGAGATTGAAGCCAGGAATCCTGATGAACCAGGAAAGCTATAAGAAACCGCTGCAATTTGCGCTCGAGCGTCCTGTCGATCTCTCACCTGAGGAACACATGGCAGCTGGATGGAACAGGAAAATTACAGGGTGTGGAGGGTCCATATTGTGTCTCCCGAAGCATACTCTCTGGGACTGGTTTTTAATGAGTATCGTCTTGAAGCCGGGAGTAAAGGTGTTTGTATACGATCCTGACCAGCGTCATATAAAAGGAGCATTCACTTCAGGGAACAATAAATCCTCAGGGATGCTGCCGGTGGGACATACGACGGGTGATGAAGTGATCATAGAAATGCAGGTACCATCAGGATATCACCCATTATGGAAGCCTGACCTTAGAATCCATTTCCCATGCATTCCTCGATATCAAACATCTTGCTGCTCCCAATCTGTGCAATCCTGGAGAATTTGGTTGCTCCCAGGCATGTGAAATTGATATTAATTGTAAGGAAGGCGATAATTGGCAGCTTGCAAAAAGGTCCGTAGTAAGATTATACACAACGAGACAGTATTGTACTGGAGTATTATTGAATAATACTGCATATGATGGCACACCATATGTTTTGACTGCAGAACACTGCATTAATAAAAAGGAATACGCCGATCAGACTGTATTCTATTTTAATTATGAAAGTCCTTCCTGCTCTGGTGGGGATGGTCCCCTTAGCATGTCCATAGCGGGTTGTGATACCATGGCTGTTGGAGATAGCCTGGACTTTAGCCTTGTGAAGCTATCCATTGCTCCTCCCGATTCATTTAATGTATATTATGCAGGCTGGGATCGATCGGATTTTCAAACATCCGGAACATCCACCATCCATCATCCATGGGGTGACGTGAAGAAAATATCCACAGATTTTGAGATTCCTTCCATTCCCAAGCAACCTGGAGATGTTCCCTATTCTGACCTGGATGATTATTACTATTTTTCATTCTGGTGGATCCTGGGATGGGATATAGGATCCACGGAAGGGGGCTCCTCGGGGGCTCCTCTTTTCAATTCAGGGAAGCGGGTGATCGGGACATTGAGCGGTGGAATAGCCAAATGCGGTGACTCAATCGGCTACAATGTGGAAACCGACCGGATCATTTATAACCAGGCGTTCAATTATGATGATTATTTTACCAGGTTACGGTACTCCTGGGATTTTTATGGTCCTAACGGACCCTCATTGCAACCCTGGCTTGATCCTCTTCAAACAGGAGCGATCACCATTGGAGGTTACCATCCAACGGGCATTGATCCTCCTCGGATTGTTGCGGGAAAGAACTTTCAGCATATATCCCAATCCTGTGTCAGAAATACTCCATATATCTTCGGGACTTTCACCTGCAGGTTCGTTCGTATACCGGATCTTTGACCTTTCAGGAGCCTTAAAAATATCAGGAAATCTGGATGGGGACCGATCTGGAGAGGTTGATACTTCACCCCTTTCACCTGGCATTTACCTGATTTCATTTGATGCCCATAATTTCCAGGAGAATCATAAATTCATTGTGACCCGATGATGAAGTTCGTATGGCTGGGGATCGCATCCATTCTTTTATGCAGCTGTATGCGGAACAGCGACATAAACCCAATCACCTATCCGGACGGAGAAAATTCCTTTACAATCTATGCGAACGGCTTCGATGTGTCAGACAGGGGTAATTTCAAGCTATTGGGTGTGCACGATCCCTGGCAAAACAGCAGCAATGTAACCTTTTCCTATGTGCTGGCCGAGCGCAGGGAAGTGGTTCCTGATTCACTTTCTGACCTTCCTTTTATCAAAATTCCTGTTCAGAGGGTGATTACACTCTCCACCACCCATGTGGCCATGATCCATCAGTTGGGAATGGCAAATGCCATCGTGGGGGCTTCAGGTACCGACTTTATTTACAATCCCGAAATGCGAAGCAGGATTGAAGAGGGAAAGGTGTTGGAAGTGGGTTATGATCAGGGGCTAAATTATGAGTCCATTGTCAATATTCAACCGGATGTGCTGTTCATGTATGGAGTGGAGGGTAGTATACGGGCCATATCCGAAAAACTAACGGAACTTGAGGTGCCGGTGGTGTTCTGTGGAGATTACCTTGAAACTCATCCCCTTGGGAAGGCAGAGTGGATCAGGTTTTTTTCCCTATTTTTCGGTCTCGAGGAGAAAGCAGACACTTTCTTTCAAAGCATTGATTCCACCTACCAGAGCCTGACTGCAAGGGCAGTCCAAATGGAAAATAAACCCAGGGTGTTTACCGGTCTTCCCTGGAAGGATACATGGTATATGGCTGGTGGTAAGAGCTTTGCTGCCAGGTTGATCGAAGATGCAGGGGGTTCTTATCTATGGAAAAACACCGGGTCCACCCAGGCCATACCCCTGGACCTGGAATCTGTCTATGCAAAGGCCGTGGAGGCTGACATCTGGATCAACCCGGGTGCAGCTATAAATCTGGAGGAATTATTTCAATTTGATGAGCGGTTCAGCGCACTCCCTGTGCTTCAGAAAGGCAATGTATATAATAACAATGAACGGTTGACCACGGGAGGAGGAAATGATTATTGGGAGTCCGGGGCCGTAAGACCTGACCTGCTTTTGGCAGATCTGATTGCAGTCTTTCATCCTGATTTAATGACAGATCATCAGTATATTTACTACAGGAAATTAAAATAATCCTTACTTTTGAAGGAATAAACCCACATCCATGGCAAGCATCAGGCTATTGAAGAAAGACATCAATAAACTTGCATTTGATCTATTGCAGGAATGTTTTTCCTACAGACATTACTCAGAGGAGCTTTCTGAAAATAAATTTGATGAGGTAATAAAGAAAATAGTATTACTCAGGAATGAATTGATTATGAGGACAAATCACCCTAAAACTGATGCCGATTCCTCCTCCTTGAAAGATCACTTCAAACAGGTGCAACTGGACCTGATCAAGCTGGCGGAGGTTGTGGACGACCTAAAGAAGTAGGATGTGAAAATCCAATCCAGGAGTTTCTTTATCATGATTATACTGGTGCTGCTCCTGGTAGTGCTGGCACTTTTGGATATCAGATTGGGAAGTGTAAAGATCACCTTTGGAGAGATCATACAGCACCTGAAAGGCTCGGATTCTCTTTCGCAACAACAGCTGATCATCCTGAATAAATTCAGGCTTCCCCGCCTGGCCACAGCCTTGCTTGCAGGGGCCGCACTACCGGTTTGTGGTCTGCAAATGCAAACCCTGTTCCGGAATCCACTGGCTGGACCTTATGTTCTGGGTATTAGTTCGGGTGCCAGTTTCGGAGCCGCGCTTGTGGTTTTGGGCATTGGTTCCACCGGAATTGTGGCTACCTGGAGTCTGGCCCTTGCAGCCTGGATCGGCGCGGGGATGGTCATGCTTCTGCTTCTTTTTGTCTCCTTCAGGATCAAAGATGTTATGACCATCCTTATCCTGGGGATCATGTTTTCAAGTGGACTGGCAGCCGTAATCAGCATCATGCAATACTTCAGTCAGGCTGCTGCACTCAAGTCATTTGTAATCTGGAGTATGGGTAGCCTTGGGAATGTCACAGGGGCTCAGCTGCAAATCATGACATGGGCCATCCTTCCGCTACTTTTGCTATCCTTTGGGTATTTAAAGGTGTTGAACGGATTAATGTTGGGAGAGGAATATGCGGTTACCATGGGGATCAGGATTCAGCGCACCAGAATAATCATATTTGCCACCACCAGCATTCTGGCAGGAACAATCACTGCATTTTGCGGACCCATTGGATTTATTGGAATTGCAGTCCCCCACATGGCCCGATTCCTGTTTCAGGCAATCGGACCACAGGATTTTATTGCCGGCCACCATGCTGACCGGAATGGTGGTACTTGTGTTAAGTGATATAATTTCCCAGATTGCCGGGAACTGAAAGGGTGTTACCCATCAATGCAGTGACTTCCCTAATTGGAATTCCGGTGGTGATCTGGCTGGTCATTATGAATCGAAAAGTACAATCCTTCTAATGGCGATGGAATCATCGGACCATATCATTGTGCTGGAGCAATTGGCCATTGGCTATGAAAGGGATCATGCACTTCTAAACCAGGTTAACCTCACTGTCCGATCGGGGGAGATGGTCGCTTTGATTGGGAGAAACGGGACCGGCAAAAGTACACTGCTAAAATCCATGATCGGCTTAATCCCTTTACTGGATGGAGTGTGCCACCTTGATAAAACTCCTCTGCAGGCATATGATCTGCGTAAACGGGCCAAGAAGGTTAGTTATGTTTCATCCCAGGTTTCTCAATTGCCCTCCATTTCAGTTGGAGAACTGGTTGCATTGGGAAGGATGCCCTATACGGGATGGTTGGGCAAGTTGGGCCCCAAGGATCGTGCAATGGTGGAACAGGCCCTCGCTGAGGTCCAGATGAGATCCTTCATGGATCGCAAACTGGATCAATTGAGTGATGGTGAGAGACAGCGGGCCATGATTGCCCGTGCTTTGGTGCAGGATACGCCCCTGATGGTACTGGATGAACCCACAGCATTTCTTGATATTCCTAATAAATATGAATTGATTCGTTTACTGACAGGATTCCGGGACGGAGGAAAATCTATCGTCTACTCTACCCATGATCTTGAGACAGCCATGTTGTATGCTGACAAGCTCTGGGTGATTCACCGTGGTGAAATTTTGGAAGGCGCACCTGAGGATCTGGGAATTTCCGGACTTATCAGATCGCTCTTTGATACCAGTGGAATCACCTTTGATGAAGAAAGCCGCCGTTTTAAATACTCCGAGCAGCCCAAAGGCACAATTGGACTGAGGGGCAAGACGGATCATGTATTAACGTGGACCCGGAGTGCATTGGAGCGGCTGGGTTTCGAGGTGAAAGATGGCAGTGATACATTGCTGGAAATAGTTGTCAATGGCACAGATTATCGCTGGAATCTATCGATCAATGACAAGACCATCTCTTTTGATAACATCTATAGCCTGGCCCGATACTTGATAAAGGATAATTAATTCAGTAATTTGAACCGGTTTAACTAAACTTTAATAAGATGAGAGTAAAAAAGATCATTGCCTATACATTGTCCATTCTTGTTCTATTATTTTCTTTAGTAGCCATTCTGGGTATTTGGGAGGTGGTGGATATAGAGGACCTCATTGCACGCATGTTCAAATCATTAATGGTCATTCTTGCAGCTGCAGCTGTGGTTGTCCTGATCTTCTCCATCCTGGACAGACCTGAGCGTTTTGACAGACCTGAGCGAAACGAAGAGGGAGAGGCCTAACTAATTAACCTGAGGATTTTTTCTGCACCGGCCCTGTTGGAGAATTCCTTCAGGGTCTTTTTTCTTGCCCTGATTTGCAATTCATCAAATGGCAACTCCATTAACCTGTCAAGATTGGATTTCAATTCCTGCTTATTGCCGGAAACCGTACAGAGTTGATGCAACCCGGTTCCTTCCACCATGAGGTCATTTACCAGGCAGTGTCTGCCTAAATAGAGGGCATGAAGAAGTTTCAATTTGATACCGGTGGATTGTGAGGTTTGAAGCAGGTTTACCTGGGCGTTCTGTATGAGCGCATCGAGCTCCTGGTCAGTTGGATTGGCGATTACTTCTATTTGGGCGAAGCGGGCTATTTTCTTCCGGAATCTATCGGTGGGATTTCTTCCGGCCACGATCACAGGATAGTTGGTTTTTGAGAGCAATTCTGCAGCCATTTTCACAAAGGTTTCAGAATTCTCAGAAACGCTCAGATTTCCATGAAACAAGATATAATCCCCTTTCCCCGGTAACGATTCGACTTCATCAAACCGATGAAAAGCGGGCACAAAAACAGCGCTTCCATAGGTGCTGTTGAAATAATCCGTTTCATGCTTTGCGATCCCCAAAATTTGGTCAGCCTGTTGCAGCAATGGCTCGTAACGCTTTAATTTTTTAGATTCAGAGTGAAGAAAGAACTTACGAAAAAGATTGGGCTCGCTCTTTGACAAGGCGCGATAGTACTGGTGTTCAATGTTATGAGCCCTGACAAGGGTCTTCTTTTTGGCATTTACACATCTTCTGAGCATACCTGTGGTATGAAGTCCTTCAAATAATACTGGAAAGGAGTCTTTCAGAAGATTATTTGGCATAGAATTTGAGTCTCTCGTTGTAACGATATAAGGATCGGATTTTAGGAAATAAGCTAATCCAGATTTTCGATGGTAATAGTGTACCTGAAAACAAAGATCCTTAAGTTCTTTGGCAGGTTGACGTCCGTATTCAAAACAGTGAAGTATTATCTGAACTCCGGCCTCTTTCAGGGCCTTGATTTTGTAATAAATATCGATGATTCCACCATAATCAGGTGGAAAGGGAATATTGAATGATACAATATGAAGATATTGCACAGTCATATTAAACCAACGGGTGATTTTTAAGTCTAATTGTTAAAGATAGGGCAAAAAATATTAACATTTTTTAATGTATTTTTTGAAAAAATAGTGCAACATTTTATTTAATTGCACGTTTAATAAGTGTAGAAAGTTTATTGATTATCAAATAGATAATTTCGTTCTTTATTCTACATTTCTTTTCATAGATTTAGTTTTAGGGTTAGTTTAGTTTTAGGGTCCCTCTGCGCCAGCAGGGGGATCTTTTTTTTGTTACAGATAGGGATGAGCGATGTAATTATTAGATTCATATGGATAATATTCCTATTTTTGGCGTTTTTAAATGTAATTTGTTCTTATCATAACGAAACTTATGAGAATTGTTAGGTTCATTCGAGGTTCGGGCTCCTTTAAAAGGTATTACAAACTACTAAACGAGCTTTATAAGATTGTCTATGGCAGAAACCTGATGTTGCATTTCCCTTACTACAAGGATGATAGTGAATCTTTTGAGCAGCGACAAATCAACCTGGTTGATCATTGCATTTCTGAGTTTTCGGAAATCTCCAATAAAACACTGCTGGAAGTGGGTTGCGGAAATGGTGCCAATTGCCATTATATTTCTGAGGAATACCCTGATATTGAAGTAATTGGAATAGATCTGAACGAAGACAACCTGAAGCTTGCCCTGGAGAACAAATCTACTGAAAACACCAGTTTTTTTCAGGATGATGCACAGAAACTTGATCATGTTAAGGATGATTCCATCGATATTCTTATTTGCATTGAAAGTGCACTTCATTACCCTGACAAACATGCTTTCTACAGCCAGATCAAACGTGTACTGAAGCCCAATGGCAGATTTCTTGTGGCTGACATTTTGCGTAGGAGCGAGGACAGCGGAAGATCACTTTGGTGGTGGAAAAAGAGCATGTTGCTTTACCATGCCAATGAAGAAGCATACCATGGTTATGCTGCAGGTAACAGCCTGGAGTATACCAAATCCCAGGACATCACAAAAGAGATTGTGAAAGGGTACCAGGGACATAAAAGCTGGATTCCTCGGGAAAACAGAAGTTGGAGCTCCTATGTTCTGTTAAGATTAACACTTGCAATTCTGGTGAGGTTGTATCTGAAGGAACTCAGGAAACACAAGAAATACATGGTCTTCGCCGGTGGGCATGCTTAAGATGCAGCGAATAGATCAAATAATAAGAACTCTGGCGGCAGATGCTGTCAAGGAAATCTGGAGCCTTAATATCCCTGAAGAACAGATTCAGATTCAGAAAACACGAAGAGATTTTGAGGGCGATTTTACGGTAGTTGTATTTCCCCTGCTCAGATACTCGAAAAGTTCTCCTGAAGAGACCGGGACAATTATTGGCAAGTACCTGACTGATCATTCAGATACACTATCGGACTTCAACGTAATCAAAGGATTTCTAAATCTTGTGGTCTCCCAACGTTACTGGAAAGGATTTTTAGATACCGATCTTCGCTCCTCACAATATGGGATGAAACCGGTGGGTAACAACGCTCCAAAGGTGATGATCGAGTTTTCATCTCCCAATACCAATAAGCCACTTCATCTGGGGCATATAAGAAATAACCTTCTGGGTCATGCGGTTTCTAATATTATGCAGGCCAGCGGGAACCACGTAACGAAAGTGAATCTGGTGAATGACCGTGGAATTCATATTTGCAAATCAATGCTTTCATGGCAGGAACACGGCAAGGGTGAAACTCCCGACTCCACAGGTATGAAGGGAGATCACCTTGTTGGAAAGTATTATGTTCAATTTGACCAGAACTACAAGTCCCAGATAAAAGAACTGGTTGATGCCGGAAAATCAAAGAAAGATGCTGAAGCAGAAGCACCTGTCCTTGAGGAAGCCAGAGCGATGCTCAGGAAATGGGAGGCAGGAGATCCTGCTGTGAAGAAGCTCTGGGAGACAATGAATAATTGGGTATACGCTGGATTTGAGGAGACCTATCGCAGACTTGGGGTTAGTTTTCATAAGATCTATTATGAATCCGAAACTTATAAGCTGGGAAAGGAGATTGTGCTGAAGGGTTTAGAGGAAGGAGTACTTTATAAAAAAGAAGATGGCTCTGTTTGGGCTAACCTGGAGAATGAGGGCCTGGATCATAAACTTCTGCTAAGGGCAGATGGGACATCGGTGTACATGACCCAGGATGTTGGCACTGCCAATCAGCGTTATAATGAGTATGGATTCGATTCACACATATATGTTGTCGGCAATGAGCAGAACTATCATTTTCAGGTCCTTGCCATTGTTTTAAAGAAGCTTGGATTTAGCTGGGCCGATAAACTGTATCACCTCTCCTACGGAATGGTGGAATTGCCGGAGGGGAAGATGAAATCCCGGGAGGGTACGGTGGTGGACGCCGACGATCTGATGGATGAGATGGAAGAGACAGCCAGGCTTATGTCAGAAGAACTGGGAAAACTGGAGGAGTATGGCATCGAGGAAAAAAACAGGATCTACCGGCAGGTAGGAATGGGAGCATTGAAGTACTTTATTCTGAAGGTTGATCCCAAGAAAAACATGACCTTCGATCCGGTAGAATCGGTTGATTTTAATGGAAATACGGGTCCCTTTATTCAATACACCTACGCACGGATCAAGAGCGTCTTGAGAAAAGGGGAGGATTCCCCGAAATCTGTTGGAGATCTGGATCTGAATGAGAAGGAAATTTCCCTCATCAGGATGATGTATGATTATCCAGATATTATTCTTGAAGCTTCCCGTACCCTGAATCCATCATTAATCGCCAATTTCCTGTATGAGCTGGCCAAGGAGTTTAACCAGTTCTACCATGATTATAGCATATTGAGTGCCGAAAACCAGGAGATGGTGAGACAGCGTCTGCTTCTGGTGGAGGTCATAGGAACTATTATCCTTACGGGAACGGATATGCTGGGAATAGAGGTTCCGGAGCGAATGTAAAAAAGCCGGTATGGTTAAACGATTGCTTTTCATAAGCCTTTTTATATTTTCGATCCTGCCCTCCAGTGGTCAAAAGAGCAGGGTTCTTTCGGTGTTCCAGATGATCGAATCGGAGAAGTATGAAGAGGCCAAAGAGGCCATTGAACTGGCTGTATCCAATGATAAAACCGCCAGGTGGCACAGGACCTATTACGCCAAAGGATTACTCTGTCAGAAAGCTTTTGAAGCTGGCTTTGATAAGAATGAGACCAAAAAAATAAACCTCTACCCGAACCAGCTGATCGAAGGTTACAATGCATACGAAAAGGCGATGGAACTGGACTCCAGGAGCAGAATATCATCCACCATTTCATTGCACTATTATGCCCTCGCCAATGATTTTCAGAAGCTTGGTGAGAGGCACTTCATGAGAAAGGAATATTCAAAAGCACTGGAGGCCTTCGAACATGCCTTGATGATTAGTAAGAGCCCTTTGCTTTCGGTTGAAACGGATACAAATCTGGTCTACAACACTGCCATGGCTGCATTTGAATCAAAGAATTGGGAAAAGGCCATCAGTTATCTGACGGGACTCAGTGATGATCAATACTCTTCCAATTCGGTCCTCTTACTTTACCAGGCTCATATTAATAACGGGGATTCCCAACAGGCAGAGAAGGTCCTGTTAGAGGCTGTTGAACAATATAACAGTGATGAGACCATTGTTTTACAATTGATTGATTTATTGGTTGAATCAGGCAGGATGGAACAGGCAGTTACTACACTGGACACTGCATCTGTTCGTCACCCTGACAATTATCATTTTCCGTGGACCCGCGGATTGGTATATCAGAGATTGAATCTTTATGATGAAGCCATCGAAAGTCTGTTGATGGCCAGTGAACTTGCGCCACGTGAACTGGGAATCTATTATAACCTGGGAATCTGCTATTATAACCAGGGTGTGGAAATAAATGAATTGGCACAGCAGATCAGTAATAATGCAGATTATCAGGCAACAAGGATAAGGGCCCTGGATCAATTCCGGGAAGCAGTTAAATGGTTTGAAAAAGCCCACGACCTGGATCCGGGTGAACAGCAAACCAATGCGAAACTATATCAGCTATACTACTGGCTTCAGATGACAGAAAAACAGAAGCGTATTGAACTGTTGATGCAATAATCAGAACTTGAATAGCATCGATAATCCTACAAATTCTTTGAACTGAGTTTTAGCCACCTTCTTCTGACTTCCATTGGGTAATAGAATTGGCTGATCATCAGATCCGTAGAGAGTAAAACGGATATCATCATCATAGATCAGGTGCAGGTTGAGCCTGATGGTGAAAAACCAGTTAATTTTCTTATCGATTATCAATTCCCAATCTATATCGATGTTCTCCGGATGGTTCAGGTAGTTGGAAAATAGCCTGAGCTTATTGGTGATGTTCAGATCTTCCATGGGTTTGAAGTTATTGATCATAACGATTTGGGTTCCCAACTCCTGCTTGGATCTTTTATCATTGTCGATCCCGTGTTTGGCCTGGTCAATGAGCACAGTATCGAGTACAAAGGTGTTTTTATAGGATAGAGGCGCAAGGTTGATGGTTGTATGCTTGAAAGGTTTGTATTCTGCTCCCAGGCCAATGGTGAGGGATCCGGGATTCAAAAACTTTGACACAACCACCGAATCGTTGGGATAGTTATAACCTTTTGCCAGCTGATTCTTCATATAAAATGAGGCACTCAAACCAATCTTTCCCGATGCGTTCCTATTGAATTTTGAATTGAGTTCAAACAGGTCATTGTTTTTTCTGAGCCCCTTTTCCCCGGTTATTAAGGATCCAAATTGGATTCGGGCACTATTGATCCACTGGGTATTAGCATCCTTGTTATTATAGGTAGCTCCTCCAATTACATCCAACATGGTGGCCAGGGAGCTTTCACCGCCTTTGGACCAGTTGGAAAGAAAGGTCTGATTGAATGTGAATGCACTGGAAAATTCATAATTCCAGAATATGGGATCAGGCTTTAACAATGACATTTTTGCCAATGCGCGGTCTGGTGTTTTTAAGGTTCTGGGCAGATGGTCTGGCTCTTCTTTCATCAATCGGTTCACGTCGATATCATCTTCCAGAACCAGACTGATTTCATTCTTAACTGGATTCCCAATCCAGAGAGTAATGGAGTCGTTCTTGTAATTCTTCGCCCAGAATCTTTGCGAAATACTATTTCCCGTGCTGACCCAGAAAGGAGTCCTTTTACCATACATATCATTAAATACCAGCCTGGTAGAATCCCTTCTCTCGTTTGAACTCAACAGGGTTTCCATGGCAGATTGAAGGGAGTCCAGTTGGTGCGCTCCGGAGAGTGAGTAGAACGGGGATTGCCTGTCGGCCATCCAGATGTAAATGGTATCCGTAAGAACTACAAAATTTGAGTCAGACCTTACATAGGCATGCCTGTTAAGCCCGGGATCATAAATGGCAGGTGTGATCTTTTGATCTGAATATTGATGTAAAGGAATATTTAGCGATTCCAGAGCAGCCGTATCAATGGTTACGATCAACAGGGTATCTGGCATAAACAGCGTTGAATCGAGCATACGGATTTCCTCAGGTATGGAGTCCGAGAATAGAATTCCAGAATAATCCACCGGTTGATGGATTTTTAACTCCTCTTTAAGGAGAAGGTTTAAGCTCCAACCTACCGAATCTATGATAAATGTAGAATCGTTCATCCATCTGATACGCATGGAATCGCTTATGGGAATTTTTTCCAGAGAGACATTGATGGATTTAAGATTTAACCTGTTTAAACGCAGGCTGATGCTATCATAAGGTTCAGAGGTGTGATTGAGTAATCTGATCAGAGCTGCATGTAGCGAATCGTCTTCCGTCCTCCACAAGGATTTGGTTTGGGTAATCTGATGGACATATTCCCATGCGGAAGCCACATCGAACCGGGGTGTCAAACCCTTTGCATCCCCCTGAATATCCTTTTGCTCATAGCCAGTTTGAGCATACCCGTTGGATGCTATCAAAATGAAAAACAGTAAAAATGACAGGCGAATCATATTTGATGAATTGAACCGAAATTTCCCTTAGCGGCTTTAAGGGTATTGCTTAACAGTGAAACCCTGGTCATTGGACCAACTCCACCCGGAACCGGCGTGATAAAAGAACATTTATCAGCTACCTCTTCATATATTACATCACCCCTAAGCCTAAAACCTGATCTGGTTTCGGTGGAGGGCACCCTTGTGGTTCCCACATCAATCACCACTGCACCTTCCTTCACCATATGCGCTTTAATAAAACCGGGAGTACCCAGCGCAGCAATCAGAATGTCAGCTGAGGCACACAGTTCATCCAGGTTCTTTGTACGACTATGTGCCACTGTTACTGTAGCATTTATTGATTTCTGCGACATCAGAATGCTCATGGGTCTACCCACAATATTGCTTCGACCTACCACCACGCAATGTTTCCCCGAGGTTTCAATATTATAACGTTTCAATAGTTCAATTATTCCATATGGAGTGGCAGATACGAAGGATGGAAGCCCGATCACTGTCCTACCCACATTTACCGGGTGAAATCCATCCACATCCTTTTTTGGATCAATGGTTTCGATCACTTTCTGCTCATCTATGTGATCCGGCAAGGGCAATTGCACAATAAATCCATCCAGATCTTCATCCTTGTTGAGTTCCCTGATCTTTGCCAGCAAAAGTGATTCGTCAACATCCACTTCAAATCGAACCAGGGTAGATTTAAAACCAACTTCCTCACAATCCTTGATTTTATAAGCCACATAGGTTTCACTGCCCCCGTCATGGCCAACAAGAATAGCGGCAAGGTGGGGTGGCCTCATTCCGGCAGAAACCAATTCATCCACTTCTTTCTTAATCTCTCCTTTAATTACTTTGGCCGTGACCTTACCATCAATTATTTGCATAGCATTGGGGTGTTTATCTCATATTCGGCATCTGTGCTCTTTTCCCTTTACTGGAGGTCATCATTTTCATCATTTTCCGGGTTTCATCAAACTGTTTAACCAACCTGTTCACTTCGGGAACAGTGGTCCCGCTGCCATCTGCAATGCGCTTCCTTCTGCTTCCATTCAGAAGGGTTGGATTGGAGCGTTCAGAGGGAGTCATTGAATTGATAATGGCTTCTATACCTTTAAATGCATCGTCATCCACATCCAGGTTTTTCATGGCTTTCCCCATGCCAGGTATCATGCTGGCCAGATCCTTAATATTCCCCATCTTCTTAATCTGCTGAATCTGGGACATGAAATCTGTGAAGTCAAACTGATTCTTGGCAATCTTTTTCTGAAGTTTTCTGGCTTCCTCCTGGTCATATTGCTCCTGTGCTTTTTCTACCAGGGAGACAATATCCCCCATGCCCAGAATCCGATCGGCCATCCTCTTGGGATGAAACGCATCCAGCGCATCCATTTTCTCACCTGTTCCAACAAATTTGATGGGTTTGTCAACAACTGATCGAATGGATAGTGCCGCACCACCGCGCGTATCCCCGTCCAGCTTCGTAAGTACAACGCCATTGAAGTCCAGACGTTCATTAAATTCTTTGGCAGTATTCACTGCATCCTGACCTGTCATTGAGTCCACCACAAAAAGGATCTCATGGGGAGTCACTGCATCTTTGATGGCCGCGATCTCTTTCATCATCTCCTCATCAATGGCAAGTCGACCGGCAGTATCAATAATCAGTGTGTCGTACCCTTTTAATTTCGCCTCCTTCAGGGCGGCCTTCGCTATTTTTACCGGATTCATGTTCCCTTCTTCGGTATATACCGGAACTCCCACCTGCTCCCCAACCACCTTCAGCTGATCTATGGCGGCAGGCCGGTAAACGTCACCGGCTACTAGCATGCTTTTTTTACCCTGCTTGTTCTTCAGGTGTAAAGCCAGTTTTCCGGAGAATGTGGTTTTACCCGAACCCTGCAATCCCGCTATGAGTATAACTGTGGGATTTCCCTTCAGGTTCATGGGCACACTCTCACCTCCCATAAGTTCGGCAAGGTGATCATGCACAATTTTCACCATCATTTCAGATGGTTTCACAGCACTGAGGATCTTCTGACCCAGCGCTTCCTCCTTCACCTCGTCTGTAAACTGCTTGGCAATTTTAAAGTTCACATCCGCATCAAGTAAGGCACGCCTTACATCTTTCAGGGTTTCTGCAACATTGATCTCGGTGATTCTTCCCTGTCCCTTGAGCAATTTAAAAGATCGCTCAAGTCTATCTGATAAATTTTCAAACATCTTCTGCTAATTCAATTTTCAAGCTGCAAAAGTAGCTAAAATCGATCAGACAAAAAAGGAGCGAATAGAAAGTTGTCTACTCTTCAGGGGGCACTACCGGGAGGGTTCCCAGCAAAGAAATATCAGTCAGATTTGAATAATCATAAATATAAAATCCATCATCTCCAATCATGAACAGAAAAGAGGAGAGGGGGATCACATCATGGGCATGTATGGCAGGGAATTCTGCAATTTTATTTGAAGTGATGGCATATGGATCACTGGCATCATACACCTTCAAACCAAAGTTGCCCTCACAGACAAATAATGTACTTCCATCGATGCCCAGTCCGTAAGGATCAGACATGGCAAATGAAGTCATTCTTTTAGGTTCATATTTGTTGGCAATATCGATCACCTCCAGCAAATTTTGAGTGCCACCGCACATATTGCCGGCGCGGAGGGTAACATAGGCCCGGTTTCCGTCCACCACAACAGGATCGCATGCAGTGACATGCTGGTATGTGGACAAAAGGTTCGGAACAGAGGGCTCCTGAAGGCCAAGGATGTGCATTCCGTTGGAAGTTCCCACGTACATGTGTTCACCCGAAATAAAGATGGTTTCCACATTTCCCCACAGGTTTTGTTCATTTTTAACTTCCGGTTGATCCAAATTGCTGATATCGATGGTTTTCAGGTTGTATGTGCTTTCCAGAGTGTAGAGATAATCGTCATAGGTGATAAACCGTGCCATGGAACCACCCACTCCATACGCACTTCCACCTCCACCCGAAGGAGCATTGTACCTTACACTGCTCGATTCAAAGGCCACGTAGTCATAAAAGACAGGCCAGGGGTATGGATTGTTGTACACTTCCTTGGTGACCTTTTTAATCTCAAATTTGGTAATGACACCCTTCTCTTCGTCAATCTCATCCAGGGGGTAATCCCAATCATAGGCGGGGATAACATATTCAAACAGATCCTCCATCCGTTTCACTTCTTTGGGTAACACGGGATTGGAAATATCGATCAATACCAGGTCCACATAGCTGTCTGCATAGAGCATATCCTCTTTAATGGCCATATCCACATTCCCGGGAATATTGATAAATGCTTTTTGAACCGGATTCGCAGGAACGGAAAGATCCACCACATGAATGCCTTTCTGGTATTCGTTGATGTACATGTATTGATCTTTAAAATAGATCTTCCCTGGTTTAACCAGCGGCTCATCACCGGATACTTTGAAGGAGGTACGCAGCTCATCGTAAGACAGATATAAGGGAACATTGGCAGAATAGGTCTGGAGTTTCATATCCTCACAGGCTGTGAGTGCCAGTGCAAGTATTGTAAAAAGGAAAAGGGTCTGTTTCATCATCTATGCATTTTGAATTTGACTGGTTTGCCCATAAGATGCATGATGGTCATCACAGGTTGCGTAGGCCACGCAACCTTTCTATCCCAACATTCATCCTGTGGAAAATGAATCCTGAATTTAAAGAGGAATCCATGAATAAATTAGCCTTTGAACGATTTTTCCTGATGATTGCCTTGATCGCATCCGCAGCGTTCCTGTCTGCGCAGGATGTGGACCATGTATATCTGAAAACCGGTAGTGTGATCCGTGGCAATATCCAGGAGATTGAGCCGACAGATCATGTGAAGATCGCAGATCTTTGTGGAAATATCTGGTATTATAAAATAGGCGACGTGGAAAAAATCACTGCTGAACCTTATATAAATGATTTCGGCTTAGAAAAGGAGTCCCTGGGTTTCAATACCGGATTTGTAAACATGACCTCCGTTGGATTTCTGGCCGGGTCTTCCAATAATATGCAGGTGGCTCCATTCAGTCTGGTGATGGTAAATGGTTATCGAAATTCTTTAGGTATTACTACAGGAGTAGGAGTGGGGATTGAATTTCTATCCACCAATTATATGCCTTTATTCCTGGATCTTCGGTATGAATTCCTTGAAGGGGATGTGGTACCGTATGCCATGGCCAAGGGAGGATATTCCCTGCCGCTGTCCTCTGACAGGTCTGAATATGATATTGATTATTCCTATACCGGTGGACCGCTGGTGGCCGTTGGAGTGGGGCTAAAAATTAAATCCCGGACCCACTTTGCCTGGGATATAGGTTTAATGTACAGATACCAGCAGACTTCCTATTCGGAGATATATGATTGGAACCAGCAGGAGTACACCTACACTGATGTCTACAATCGCATTGAAATCCGTTTGGGTTTTTATATCGACTAATCTGGCAATTGGATTAGGTTTTCCTCCCGGCCCACTTTTGCATCGTCATTTGTGGGCCGTTTTATTTCCTGGTAGAAATTGCCGTGTGGGTAGTGCTTACTCAATGTCTGAACCTGTTATCTCCTTCACCTTGCCGAAAAAGGCCTTTTTCCTGTCTGAGTTTATCTTCCAATCTGCAGGTACACTCTGGTAACCATCACTAAATGGTTCCCCGTCCCTGCGGAAATCAAAATAGCCCCAGGAGGCATAGGCCTGAACTGCGGCAACGAAATTATTGGAAACGGAATCAAACTCATAATGATCGTCCTCATTGAAAACAATCGGCATGGGAGTAAATCCCTCCACCTGTTTTGTCAATGCAACCATTTCGGTGATGCGTTTTGGATCGTTTACTCCATTCCCGTGGATTAGAATAAAGTCGGCCGATTGAACCACATTGGATTTTGGGATTCTGTTCCCGTTGTAACTGGTGCTGACGAGATATCGGAATCCATCCTTTTCCTTTGATTTAACCAGGTTGATCAACTCATGAATGCGATCTGCCTTGATGATGTTTCGTTCATACCCCCCATTGTCACATTCATTGGCCACTTCGATCAGAACATTTCTGTAACCCTGTTCATGAAGCCATTCAATGGCATTGTCAACAGCGTTGATCACTGCAGCATCATCCTCCAGGTACTGGTCCTGACCAAAATAGAAAAGTCCTACAATGGGAACCATTTTCAATGATTCTGCCCTGTCAAGAATCCTTTTCATTCTTGCCATATATCCCGGTCTCAATTCTCCTTTTTCATCGAAAGCGGAGTTGTGCCATCCCTGGTTCCCATATCCCATGGGACTTCCCCCCTGGAAATTGATGGTAAATGACAATAAGCCATGGGCTTTCCATTCTTCCATGGCTTCCACAAACTCATCCGTATTCCTGTCGGGATCCCACACACCGGTATCGGGATACTTCCATTTCCCGGCGGTTTCCGGATTCATGTCATCAAAAATCCCCTGTACCATCCGGGAGTTCATGAGTAAACCTTCTATCTTATTGCCCTCCCAATAACGCTCCTTGTAGGTGAGATCTCCATCAATGAAAAACTGGTCATCCACGATGGAGACGGTGGTTTGTATTTTTGAAGTATTGACAGGAAGTAAGGTGCGTTACTATCAATGAAATTGTTGTTATGGTTCTTGTCATCCAGCGTGGAAAATTTTCATGTTAGATCGGGCTTTGGTTATACGAATATAGTGTTTTTGTAACGGTTTGTATCATTATATATAATTCATATAAATTATAATAAACTAAATATTCCAAAATAACTTATAATACCAAATATGATTTATATAGATAATAATAATAAAATATAATATTAATTGGTTTATTTAATGAATATAACCATGGTACTTTGACCTGATACTGTCATTGCCAGCAGCATTCCTAACCCCTGTCCAGCTTTGTAAAACCGAATCATGAAAAGGAATGAGTCCTCTAAAGGTCTTCATTCTTTTTTTCTGTTCCGGACCCTGATTCTCCAGATGAAAAGTACTCCAAGAATTCCAAGTACAGACATCACGGCTGCAAAGTAGACTCCTCCCCAGCTCCATGTTTCAGCATAAGCGGTATGATATTCGGGCCTTACATCAAAGTTGACCCATGGTCCGGTTCGACCCAGTACAAAAATCAGGACACGAAGCGCATGAAACAAAGCTGCTGCAGTTCCCAGCCGAAGCGGGATCCGGTCCCTGGATCGGTCATTGCTCCTGTACCACCAGATTGAGCTTATAAAACATCCAAGATCACTGAGCAGCTCTATAAACAAAAGTACAGATACCCACCAGGTGGCCCAGGTGAGAACACCAGCTGCAAGCAAGGTTATGGTCCGATAAAGCAACAAAGATGATCCAAGTATCAGCAGTAAGGCGTATATACGTTGTTTTGTCATCTATAAATATTTTTACTTATAAACCTTGATTTTTGAAATGATGTAAAACCCGCAACGCCCTCAGGGTATTCCACCGGCTGGGTTGTCCACCTGTTTCCATCTCAAAATGGGTATTTCCCGTATGTTTTGAACAACTCCAGGTGCCGTTTTTACGACGCTTTTTAATGAGCTGGTTCAGGGCTGGCTTCAATCGTTCTTCGAAATTTACGTTGGCAAGTCTCAGATAATCAAGGGCCCGGAGGATATCATACCGCCATCGCCCGGGGTAAGCCAGTTTCAGAAAACCGGGATGGATCACTTCACCGGTCCTGTCCGAGAGGAAGAGTCGGTGCTGCAACATAAATTCCACGGAGCTTTTTTCTGCCTCAAGAAGCTCTTGAATTCGGTACTGATATCCATTACGGGCGTATTCGCGGATTCCTTCTGCAGCAGAAAGGGTGGTGTGCAACGAACTGTGGACTGCCCCTGACCTGTTCAGGCGGCAATTGAAACCTCCGTCTGCCATGCGCTGGCTCAATATGAAATCGACAGCCGGTTGGAGATCCTGCTCGTCAGCCATGAAATATGAACCATAATTCAGGAACATCCCGTTGATGCATACATCGCTGTTATTTGCTGATCCCGAAGGATGGATGCCTCCATCCCTTCCTCTTTCCTCTTTAGAAATCCCTGCAATGGTTGTTCTGATTCGATCTATGTTCTGTGAGATGCACAGGTTCCTCAGATCCAGCAGGGTATAATGGGTGGATGTCCATTTGGGCTGGTAAAAGGATCTGCCCCAGTGTCCGTTCTCCCGCTGGCAGGCAAGATATGCAGCACCCCAACCCTCTGATTCGATCCGTCCCCGGAGGTCCTGGCGGTCTTCAGAAAACAGGTCACGGTGGACCTGGTACTGGATGGAGACATCTCCCTCCAGGAGCCAGGATATGATATCAGAAGATATCATGATGGGTTCAGGACCAGCCAACATTCCAAATTGCTTAGTGAATGAATTTATCGAATAATTTCTCGTTCAAAATATGCTGTGTAACAAATTTCCCATCCCTGAAAACACTGTAAATGGTGAAGGGCACAAAATGATTCTGTGCCTGCTCCATGGTTTTAATCTTCACAGATTTGTACTGAAAACCACGCTTTAGGGCCACCTCTTCAAGTTCAGCCACATAATGATCTGTAAACGGACATCCATTGCTGTAATATACTGTGATTCCTTCTTTGTTGTCACATGTTCCATGCTTGGCACAATCTTTAAATCTTGGAGCTGTGGCATTGCTATTCATACTCAGAAACCACAGTTCAAAATAGGGTTCTGCCGTATCGCACAATTCAAATCCCTGTTTCCTGAAAAATTTCGGGTCGGAAAGAAAGGGTTGCTTTCTGGTTGAGGTAATGGCTACGATCCCGTTCATTCCCCTGGAATCTCTGAAACACTCATTCAGAAGCCTTTTTCCATTGCCATGACCTTTGTACTGGCCTGAAACCCAGAAGCAGTTGATCATCATATAACCGGGAGCCTCCACGGGGGCCCATGCAAACTCGGCCGGCACGTATTCAATAAATACTTTTCCCCTTACATCCAGCTTCTTAAATTTGAAACCATTGGTTATTTGGCTTCTTATCCACTCTTTTTTCGCTTCATATCCGCCCTTGCATTTCTTGTCAGCAATGGCACAACAAATATGCTCCTGCCCGATGTTGTCTTCTGTCAGAGTAATGATGGTTTCCATCTATATACCATTTTTGCGGACTTCCAGCAACATAGGTGTATCTGGCTCCAGTCGAATCTCCATTCCACTTCTCAGATCAAGACCGCTTACAATGGTCTCTTTGCCGGATCTTACCATGTATTGATCGTTTTCAGTAACAGTGTACCATTCCGGAAACTGATTGATCCTCGGGTAATCAAGAGGAAGGTGGAGGATCTCCCGGTGTCGTTCTCCTTCAAATTTAAGGATACCCTCCCAGGAATCGCTTGCCTCTATTGAGATATAGAGGTTGGAACCCTCTTGAACTGCTCCGAAGATCACGTCCTCCCGCCAAGGTTCGATGCTTAGGCCGCAGGTTTGCCATAAACAATACATCAGGGTGGTCCGGGGATAAGTTCCCATCTCCGTGCCATCCTTCAATGATTCCTGATTTCTTCCATTTTTGTGCCCGTTCCTGGTAACTTGAATCCTGTAAGGACCACATCACTTTTATTTCGCTGTTGATCCACTGTTTCAGCTCCGGAATGGCCTCCCGGTTATAGAGGTTGATTCCGCCTTCGATGGCATCGGCAAATCCGTCGGCACTCCCGTTTTCCCAATTATAATTCCTATATCCCCCGTTTACAGATTTCAAAGGTATAAGCACAGCTTCCCGGAAATCTTCTTTGTTATCAAGGATATAGATGGTGTAGTAAGCATTGTAAATATAACCCCAGTTATCTACGATATTGCTATCCAGGACCTCGCCAGTTAACATATTGATTTCATTGAAGAACATGCCATCATTGTTTCTTCCGATTTCCAGGATTCTGTTCATCACCTTATAGATGGCAGGTTGGTACCGGATCGCTTTCTCCGGGTATTTATAATGGAGGGCAAAATAGAGCTCACTGATACCTGCAATAATCTCACATCCATGATCCCTCAACCTTAAACGTTCCGATTGGGAAAGGTCCAGATCCACCAGGTAATGATCTCCAATCTTTATGGCCCATTGAAGGTAACGTTCTTCGCCGGTCATCCAGAATAAACGCGACAGGATTTGCAACAATTCACCATTTATTTCATCGTCCACCCTGTTCCAGTGTGTGTCAGTTTCCATGTTACTTGCCACTGTAATAATTCCCTCCAGATCATCAAGCATTTCAATCATCCGATCACTCCAGGGCGACAATCCTATGTATTCTGTCAAGGGGATAATCCCATCTTTGATATACTCAGAAGTCCCGAATATGATCCGGGAAGTATCCATGTCTTCATTGACAAAGTCTCTCTTCGAGAATGAATAAGCATCGGGCAATGATTGCATTCGAGAGGTAAGTGTTCTTTCCGAATCGAGCATCTGCTGCATGGTGGTGTTGTACAGCTTCTTATCCAGGAGATAGGTGGTCAACACCATGAAGGGATAATTATCAGCTGCGGAATTATGTGCATTCCAGGTATCAATACCCCCGTACAAATTCTCCGGGATCAATCCGCTTACCGGATCTGCTTCAGCCAGCCAGGCCTGTGTAAAATCCAAACACCGTTTGAATCCTTCATTGGCCAAAACACCATTCTTTTGGGCAGTGGTAAAATGCAATTCTTCATTTGAAGTTGTGGTGGTGCATGCGCATAAGACAAGCAAAACCAAGGGGATGAGCATTTCTGTTTTAAGCTGCATTTTGTCTATGTCGTTTTCGGTTCCAAATAAACTTGATCGCACAGCCAATTTAATAATTTATCTTGTATCATGTGTCAGCGATGTAATCCTCAATTCCACGTTTATATACCTCCAGCGCACGGATCCGTGCAAACCGATGGTCAATCATCGGCTTCTGATAATCATCTGTTCCGAATTCAGGCACCCATTTCCTCACATATTCCTGACTTTTATCAAATCTGGTTAGTTGTGCATGAGGATTGAATATTCTGAAATATGGGGCTGCATCACACCCGGTTCCAGCCGCCCATTGCCAGTTGCCGTTGTTGGATGAAAGTTCATAATCAAGCAGTTTCTGTGCGAAATAAGCTTCACCCCAGCGCCAGTCGATCAGGAGGTGCTTGCACAAAAAGCTGGCCGTTACCATCCTGACCCTGTTGTGCATGAAACCGGTCTGGTTTAACTGCCTCATTCCTGCGTCTACCATCGGGTAACCTGTTGTGCCCTCACACCATTGCCTGAAATCGCTTTCATCATTTCTCCAGACAATTCCATTGTATTTTGGATTGAAATTGTGATTCACAACCTGTGGAAAATGATGGAGGATCTGCATAAAAAATTCCCTCCATATCAATTCCCCAAGGAAGGTGTCATCCCCCGGACCAAGTTTCGCAATGATCTGTCGGACACTGACTGTCCCGAACCTGAGATGAGGAGAAAGATAGGTTGTGGCATCTGCCGCGGGATAGTCACGGAGGGACTCATACTGATCTAAGCCGCTAAGGTCAAACGGATCGACTCTGATCAGAGATGGTGCGAATCCAAGCTCCCCAATGGAAGGGAATGGGATATCTGTGTCCTGAAATTTGCCTTCGGATGGAAGGGATGTGGAATTGATCCCATGGTATTGATAAGCCCCGAGCCATTTTCTTTTATAGGGAGTGAAAACCGTATATGGTTTTCCGTCGCTTTTCACAATTTCGTCCCTCTCATAAAGGACCTGGTCCTTAAAATCCCTAAATGGGATTCCATGGTTTGCCAACAAAACACGAATGGTATCATCCCTGCGCACTCCATAGGGTTCATAATCCCTGTTCACGTAAACCGCTCCAATATCCAAATCCGCAATCAGTTCTTTCCACACAGAAAGGGGATCTCCATGAAAGATACGAAGAGATCCTCCATGGGAACGGAGCTGCAGGTGAATGGCTTCCAGGCGCTCATAAATAAAATTCACCCTGGGATCATTCACCGGTAATTCATCCAGGATATTGCGGTCAAAAATGAAAATGGGTACCACCGGATTTCCCGCAAGCAGGGCATTATTTAAAGCTGTATTGTCCTCGATCCTGAGATCGCGCCTGAACCAGAACAGTGATAGCTTCATCTTCTAATTGATCTATGTAGTACCAAATCTCTTTTCAAGGGCCCGTTTTCGATAACTGAAGATCCCCCTTAATTGTTTTTTCACAAAAAGCCAGTGTGCAAATACCCCCAGAAATCCTAAAGGCAACTTATAAGTAACAATATCCCTTATCAGCACACCATCCCGGTCAGCCTCAATGAAATGCTCGTGGTGCCAGAGCGTGTAGGGTCCTATTCTCTGTTCATCTACAAAGTATCTTCCCTTTTGCACCTGAGTGATTTCTGTCACCCAGGTCATTTTGATACCCAAAAAAGGAGTGACTTTGTAAGCGACCATCATTCCAGGATACATTTCTTCTGGCAGGTTGCGTGTAGTGATCCTGAATCCCATGTGGTCGGGGGTAATCTCCTGTAAATTTTTAGGAGCAGAGATAAATCTCCACACTTCGTCCATGGTTGACGGGATCTTTTGTTCTTCAAAAAGTTGGTAAACAGACATAGGCGATTATTTAGGGCTTCGGGCAATTCTCTTTATCATACCACCAAATACGATGGCATGAAGGGGCAAAGCGGCATACCAGTATAGCCTTCCTGAAAGCCCCAATGGTCTGAATGTGGCTGTTTGGAAAAGGGTGCCCTGGTCAATCCTGAATTCCAGCCATGCCTCTCCAGGCAATTTCATTTCAGCATATAGCAACAGGCGTTTCTCAGACTTGCTGACATAGATGACCCTCCAGAAATCCACGGAATCACCTGTTGTCAGATCACTACTGTTTCTTCTTCCTCGCCTAAGACCCACGCCTCCAGCCAGTTTGTCCATAAATCCCCTGAATGCCCAGAGCCAGTTTACATAATACCATCCGGTTTTACCTCCAATGGACCAGATCCTGTTGAGGACCAATCCTTCATCCTGAACCGGGACTTGTTTATGATCCTTAAAACAGCCATAAGAAGGAATTTTAACCAGGTTGGAGATTCCTTTCTCAAGGATTTGTGACGATAATGCATCGGTCCAGCTGGAGACGATTTCCTGTTGCTCAATTTTATCAAAGGCCAGTTTTACTGCCTCTTCATAGGTGAGGAGATCAATCTGGAGGAGCTCTTTCAGGTTATTGTCCCTGCATATAACTTCAACTTTCATACTGTGTACCAGGTTTACAGCCAGTTTATATGAAGTAGAGGTAATGAAATAGAGCCAGTATGAGGAGAGCTTAGGTGTCATCACGGGAACTACCATGATGGATCGCCGGAGGTTTCGCACCCCGGCAAATCTTAGCAACATCTGCTTGTAGGATAGCACCTCGGGTCCCCCTATATCGAAACTCTTGTCATAAGTCTCTTCAAGCATGATGACTCCCTTAAGGAACTGGATCACATTGCGGATGCCAATGGGTTGAGAAAGTGTATTCAACCACCGGGGGGCAATCATCACAGGAAGTTTTTCCACAAGGTCACGGATGATTTCAAAGGAGGCACTCCCTGAACCGACAATTATTCCTGCCCGCAGGGTGGTCAGGTGAAATGTGCCTTCGGACAGTATGTTTTCTACTGCCTGCCTGGATATCAGGTGTTTGGACAATTTTTCGTTATTAACAATGCCACTGAGGTAGATGACCTGCTTTACGCTGGTCTGTGTCATCCCCTCCCTGAAGTTCTCTGCTGAAGCCCTCTCAAGTTGTTCAAAATCATCAATGGATGAGGACATGGAATGGATGAGGTAATACGCCACATCAATATCAGCAGGGATGACATTCAATGTTTCCCGATCCAGGTAGTCTACCTCGATAACTTTCAACAGCCTGGAATCGTAACTGGAATTATCAAACCTGCTTTTGTCGCGCACACAACAGATCACATGGTGCCCTTCGGCAAGTAATACGGGTAAGAGTCTTTTGCCAATATATCCGGTGGCACCGGTCAGGAGAATGTTCATCAGATTGCACTAAAGGTTTAAGGTAAGCATTAATCCCACTCCATCGGTCATGGAGGTCAGGGTAATTTGTTCGAGGAATCCGTTTCTGTGCCCTCGTTGTAATCCAAACATGACCAGGTCAAAAACAAATAGGAAAGCACCTTGTACCATTATTGAATTTCCATATCCCGTCAACCTGGATTCATTTTTAGGATGACGTCTTGCAATGTTTCGAAGTAACAATCCGGTTCCCATATAGGCCACATCCACCCCGGCATTAATCAGAAAGATACGTTGGGTTTTCAGTTGCTTGCCAAGAATCTCTTCCGGTGGCCAGCTAATAAATTCGGAAGCATAATTTCCGTACAGGGCAAGTCCCGCTAGGGCGAGGTTTACGCTATTCCAGAAGAGGTTCATCTGGTGAAAGTACATCCTGCTTCCACTATTCTTGCTCCAGCCATAAGCGCCTGTGGATAAATTGGTTACGGCCCAGGTACCAAGAACCATCATTCCAATATTGTTGATTTGGAGGCTCTCCTTATAAAATGTTGCATGCGTGTCCTGTGCATGAACATGATTCAATAAAAGAGCTGATGAAAGAAGTATAATAGAAAGTGTTATATACCTGGAGCTGCCACCCATGACAGAAGAATTATGCATAAGCTTGTATTCACGTCAATAGATCTTAAGTCTCAAATGGCCCTCATGCGGTTGCTCCTGGGGTTGTGTTCCACTTCGCACAGACCCAATGCTTCCATTAACGGGGGAATGTACATCCCGAAGCGTCCCCTGAAATTCTTCTTTAGTCCATACCAACCTCCTGCCGGGTTGTCCTGTGAACGACCCCAGAATTCAATGGTTCCGGGTTTGGCTTCCTGCTTTTCGTCCTTGCTTCCCAACTCCATCCAGTCACCGTGCTTTTTCAGCATCTGGTGTAGATCTGCTATACAGCGGGCGTCGTAATGAAGAATGGTTTTTCCAACAACACAAACAATGATTTCAGTTCCATCCTTTTCATCCAAATACATTTCATATTCAGAAGAGCCTGGCGGAGTCTTCAGCTTCCAGGGTTTCTCTTTTGTTCTCTTTTCCATAGTGATATTGTGTTTAGACTAAACACTCCATATGGCAAAATGGTTCAGTCAGTTGCGGGCCTGCTGCTTAGTCGAAGCACCAGGTATCCCGCAAGTCCTGCCAACGCGGATCCCAGAAGTATACCCAACTTCGCCGAATCGAGCAGGAGCGGATCGGCAGGGAAGGCCAGGTTGGCAATGAATATTGACATGGTAAAGCCTACTCCGGCCAGCAGTGAGATTCCGATAACCTGCCTGAAATTAACTCCTGATGGCATATCAGCCAGTCCCAGCTTAACTCCCAACCAGGACATCAATGAGATCCCCAGCAATTTCCCAAAGACCAGGGATATCATGATGACAATGCTGAGGGAAGTGTCCAGTGCCATATCGCCCCCGAATTCAACTCCTGAATTGGTCAGCGCAAACAGCGGCATAATGAGAAAAGCCACCCAACGGTGCAGTTTGTGTTCCAGGTGTTGCAGGGGTGATTGGACCTTCTCGGTCCAGTCTTCCAGGTTATCGATCTCTTCAATCTGCTTTTTGGTAAGCAAAGGTGAATTTTTGTCACCTGATTCCTTAATATCGTCAACAATATCACATAATTTATTCACGTAGGTACTCAATTTGATTCTTTGACGGATGGGGACAGTAAGTGCCAGTAATACACCGGCGATGGTGGGGTGGATGCCAGCCTTCAGGAAAAGGAACCAGATGGCCAAACCAAACACCCAACCCAGCGTTCTGTCGTATATTTTCCTGGAGGATAAATAGAACAATATTCCCAGCAGAACCAGGGCAATCAGGATGAGAAGCCATTTAATACTTGAACTGTAAAATACAGCAATAATCAGAACCGCCCCAAGGTCGTCCACTATTGCAAAAGCGGTGAGAAATACCTTCAGTCCCAGCGGTACCCTTTTTCCCAGCAGACCAAGGATCGCCAGGGAAAAAGCGATGTCGGTGGCCATGGGGATTCCCCAGGCATCGGAGGTCTCATGGTTTTTATTAAATACAAAGAAAAACAGAACAGGAACCAACATGCCCCCCACCGCGGCAAACAATGGGAAAGAGGCCTTTTTTACCGTATTGAGTTCTCCAATTAACAACTCCCTTTTGATCTCAAGTCCGATCAGAAAGAAGAATACGGTCATGAGTCCGTCGTTGATCCACAGGCTCAGAGGTTTCACCAGTTCAAAACCAGGGGAACTGATTCCGATTTTGTAATTCCAGAAAGACTGGAATTGTTCTCCAAAGGGAGAATTGGCCAGCAGAAGGGCAAGCAGCGTGGATCCGAAAAGCAGAATCCCACTCAGACTTTCAATCCTGACAAATTTTTGAAACGGGGTGATTAATAGCTTTGTTGCCATATCAATTAGGAAGGTTTTTTCATTTGGATTATTGGAGCAAATAATGAATGCCGGCATCGGGACCCAGTGGTAATCCCAGCAACAACCAGCCAACCAGCAATATGATCCAGACCAGCAAGAATGCCAGCGAATAGGGGACCATGGTTGCGATGATGGTGCCTATACCTGCTTTAGGTTCATACTTCTGGATAAAGGCAATGATCAGTGCAAAGAAACTCATCATCGGAGAGATTACATTGGTAACACTATCGCCAATCCGGTACACCACCTGGGACAGTTCCGGTGAGTAACCCATAATCATGAACATGGGAATAAAAATGGGTGCCAGGATGGCCCATTTGGCCGAAGCACTTCCCATCAGCATATTGATGGTAGCAGAGAGCAGGATAAACAGGATCATCAGGGGTATCAGTCCAATATCGGCCGACATGAGCAGGCTGGCTCCCTTTACAGCCATGATGATGCCCAGGTTGCTCCATTTGAAATAGGCCACAAACTGGGCCGCGAAGAACACCAGGACCAGGTAAATGGCAAGGGTTTTCATGGAGGCTGCCATTCCATTGATCACATCGCTGTCATTCTTGAAGGTCCCGGTGGTGAAACCATATGCCATTCCCATTCCTCCTGCAGTAATAAATAGCATAGCCACCACCCCCTCGATCAGCGGAGAACTTAAAAATCCACCATCGGCTCCTCTGAAAAATCCATTGTCAGGAATGATCCCGATCAATGTGATGATGAGAATGACTAAAAAAGTAATGAGTGCCATTAACAATCCTTTCTTCTCAAGCTTCGAAATGGTGTCGAAAGAACCCTCCTTGTGTTCCGCGGCACCAGAATACTTTCCCAAACGTGGTTCTACAATTCTGTTCGTGATGAATGTTCCGGTAAAAGAAATCACAAAAGTGGAGGCTACCATAAAGTAATAATTGGCTGTGGGATTTACCTCATAGGAAGGATCCAGGATCTGGGCCGCTTCCTGTGAGAGACCTGCCAGAAGCGGATCAACAGTTCCCAGTGCCAGGTTTGCGCTGAAACCACCGGATACACCTGCAAAGGCCGCAGCCATTCCGGCAACCGGATGTCTGCCAACTGCCATAAAAATCACCCCGGCAAGGGGTATGAGCAACACATATCCCACATCTGAGGCCACATTGGATATAATACCTGTAAATACAATCACGAATGTGAGCAGGTACTTCGGAGAGTTGAGCACCAGTAACCTGATAACGGCGTGGATCAGACCACTTTTCTCTGCGATTCCGATACCAAGCATGGCTACAAGAACAATCCCCAACGGGGCAAATCCTGTAAAATTATCCACCATCTCCAGAAGGATCCTGTGAATTCCATCCTTGGAAAGCAGGTTCACTGTTCGCACCACCTCTTTTGTTCCCGGATGAATAACTTCCCAACCCAGTAAATGCCCCAGCAGAGATACCAGAAGAGCAGTCAGGGCAAATAGGGCAAAGAGTGTTGCGGGATGGGGAAGCGCGTTGCCCGCCCGTTCTGTCCAGTTTAATAAGCGTTGAAATAATCCAGTCTCTTTCTTAGTTTGCCCCATATATAATTCGTTGCTGATTTATAATCACAATTCCTTTCTGACAAGGTGGTAATCCTTATACTCTTTCACAAGTTCGAATCCATTTTTTTGATAAAATCCGAGAGATCCCATATACTGACTTTCACCTGATAAGGACCTTTTGGTGGGGTAGGCTTCTAAAAATTCATCTCCCCGGGATTGAGAATCGATTTCAATACGTTTCAATATTTTCTGAGCGATCCCTTTGCGCCGGTAGAGGGGATGAATCAGGAAGCAGACGATTGAACAGACATTTTGATGATCAGGTTCAAACAAATCATAATATTTCAGCAGCCGCTGGAAATTGAGCCTGTTGTTCACATTGCACCAACCTACCGGAATGTTGTCATGATAGGCCAGGTATCCGGTCATCTTGCCCTCCTTGACCATTTCACAAACCGATGATCGGTTCTTTTCTTTGTTCCATTGCTCAGACGCTCCGGTAAAATGAAAGGAGTAACAGTAACAAGCGGACCAATGAGGGTGTTCCTTAAATTCAACGCTTTCAAAGAAAGCCAGGAAGTCCTCCAGGTTTTCGGTTGACAAAGATTTTATATCCAAATCAGTGATCATGCGTTGACGCTATTTCCCGATTCACTGATCTCAGTTTTCGTATGATGAATACAAATGCAAAAATTGCTGATAGAAATACGAGGGACCATAAGAAAAAGGAGCTTCGAATTACTTTTCGTCATTTTTCGTAATATTTGCTGAAATATAAAGATGTTTTAAAGAAATCCAATGCCATTTTTTAGTAGTTCATTGTACTTTTACAGCTTCATAAAATTAAAACATACATGAAAAAAGTCCTGAAGATTCTGGGTATTGTCATCGGTTCCATCATCATAGTTGTTCTGGCAGCATTCCTTATTTTCTCTTCCAGCAAAGCCAGAAAGGCGAAAAAACTATATGCTCAGTTGGGTGAGGAGGCTCCAACACTTTCGATTGATGGATCCACGTTCAGGGATTTAAATAAGAATGGCTCCATGGATGTTTATGAGGATGCAGGAGCAGCCATTGAAGATCGCGTATCAGATCTCCTGAGTCAAATGACTCTTGAAGAGAAAACCGGGACCATGTTTGTCTCCATGATCGGCATGACCTCAAAAGGTGATCCGTATGACAAGCCGAAACTCTCCAGAAATATATTCGATCTGTTATTGGCTGTAGCTGTTCCGCCTGCATCGGAAATGTTGGTCACCAAAAAAATGAACAGTTATAATATCCTCAATTCCTATGATCCGGATATTATGGCCAGATTTAACAACAATGTTCAGAAGGTTGCAGAAAGGACGCGACTCGGTATTCCCATATCCATTGCTACTGATCCAAGGCATATCACGGAATCTAATCCTTTTGCTGCCCTCTTTTCCCCAACATTTTCCCAATGGCCAGATCCACCCGGACTGGCTGCCACAAGAGATACCGCACTGGTCCGTGAGTTTGGCGATATAGCCAGACAGGAATATAAGGCGGTGGGTATCACCCTGGCATTGCACCCCATGGCTGACCTGGCAACAGAACCAAGGTGGGCCAGAATCAACGGGACATTTGGTGAGGATGCTGAGCTGTCTGCTCAAATGACCAAAGCCTATGTGCTCGGTTTCCAGGGAGATTCGCTTGGACCAGGCAGTGTGGCATGTATGACCAAACATTTTTCAGGGGGTGGTCCTCAGTTGAATGGGGATGATCCACACTTTGAATATGGAAAGGACCAGGCCTATCCGGGGAATAATTTCGATTATCATGTGATCCCTTTTGTGAAGGGTGCTTTTGAGGCAAACACAGCTCAGATTATGCCCTATTATGGTATTCCTGTTGGTCAGACCGATGAAGATGTGGCATTTGCCTTTAATCAATCGATTATTACCGGACTGCTCCGTGATTCACTCAAATTTGAAGGTGTGGTATGTACCGATTGGAGCATTATTTCAGATGGCCGGATGGGTGTGGCGCGGGCATGGGGAGTGCTCGATCTGACAGCCACAGAAAGGTTGGAAAAAGCCATCAATGCAGGTTGTGACCAGTTCGGCGGGGAATCTGTGCCTGAGCTGATTGTCGGTCTGGTGGAAAGTGGTCGTATTTCTGAGGCTCGAATTGACCAGTCAGTAAAAAGAATCCTTCGTGATAAATTCAAACTCGGACTATTTGATAATCCTTATGTAGACGAGGAAAAAGCCCTGGAAATAGCAGGCAAATCGGATTTTGTTAAAAAGGGGAAAGAAGCCCAGGCTAAATCCATGGTCTTGCTGAAAAATGAGGGTTTGTTACCACTGAAGAAGGGTGTGAAAGTTTATAGTGAAGGAATAAAAGACCTCGATAACATTGAACAATACGGCGAAGTTGTTGATGATCCGGCAGATGCAGATGTTATTGTGTTACGCATCACCACTCCATTTGGCGATCCAAAAAGTAAAAGTATTGTAGAGAAGTTCTTTCGCCAGGGAAGGCTCTATTATTCTGACGAGGAACTGGAGGAGATCCTTACCCTAACTGAACAAAAGCCCACTGTAGTTGCCATCTACCTTGAACGGCCTGCCATATTAACTGAGATCAGTGAGAGTTGCACTGCTCTGATGGCCGATTTTGGCACCTCCGACGAAGTGCTCCTGGATGTGCTTTTTGGGAAAAGAACCCCGCAGGGAAAGCTGCCCTATGAACTCCCGTCTTCCCGGGAGGCGGTTGAAAAGCAGATGGAAGATCTTCCCTACGATTCTGAAAATCCCCTGTATGAATTTGGATATGGACTCTCCTATGAATAGTACAACCAGGAATTCCGTCACTTCACAAGAAAGCGCTACCTCCCCAGTAATATTGTTGTCAACAAATGATTATTTGAACTGGTAGAGGAAAACAATTACTCCTTTGTAAGCGGGCTTTTTGCTCTCTTTTATTTCCATGACCACCTCAACTTCCGCTTTTGCAGTACCTCTGAGGTCAATCAGTGATTTTAATACCGTTCTGATCCTTACTTCGCTGTCAACCACAACGGGCTGACCGAATTTGAGGCTATCAATCCCATAGTTCACCAGCATGGTGATGTTATTCACCTGAATGATCTGATCCCATAAATATGGGAGCACAGAAATGCTGAGGTAGCCATGGGCAATGGTGGCTCCAAACGGGCTCTCTTTCTTTGCACGCTCCGTATCCACATGGATCCATTGATAATCCAGCGTAGCATCGGCGAATTGGTTGATCTGCTCCTGTGTTATCCTGTGGTAATCCGATACACCCAACTCTTTTCCAACATATTCTTCAAATTCAGCATAACTATTGATGATCAGTTTTCCCATGGTATAGATGTTATTTTGAGATTTGTGGAGCGCGAAAATAGCCATAATTCACTTAAGGATCAATCCATTTCCTGTTAAACCATGTTCAACAACCACACATAGTGACATAATTTTCCTATTTTCAATCCTTGTGTCTAGTAATATAGAAATGAAACGAATCTTCTTGTTTGTACATTTAATATTGCTTGCTGTTTCGGTTCCTGGACAGATCTATCATCTGAATTGGCAAACGGAGGGAGTATTGTGGGGTAGTTCAACTGTAATGGCAGGTATTACATTGGCCTTAAACTCTCAATTAGTCCCATTAAACCTTGATGAGATCGAGGCATTGAACCCACAGGATATCAACCGGCTTGATAGGGGGGCCACCAAACACTTTTCAGGCAACGCAAACAAGCGCAGCCATTACGGAGAGAGGATTCCGTTGGCTCTGGGAGCCGTGTCTCCTTTCATTATACCCGCCATATCAAAAAAAATAGCGAAAGCTATGTCAACGAGATGTTAACCCTCCTGGTTATATGGGCGGAAAGCAATATTGTCTGCGCAACAGGCACGCATATGGTCAAAAGCTGGACAAAAAGAGCACGTCCCTTTGCTTATAATCCAGATGTTTCAATCGGAATTAAGCAATCAACTAACGCGAGAAAATCCTATATGTCAGGCCACACGAGTACTTCTGCCGCGAACACATTCTTTCCTTGCCAGGGTCTTTTCAGATTATTTCCCGGATAGCAGACTGAAGCCACTTGTATGGGGAGTTGCTGCAGCCATCCCTGCATGGACAGGCATAGAAAGGTATCTGGCCGGCAAACATTTTCCTACAGATGTAATCTCCGGCTATATTTTCGGAGCAGCTTGCGGGTACTTCATACCGCACATTCACAAAACAAGGAAAAATAGAAGCGATGTTGGACTGAATTTGTATCCATATTCCAATTTTGAACAGAATGGATTGAGATTGGTGATGAATTTTTAGCTTATCCTGGAAAGCTTCCCTGGTATACCCCTTTCATAATCTTTTTCTGAAGCTGCAACATATAAAATATATCTCCTGGTGATTGCTGGATCCCTGCTTCTAAATCATCTATTATTAATTTAATCAAAGAGCGGAAATGGTAGCTTAAGAAGATGTTTTTTTTGGAAATTAGCTTCAGATGGACCAGGATTGTTAATATTATGTGACTTTGTAACCTCCACCATACTTGACTTCTATTTTTTTTTAACATATATTTAACATTGCATTAAACCAACAACGATTTATTCTAACCAAAACTAACTTTATTATGCGCAATTCTACTCTATGGAGAGGTGGCATATTGTCATTACTCCTAATTGGCTTTGCAGTCAGCTTTGCCAGCGCTCAGGTAAGAACGGTTACCGGAAATGTTTCTTCTGAATCGGAAGGTCCGATCCCGGGAGTTAACATCGTCATCCAGGGAACTGTGACCGGGGCCGTAACCGACGTCGACGGAGACTTTAGCTATTTCAGTTCCCGGACCAGACGCCGTGCTGGTATTCTCATCCATTGGTTATGCCACACAGTCAATTACTGTGGGTGATCAATCAACCATCAATGTCTTGATGATGGCTGATGTAACCTCTCTTGAAGAAATTGTGGTGATCGGGTATGGTACCCAGCGAAAGAAAGAGCTTACCAGTGCCATTGCCAATGTGAAATCTGAAGATTTTGTCAAGGGTTATGTAAACAATCCGGCCCAGTTACTTCAGGGTAAAGTAGCAGGTCTTTCCATTTCTAAACCAGGTGGAAATCCCAATGAGGATTATACCGTACGCCTGAGGGGTATGAGTACCATTGGGGCCAATACTTCCCCCCTGGTTGTGATCGATGGTGTGATTGGAGGAAACCTTAGTAATGTGGATCCCACCGACATTGAGTCCATCGATGTACTGAAAGATGGTTCTGCCGCTGCTATTTATGGAACCAGGGGTTCCAGCGGTGTAATCATAGTTACTACCAAAAGGGGAAGAAGAGGTACTGCCCAGATAGAATACAATGGCTATGTTACTTCCGAAATGGTGGCCAAACACACCGATGTGATGAATGCCACACAGTGGAGGGCCCTGTCACAGGAAACCGGAGTAGGAACAGACTTTGGAGGAGATACCGACTGGTTTAAGGAGACTACCCAGACCGCCATCGCACAGGTGCATAACCTGAGCATGTCCGGTGGAACAAATCAGACCACCTACAGGGCATCCATTAACTTCCGTGACGGGGATGGAATCATTCTGAATACCGGATATAGCTCGTTGAACGGAAGGCTGAATCTCAGGCAGAAAGCCATTAATGATAAGTTAACCGTAGACCTGAATGTCAGTGCACAGCAGCGGGAGAGTCAGCGTGGTTTTAATGATGCATTCCGTTATGCATCTGTCTTTAATCCAACTGCTCCGGTAAGAAGCGATGATCCGGCCTATGATATCTACGACGGATATTTCCAGCAGATTCTGTACGACTATTACAATCCGGTCCAGATCCTGGAACAGAATTTTAATGACAGGGAGAGCAGGCTGATCAATATGTCCGTTAAGGGTACCTTTGATCTCACCAAAGACCTGACCGTTGATGCATTTTATTCAGTTCAGAGTAGCACCGGGATTGAAAGGGAATACTACGATAAGAACAGCTACTGGCAGGGAAGGGACCGCAATGGCAGGGCCCGACAGGCCTTGAATGATAACTCCAACCAGCTGTTTGAAACCACCGTTCACTGGAATGAAAAAATTGGAACTGCCAATTTGACTGTATTGGGAGGATATTCCTACCAGGAATTTTTCTGGGAAGGCTTTAATGCCGACGGTGGAGACTTTATCACCGATGCATTTACCTATAATAACCTGAGTGCAGCCCTCGATTTTAACAATGGACTGGGCGATGTGGACAGTTATAAAAGCTCGGCCAAACTGATTGCCTTTTTTGGACGTGTGAACCTGAATGTGACCGACAACTGGTTTTTGACTGCCAGTGCCAGGTATGAAGGTTCATCCAGATTTGGCGCCGGCAACAAGTGGGGTTTATTCCCGGCTGTTGGTGGAGGTGTGGATCTGACCAATTTCCTGGATGCTGCTGCCCTGGACAACCTGAAGCTCAGGGTAAGTTACGGCATCACAGGAAACCAGCCTAATGACAGTTATCTTTCCGTTGCTTCGCCTGGGACCCGGAGGGAACTTCTTCTATAATGGAGAGTTTGTTCCCGGTTATGCACCTGTGAGCAATGCGAATGAAGACCTGGGCTGGGAAAAGAAAGCTGAAATCGATGTAGGACTTGATTACTCACTCTTTGATGGAACGCTCTATGGTTCATTGGACTTCTATACCAGGACCACCACTGACCTGTTGTTCCAGTATGAAGTACCTGTTCCACCAAACCTTTACACCCAGGCATGGCTGAATCTGGGTGAGATCAAGAACAGCGGACTGGAACTGGCCCTTACATGGAATGCAGTTCAAAGCGGAGATTTCTCCTACACCATGTCCATTACGCCTACCTATTATCTCAAGAATGAGCTGGTTTCACTCTCCGGTGATTTTAACGGAGCTGAGCTTACCTACGGGGTACGTGACCTGGGTCCCATGGGAGCACCGGGTCAAAGTGATGTACCCACCGTAAGGGCAGAAGAAGGTAAGCCCATTGGTCAGTTGTGGGGACATACTTTCGTAGAGATTGATGCAAGCGGCAACCTGATCCTGAGGGATACCAATGAGGATGGTACCGTGGATACCGATGACCGCAGTGTGATTGGAAATGGTCTGCCGGATGCTGAATTCGGATTTGCCAACTACTTTCAGGTATAAGAACCTGGATGTGAATATCACCTTCCGCAGTGTGCTCGGTCATGATCTGAACAATAAGTACCGGGCTTTCTATGAAGTGCCCATTATGATCGGATCCTATAACCTGCCTGTAACGGCTACGGATATGAGAAATGCAGAATGGAACCTTATATAATGCTTCTTCTGGTGTATTTTCCAGCTATCATATGGAAGATGCCTCTTTCGTGGCCCTGGATAACATGAGCATAGGATATAACTTCGATTTACCCGGAGATGCAGGAGTTAAGAATTTAAGGGTTTATTTAGCCGGTAACAATCTGTTCTACCTCACCGGTTATTCAGGGTTCTGATCCCAATCCCAGGTATGGGCTTGGAGGGAATCCACTTGTACCCGGACAGGATACAAGGAATACCTGGTTCAGATCCAGATCGGTATCCCTGGGTGTAAACCTTGGTTTCTAACCCTCTAAATGAAGACGATATGAAAACAACAAATAATAAAATCATGAAAAAATCACTATTTCTGATCAAAGGAATATTGATTGTGTTGATCGTGGCTGGTTTTAACCAGTCATGTACCAACCTTGACGAAGAGCTTTATGGTGAGGTTACACCTGAGAATTTCTTCAATTCCGAAGAGGAGTATGTTTCTGCACTGGGTGCAGCTTATACCAGCTTCCGCAATTATGCCTCAGGTGATCCTCAGGCCCTGCAAGAAGTTGGCACCGATGAGATGGTGGTGCCCACCCGCGGACAGGACTGGGATGATGGTGGTCACTGGAGAAGATTCCATCTGCACTCATGGACCTATGAAGATCAGTTTTCAGGTGGCGGCATGGAATTTTGGCTTTGGAGGAGTAAATACCGCCAACCGGCTGATCTTCCAGTTTCAAACCCTTGTGGATGATGGTCAGGTGGAGCAGGCCACAGCTGATGCATTTATCGCTGAGCTTGAGGCAGTCCGGGGATTCTTTTACTGGCAACTGATTGATCGTTATTGGCAACGTACCACTGGTACTTGATTTTGCCACTGCCGAAGCTACGCCATCCACTGTACCCAGAGCACAGGTATATGCTGCCATTGTAAGTGACCTGGAAACAGCTGTCCCCAAACTTTCGGATGCTGTGGATGGTACTACCTATGGCCGCATGAACTATTATGCAGGACAGACGCTGCTGGCCAAGCTGTACCTGAATGCTGAGGTCTATACCGGTACACCCAATTGGGGTGGGGTAATCTCAGCCTGTGATGAGATTATCAATTCGGGTAAATATTCACTGGAGAGCAACTATTTTGCCAACTTTAATGAGGACAATTCCGGATCCAGTGAATTTATTTTTGCCATTCCCTACGACCAGGTGTTCTTCGGAGGATTTAACATTGCAGTCCGGACCTTACACTATGGAAGCCAGCAGACCTATAACCTGACCGCAGCAGCCCTGGAATGGATTCTGTACCCTGGAGGAGTTCTACAACTCCTATGAAGATACGGACCTGAGAAAGGGTGATGTAGGTACCATTGAGGGCCCTGCAGGGAAAAGGGGTAATTTCGTTGCCGGTTACCAATATACAAGCGGTGGAGTTTTAGTTATGGACGATGGTTTTAAGGCGCCGGATCCTGACCGTCAACCTGCTCCTTTTCTTGGAGATCTGGATGGTGAGCCGCTTAATTTCGGAAGTTTCGGTCATGATCCCCCTCAGCCCCAGATTAACGAACTGGGTCCCCAGGCCCTTCGGCAGGCTGGTGTAAGGATCGGTAAATGGGAAATTGCCATTGGAAGTATTCCCGGTGACATGAGCAATGATTATGCGGTGTTCCGCTATGCCGATGTATTGTTGATGAAAGCAGAAGCGCTGTTCAGACTAGGTCAGGCCGGCGAAGCACTAACCCTGGTCAACCAGATCAGAGCCCGCGCCGGTGTGGCTGATCTAACTACCCTCGATGGTGTGTTAAGTTGGGACCTGGATGATGATAACGCGGTTGTTCCCGGTGGAGAATTGTTCAATGAAATCGGGCGTGAGATGTTTGCAGAAAACCACCGCAGGCAGGATCTGATCCGTTGGGGCTTCTGGGAGGATGTAGAAAAATGGCTGATCCCGTTCTATAATGTAGGAGACCAGCTGGAATTAGGTGCACATGCCAGGATCTATCCTGTTCACAGGGATAAACTGGATGCCAATCCGAACCTCACTCAAAACCCAGGTTACGCTGGTAAATAGTTATATTTGAACGCATAATAAATTATCAGGGGCTGTCTCCAAAAGGGACAGCCTCTGTATTATTTGTGAGGGTAAGCAATTGAAACGATCGTTTGTTTTGTATTTGAGTAAATGGTAATATTACTTTCCTGAAATACCAATCGGTTTTCACCATGGCAGATGGACACGTAATAATTAATAGAATAGGTATTATCCTTTTGATGATCCTTCTGTCTTATTCATGCCGGAAGAATCCCACAGCTATGGATCAGACCTTCAGGTTTTCTCTTTTGGGGGAAAATAGGACCCGGATTGAATTTCATTAACCAGGTTGAATATACGGAAGAGTATAATACCTATACCTACCGGAATTTTTACAACGGTGCGGGCGTGGGCCTCGGTGACTTTAACAACGATGGTCTACTCGATATCTATTTCTGCGGCAACATTGTGGACAATAAACTCTATGTAAACCAGGGAGATTTCAACTTTGAAGATGTGACGGACCGAGCAGGCGTGGCCTGTCCCGGATGTGTGGTCAACCGGAGTGAGCATTGCCGATGTAAACGGCGATGGCTGGCCGGATATCTATGTATGTAAATCGGGCGACCCGAATGCCCCCAATCGACAATAATGAACTCTTTATTAATAATGGGGACCTCACCTTTTACAGAACAGGCAGCCGAACTATGGTATTGCCGATCTGGGACTCTCCACCCATGCCTCCTTCTTTGATTATGACCGGGATGGTGACCTGGACTGCTACCTGCTGAACAATTCCTTTCAATCGGTGACCGAATTTGATATCATGGTGGAGGGAGCGAGCAAACCCGGGATACCCTGGGCGGGAACAAGCTGTACCGGAATGACGGAGGAGTTTTTCACGGATGTAAGTGAAGAGGCAGGTATTTATGGCAGTAAGATAGGATTTGGCCTGGGCGTAAGCGTGGCCGATCTGAACCGGGACGGTTGGATGGATCTCTATGTATCCAATGATTTTTTTGAACGGGACTATCTCTACCTGAATAAGCAGGATGGAACTTTTTCAGAAGTGCTGGATGAGCAGCTTGGGGAGATTAGCCTGGGGGCCATGGGAGCTCGATATTGCCGATATCAACAACGATGCTTTCCCGATATTTTTGTAACTGAAATGACCGCCGAAGGACAATGCCCGCCTGAAAACCAAGGTCCTCTTTGAATCCTGGCAAAGTTATCAGAATAAGGTGGACTAAGGGCTACCACCACCAATTTGCCCGCAATGTCCTGCAGCTAAATAACCGGAATGGTACTCTTCAGTGAGATCGGAAGGTACAGCCGGGTGGATGCCACCGATTGGAGCTGGGGGGCCCTGATTCTGGACCTGGACAATGATGGATGGAGGGATCTTTTTGTGGCCAATGGCATTTACAAAGATCTGCTGGACCGGGATTACCTGGATTTCTATTCCAATCCGGCCCTGATGCGTTCCATGATCCAAAGCGAAGAACAGGCCATTCTCAGCATTATCGATCGCATCCCATCGGTAACGGATCCCCAACTATGCCTTTCGTAACAAGGGCGATCTGCACTTTACCAATCTGGCAGATGAATGGGGGCTTGCCACCCCTTCCCATTCCAACGGCGCCGCCTATGGCGATCTGGATAATGATGGGGATCTGGACCTGGTCATAAATAATGTGAACATGCCCTCCATTTCTCTACCGGAACAACACAAGGAGCTAAACACTGCTCAAATTCCTCTGCTCTTTCCCTGCAAGGATCCGGCGAAATACCGAGAAGCCATCGGAGCCAGAGTCACCCTCTATTGTCAGGAACGAAATAAGCTACCAGGAGCAGTTGCCCATGCGGGGATTTAAGTCATCGCGTGGATCATAGAGCTCCACTTTGGTCTGGGGACATTACGAGCAAATTGATTCGATGGTTGTGAACTGGCCCGATGGCAAATCTTCCATTCTGTATGATGTAGCGGTGAATCAATTTCTGGTGTTGGATCAGCACAAGACCTCCGCCCGGGATATCCAAATTCAGGAGGAACCTGCTTTACCTCTTTTTCAGCCTGCCGATCTGATGGAAGGTCTTGAATTTTTGCATCAGGAGAACGATTTTGTGGATTTTAACCGAGATCCATTGTTATTTAGCATGTTATCCAATGAAGGCCCTCATATGGCTGTGGGTGATGTCAACGGCGATGGACTGGATGATTTATTTATAGGCGGCGCAAAGGATCAACCAGGAGCCCTTTTCGTGCAGGGAAGACAGGGGAACTTCAGAAATACCAATGAATTACTTTTTGAAGAAGACAAGAGTCTCAGAAGATACCGATTGTGCCTTTTTTGATGCTGACAATGATGGCGATCCGGATCTTTATGTGAGCAGTGGGGGAAATGAATTCCCATCAAGCTCTTCTGCTTTGCTTGATCGGTTATATCTGAATGACGGTAAGGGAGTATTCTCAAAATCCGATCAGACACTGCCTGCCGGAAGGTACGAGCCTGGCTCATGTGTGAAACCAGCTGATTATGACCTGGACGGAGATATGGACCTGTTTGTAGGGATTCGCCTGAAACCCTTTTTGTATGGAATTCCGGTGAACGGATACCTCCTGGAAAATGATGGAAAGGGAAATCTGTCCAACGTTTCTGCTATACGTGCTCCGGGATTGAGCCAATTGGGAATGATTACTGATATGGCATGGGCTGATGTGGACCTTGATGGAGATCAGGACATGGTGATCGTAGGTGACTGGATGCCGGTGAAAATATTTGTGAATGAGCAAGGGATATTTACCGATGAAACTGAACGGTTTGGACTGTCCAATACCGAGGGTTGGTGGAACACCATCGTAGCTAAGGATCTGAATGGTGATGGTCATATGGATTTTGTTCTTGGAAATCATGGACTCAATTCCCGGTTTAAAGCCTCAGTTGAAAAGCCAGTCACCATGTATGTGAATGATTTTGACCTGAACGGCAGCGCCGAACAGATTATATGTACTTATAATGGACAAAAATCGTATCCCTTAGTGATGAAGGATGATTTGGTCAGGCAGATCCCGGCTCTGGAAAAGAAATATGCTAAATTTACAGATTACACAGAGCAGACCATCGAAGATATATTTTCAGAGGAGGTAATAAATCGATCGGTTGTGTTGAACGCATACATCCTGGAGAGTTGCGTGATGATCAATACCGGTTCAGGATCATTTTATCTAGATCCGCTTCCCCTGGAAGCCCAATTCGCACCGGTGTATGCCATATATGCCGATGATTTTGATAGTGATGGACTTTGTGATATTGTGACAGGTGGCAACCAGACCAGGGCAAAACCGGAAGCAGGCATATATGGTGCGAGCTATGGGCAGTTTTTTAAAAGGAACATGGATGGGGACTGGATCGCAGTTCCGCAAAGGAGTCCGGGTTTATGATCAAAGGGGAGATGCGTGATCTGGAGATTATGAAATGTGAATGGAAACAGGGTCATTGCAGTTGCAAGAAACAATGATGAATTACAATTTCTTAAATATCTGATTGGAACTGATGAAGGAGATTAAATGGATGATTCCCCTCCTGCTTGTAGGATTCCTTCTTCAGGAATGCTCACCGGGAGCGAACTATGATCGCCTGTTAAAGAAAGAGCTGGCCAGCGGGATTAGGTATGATTCTCTTTTTATGGGGATACATTTTGGGATGACTGATATAGATTTTTATACCCATTGCTGGAATCTGAACCGTGAAGGTGTGGTTAAACAGGGCACCACCAACTCAACAGTTGAATACCTCACAAAGGAAGAATTGAATCATCCTGCTACCATGGATTTCTACCCGGAATTTGTGGATGGTAAAATTGCTGAAATGCCGGTACGTTTTATTTACAATGGATGGGCTCCATGGAACAAGACGCTTTCTTCAGACAGTCTCCAGCTGGATGTGTTGGATTGGTATGAAGAGGTTTACGGGGATGGATTTTTCCCTGTTATACACCCCACGCGGGGGACAGCCTATGTAAAGATCAACGGAAACCGAAGGATTACGATCTTTAAAGAAAATGACATGCACGTGTGGGCTGTTTTTAAAGATATGCTGGTTGATTGGGAGTTGAGTGATTCTACCTCCAATGCAGTGGTATTACATGATGATTTATCCGGTGACGTTGAGAACTAGAATTCTAAAATGGCCTATTGCGGTTTTATTGCCACTGTTTTTTTACACATGTGGGGAAAAGACCGAGGAGCCAGCTTCTGATTATCTCTTTACATTATGCCGGCTTCGGTCACCCATGCTGATTTTATCAATCACCTGGATTACGACGAGCAGCTGAAGAAGAAGTTCAATATCTACACCTACCGGAATTTTTATAATGGTGGCGGTGTGGCCCTGGGGGATGTGAACAATGACGGATTGATCGATATCTTCCTCACCTCCAACATGGGTCCCAATGTACTCTACCTGAATAAGGGGGATTTGAATTTGAAGATATTTCTGAACAGGCAGGTATCACAGGTCATGGGGAGTGGTCCACCGGAGTCAGTCTGGCTGATGTAAATGGGGATGGATGGACCGACATTTATGTATGCAACTCCGGAAATGTGGAAGGTGACGAAAGGCACAACGAACTTGTACATCAATAACGGGGATCTGACATTTTCTGAACGGGCCGCCGCATATGGCATTGACAATTCAGGCTATTCTACCCATGGTGCATTCTTTGATTATGACAAGGACGGCGATCTGGACCTCTACCTGCTGAACAATTCATTTAAAGCCATCGGAAGTTTTGATTTGGATGAGAATCAGCGACTGATCCGGGATTCCATAGGAGGTGATAAGCTATTTCGGAACGATGGGAACAGATTTATGGATGTGAGCGAAGAGGCAGGCATCTACGGCAGCGTCATCGGATTTGGACTGGGCGTTACCGTGGGAGATATCGACCAGGATGGCTGGATGGATATCTATGTTTCCAATGATTTCTTTGAACGGGATTATATCTACCTCAACAACCAGGATGGAACCTTCCGGGAAACCCTGACCGATATGATGCGCTGCATTTCGGCCGCTTCCATGGGAGCTGATATGGCAGATATGAATAACGATCACTATCCCGGAGATCTTTGTGACCGATATGATCCCTGAGCATGATGCTCGCTTAAAAACCAAAACCACCTTTGATAGCTGGGACAGTTACAGATCCAATGTTGAAAATGGTTACCACCATCAGTTTACACGAAACATGCTTCATCTGAATAATACGGATGGTACCTTCAGCTGAAATTGGAAGGCTGACAGGAGTCTATGCCACCGACTGGTCCTGGGGAGCCCTGATCACTGGACCTGGACAACGATGGACTGAAAGATATTTTTGTGGCCAATGGAATCTACCAGGATCTGACCGACCAGGACTATATCCAGTATTTTTCCAACCGGGATATGGTCATGTCCATTGTTTCAGGCAATAAGGTGGACTATAAAACCCTGATTGATGCCATTCCTTCGGTAAAGATCCCCAGCTATGCCTTTAAAAATATGGGGGACTATGAATTTCAAAACATGGCGGGATCCTGGGGACTGGCCGAACCCAGCCATTCAAATGGATCGGCCTATGGTGATCTGGATAATGACGGGGACCTGGACCTGGTGGTGAATAATGTGAATATGCCCATGTTTATCTACCGCAACGAAACCAGTGAACAATTGCCTGATCACCACTATCTGAAAGTAATTCTGAAAGGTGATGGGGGCAATACAGATGCCATTGGGTGCAAAAGTAACTGCAAGGCACCACGGAAAAGTCGATCTACCTGGAGCAGATGCCCATGCGCGGATTTAAATCGACCGTCGATCCCCGTCCCAACCTGGGAGTGGGTTCTATCACCAGGGTGGATTCGCTGATGATCCAATGGCCCGATGACCGGATTACAGTACTGATTGATGTTCCTATCGATCAGACGCTAACACTGTACCAGAAGGATGCAAAATCCGTATCTCATTTGAAGGATGATTCAAACAAATCTGAAGGGGCTTCCTTTCAGGACATTTCAGAGGAGGGAAATATCAACTTCACACATGTGGAAAATGACTTTGATGATTTCAGACGGGATGGTTTAATCTATCACATGATGTCTACCGAAGGTCCCCGCATGTGTAAGGGGGATGTGAATGGTGATGGACTGGAAGATCTCTATGTGGGTGGAGCCAAAGACCAGCCTGGAACGTTGTTGATCCAGAAAGAGAATGGTGCTTTTATTTCTTCCAATCAAGATCTGCTTGCCAGAGGATAAAATTTCAGAGGATACAGATTGCACCCTGTTTGATGCGGATCAGGACGGAGATCTGGATCTTTATGTGGCCAGCGGTGGCAATGAACTTCCATTCAGCTCATCCGCTCTGAATGACAGGTTATATATCAATGATGGCAAGGGTAATTTTACTAAATCCTCTCAGGTGTTGCCCGCAGGAAGGTATGAAAGCACATCCTGTGTCCGGGCTGCCGATTTTGATCATGATGGAGTCATGGAACTCTTTGTGGGACTGCGCCTGAAACCCTTCCTTTATGGTGTTCCTGTCAATGGCTATATTCTGGAGAATGACGGCAAAGGAAATTTTTCGAATGTAACCGCACAGGTAGCTCCCGAACTTCAAGATGTGGGGATGATCCGTGACATGCTCTGGGAAGATGTGAATGGAGATGGTGATCTGGATATGATCCTGGCCGGCGATTGGATGCCCCTGAAGCTATTCATCAATGAGAATGGAGCTTTTAACGAGATGAAGGAAGGCTTTGGTTCAGAAAATACAGAAGGATGGTGGAATTGTCTGGCAGCTGGTGATTTTGATGCGGACGGAGATGTGGATTTCGTCGCCGGAAACCATGGTTTGAATTCACGGTTTAAGGCTACGCCTGAAAAACCGGTGAGCATGTATGTAAATGATTTTGACCTCAATGGTTCTGCAGAACAAATCATCTCTGTTTATGATGGAGATATCTCCTATCCTTTGGCCTTAAAGCATGATCTGACCAGGCAGTTACCTGAACTGGAAAAGAAATACCCCAGGTATGAGCTATATAAGGGCCAGCAGATTACAGACATTTTTACTGCAGAGCAATTAAAGAATGCCATTCATTTGGATGTGTTTTTACTGGAGACCTCTTTATTTCTTAATGATGGTTCAGGGCATTTTACAAGGAAATCTTTACCTGTGGAGACTCAATTCTCACCTGTGTATGCAGCTGAAGTCGGCGACTTTAACAGCGACGGGAATTTGGACATTTTACTGGGTGGTAATTTATACAATGTAAAACCGGAAGTGGGACGTTACGATGCCAGTTATGGTTCATTTTTAGCGGGTGATGGTCAGGGAGGATTTGATATGGTCCCACCGAAAGAAGCAGGATTTCATCTGAATGGAGAGGTCAGAGATATCCTGAATATTACTTCCTTATCGGGTGAAATTGTGGTCATTGCACAAAGCAATGGTCCTTTACAGATATTTAAGCTAATAGGCAGGTGAATTTCATGATGAAGAATTCAACGCTGGTTCTCTTTGTTGCTATCATAGCATTTTCCTGTAAACCCCAGGTCAGGGAAAATGATGTTTTGCTGTCACTATTGTCTCCTGCTGAAACGCGGGTGGACTTTGTAAATCAACTGACAGAAACAGAGGAATTCAATATCATTGAGTATCTCTACTTCAATAACGGAGCGGGTGTTGCTGCCGGAGATATCAATAATGATGGTCTTATTGATCTCTACTTTACTTCCAATCAGGAATCCAATAAGTTATATCTAAACAAAGGGAACCTCGTTTTTGAAGATATCACAGAAAGGGCGGGAGTTTCAGGAGATGGGGATTGGACTACCGGTGTTACCATGGCGGATGTGAACGGTGACGACCTCCTGGATATATATGTTTGCCATGTGGGTAATTTCAAAGGCCTTCAGGGAAGAAACCAGCTATTCATAAACCGGGGTGACCTTACTTTCATGGAGGAGGCAGGGAAATACGGACTGGATTTTCAGGGATTTTCCACTCAAGCGGCCTTTTTTGACTACGATTTGGACGGAGACCTGGATATGTATTTACTGAACCATTCGGTGCATACTTCCCGGAGCTATGGTATGGCAGATCTTACGATTGGAACAGGATGAACGCGCGGGTGACAAATTGTACAGGAATGAGAAAGCTGAAGAAGGGCGATATTTTTCGGATGTGACGAACCAGGCAGGCATATATAGCAGCCAGATTGGGTATGGCTTGGGCGTGAATATCAGCGATATTAACAATGACGGTTATCCCGATATATATGTGTCAAACGATTTTCATGAAAATGACTATTTGTACATCAACAACGGCAACGGGACCTACTCCGACAAGCTGACAGAAATGATCACACATACCAGCAGATCTTCCATGGGAAACGATGTTGGTGATTTCAATAATGATGGCTTGCTTGACGTGGTTGTTTTGGATATGTTACCGGATGATCAACAGATCCTGAAACAATCGGGAGGAGAGGATGACCTGGAGCTCTTTCAACTTAAGTTAGACTACGGCTATTACCACCAGTTTGTAAGAAATACCCTTCAACTCAACCTGGGTGGAGGCAATTTTGGTGAGATTGGACGGATGGCCGGGATTTATGCTACCGATTGGAGCTGGTCGCCCTTATTCTGCGATGTGGATAATGATGGTCTGAAAGACCTGTTTATTACCAATGGAATTTATCGGAGGGCCAATGATCTGGATTATATCAATTTTCTCACCGGAGGGAACCGATTTTTTCCAACCAGGGACAACAGCGAAGTGTCCGATAGAGATTTGTTCGAAAAGATGCCGCTTCACCCAAGCATCAATTATATCTATAGAAACAACGGAGATCTCACCTTTACCAATAAAGCTGAAGCCTGGGGATTTGACTCCCGCTCATTCTCCAACGGTTCAACCTATGCCGATCTGGATAATGACGGAGACCTGGAGCTTATTATCAACAACATCAATGGATCAGCTTCAATATATAGAAACAATGCAGACATATTGTTAAATCATCATTATTTGTCAGTAGAAGTAAAGGGAAATAAGCTGAACAAAAGAGGAGTAGGGACCCGGGTGACTCTGTTTCGGGGTGAAGAGGTACTGGTTGGTGAGCAGTTCGCAAGCAGAGGATTTATGTCTTCTACCTCTGATAAGCTGCATTTCGGATTGGGTGTTGCAGCGGAGATCGATTCAATGCTTGTTCGCTGGCCTGACCAGTCGGAGGATGTTTTTTATGAAGTGCCTGTTGATCAGGTTTTATCCTTGGAAAGAGGCCCTGAAGAAAAAACCGCACACCCTGAAGTTCGGGACTATGACAATGCAAGAACTCTTTTCCGGGATTCATGTTCCCGGACTTGAGTATAAGCACAATGAAGATGGGTATGTGGATCTTATTCGTGAGCGCTTGATTCCTCATAATTTATCTGCTGAGGGACCTGCTCTTGTTTCAGGGGACATCAATGGAGATGGGTTGGAAGATCTGTTTGTGGGGGGGGCGAAAGGCGAGTCTGCAAAGGTTTTCATTCAGCAGAAGGATGGTAGCTTTAAGCTTATGGATGTACCAACCTTTGTGGAGGATCGCTTTTCCGAAGATGTGGATGCGGTCCTGTTTGATGCTGATGGAGATGGTGATTTGGATCTGTATGTGGTACGTGGAGGCAATGAGGTACCTATTGAGAATCCATTCCTGGCTGACAGGTTGCTTATGAATGATGGTGGAGGTGGGTTAAAGAAGAGTGAAAAAGGTTCACTGCCTTACCTGGCCTGGAACGGATCCTGCGTTCGGCCCGGTGATTATGATGGTGATGGTGATTTGGACCTGTTTGTAGGCTCGAGATCAGTGCCGGGAGCCTATGGATTATTGCCGCATCATTTTTTGCTTGAAAACGATGGACAGGGCCATTTTACTGATGCAACTGCCCGGCGAATGCCTGGATTGGAAGAGGCAGGGATGATCACTGATGCAGCCTGGCTGGATTATGATATGGATGGTGATCAGGATCTGGTCCTGGTGGGTGAATGGATAAACGTGAGGATCTATCGGAATGACAGCGGATTGTTTAATGAATCAACCATTGAAGCTGGCTTGGGCGAAACCTCAGGATGGTGGAATTGCATTGAGCTTGCTGATGTGGACCAGGATGGAGATCTGGATTTAATAGGAGGGAACCTGGGCCTGAATTCCACATTAAAGGCCTCCATAGGAGCGCCCGTGGAGATGTACGTGAACGATTTCGACAACAACGGTTCACTTGACCAAATAATATGCGCCTATGACCATGGCATCAGCTACCCGGTGGCTTCGCTGGATGAGCTGGCCAGTCAGATTGCAGACCTGAAGAGGAGGTATCCAAACTATGCTGATTTTGGAGGAAAGACTCCCCTGGATATATTCGGAAAGAAGAAGCTGGAAGAGTCCATCTATAGAAAAGCAGTGATCTTTGAAAACTCTCTTTTCATGAACAATGGCGATGGAACCTTTGAATTAGAAGTACTTCCCAAAATATCCCAATCTTCCCCCGTTCGTGATGTAATGGTCCGTGACATTGATGGGGATGGGTTAATGGATCTTCTTCTCGTTGGCAACAATTATGAAGTAAGACCCTCTTTGGGCCGCTATGATGCAAGTTATGGCTGGTGTTTATTAGGTGAAAGTGGACCGGAAACCCGGTTTTCTCCGATGATGCCTGCTGAAAGTGGTCTTGTGATTCATGGGGACGCCAGGAGGATTGTTCCCATTGAGATCAGTGGTCATCAATGCCTGGTGGTTGCAGTCAATGATGGATTTCTGCAGATATTCCAGGTTCGTTAATCTCAAATTTGTACTCACCCGATTCAAGAGATAACTTCTCCCCATCAAGATAGAGTGTAGCTCTGCTGTTGGGAGGAATGGTTGCTTGATAGGCAATCATCCCATTTGATCTCGTCCAGGAAGAGACAATTTCTCCAAAGGGGCCATGGTGACTGGCTTTGAATTGATCCAGACCAGATACGAAATGAGGTTCTAACAGGATGTTTTTGAAACCGGGATGCTCAGGGTCTGGTTTTATGCCACCCAATGCTTTGTAATACCATGCGCTGATTTCGCCAAACATGATGTGATTTTTTGAGACATCTCTTTTTGCATCAAGGGGCCAGTTTTCGAAGAGTGTGGTGGCCCCGTTGACAATCCATAATCCCCAGGAGGGGAAGGTTTCCTGGGAGGCTACTTCATAAGCCAGATCTGCATATCCGTTTTCACTCAGCGCATTTAAAACAGCTTTGCTCCCCAATAAACCCACATCTATATGTTTCCCGTCTGCAATTACCCTGCTGGCCAGGTTCTGTGCAACCTTTTCTCTTAATTCTTCGGGGACTATGCCCCAATAAAGGGCTGTGCTTAATTCGGTCTGGAATCCACTTCCATATATTCCGGTTTCCCGGTTTAAATACTTCTCATTGATTGCATCTGCAATGTTCTGAGCAAGTGCAGTGTATTTTTCATAATCTGACTCGTTCCGCAAAAGTTGTGCGGCTTTGGATAGAATCAATGCATCCACAAAGTAATAGATGGAGGAAGTAAATTCCACCGGACTCCTTGATTTCACCGGTACCCAATCCCCCAAACCCCAATCGGTAAGATAAGATGGGCTGATTTCGGAAATGTGATCTACATATCGTTTAATGGATTCATAACAATCCTCCAACAGGCGGGAATCACCGTAGAAGAGATAGATATTCCAGGGGATGATGGCTATGGTACTTGTCCAGTCCGGCCCATTGGCCCAATGGTAACCCCATCCACTGGTGGGAATAATGGCCGGAAGTATCCCGTTGGCTTGTTGTTCATCTCTGTGATCTGCAAGCCACTTCTCATAAATGGTAATTCCGTCAAAATTGTAAAGTCCGGTTTCAATGGCTATGTGTGCATCGCCGGTCCATCCGTTTTTCTCTCTCTGCGGACAGTCGGTGGGATACCCAAACAGGTTTGACAGGTATGAGTTGTTGGTGGCTTCCCAGATTTGGTTTAAGGTATTGCTTGAACTCTCCACATAGCCTGCTTCGGGAACATCACTGTGCATGGATATTCCAATGAGGCTTTCCCTGGAAAGTTCAATGGGTTTGTCACTGACCACTTCCACATATTGAAATCCTTTGTAATTGAAACGTGGGGAAAATGTCTCAATTCCTTGACCTTTTAATATGAAAATATCGGTTTGGAATGGATCGGTGTCATCAGTGGGACGATAATGGATATCGATATTTGATTGGTCGATATTGCCATCCTCATCCAACTGTTCCGAATGCGTTAAACGCAATATGGTCCCTCTGGTACCGCTCACCTTGATTTTACTAACTCCCGCAATATTTTTCCCCAGGTCGAATATATATTTCTGATTATTAATCTTACGCATGCTTGCTGCCTCGATCTCTTCCACATGCCTGATGGGGTGCAGCACTTGTGAGACAATATGCTGGGATGGGGGATCTGTAACAATGGCTGCCTTCCATTCAGTGTCATCGAAATCTGCAGTTTCCCACCCAGGCTGTTCCAGGCGGGCATCATAATGTTCAGCGGTGTAAATGCTGTTAAAAACAATAGGACCCAGAGATGTTTTCCAGGTTTCATCTGTCCATATGGTCTCCACCGATTCATCTTCGTAAGTAATGCGCAGGTTCAAACACAATTTCGGCCTGGCCCTCCAGTGGGCCGTGTGAAAATCCCAAACTGCAGTGGATTGATGATTAAACCATCCGTTTCCCAGAACGATACCCATGGCATTTGTACCCTCAGACATATGAGGAGTCACATCGTAAGCCACATATAAGGTACGGCGATCAAAGCGGGTATACATGGGATCAAGCTGATGATCTCCGATGCGACTCCCATTAATAAATAATTCATAGAGGCCCGCCACAGCCACATAAGCCCGTGCTCTCTTTATTTTCTTCGACGCCTTGAACTCTTTTCTGAAATAAGGAGCCGGTTTAAGGGCATCATCCACAGTGTCAGTGATCCAGGAACCTTTCCAGTTTTCCATCTCCATCATTCCCGTTTCGAAACTGGCTACCGGAGACTCTCTCCCCTTTTTTACCATTCAAATCCCAAACCTTTACAGACCAGTAGTATTTTGTGAATGGCTCAAGTGGTTTCCCCTGGTAAGGGACCAGCATCCCCTCACTCATCTGTTTCCCGGTATCCCACATATCGCCCTCTCCATTAAAAACATCCGTAGAATCGGTCCCGACAGAAATTGAATATGCCTTTTGAAGGGCTCCCTGTCTCTGATCACTTAATTTCCAGCGAAAACGAGGGTGGGGGATATCAATACCCAAAGGATTTACCAAATATTCGCAGGTCAAATGCCAGGGTTGGCACTGCTCTTTTACTTCATTGCAGGAAATCACTGTCATAAAAAGTAAAGCAATCCATATGTACCTTTTCATTGTTGGAGGTCTTTTGAATAATTAAGCTGCCGGTGGAGTAAAAATATCATTCACACTATTTTGAAACTGCCACACCCACAAAAGAATCTGCGGTCCCATAGTAGAGAAACCATTTCG
>CAVQAB010000020.1:0-85180 GCA_963710385.1 uncultured Bacteroidales bacterium | reverse complement strand
GCGAACCTGGGAACCTCTCCGATCCTGGCGGATAAGGGGATTTCGGGGATTGCCAACATTCTTCCTTTTACCTGTATGCCGGGAACACTGGTCCAATCTGTTTCCGATCAGTTAAGGAAAGACAAAGGAGGCATTCCCTATGTGAGTATTGCCTACGATGGACAGGAAGATTCCTCCATCGAACTTCGGTTGCAGGCATTTATGCACCAGGCCAATCAGTACGCAGAGGACAATGGTTTGACAATCGTATCACATGAATTGACCACCAAGGCGAAGGTGAAAACCCATTAAATCAACGTACTAAAGTTCCAACGGTTAATCTGGGGGTACACATTAGAATTCCACTGGCAACATCTGGTGAAATTCAATGTGGTCCGGGCTTACTTTGGCCTGGGCCACCATAACCTCCACTCCCTTCCGAACGGCTTCATCCAGCGTTTCTGCATATACAGGATCGATTTCCCGTGCAGCTGAAAAAACCTTTACATCCATGCGCTGCACCACATAAAGCATCACAGCCCTTATCCCCGATCGCTTCACCCGGATCAGGGTATTCAGGTGCTTCCTTCCCCGCTCAGTAACCGCATCAGGAAAAAGCGCTTTCTCCCCTTCTTTCAGGGTCACATTTTTCACCTCAATGAAGCAGGGCTGCCCAGCGGTCTCGCCATAGAGATCAAACCTGCTGTCTTCCCACTTTACCTCTCTTTTCAAACCAGTTAATCCTTCCAGTCCGGGTATGACGCCTTTGCTGACCCATTCAAATGCCAGGGTGTTGGGATTGGATGTATTGATTCCTACCCAATCTCCACCGATGTGGATCATTTCCCAGGTGAACTGTGTCTTTCTTTTGGGATCATCTACCGGCGACAACCACACTTCGGCACCTTCCTCCAGGCAACTCTTCATGGTTCCTGAATTGGTACAGTGGGCTGTCACTTCACTCCCGTCATCCAGCAATATATCGGCCAGAAATCGTTTGTACCTTCTGATCAACCGACCGTGGATGAGTTCTTTTTTGAATTTCATAATCCCGTTAAAGATATTCATATCGCCGCTTTTAAGCCACATAAATAAAACAATAGTCAAAATCCAAACCTTCTTGGCGCTCAGGAGTTATATTGTTAGTAAATTGCATCATAGCAAAACCAATAACCTTTAAAACGACATAAAATGAAAAAAACACTCATCTTTCTATTCAGCCTTGCCATGGTGCTTTCAACTCAGGATGTACAAGCACAGAGCATCAGATCGATGATTCGAAAGAAGGTCATCGAAGATAATCTCGAAGCCCAGGCCAAAAGAGACAGTGTACGTGCGGTTGAGCAGGGCGAGGAACCGGACAGATCACCCAATACAAGTATGGACCGGGTGTATATGGATGCCCTGGGACTTACTGGCAATGTGGACTATGAGGAGAGTTACAATTTCGATGCTTTCATCCAGATGGAAGTTTCAGAATTCAACAAGAACCAAAAACTGAAAGAGAAAGTGATGTATGATTCATACATCAACAAGGAAGCGGTGGATTATGCCATGGTCTTTACGGATAAGGACACCAAATCCACCATCATTTTTGATACAAAAAACAGTGCCATGGTGATCCTCTCTGACAGTGATGGGGAAAAAACCGGATTTGCCATGGGAATCGATCCGGAAGATCTTGCTGATGAGATTGAGAAGCAGGCAGAAGAAAAGGGTATAGATTCTTATGCACCTTATAAAACAGGGAAAACAAAGACCATCCTGGGCTATTCCTGCGATGAATACCTGGTGGAAGATGAATCTTCAGAAGCACACATGTGGGTTTCAGAAAAACTGGGGAATCAGGTACGAAAGAAAATGTTGAACAATCAGCAAACTTTTGGAGCTGCCTTTTACCACGCAGCATACATGAACGGAATGGTCTTGGAATATGATTTGCTTGATAAAGACGACGGGGAACGCACTGTGATGGTGGTTACCGATATCGACCTGAATCGTTCTAATACCATCTCCACACGTAACTATTCGGTCATGTCCATGAAGGGAGCCTCTCCGGAAGAGTGATGGACACCAGGTCCATGCTGATCAATCTCCCTTCTGGAGCTGAGCGTGAGCTCATTATTCAGGATGTGGGTAATTCTGATGAGAAATTTCTCTTCCTGCTTAGATATTGCTTTGCATGAAAAAGATCCCCTTGGCTGGAGGGCCACCTGGGTATTGGACGGATGTGATGAGCGAAATCCCGGACTGGCAGCTAACCATATTAGCACGATTGCCCATAAGCTCCCTGAGCTTAAATCAATGGGGACGATACGCAGCCTGCTCAGGTTGCTTTGCCGTTATGATATCGCGGAGGATGACCAGGGGATGTTAATCGACCTCTGTTTCAGCTACCTGATTTCGGAGCTTTACCCTTTGGCCGTTAAGGTGCATGCCATGCAGATCATCTATAATCATGTACTGATCTATCCGGAACTAAAGAATGAATTAATCACGGTAATCGAGGATCAGGAAGATAACAACAGTGTGGGTTTCAAATCCCGTGGAAGACGGATCATTCGTCAGCTCGAAAAAATGTAGTTGCTCAATTTCGTATTATTGTGAATAGATTATAAATGGACTAATAGTAACCTCATTGGAGATTCACTTCCTCTTATATAAACCTGCTGTCCCCGGGAACGTTGGCGCAGCTGCAAGGGCCATTAAAACCATGGGATTCCAACACCTGAGGTTGATTGATCCCTGCGATCACCTTGGTGACGAAGCCCGCATGTTTGCCCATGGTTCAAATGATATCCTCGAAAAGGCCACCGTGTTCGACAGTTTTGAAATGGCCACCTCCGATCTGAACCTTTTGGTATGCACTACCTCCAGGGAACGTACCGCTAAACATGACTATTATTCCAGCCGGGAGTTTGGCGAATATCTGGTGAACAAAGTGGACCAACTGGACAAGGTGGGGATCCTGTTTGGAACCGAAGAGAGCGGATTGCCCAATCAGCTGATCCTGAAATCTGACCTGGCCATGACTATTCCCATGGCCGGGGAGTATCCCTCCCTGAACCTGGCCCAATCAGTGATGGTGACCGCCTATGAACTTTCACTCCTGAACCAGCTGGGAAAACCAGGAAAAACTCTATCCAAATCCGGAGAAGGATGGGGCGAATTAAAGGTTCAGTCTAAAAAGTTGTTGACCAGGGCTGGGATTCCGGAAGGGGGGCCCCTGTTCCACCGAATCATGGAGCGTATGGCAACGGTTGAAGCCAATGATATTCCCCTGTTTCTTTCAGTGATCAAAGGATTGAACAAGTAATACCCGCATCAGCTCATTGTTTATGGAATCGTCCGACAAAAAATACCTGCGATCGCTCATCGCCGAGGGAGAACACCAGGCATTGGATTTTAAATTTGAAATCAGTGATGCACGGAAAATTGCCCGGACCCTCTCTGCGTTTTCCAATACAGATGGAGGCAGACTGCTGATCGGGGTAAAAGACAATGGCCGCATCAGAGGCGTTAGATCAGATGAGGAGTACTATATGCTGGAATCGGCTGCAACACTCCATTGCAAACCTGAGGTGAATTTTACGAGTCGTAACCACTCCATCGAAGGAAAGAGTGTTCTGGAGATCTACATTCCTCAGGTAGATCATAAACCGGTCTATGCCCGGGATGAAGTGAACCGTTGGATGGCCTATGTGAGGGTGGCCGATCAAAACATCCTGGCCAGCATTATCCAGATTCAGGTTTGGAAAGAGGAAAAAAAGACACGTGGAAAGTTGCTGGAATTCACCCGGCGGGAGCAGATTTTATTAAGCTATCTTGAGAATTTTCCGGATGCGGCACTTTCAAAAATTCAGCGTGATACGGGATTTAACCGAAAAGAGCTGGTCAGCCTTATCACTAAGCTGGTACTGTTTGATGTTGTAGAAATGCATTTCAACAATGGGAAAAACCTGTATCACCTGAAGGAAACTCCAGGGCAGTAAGTATTAATATTGCAGCGGAATAAAGATTACATGGAGTTTTGAAGAGTATCCCTAAAATCTAGATATACTCCATTAGGGAATCGAAAATGGCTTGACCATCCCGATTTCTTCCAAAAGAAAAGACAGCCCGTTCGGGTTGAGGAATCATGCCAAATACATTTTTCTTCTCATTGCAGATCCCGGCAATGTTATCTACGGCCCCTGTGATATTGATCTCTTCGGTAATTCGTGCATTCTCATCACAGTAACGGAACAGGATCTGCTCCTGGTGCCTCATTTTAACAAGGGTTTCCTCCTTGGCCGCATACCTCCCATATCCGGTGGCGATGGGAATCTGGTAAGCTATATCGTTGGATAGCTTATTGGTCACAGCCGTATAATCATTATCAGGCTTAATGAAAGTATTCCGGCAGATAAAACGTTGGTTTTTATTCATTCGTAATGTTCCTGGCACCAATCCGGTTTCACACAGCACCCTGAATCCATTTCCAATGCCGATCAGGATCTTTCCACGATCTACAAAATCAATCATGGAATCAATTACCGGGGATTCTTTAATGCATTTTGAGGAGCTGGAAGATCCTTTGCATGGAAATCCTCCTGGAATAAACAGCACATCAATACCCTTAAGATCGGTCTCCCGGTTCCATGATCGGCTTTACCGATTTTCCATATTTCTCCTCCAGAACCCTTTTCAGTTCCTTGTCGCCATGGGCTCCGGGAAATATGAGAATACCGAAGGTCATTGTAATAGGGTTGTTCTATTCAAAGTTAACCACAAAAGGATTTTATCCAAATTTGAAGGTAATTATTAATTCGTTAGATTTACCCTATGGAGGTCGTTGGAAAGGATATACAGAACTTTCAGAAAACCGTTCGTGATCATTCCGATTATGATTTTTCCCAGTATTCCCATACCTCCCTTCGCCGTCGTCTGACCCGGATCCTGCTGGAACTGGAGGTGGATATGGATGAGCTGAATCAGCAAATGACAAGTGACGGGGAATTCCTGGAGAAGATAGTGAGAAAAATTACCGTGCATACCACCGAGCTATTCAGAGATCCCGATATCTGGAAAAAAATTAAGAACGATCTATTGCCTTCGCTGAAGGATAAAACTTCCATCCGGATCTGGCATCCGGGTTGTTCCACCGGACAGGAAATTTACTCCATGATGATGGTGCTGGATGAGCTGGGACTTGCTGGAGAAAACCGAAATTTATGGTAGCGACCTTAATCCCGATGTAATTGAAACTGCGCGAAGAGGTGCCTACAAATACCATTTTAACCAGAGCTACCTGGAGAATTTTGATCGCGTAATGTTGAATGGATCAGGCCATTCAAATGTGAATCAACCGAAAATACTGGAAAAAATATTTTCACATCGATGAGACCCATGATATGATTCAGATGAAGGATTATCTGTGCTCAAAACCCGTGTATAAGAAACTGGACCTGGTGAAAGATCCAAATCTCTTTTTGGTTAAATTCGATCTGATCGTTTGCAGAAACGTCATTATATATTTTAATAACGAATTGCAAAACAGGGTGTTTGATCTGTTCTATAATAACCTGAATGACCAGGGCACGCTTCTCCTGGGTGTCCATGAATCGATACTTGGGCCCATTTTCCAAACGGTTTATCAGAAAGGATCCTTTCTATTATAAGGCGCCGGTATGATCATCAGAAGCATATCCATTCGGTCGAAACTCCAGCTGACCACCATGGTCATTGTGCTGCTCCTGGCGCTTCTGGCCCTCATTTACATGGATGCTTCAAAAAAGACTTCAGATACAAAGGCACTCTTGGAGGAACGCTCAATCATGCAATCGGAATACCTGGCATATCATCATACTTTTCAGCGAGTAGTGCTGAATAATGAATCTGGTTTGACGGGCTCCCTTATCAACCAGCTCCACCAAGCCGAAGCGCAATTAAGAATGATCATGGATCATGAAGTTGTTGCTCTCCCCGATCAACTCCAAAGAAAATCAGATCAAATCCTTTCTTCCTTCAATCGTCTGACAGAAGATCTCCGGAGGTGGGACGAAGCAGATTCGGCCAGGTGGTTCTCCGCCCGAATAGAGATGGAGGTTCTGGGGGGATTGGTGACTGAATTTGACCGATCCCTTTCAGAGATCCTGGAGCGTTCAGAACATAGAAACAGTATGCAAATCGGACTCTCGCTCTTTCTTGGTATATTACTTATAGCGACCTATATGGTCTTTTTCACCCTGAATCTCACCGGTTCTTTTAGAAAGCTCACTTCCTACGCCCGGGAGCTACAGAAAGGGAAGCTACCGCTTCCTCTGGAATACTACTCAGGGGATGAGTTTAACCAGATAGCCGGAAACCTGAATAGCCACACCCAAGACCTCCAAAATAAGGTTAGTTACATAAACTCTTTGTCAGAAGAGGGTCCCGGTAGCATTTTCACGCCCGAGGACGAAGATGAACTTGGCAATGCCCTGCTGTTGCTGTCCGATTTCCTGATCCGGAAAGAGCTTGAGGAGGTGACCAGAAACCGGGAAGACAAGAAACGGAACTGGATCTCCGAGGGGATGGCACAGTTGGGAGAGATTCTTCGTTCTGAGCGGGAAAGCGTTACAGAACTATCTTATCTCATCATCCAGAAGCTGATCACATACATGAACGTGGAAATGGGATCGCTCTTTATTACAAATAGAACCGATCCCGATAACCTTTCATTGGATCTGATTGCCTCGTATGCCTACGACCGGCGTAAGTACCTGAACAAGAACCTTGAATGGGGTGTAGGGCTTCCCGGCACATGTGCCCAGGAGAAAGAGAGGATCTTCCTCACTGCGGTTCCCGAGGATTATTTTGAAATCTCATCAGGTACCGGTAACTCAATTCCCAACTGCCTTCTGCTGGTCCCGTTGAAAATCGATGATGTGGTACATGGAGTGCTCGAGTTGGCGACCATGCGGCTGCTCAGAACCTTTGAAATCGAATTCGTAGAATCACTTTGTGAAAGTATTACATCATCACTGCTTGCGGTCCAGAACAGCGAACGTACTTCCGAATTACTGAAGCAGTCTCAGTCCCAATCCGAAGTTTTGAAGAGCCATGAAGCGGCCATGCAGGAAAATATGGCGCAACTGGAGAAGGCCCAGGAAGAGTCCCGGAAAAAAGAATCTGAAATAACCGGCATTCTGAATGCCATCAACCAGTCTTCACTGGTGGCAGAATTGGGCCCCAGTGGTCGTTTTTCCAGTATCAACGACCAGTTCCTCCTGCTCCTGGGATCCCACCGGGATCTGGTGGTGGGAAAACTGCACAGTGAATTTGCACAGGTAGATCCTTATTCCGAGGAATATAAGGAGTTCTGGGCATCCCTCAGAGAAGGCAACAGCATCTCCAACATTGAGAGCTACAAGCTCTTTTCAGGGAAGGAGATCTGGCTGAAGCAGACCTTCACTCCGATTATCAATAACGAGGGGAAAGTCTACAAGATTCTGAATATTGCCGTCGATATCACGGAAAATCGTGAGCTGCGAGAACAACTTGAAACACGTAAGATTGAGATTTCCCGGAGCGGTCTGGATATGCAGACCCTCAATGAAGCGGTGAACACTTCGCTTATAAAATGTGAGTTGGACGCTGAAGGTATCATCATGGATGTGAATGAAAACTATACCAATGTGACAGGATACGGAAGAAAGGAGTTGTTGGGAAGAAATTATCGCCTCTTCCTGAAGGATACGGAGAAAGAACAATTTGAAAAAATCTTTCAGGAGGTGATCAAGGAGAAGGTGTTCGAAGGTGTAATCCGCCGGTCTAAATCCACCGGAGAGGAGGTATGGCTCGTCTCTACCTTCTCGCCAGTAAAAGATGAGGCCGGAGTCATCTACAAAGTCTATTTCATGGGTCTGGATATAACAGAAAATAAATTGAAATACCAGTTACTGGAAGATGCCAACCAGGAGATCGAACGGTTAAAACTGGATTAAAGGATTACGAGGCATAGAAAGAATTGAAATGCCAAAGTAAATTACAATATATTCTACCTGGGTGGCTCTTTGGTCTTTCTGTTCTGCGGTATCCTTCTTTTGGCATTCTCCTGGAACAGCATCACCTCTTCTCCTCCCTCACCTTTTCAGATGGTTCTGATCTGGATCTTAATGTCAGCCTCAGGAATATATCTTTTTATGCTTGCAGTGAAAAAAGCCCACCGGCAATGGATCGACGAGAAGCGCAACATGAAGGACCGAGAAGCTGAAAGCAAGAAAATTTCAACGGAAAAAAAGGATACTTCGAAGGAAAACCCCAGACTGGACTTTGGGGCGGTAGCCAGAAAACTTGTCAGGCGTACTCCCGATAAAGCTTCTCTTGAAGAGCTGGGTAAAGCATTGCTGAAAAACCTATCCAGGGAAATGGAGATTATGTCCGGTATTTTTTACCTACGAAAGAAAGGGAGCTTTGTAGCCATTGCTTCCTATGCCCTGGCATCGCACTCCGAACCCTATACTTTTAAAGAGGGAGAAGGACTCACGGGCAGGTGGCCAAAAACCAGCAAATTATGGTATTGACCCAGCTTCCTGAAGATTTTCTGGAGGTCTATTCCGGATTGGGTAAAGCAAAGCCAGCTTACCTGGCCATTGTTCCACTGATCCACAAAAGCAGAACATTGGCTGTTTTGGAGTGCACTGGTTACAGGTTCGATCCCCATGATATCGAAAACATGTTCAGGATTTATTCCAGGGACATTATGGAAAAACTATCACCCAACCTCTGATAATAGCATGTCCAAACGGGATCCATATATCATCAGCCGCATCAACTTCCGCAAGATATTTGTGGTAACAGCTATAAGCATTCTGGTGGTCATCCTGATCCTCTTTGTTTTTATGATGGAGAGTGGGATTACCCTCAGTTTCAGAAGTCTAGTAAAGATACACGGAGATCATCCTTCATTGTTCATGATCGATCTGCTCCCACTCATTGTCTTTGCAATCCTCCATCCCATGCATCGGATTATGAACAGGGCCATTGAGGAGTATGAAGAGCGGGTAAAAGATTCACACAATTGTTAGAGCGTAATACCGATTTTGCAAAAAGACTATCCGAAGGGGATGATCCCGACCCCTATACTGAAATGATGGAAACGGATCTGGGAAAGGCGCTCCGCATGATCCAGTTAAATATCAAGTCCAACCGCCGCAAGGAAAAAGAGCAGACCTGGATTGCTGAAGGAAAGGATATTGTTTCAAGGATTCTGCGGGAACACCAGGAACTGGAGGAACTTTCCTACCAGATCCTGAAGATGCTGAACAGCTATATCAAGTCATCCCAGGCCGCATTCTACCTCTATGAAGAAGAATCCAAAATCCTGACCAATACAGCCACCTATGCATATAACAGGAGGAAATTTGTGAGTCAGGAGTTCCGAATTGGGGAAGGACTGGTAGGGCAGTGTGCCTATGAGATGGATTATATTTACCGTACAGAAATCCCTGAAGATTACGTGACCATTACCTCGGGAATCCTGGGTGATCAGAAACCGGAAAGCATCCTGCTGGTACCGCTTATAACCAATGAAGAACTTCAGGGGATTCTGGAATTTGCCTTCATTGGAGATCGCATTCCCAAACTGACCATTCAGTTCCTGCTGGAGTTGGGAGAAATCATAGCACGTACTCTGCTGAACCTGAAGATGAACCTGCGCACCCAGCAGTTGCTGGAAGAGTCGCGGACAATGACAGAGGAATTGCAGAACAACGAGTTACAACTGCAGGAGAATGCACGGGAAATGAAATCAACCCAATCTAATCTGGAAACCGCTAATATCCAGCTGGAAGGGAAGATCCAGGAGGCACAGAATGCCCAGAACAGAATTCACCTCCTGCTGGAATATGCTTCGGAGATTATTTCCATCTATGACAATGAATTCAACCTCACCTACATCAGTCCCTCTGTAATCAATATCTTCGGATACACCGTGGAAGAGATGATGGCCGGAAAGGACATGGAGCGCATTGGCCGCGACGATGCCAATCAACTCAGAAAGACCCTTGACCGGTTGCGGGAAAAGCCTGACCACATCCAGAGTCTGGAATATTCCTTTATCAAAAAGAACGGGGAGAGGATCTATCTCCGCACCCACTGCCGGAACATGCTGGGCGATACTTCCATCAAAGGATTCGTTCTGAACACCACCGATATTACAGAATCGGTCATGGTAGAAAAGGAACAACGCCTGAAGACCAGGATGCAATCCTTGTCGGAAAACTCCCTGGACCTGATCCTACGTATGAGTGCCTCGGGCGAAATCTACTATGCCAATCCCATCGTGGAAGATTATACCGGGATCGCACCCCACACCATGATGAACCGGAACCTGAGCGAAGTTCCTTTTTCAAAGATATTTGCGGAGTTGCTGAATAAAATCCTGTCAGAGATGGCGGCATCGCCCATCAAAACAAATACGCAGGTAACCCTTCCCCTGGAGATGGGTGAGTATAAGACAGAACGAATCCTGAATGTGGATGCCATTCCCGAATTCCAGGACAATGAGCTGGAAACCATCCTGGTTGTGGGTCACGACATTACCGAGGCCAAAAGAATTGAAAAGGAGATCAAGGTGCAGAACCGGAAAGTCCAGGACAGCATCAACTATGCCGAACGGATCCAGTCCTCCATTCTTCCTGAGATCGCGCATATTCGCAAAGCATTTCCGCGGAGCTTTATATACTACAAACCGAGGGATGTGATCTCGGGCGATTTCCCCTGGTTCTTTGAGACCGAAGATTCATATTACATTGCAGCGGTGGACTGCACCGGTCATGGGGTTCCCGGTGCACTGCTTTCGTTGGTGGGACTCTTCCTGATGAACAACATCACCGGCCTGAATCCAGGAATCTCTGCAGGAGAGCTCTGCGAATCGCTTCACCAGGAGGTGAGGAAAACCCTGAAACAGGACCGCGACAAACCGGAAACCCGGGATGGAATGGACATGGCACTATGCCGGTTCCTGAAGAAAAAACCGGTAATGGAGTTTGCAGGAGCACACCGCCCGCTCTATCTGCTGAGTGAAGGAGAAATTACGGTATACAAGGGCGACCGAAAGGCCATTGGCGGACTGAAACATCCCAAGAAACCAGAACAACCCTTTACCAACACCAGGTCAATTACCAGCCAGGCGACAAGTTCTTCTTTTTCACAGACGGCCTCACCGACCAGATGGGAGGTCCCGACGGCCTTAAATATGGCTCGGCCAGGGTCCGCCAGATGCTGCTTGAGAATGCCGGCTTCACCATTCCCCAATTCAACGATTTCTTCCAGAAAGATTTCCTGGCATGGATGGGCAACGAACGCCAGCTGGATGACCTGCTACTCATTGGAATTGAAGTCTGAGCCTGTCTAAAAAACGCAACTTCTTATTATTTCCTACTGAATATATTAACACAACGTGCATATTCCAGAAAGTAAAAAATGGCCAAACGCAATCCCAATTTAACATTTGAGATAGGCTCATTTAATCAGATTCCTATATTTATGGCTAATATGGCTTTCTCCGGTAAAAGCAAAGGATTTATTAACTATATCTATGATCGGTATAAAAACCTGAAGATCAAAGATATATCCCTTGTTTTTGAAGGTCAGATCACCCACCAGGTAATGAAGGCCCTTACCGGTCTGGTGGAGGAGCAACTCGATGATGTGGAAGATGACAGGGTTCTCCGGAGGGTCTACCATGTGATGGTGGAATCGCTTCAGAACATCAACCGGCATGCCGAATCCTATGAATACAGGGGACATCCCTACCCGGGTGTGGGTCTGGTACTGGTGGCTAAAAACAGTGAACGTTTTCAGGTGACCACCGGAAACATTGTTGAGAATGGACATGTGGAGGAAATCTCCATGTTCCTTGGCAAACTGAACATCATCGATTCCGATAGCCTGGACGATCTGTATAAGAAGCAGATGCGTGAAGGAATCCTGTCACCCAAAGGAGGTGCTGGTCTTGGTTTTATTGATATCCGGAGGAAAACCGGGAATCCTCTGGACTACAGTTTTGTGAAGATTGACGATGAAACCTCATTTTTCATTTTTACCTCAACCATTGCGAGATAGAGATCAATCCAAACAGTATAGAGATCGACCTTAACAATAGATGATTAACTATAAAAGATCAGCCAAAGCAACATAGAGATCCATGGAGACTTTAAGATTAGAACAGACCGATGACAGTCCGTTGGTAGAGCTGGACCAGGAGAGCAATCGTTTTGAGATCTCCGGGAAATCACTTCCCGAAGATGTGATGGATTTTTACAATCCGTGTTGGACTGGCTTAATGTCTATCGGTCCGATCCCAATCCCGAAACAGAATTCAACATTAAACTCATATACTTCAATACCGCTTCCTCTAAACTGATCCTGGATATCCTGATGATCTTTGAGGAAATGGTGGAAGAGGGCCACGATGTATTGGTCAAATGGTACTCCCTAAAATCGGACGAAGACATGCAGGAAGCAGGCAAGGAGTATGAAGAGATGGTCGATGTCCCCTTCGAACACGTCACCTATGCAGTGTAGTCCAGCAATATCCCGCTTATGAGTGAAGCGATTCTGAAAGCGCTGATGCAGCTGTTTGCCCTCATCACCAAACAGGACGGAGGCATCAGCCAGAAGGAGATCGATTATGTGAACCGATTCCTGGTCCAGCAAATTGGTGTCGATTCGGCTGCACCTTACCTCCAGTTATACAGGGAAACTGCAGAAGAGGTAACCGGGGAGGAGGCCTCTGAAACTGCTAAGGACCTTGGTGATCCAGCCAAGAATGTTCCCAAAGAACCTGAAAAGAAACTCACCTCCGTCCTCGATTCGGTCAAGGTTCTTAAGCTTTGCAAGCAAATCAGTAAAACCATCAATCAGCGTCAAAAGGTAGTGGTACTGGTCCGCATTCTGGAACTGGTAAACACTGAATACCAACTCACCAAACAACGGCTGGGTATTGTCAAGACTGTATCCGATATATTCCGTATTGGTAAAGAGGAGTATGAGAGCATCTTCACCTTCACCACTTCAGACAATCCCGGGGAATTTATTCATGAACATCACCTTGTAGTATCCGACGAATTAAGTGATCCCGGCGACCTGCCTGCCTCCTCAAAAAAAAATATACCAACACCCCGGCACTATCAGTTTGACGGGATCGATGCCCCGCTGTTCTTTCTGCGCGTTCCTTCCGTGGAACTCTATTTTACTAAATATTTGGGTGACCAGGAAGCTTTTCTGAACGGACTAAATGTGCACAAGGGCGTGGTATATCTGTTTGCCAGTGGCAGTACCCTCCGATTGCCGGTGGGCCAACCCATCTACTACAGTGACATTTCGTCCCATTACATGGCCGACCGGTCCACAGAGAAGATTACACTGGAAGCAGATAACCTAAATTATATATTTCCCGGAGGGGTAACCGGACTTCACAACATCTCATTCTCAGCACAACAGGGAAACCTGGTGGGAATTCTGGGATCCAGCGGTTCGGGGAAAACCACCCTGCTGAATGTACTGTCCGGCATGTACAAACCCGCATCCGGTCATATCCGAATCAACAACCTGGACCTCTGGAAAGATGCTGATCAGCTCCATGGCGTTTCGGGATTCGTTCCCCAGGACGACCTGCTCATTGAGGAACTCACCGTATTTGAGAACCTCTATTTCAATGCCAAATTCTGTTTTAAACACCTCTCTGACAAAGAGATTCGGGAGAAGGTCAATGATACACTTTCCAGCCTGGGACTTTTGGAAAAGCGTGAACTGAGGGTGGGTTCGGTCATGAATAAAACCATCAGCGGGGGACAGCGAAAACGTCTTAATATTGCGCTGGAACTGATCCGCGAACCCTCCATCCTATTTCTGGATGAACCCACCTCCGGTCTCTCTTCACGCGATTCTGAAAATGTCATGGACCTGCTAAGGGAGCTGACCCTGAAGGGAAAACTGGTATTTGTGGTGATTCATCAACCTTCTTCGGAGCTATTTAAAATGTTCGACCAGGTGGTGATCCTGGATACGGGCGGGAAAATGGTATATTTTGGCAATCCTGTGGAGGCAGTGATCCATTTCAGGAAGGTGGACAACCAGGTCAATGCCAGAGTTGGTGAGTGTCCAGTGTGCGGAAATGTGAATCCGGAACAGATCTTCAATATCATTGAAGCACAGCAGATAGATGAGTACGGGAACTATACCGAGCTGCGAAAGATCAATCCCCAATCCTGGGAAACTATTTTCCAGGAAGGACGAGCTGAATCGACCCCAGCACCACCTGATTCACATCCGCCATCCAACCTCCATGTCCCAGGCTGGTTCAGTCAACTTTTCAACTACCTGAAACGGGATGTGAAGTCCAAGATCAACAACACCCAGTACCTACTGATGACCTTGCTGGTGAGTCCGGTACTGGCCCTAATCCTGGCCTACATTATCCGCTACATTGCTGATCCCACCAGCAACACCTATATTTTCAGGGAAAATGAGAACATTCCCATTTTTATCTTCATGGCCCTGATTGTGGCCCTTTTCCTGGGATTAATTGTGAGTGCCGAAGAGATCTTTAAGGACCGGAAAATCCTGAAACGGGAGAAGTTCCTTCACCTGAGCCGTTCCTCCTACCTGCTGGCCAAAATCGGGACCCTGGTCACCATCTCAGCCATTCAGTCCATTGCCTTTGTGCTGATCGCCAACGGGATCCTGGAAATTCATAAAATGACCCTGGCCTACTGGCTGGCCCTATTCTCCACTGCAGTCTGTGCCAACATGATCGGACTGGTGATCTCCTCGGCCTTCAACTCGGCTGTCACCATCTATATTGTGATCCCCCTGGTGATGATCCCCATGATGGTACTCAGCGGAGCCATGTTCTCCTTTGAGAAGCTGAACCGCAGGATCACCTCCGTCGACAAGGTCCCTCTGATTGCTGAACTCATGCCCACCAAGTGGTGCTACGAGGCCCTGATGGTACAGTCATTTCAAGGACAATGACTTTGAAAAGAATTTCTTTGATTACGAAAAGCGGATCAGCATTTACAATTTCAAATCCGCCTACCTTCTTCCTGAGCTGGAAGAGCGATTAAATCAATGCATTTATGAATTCCGGGAAACCGGGGCCATCAAGGAAAGCCTACCAGGCCCTGGAGGTCCTGAAAAACGAAATCCTGCAATGGCAGGGAGCAGTAAAGGACATCCATTTCAATGCCGGGGAACTGGAACCAGATGCATTCTGTGAATCCACCATTGCAAAGGCCACCAGATTATTGGCTGCACTGAAAAGGTATTATATTGAACAATTCTCCATCGCCAACCGGGAAAAGGAACGCCACCTGGGGAAACTGATGGAAGAGCGTCGATCGGTATATTTTTCCATGCTTGACAGATACCACAACGAAAGTGTGTCCGACCAGGTGAAAAAGATCTACGAGAAGAACCAGATCATTGAATACGAGGGCAAGCTGTACCAGCAGATCGATCCCATTTTCCTGGATCCTGCCCCCGAAGGATTCATTGGTATCCGGTCCCACTTCTTTGCTCCCCGGAAATATTTCCTGGGAAAGTATTATGATACCTTCAGGTTTAATATGGGTTTCATCTGGTTCCTGACCGTTGTTCTCTACTTAGTCCTATATTACAACCTGGCAGGCAGGCTGGTGAACAGCCGGTTGTTTAAACGCAAACCTGACTAGATCATTAATGCTCCTCCCGGAAATCCGCCAGGGGCTTTGATCATCATTATAATCTCAAATATGTTTATAACACTGTAAATACCCCATTCTGATTATATTGAAGAATGATTAATTTTAAATACTGAAAAGAAAACCAGCTTAGAACAGCTCACAAAGCGTAAAGTCATGATAAGAAACTCATCAATTCTGCTGATTGCCCTGCTTTTTCTTGCAGCCTGTGGTCAGCGTCCATCAGAAAACCTGGAGGTAGATATGGACGACGTGGAGGTGGGAGAACTCCAGATCTCCTCGGAAACCATGAATGAGATCATCCAGAACATCGCCTCACCCATCGAGGTGGCTGCATTGATCAGTTCACTGAATATTCCTTTTTCCACCTCTTACCTGGCTGATCCGGACAATCTATCAACCAATACAACCAGCTTCGAGATGGCCTTTAGCCTGGGTGCACTAAGTGCAGATCTGGGGTACCTGAATATGTATGAAAAGACCGGGACTGCTGTGAACTACCTCTCCAGCATCAACAGGCTGGCCGATGCCCTGCAGATCGGACAATTTTTCGATTTTGCCACCATCAAACGACTGGCCACCACCAGTTCCGATCTGGACTCGCTCATGTTTATCTCCGTCAACAGTTTCAACAACATGGACGATTACCTGAGGGAGACCGATCGCAGCAACCTGAGTGCACTGATGATAGCCGGAGTATGGATGGAGGGACTGTACCTGGCCACACAGGTGGCTGTTGAGAACAGCAACGAAGACCTAAATACGATGATCGGTGAACAGAAACTGATCCTCAACGACCTGCTCCTGATCCTCAACAACTACAAGAACGAACAGGTGATCGCAGACTATATAAATGACCTGGAAATAATCAAAAGCATTTACGATGACGTAAAGATCACCTACGAAGTGGGCGAGCCCCAAACCATGGAAAAAGACGGTATGCTGATCGTAGTTCAAAGCGAAACCTCCCACGTGATGATGAGTGACGAAACCCTGCAAAAAATCATTGATGTGACAAAGCAGATCCGGAACATGCATTTGAACATCAAATCCTGATTTCCCAACGGACCTTAAAACCTTTGAAAGACACTGATGCGAGATTATAAAATGAAAGGCATTAAAACGAAAGACATGAAAATTCTGAATCCCATCATCGCCATCATATTCTGCTTTACCCTAGTATCCATGGTCCAGAGCGACCGCAAAGAGCGCGTACAAGATTGCGCCTCCAAAGCAGGTGACGGCGCCATCTACCTAAAAGAGTTCGTGGTCAATCTCCCCAAAGCTGATAAAGGCGAACGCCCCCCCATGTACCGTCAGGCTGTCATCCTTCGCGGCAACAACATCTACCGCTTCAACCTCTGCAACGACAAAGGCCAGGCCATCATCCGCGTCTACGACAGCTCCAACATGCTCGTCTCCTCCTTCGACACCAAAACCAACAAAGAATACAACCCCATCAACTTCCTGTGCCGAAAGACCGGCCAATACAATATCATCATTACAATTCGAGATGGCAAAGCCGGCGAGGCGGTTGGGATAATGTCTCATGTGATGAAGTAATTATCACTAGCAAAGCTGAAATAATCACAATTAAATCGAATTCATTCTTGAGGGATTTTACCAGGATCAGAAGTGCAATGCAAGAATGACAATCCTCCTGATTTAATATCGGATACCTGTTTTAAATTCTCCATTTCTCTCGAATTCTTGCAACAGTAGAATTTGCAGAGAATTAAAAAATATCCGAGGATTGGCAAAACTCTTGGCTTTTTTTGACCGCATTCCGTTCCGATTCAACCAGGACAACATTTTATTATAATCTAAATAATGGAAGCGGTTAACTTGCTGGCAATGTAATATTAGGTTCCTAATATTATCATAATCATTAATCAATCTTTGCTGTACAGTAGGAATTGTAGCATAAGATTTATCAGTACGCAATCTTATCTCATCTGGAACAATCCCTTTTAATGAATGACGATACATTGCTCGTCCCATTCCACCTTCAAATTTGTAATTTGAAGGTAATGAAAAATAGCATTCCAATAAGTCAATATCAAGGAGAGGATATGCGTAATCAATGCCTCTGTGCTGTGCTGCACAAAAGGAATACTCAAATCGTTGTGGCACATGATTATGCATAATTCTTTTATAGTTTCTATCATTTAGGATTGGATCATCGGCGCGCTTATTCATTTCAAAAAATCGAGTCTTAATATCCTTGCTATTTTTAAACTCTTCATCAATGTATAAAGAAGAATACAAGTTGTCCAGCCAACTTGTTCTATTTATTAATCTGTTGACGAAGTTTTTTGTAAATGGGAAGTAATAGGAGAGTATAAACATTATTTCAGCCTTAAACCTACTATTGTTCTTCTGCTTTTCTTTTAGTAAGAACTCATCCCGGAAATTCTTCCGTTTTCCTTTTAATCTAAGTTCGTCAAACAGACCATATGCTCCTGATGAAACACCCTCATCTCCACCGAAACCCGATAATAATCTGTCAATTCTAAACTCTTGAGCACAGTCGTATAGTGTATCCGAGAACATATCAAAACCCTGTTGAGTAGGGCCAGATTGAATTTTAATTGTATTTTTTAGCGTATTAATTATGCCTAGTTCCTCAGCATAACAAAACGAATATCTTGTTATACCTGAGTAACTAATAAGTTTCTCGCTATAAACTTTTTCATCTTTAAACGGATAATACTTGCCTCGATTGCTTTCTGAAAAAGCATGCGAAAAAGTATATATAGGAATGTCCTTTTTTTGTAAATACCTATGAGCTAAGGCCGTTACACCTGATGAATCTAAGCCACCACTTAATTCACAACCAACTCTCTTGCATTTATCCGAACGTTTCTCTATCGAACCTTTTAATATGGATGAGAACCTATCGACTGCTTCCAGGTGATCCAATTTTTGGTATTCTTCCTTGACTCTTAAATCCCAGTATGGGTCAATCTGAATATTAGTGTTGATAGTAAGAACATGTCCTGGCAATAATCTTTTTATACCTAGATAAGGAGTACGAGATTTTTCGGAAATAATTGCCGAAATAGAATCAGCTATCCAATGCTCATCAATTTGTAAAACAAAATCCGGTAGCCTGAAAAGCCCCATCATTTCACTTGAAAAACTCAGCAGTATGTCATTCTCATAATAATAAAAAGGCCGAATTCCTAATTGATCTCTGATGCATTTAAGCTGATCAACTTTTTTGTTATAGAGAAGAATCACAAATTCACCTCTCAGTTTTGCATTGGTTTTTTCAATATTTAAATGAATATATTGGTCTGTTTCTTCATTTCCAGCTGATAATATTTCATAAAAATGATCATTATCAATTCTTCCATATACGTAAATGAAGTACATCTTTGTAGTGATTGTAAAGCAATGAACCTCACTACATATTCCTAATGATTTGAAAAAAAACCTATTTTTGGAAAATGATATTATTGAACCTTGATTAATCTGTTCATGACCAGAATTAAGATGATCAACTACACTAGGATCTACCCCTCGCAAGTTTTTCCAAAAGATCCCGTAAAAATTATTCATTAACTATGTAGTTTTATCGAAAAACCAATTGCTAAATAACATCGCTATTTTGTACAATTAAATATAACACTATTGTCCTCAATCTATAAATATCATTCATTTGGCTTGAATATTGAGTCTTCAATTGAATTACCGGAGCTTTTAAAGGCAAGGTTTAACAAAGGTGATGTTAAAATAAAATTTGGAAATAATCCAAAACAAGTTCCAAATATTAAAACCAGCGGGGCTCTATTCCAGGCTAGCGAAAATTCTTTTCTTTTGAAACTGAATTCAATCGGTTCCTTTCATGTACAAAATGGGAGCGATATCTCTATCGAAAAGGCAGCAAATGCAAACGAAGATGACTTAAGGCTCATATTATTGGGATCAGTGTTTGGAGCATTATTGCATCAAAGAGGATTATTACCAATTCATGGAAGCTGCGTACATAAAAATGGCATTACAACAGTCTTCAGTGGGATAAGCGGTGCTGGAAAATCCAGCCTCGCCGCCATGCTTGTAAATCGAGGCTACACACTAATAGCCGATGACATCTCTGTACTTGAATTATCGAATGATACAACTATGGTTACACCCGGAATTCCTCATATGAAGCTCTGGCATGATGTAATGATCGAATTAAACAAGAATCCCAGTGATCATAAAAAAGTGCGATCTCAGCTATTAAAGTACAGAGTACCGAATGAGAATCATGTTATTGAAGAAAGTCTTCACTTAAATCAGATAATAATTTTAAGAAGTAGAAACATTTCAACCTTTTCGATTAAAGAGATCCACGGAGTGGAGAAATTTGAGCTACTTAAAAATAACACTTTTCGTTATAGATATATTGCTGGATTAGAGCAGTTTAAACTTCATTTCAGCTATATAAGTCGAATAGCCTCCAGCACCCGAATATTTATATTAAATCGCCCTAGTTCTCCTTTGGATCTCGAATCATTGGCTGATGTTATAGAATCCGAATTTTATTCTTTTCATAAACAAGACAAATAAATAAAGATGAAGTATCCTACAAGAAACATTGTTTGGATAGCTTCATATCCAAAATCAGGTAATACTTGGTTCAGAATTGTTTTGGCAAATCTGCTATCTGATCAGGACGAGTTAATTGACATAAATGATATTAAACGAACTTTGAATGCAAGTTCGAGAAATCTAATTGATGAGTATTCGGGTGTTTCATGCTCAGATCTGACTATGAATGAGATAGATGAAATCCGGCCCCAAGTTTATGGACAAATTGCTGAAGAAAGCAATGACTTGGTTTTCTTTAAAGTGCATGAGGCCTGGAAAAAGACAGAATCAGGTGTTCCCCTTTTTCCTTCCGAATATACGAAAGCAGTTATATATATTATCAGGAATCCTCTGGATATAGCTATTTCATTTGCTTTCCATTCAATGGTAAGCATAGAAAATACTGTGGAGCGATTGAATGATCCCGAATATTCTTTTTGTTCTAAAACAGATAGGCTTGTTGGCCAGGTCAAACAAGTTCTAACAGACTGGACAAGTCATGTATCAAGTTGGATTGATAAGTCTGGATTGCCAGTTAAAATTTTAAGATATGAGGATATGCTGAACGATCCATACAATATTTTTAAAAATGCCTTTGACTTTATTGGAATAGAAAAATCCAACAATGAAATAGCCAATGCAATCAAGCAAAGTGATTTTGAAAGATTGGGCAAATTTGAAAGCGAATATGGTTTTGAGGAAAAGCCAATTCTTATGAAAAAGTTTTTTCGTTCGGGAAAATCTGGTATTTGGAAAGACCAATTATCTCCTGAATTGGTAAGAAATATTGTAAAGCAGCAGCATGGAATGATGGATCGATTTGGGTACTTGGATTCATATATTGCAGATTTAATATAAAAATTGGTAAATTGCTATCACAATGCCAAGCAGATTAGAGGTTAAAGACAAGATGGAAGAAAAAATTAACGAGAAATCAATAGTTTTGCGAAATCCGGATCAGGTTTACACAGTAATAGATGACGAAGTTGTATTTCTTAGTTTTAATACGGGAGAGTATGTAGCCTTGAATGCAACGGCCACACAAATATGGGAGAAAATTTACACTCCCACAGTTGTAGAAGAGTTGATTAATGGCCTTCTGGTTGAATATGATGTCCTTAGGGATAAGTGCAACCTTGAGACTATTGAATGCCTAAATGATTTGTTAGAAAGAGGAATTATTGAAATATCTAATGATTAGTAAAATTTATAAACATAGGCTAGTCATCTATTATATTGTGATTTACATGATTAGATATAAAATACAAAAGTTAGTTTGTAGTAATAGAAAATTTCTGCAACTGTTACAGAAGAAGGATGTTTACAATAACCTATCTTTACCTACATTTAACTCGGTGCAACATAAAGAAAGATTTATTGGTCTATCTACAACAATCATTAATCGGATATTCCCAAATACAAGTTGTTTGGTTTCATGTTTAGTAAAGAAAAGTGTAATGAAACACTATGATATTCACAAAGAGATAATTCTTGGAGTGAAAGTGCATAACGGATTGATTCATGCTCATGCCTGGTTAGATTCAGAAAATCAATTAGATTATCATAAAATTCACAAAATCTCATGAGGGCAGAAGATAGAATAAAAAAGAAAAAATGGTCCAAACCTTCAATGAAAATCTTGAAATTTAAAGATACAGCAGGTGGTACATTTCCGGGCTACCCTGAAGATGAACAAGGCACCATTTCCTGAGTAAACAATAAATCTTTTTATTATGAAAAAAATAACCTCCTTTTGCTTTTTAGTTATCGTCAGCGTTTTGGGATTTTCTCAGTCTTGGAAATCCTCAACCAGACTTGCAGGTACGGAGAATGTAGACGTACTTTCACTTTCAACAGATAGCCAGGACAATACAATTATTTTTGGGTTCTTTGAAGGCACTTTATTTTTTCCTGGGAATCCGGATATTATTTCAAAAGGTGGAAGGGATTATTATTTAGCAAAAATTGATACTCTGAGTAATATTGTTTGGATTAAGGGAATCGGTGGAAGTTTAAACGAATTCTTCGATGGTAAACTGAGTGTAGACCAGAACGATGATATTTTCATTACAGGTGGCTTCCAGGATTATATTAAATATACTGATTCGGACTCCGTTACCAGTGCCGGTTCTCATGATATTTTCTTAGCCAAGTATGATACTGATGGAAACAATATCTGGTTCCGTAATGTAGGTACCGGAGGAGGCCTTCAGAGATCGAATGCTCTACACCTCGATAAAGAAGGAAATCTATTGTTGTCCGGATATTTCGCTGATAGTGTGAAGATTAACAATGATACAATATTGTATACAGACAATAGCTTCAAAGATTATTTCATAAGTAAATTTGATCCATCATCAGGAGATCTTTCTTGGGCGAAAAGTTTTAAATCTTTGAACAGTAACTATTCAGGTTTTATTTATTCAATCAAGTCTACCGCAGATAAATACATTTTAAGTGGCGTCTTCAGCGATTCTATCGATATTGGTGTAGACACGATAGTTGGCGAAAGATCAACACAATATGATACTCATATTTTGTGCACTGATTATTCCGGTAACATTGAATGGTACAGAACCCTTAAAGGCAACGATCATGTTTATTCATATAATTCTGCAATTGACGGATCCGACAACATATATATTACTGGATACTATAACGGTACCCTCATAACGATTGATTCTACTGAAAGTACTACAACTAGCATTAACCAAAACAATGGTGGCTTCGACTTCTTTGTCGCTAAATACTCCATTTCAGGTACTTTTCAATGGATTAGGGTAAATGGCGGCGTATCTAACGACAGGCTTCTTAGATCTGATATAATCAATGGGGAGGTAAATGTTACCGGATATTTTGCGGGATCACTATACTGGGGAGGTATTCAGTTAACTACAGAAGGTACTGCTGATGTGGATATGTTTTCAGGTGCCATTGACGCTGATGGTAATTACAGGAGTGTGAATAGTTTTGGGGGCAGGAGCAATAGTACTGAACAAGGTTATGCTGTTCTAAATACTCCTAGCGGATTATACAGCATTATCCGATCAAATTCTGATCTGATTGTTCTCGGAGATAGTATATATACATCAAGCACTGGCAAATTCTATATTGTTGGGGGGATTATCGGCTGTCTCCCAATCTCGGTCGACGACGTTATAGTCCAAGATGTTTCAACATGTTATGGGGATAGCACTGGATCGCTTCAAATATTAGCTTCTGGTGGATTTGGATCTCCATGGCAGTACTCAATTGATAATGGATTAAATTACCAGGCTGATATTTCCTATTTTGGTGATTTGCCGGCTGGGGATTATCCCGTGGTGGTGATTGATAAGGAGAACTTGTACACAGCCTGGAAATCTAGAAGTGGTGGGTCAACCAGACACCTTATCCATCGAGTTGATTAGTTCGGCAGATATTACATTGGGTGCAGATGGAGAGATTGTGGTGGCTGCTTCAGGCGGATCTGCACCATATACGTTTACGTTGAAGCCACTGGCACAATCCAGGGATTTGGAACCTATACATTTGGGGTGGGTGACTCAGGAGTTTATGTGGTTGAGGTGAATGATTTACAGAATTGTGGACCGGTTGCAACTGATTCAATTACAATACAGGATCTGTCGTCGGTTGGTTTCCATAACTTCTCTGATCTTCAGATAAAGGTTTATCCAAACCCATCTTCCGGTATGATTACCGTGGAAATGCCATACGAAGGTTTTGAATGTTCACTTGAAATATTAAGCCTGGCCGGACAGGTGGTGAGGAGTCGTCAGGTATATTCTTCCGGAGGGGTAATCAGAGAAACCCTTGATGTTTCAGATCTGTCGAAAGGCATGTATATGCTGAGGGTGGATGGACAAACCCTGAAGTCGGGTATTGTTGTGAATTAGCGTTTGATAAAAAAGCAATCTTTCAAGCCCTGCAGAAATGTGGGGCTTTTTTAGTATTGTTCTGAAATGACTAAACTTAACTTTCGATTTCAGCTCAATGAATCAATACATTTATTTAATGCGAAAGTACTTTCAAGTAGTACCACTTTTTGGCCCAATTAGGTTCCTATTCAAAGGAAACATTGCATACATATATTCTAAGGTATTTTATTCTAGTAACTTGAGTCAATTTCATTCCTCAATAAGGATTGTTTTATATCTTACTTCTCCAATAATTTGGTATTACAAAGCAATTGTCCTTGTTCAAAGAAGTATCCAAAGAAATGGAAAAGCTGTAAAAACTATGACAGGGACGTCGCTCAGGAAACAACTGTTATCACTTCTATCGTTAGTTTTCCTTAAAAAACACACCCCCTTTTTACTATTATTATCTTAGGCTCTATCAAAAGTCCTATTCAATTGGTAAGGATTTTTTAATTAATCGTCATATAACACCTATATATTCTAGTTTTCTTTGCAGCAAGGTCTCTAGAGATTTGTTAAATAATAAATCTGAGTTCTTTAATAAAATGTCGCATTCACTAATTGAAATACCAAGGATCGAAAAAGAAATAGCCAATTCAAATATTGATGATTTGTTTTTTTTGTGTGAGAACAAACAATCTGATATTTTCATTAAGCCTGTTTCTGGAATGGCTGGAAGAGATTGTTATTTGCTCAAAAAAACAGATGATTCGTTCATGCTTTCTTCAGCTTATTTGATGCTTAATGGTTATAGTACTATAGAGAACTATATGAAAAATATTACTGAGAAAGAAACCTATATTGCACAACAAAGATTAACGAATCACAAACATATTTCCAATATTACGAATTCCAACCTTGCTTCATGCAGAATAAATACTTATAAAAATCAAGATAATAACGTATCAGTCCATTTTGCGATTTTCAAGATGCCTGTTGGAAACAGTATTATTAGTAATTTGAGTGGTTCAATCATTGCCCCTGTAGTTATCAAGGATGGTGAGATTGGAAAGGCTATTAGTATAAAAAGACCTTTTGAACAAATTGAATATCACCCACAAGGAAAAGGTAAAATTCCTGGAACCATACTACCTTTTTGGAAGGAAGCTAAAGAAATATGTCTTAAAGCTCATCAGTCATTTCTTGATACAACTTTTATTGGTTGGGATATTGCGTTCACACCTAATGGAATTAAACTTTTGGAGGGAAACATAGGATGGGGTGTCGAGGAATGGCAATTGTCTCATAAAGAAATGTTTAATGCCAATGACTTTATCTCAATTCTAAGCTGGCATTTAAACAATCACTTCAGGGAAGTCAAACAAATAAGGAAAATATCTTCTTCATAAAATGCAACTTGTGTACTGTTCCCATTCCTGCTACCTTTACTTTTACCTTGTACCTTTCCACTTGAGCAAAGTTTAAGTGAATTGTCATTATTATGAATATTGAATAACACTCTGACATGAACATACTCATCATTGGAGGCGGAGGCCGCGAACATGCGCTGGCATGGAAAATGGCACAGAGTCCGCAACTGGAGAAGCTTTTTATTGCACCAGGAAATGCTGGCACGGCCGAGGTGGGGATTAATGTTCCCATTGGAGTAGAGGATTTTAAGGGGATCAGGGAATTGGTGCTCAAAGAGGGGATTGAATTGGTGGTAGTTGGGCCGGAAGCACCGTTGGTGGCAGGGGTGGCTGACTTTTTCAAGGAGGATCCGGAGCTTCAACAGATCGCAGTAATCGGGCCATCCAGGGCTGGCGCTGAGTTAGAAGGGAGCAAGGATTTTGCCAAGATGTTTATGCAGGAGTACGATATTCCCACAGGTGGTTTCGAAACTTTCATAGAATATACCATTTCAGAGGGTGATGAATATCTTTCCACAATGGAACCTCCATATGTTTTAAAAGCCGATGGATTGGCTGCTGGGAAAGGGGTATTGATCATTGACAGCCTCCAAGAGGCCAAACAGGAATTGGCCAATATGCTCCATGGAAAATTTGGAAAGGCTTCCAGCAAAGTGGTGATTGAGGAGTTTCTGTCGGGAATTGAGCTCTCTGTTTTTGTGCTTACCGATGGGGAGGGGTATGTGATTCTTCCGGAAGCCAAGGATTATAAGCGCATTGGGGAGGGTGATACGGGATTGAACACAGGAGGTATGGGTGCGGTATCGCCGGTACCCTTTGCTGATGCTGCATTCATGAAGAAGGTGGAAGATCGCATTGTGAAGCCCACCATCGAGGGACTCAGGGATCAGGGTATCGATTACAAAGGATTCATTTTTATCGGACTGATGAATAAGGATGGAAATCCTTATGTAATTGAATATAACGTTCGTATGGGGGATCCCGAAGCGGAGGTAGTATTGCCCCGGATTAAAACCGATTTTGTGGAGTTGATGAAGGCCACGGCTGAAAATCGATTGTCGGACATGGAGATTGAGTTTGAAGACCGTACCGTTACTACCGTAATGCTCGTTTCAGGTGGATATCCGGGAAGTTATGAAAAGGGCAAAGAGATTAACGGGGATTGATAAGGTGAAGGAGAGCGTGGTGTTCCATGCAGGGACCAGGCTCGAAGGCAAAAAAATCGTCACCAGCGGAGGCAGGGTCATTGCAGTAAGTTCATTTGGTGATACCATGAAAGAAGCCCTGGAGAAATCCTATGAGGACGCAGAGAAGATCAACTTTGAGGGTAAGTATTATCGAAAGGACATCGGTTTTGATCTTTAGCTTTCGATTCTCAATCATAGTTGGTAAACCGAATGCTTGATCGTTTTATTCAAACCTAATAGCTCTTAAGAAATAATTTATCTCCGGCGAAATTAAAATAGTCCTATGATCCTGCTTCGAATATTTAAGAATGACCGGTCGGGCGGCATAGCAATAATAGTCACTCTCGCCATCGCCATCTTCCTGAAGTCTTTCATCCAGGAATTTGCTTCAGGTGGTGCAGACGAATTGGCAGCTTATAAGGCTATGCCTTTCTATAACCTGATTTTTGGGGCCATCCACACTACACCTGTCATCAACCGGATTGTCACCATCTTCCTGTTGTGGATCGTCTGCTATATGTTGATTCGAATTAGTTTTCGGTATGTACTGCTGGAGTTCAGGTCATTGATGCCCGCCATTTTCTTCCTGATTTTTTCAGTGGCCCTCCCCTCTGCACAACAGGTAAGCCCTGCACTGGTAGGATCCATTTTTTACCTCTTATGCTTTGCAATCCTTTTTGATGTTGCTGACAAACGTCCGGATACCTTCAGTGTATTCGCGGCCTCAATGGTACTGGTCCTGGGCAGCATGTTCTACCTGAAACTGATCTGGTTTGTACCGCTCATATGGATAAGCCTTGTAACCATGAGATCGGCTACCATAAGGGAACTTTTATATCCGGTTGTTGCTTATCTCTTACTTGGATTGTTCCTGATTACCTGGTATTGGGTGGTGCAGGACAATGGAAAAGAATTCATCAGGCTGATAGGTGAGAATCTCCGGTTTGAAGGATCATTCAAACCTTACCATTATAGTGCTTACATCTCTTATGGTTTCTATATGCTACTTGTCTTGATAGCCAGTATTTATATGGTGAACCGGTTTCAGGCAAGAAAGACTGTGATTCAGAATATCTACCAGGTGATGTTTTACATGTTTGTTGGGGGACTATTGTTCTTCCTGTTTATTGCACGTTTTGATGCAACTAACCTGGTGTATATCTCTTTTCCTGTGGCTTTTATACTATCCAACTATTTCCACAGGAGAAAGAACCCGTGGTTCCACGAGCTGATCCTGTGGATTGTGGTGGGACTGCTGGTATACGTTCAGGTCATGGCATAATATTAAGCATTGAGAATAGCCTGAATTACTCAAGATCTTTTGGATTGGCCGAGGAGCCTAATTTATCGTATTACCCTCTTCCGCCACACCTTTGCTGGAGATGGCTTTCATAGTGAAGCCCTTTTCTTGAAGAAATTCAAGGGTGCGTGGAAGGGAGTAGTAAAGGTTTTCGGAGGCTTTTTCGGAATCGTGGAAGACGATGATGGAGCCGGGCTTCACATTATTGGTTACATTTTTCAGTACCCGTTCTCCGGTGAGACCAATGTTGTAGTCGATGCTCAACACATCCCACATGATTATATCGTACTGCTGAAGTACCGCTTTTACCTGACCAGGAAAGATGCGGCCGTAAGGTGGCCTGAACAATTTTGAATCAATCAGATCTCCCGCAAGGTAAATGTCGTCCATGTAACGGCTGATGCTGGAACGGAATCCCTTCAGATGACTGTAGCTGTGGTTACCCACAGAGTGGCCCGAGGAGAGGATCTGGTTGTAAATGTCAGGGTGTTTATCCACATTGCGACCCAGGCAGAAAAAGGTGGCCTTTGCTCCTGCCTCGTCCAGGCGATCCAGAACCCATGGGGTAACCACCGGGGTGGGACCATCGTCAAATGTGAGATACACATTTTTATGATCACCGTGAAAATCCCATGTCATCCTGTGGAGAGCACGGGTAAGTAAAGAAGGAGGCCTTACAATAAGCATACAGTTATATTACCTGAACAGGCGATCGTAATCCTGTCCGTAAAGCGTCAGTTTTTCTTCCAGGCGTCTTGCTGCATCTATCTCACCATATCCCAAACACATGCTCCTGAGTGCATTGATATCTCTCACGGCACTTAGAAAATCATTACCTGTCTTGCCGAACCTGGGTTTCCCACTCCTAGACAGCAACTTGTAATATTCAAGTTCAGATTCAAGCTTCTTTTCATATTTCACTACCATCTCATTGGCGGTTGCTGTATCCCCCACACTAAAATATCCCTGGATCATAGGAGTGATACCTGCATTATAAGGGACGGTTTCTTCGGGCATACGTTGCATGCACCTGTCCAAAACTGCCTTTGCACTGTCCATGTTGCCCTCATCTGCAAGTGCTCCCGCCAGTACTGAAAAGGCATACCGATAATGAATGGTCATCCTCAAATTGTTCTCATCCATATAGATTCCGGGGGTGTCCAGACCTCCCCAGTCAAATTCGTTCATGAGTTTATTATACATATCTTCAGTCTCCACTCTGCCCAGGTAGTTGGAATTGGCATACCGTACCGGCGCTACCCTCAGGGCCAGTCCTTCACGAATCATGTAATCCTCAAGGTTCAGGTAGTTATCCGATGAAACAGTAGTGGAGAAATATATAGGACGCTCCCAGTTGTTGCTCCCAAAGAGTTCCATCACAGTGAGCAGGTTCTTATAAAGTACGTTCTCCGAAATAGAGAAGCTTACCTGGTCCACTCTTTCCTCTTCAAATGATGCAGGCACCAACCATTCAGGAAGAGCTGCCGAATCGGCAGGGATCACAAACTTTCTTGCTGGAATGAAATATTGCCCCTGTCTGAATCTTGGATCCTCTGTCATCAGGAATGCCATGGCCTCTTTCAGGGGAGCAGAATCAGCATCAATGACTTTAATCATCTCTTCCAATCTTGTTGTCTCCCGTTGCATGGCCTCTTTATCCACCTGGATCCGGTCAGAGATCTCCTGCGAATTAAAAGTTCGCATGTATCCCAAGAGACGCAAAGGATCCATATTATTTTTAAGGAACAGGATGGCATTGTAATCCGCTGTATGATTCACGGGCAGCAGGGAGGACTCAAGGACCTCCAGCACGCGGTCATAGATGTCCCTTACTTCAGCCTCATACTTCACTCTGTTTATTTCGTATTTCTCCTTGATCAGCACTCCGGCTGACTCAACCAGGTAGGCATAGTCACGCTTCCCCTGTAAAAACTGATCCTTGGTCCAGCTGATGGGCAGAGCCTCTGAATCATAGAAGGTCTGTTTCATCTGCTCGATGTACCAATCAGCGGTCAGGTAGCTCAGGTTCACAATCCGTACATCAGTGCGAACGCCTTCGACTTCCTGGATGTACCAGAGGGGGAATGTATCGTTGTCGCCATTGGTAAACATGATCCCGCCGGGCAGACAAGAATTAAGGAAATTTCGTGCAAAAGCAGGTGCAGTGTAACGGCCCGAACGGTCATGATCATCCCAATTCTCCTTGGCCATTATTCCAGGCACCAGGATTAAGGTCACCAGTACAAGAACTCCTGCGGTTACTACTGACCTTTTTCGTTTCGATGCCCATTCGATGAGACCCGCAACACCTATCCCGACCCATATGGAAAAGGCGTAAAAAGATCCCGAATAGGCATAGTCCCTTTCCCTTGGTTGAATGGGATACTGATTCAGATAAACCAGAATAGCAAGTCCCGTAAGGACAAACAAAAGCGAAACGATCCAGAAATCCTTGTTGTGTTTCTTATAATGAAAATATGCCCCGATCAGTCCAAGCAACAGGGGAAGCATGTAATACTTATTGTGCGCTTTATTATCCACGATGGAGGCTGGTTGGTTGTTTTGTGGGCCCAGCCTGGCCTGGTCGATAACTTTGATTCCGCTGATCCAGTTCCCTTTGGTCAGCTCACCGTGTCCCTGAATATCATTTTGTCTTCCTGCAAAATTCCACATGAAATAGCGCAGGTACATATAACCGATCTGGTAGCGGAAGAAGAATCGCATGTTCTGCCCAAAAGTGGGAATGGCAATGGGTGTAGTCCGGTCATAACTGTATCCACCAGTCTGATTCATCATGGGATTACCCTGTTCATCGCGCCGTACATCATACAGCTTCGATTCATCCATCTTTGCCCAATAGATATACTCATTGGCATGCCTGGCCTGAGTGCTCCACATCCTGGGGAAAACACCCTTGGAATCGCTATCGTAGTTATACTCCCTGTTTTTATTGACCGGATAGTACTCATCCTCGCCCTTGTAATAGCTGGGCTTTCCATCCTCCACACCTGTGGGTCTTGAGTTAAAGAATGCACCATATACCAGAGGATTGTCACCATATTGCTCGCGGTTCAGATAATCCAGCAGTGAAAATACCGTATCCGGATTACTTTCATCCAGGGGTGTATTGGCCGCAGAGCGGATCACAATAATGGCATAGGAAGAGTAACCGATCACCACCACAAATAGGCTCAAAAGAATGGTATTCCACAATACCCTCCCCTTGTTGTGGGTGTAATATATCCCGAAAATGAGTCCGCCGAATAACAACAATGCATAGATAATCACTCCAGAGTTGAACGGCAGTCCCAAACCATTCACAAATATCAGCTCAAATTTTGTGGCAATGGCAGTCAGTCCAGGAATAAGCATATAATTTATCACACCCGAGAATCCCCACAGATACGGCCAGTGCACCAATAATACCCTTTGCCGAAGGTGTGATACTTCCTGAAATAGTAAACGAGAATGAGCGCCGGTATGGCAAGCAGGTTCAGCAGGTGAACCCCGATGGAGAGCCCCATCAGATAAGCGATGAGAATAATCCACCGGTTGGCACCCGGCTCGTCGGCAATGTTCTCCCACTTTAAAATGGCCCAGAATACGACTGCCGTAAAGAGTGATGAGGTAGAATAGACCTCTGCCTCAACTGCCGAGAACCAGAATGAATCGCTGAAAGGTATAAGCCAGAGATCCAACCAGGGCTGCACCAAATATGGTAATCATAGCAGCGGGACTCTGGGCATCTTCTTCGGATGAAAAGAACTTCCTCACCAGGTGTGTAAGGGTCCAGAAGAGGAAAAGGATCGTGAAAGCACTGGCCGTGGCTGAAAGCACATTCACGGTAACTGCCACTTTGGTCACATCCCCTCCGGCAAAAAGTGTAAAGAAACGTCCCAGTACCATGAAGAAAGGTGCTCCCGGAGGATGCCCCACCTCCATTTTGTATGCAGTAGCAATAAATTCTCCACAATCCCAGAAACTGGCGGTGGGTTCCATGGTTAACAGATAGACAATCAGCGAGACCAGGAATACACCCCATCCGAGAATAAGATTATATTGACGGAACTTTTCCATTAATTCAGTGTGTATGTTGATTCAAAAAAGTATGCAAATATATAACAATTATAGGTTTATGAGGAACCTCCAGGGCATATCCTTCCAGGGTTCGCCTGCATAATCAATACCGATGCGCGGACCAGCTGTGATATTGAGGATGAATGTCCGCTCTCTTCCATCCAGATTCGATCGGAGTTTGACCAGGTCCTCTCCATAAAAGTCCTTATCCAACTTGAGCAGGCGGGTGAGACGGCCAGGACCACTGGCTTCGCGAAGTCCCCTGATACAGTACCGCCTGGGGTACATCCTTCAGTACCTGTAACCACATTGAGCATCCAGTACATTCCGTATATCAGGTACAAGTATAAATGACCGCCATCTCCAAACATCACCTCTGTTCGGGATGTCCTGCCCTTGCTGGCATGACAGGCCAGGTCCTCCCCTCCCCGGTAGGCTTCAGTTTCTGTAATAATATAACTGGTTTTTGTTCCATCCGGATAGGTCCTGACCAGGTGCTGGCCCAGCAGCCGGGGGCTACCTCAAGCACATCCTGCCGGTAAAAGTCCCTTTCCAACCTTTTAGTCATTGGATTTGAAATAGTTTTCGGCGGAGCCAGGGGTATTCGGGTCCAAATATAAACAGGGTACAAAAAAATGCCACAAAGGCAGCACCAGCAGGCTGTCTCCAGGGTATCCTCATTGAGCATGGATAGCAGCATGAGGATCAGAAATCCAACTGCCAGAAAAGAACGTTGCCGTCTGGCCATGAATAAGGGAGTCACCAGGGCAGACAGACAAATGAGCAGTCCAGGAATTCCAAAGGAAATGAGAAATGTAAGAAACTGGTTGTGGGCCCGTCTTCTCCACTTTTCATCCAGTGGAGAATTGGTGGACTTCATAATATTCCGTGAAAGCTACTTTCACATCACCATTTCCCACTCCAAACAGCAAGTGTTCCCGTGGCAATCTTCCAACCTGCATCCAGGTAGAGATAGCGTTGTACAACCGATTTTTCATTGGGATCGAATCCCATGCGGTACCGGTCAATCTCCCAGATCACTTCATAGATCCGGGGATAAAGTCTGAATCGCTGCATATATATATAATTGGCTACTCCATGTTCAATGGCCTTAATTTCAGACCGGAGTAAATTGCTTTATCCCTGCTGCATCTTTCCGGAGACCTTTGGAGGTAAGAAACCTGATCAAGCGTTCCTCGGATGGAATTCCCATTGGTGGTTTGTCCATGAAAATCAATCTCACTGATGCTGGTTCCATTCACGCTTCCAGCTCCATATCACAAACATGGAGCCAGATATAATGGCCATTCTCCACCTCCCTGAGCTCCGGGTGATTCTTATAAGGATTGCCCCTCAACCGTATAAGCATCAATTTCCTCGGTTTTAATCTCATCGATATTGTAGAATTTACCAATGGCGTGACCCAGGTAAATGATCGAAAACAGCGGAATCATGATCACAGGTACAAACACCATAAAACGGATGGTAACGATCACGAATTTCAAATACAGCTCTGGCCAGCATGAAAAAGGCCAGAAATCCATGCAATCACAATTCCCGAAAGAGATTTTAAAAGAACCAGAAATAACAGGAAGCCAGACCAGGCCCAGCATAGTAAAAAATCCGTTCAGCCCTGGTGAATGGAATTCTGTTGAATAAAAAGAAAATAGACGATAATCAGCAAGGCCAGCACGATCATCAGCGAGAACCTGATGTGACTCATAAACAGTGAAAGGTCGCGATAGCCCTCCACTTCTCCTGGAAGCCACCCAATGAGCTTCATTACAGAAGCCATGGATGCAACAACTACCCCCATTGAAAAAAGCAGCAAAATCCGGTTCACCTGTTGTTTTAAAAGTGGGATTGAGGTTGCTACAATCAGGGGCAAGAATCAGATAAGGGCAATCTTCACCCGCATATCCTTCAGCTAGTAGGTGCCATCCTCTGACCAGAACAATCCAATGACGTGGACCAAATAAAATATCAGAAAGAATCCAGAGCGCTTTTTTTCTTTAAACCGTTCCCATTTCTCCGTGAACCTTCCTTCAACAAGCCAGTTGACCAACAGTAATATCTGAAACATGGAAGTGGTGTAAACGGAAAGAGGCAGACTGATTGCAATGAAAATCAGCGTATAAAAATACACCTGCTCATGAATTTGTTTTCGGGTTAGTTGCATGGATGAACAGCAGTCCTATATATAAATAACTGTACAGTTGCCTTTCTATTGTGCAAATAGCTGAAAATTTTCTAGGATTGCCAAATGTTGTTTAACCAGGTTTTTGAAAAGTTGTTAAAAAGTGGCGTATTTTTCAAATGCCAGAACGAATCTATATCTACCTGAATATCTGTGGCTTAAGAATTCAATAAATTTATTGTTGATATCTTCTTGTTTTAAAGAAATTAATTGTATTTTTGCGAACCACAAAATAAGGCACAAAACAGGATAAAAGTGAATACATTAAGTTACAAAACAGTTTCAGCAAATAAAGAAACCGTCCAGAAAGAATGGTTTGTTGTTGATGCAAAGGATGAAGTACTTGGACGTCTTGCTTCAAAAGTAGCATTTATTCTCAGGGGAAAGCATAAGCCAAGTTTCACTCCCCATGTGGATTGTGGAGATAATGTCATCGTTATCAATGCTGAAAAGGTGAAGCTTACCGGGAAAAAAATGACCGAAAAGCAATATATAAGGCATACAGGTTATCCTGGTGGACAGCGTAATCCAAACTCCGGAAGATCTTTTAGCCAAGAAACCCGAAGCTGTTGTTGAAAAAGCAATCAAAGGAATGCTTCCAAAGAGCAGACTGGGAAGTGCCATTTTCAGCAACCTTCATGTTTTTGTCGGGTGAGAACCATCCACATGAAGCACAGCAACCAAAAAAACTGGACTTAAATACTATTAAATAATTATCATGGAAGTTATCAATACGATAGGAAGAAGAAAAGCAGCCATTGCCAGGGTATATATGAGTGAAGGTAAAGGCCAGATTATCGTAAACAACAGAGATTATAAAGAATATTTTCCTGACAAGCAACTTCATTACGTTGTTGAACAACCTCTGAACCTTCTTGAGTTAAGGGACAACTACGACATCAAAGTCAATCTTGATGGTGGTGGAATGACAGGTCAGGCTGAAGCACTTCGTCTTGCCATTTCAAGGGCACTGATCAAGATTAATCCTGAATATAAACCTGCCCTCAGGGCTGAAGGATTTGTTACCAGGGATCCACGTGTTGTTGAACGGAAGAAGCCCGGTCAACCCAAAGCAAGGAAGAGATTCCAGTTCAGCAAGCGTTAATAGAAATTTTCTATACTTAATCATTGCGAAACCGGCAGGACTCCCATTATGGGGCTACCTGTTGGTTGACCAGCAAAAATTAAAAAAATGCCAGAAACAAGTTTTAAAGAATTATTGGATGCAGGTGTACATTTTGGTCACCTGAAAAGAAAGTGGAATCCCGCCATGGCTCCTTATATATTTATGGAGAAAAACGGGATCCATATTATTGATCTCAATAAAACCGAAATCAAATTGAAGAAGCCTCTTCTGCCATGAAGCAAATTGCCAAAAGTGGACGAAAGATCCTTTTTGTTGCTACCAAGAAACAGGCCAAAGATATTGTTTCCGAAAAAGTGAAAGCCATCAATATGCCATATGTAACTGAACGTTGGCCCGGTGGAATGCTTACCAATTTTCCTACCATCAGGAAGGCAGTTAAGAAAATGTCTGCCATTGATAAAATGGCCACAGACGGTACTTTTGATACCCTTTCAAAACGTGAAAGACTTCAGATTACCCGTCAACGTGCCAAGCTTGAGAAGAACCTTGGGTCGTATTTCCGATCTGACCAGGCTTCCTGCTGCCATGTTTATTGTGGATGTTCACAAAGAATATATTGCAGTTCGCGAAGCCAACAGGCTGAACATTCCTGTATTCGCTATGGTAGATACCAATTCTGATCCCCGCAATATTGATTTCCCTATTCCATCCAATGATGATGCTTCCAAGTCGATTTCTCTGATTATCAATTTCGTGACTGACTGCATTGCTGAAGGACTTAGCGAAAGAAAGATGGAGAAGGAGAAGGAAGCAAAAGACAGAAAAGTAAAGCTGCTGCAAAAATGCAAGATGGAGATGTCAAAAACCGCAACCGAGGAAAGTGCAAAGCCTGGTTCCCAGCCAAAGGACGAGCCATGCCAAAGGAACTGAGGCGAAGCAGAAGAGCGAGGGGAAAAGAGAGCGTGAGAGGCTAGGAAGAAAGGTGAAGAAAGCCGAAGCCAACCGAAGGAAATGCAACCAGAGGCCAAGAACTGAAGAACCAAAAGCTGAAGCAAAGCGAAGACCAAAGCTGAAGCAAAAGCTGAAGAGCCAAAGGACCGAAGAGCCCAAAGCTGAAGTAAAGAACGAAGAGCCAAAGGCTGAGGCAAAAGAGCCAAAGGCTGAGGTAAAGAGCGAAGAGCCTGAAGGCTGAAGGCAAAGAGCAGAAGAAGCCAAAAGCTGAAGAGACCAAGGGAAGCCAGAAGGAGAAGAAAAGCTGAAATAGGCGCTGTTTGAATAAATAACTGATTAATAACATATTAAAGAGAATATAAAATGGCTGATATTAAAGCTGCAGATGTACAAAAATTAAGGAAAGCCACCGGTGCTGGAATGATGGACTGCAAAAAAGCATTGCAGGAAGCAGATGGTGATTTTGAAAAGGCAATTGAAGTAATCCGCAAAAAAGGTCAGGCCATCGCCAACAAGCGTGCCGACCGTGAAGCCAGTGAAGGTAATGTACAGGCAAAAGTTGAAGGCAACTTTGGTGCCATTATCTCCCTGAACTGTGAAACTGATTTTGTAGCCAAGAATGAGGATTTTGTAAAGTTTTCAACTTCCATCCTTGATCTGGCCATTGCTGAAAAACCTGCTGATCTGGAAGCTTTGAAAGCACTTCCACTGGAAGGAAAAACTGTTGCTGAGGTAATTACTGAGCAATCAGGAACCATTGGTGAGAAACTTGAACTTGCTTATTTCGATTTCTATTGAGGCTGAAAAAGTTCAGGCCTACAATCATATTGGAAACAACCTGGCAACCCTGGTTGGATTTAACAAAGCAGAAGTAGCAGAGCAGGTGGCCAAAGATGTGGCCATGCAGATTGCTGCCATGGCTCCTGTTGCTGTTGACGAAGATGATGTTCCTGCTGAAGTCATTGCACAGGAGAGAAGAATTGGTCGTGAAAAAGCACTTCAGGAAGGCAAACCTGAGAATATTGTGGACCGCATTGCAGAAGGCATGGTAAATAAATTCCTTAAGGAAGCCACCCTGTTAAATCAGGAATTCACCAAAGATTCCAAGAAGACCGTTGGTCAGTATATCAAGGAAGCTGACAAAGACCTTAAGGTAACAGGTTTTAAAAGGTTTTCCGTGAAATAAATAGAGTATTCAATACTTTTCAAAAGCTGTCCTTCTTCATTGCAGGGCAGCTTTTTTTTGTATTTTTAAAAGAAAATATAATATGGCTGCATACAAACGCATTTTACTAAAACTGAGCGGTGAAGCGCTCATGGCAGGACGTTCACATGGAATTGATCCCAAACGACTGGACGATTACATTGATGAGATCATTGAAGTATCCCACATGGGAACCCAGGTGGGAATCGTTATTGGCGGGGGTAACATTTTCCGTGGAATAGCTGGAGTGGAAGCCGGATTCGACCGGGTAAAAGGTGATTATATGGGTATGATGGCCACAGTTATCAATGGCCTTGCTCTGCAATCCGCTTTTGAATCAAAAGGAGCCGCAGCCAGATTATTTACTGCAATCCGCATGGAACCTGTGGCTGAGTATTACTATAAACCGAGGGTGATTCAGGCGCTGGAGAATAATGAGATTGTCATTTTTTCAGGAGGGACTGGAAATCCCTATTTCACCACCGATACTGCCTCCACACTGCGTGCTGTGGAAATGGAAGCTGATGTAATGTTGAAAGGAACCCGGGTGGATGGCGTTTATACCAGTGATCCTGAGAAAGATCCGAACGCAGAGAAATACGATGAGCTCACCTTCAACGAAGCCCTGCAAAAGGAGCTACGCATCCTGGATCTCACCGCATTTACCATGTGCAAAGAGAATAATTTACCCATTATCGTCTTCAATATGAATGAGAAAGGGAATCTGAAAAGGCTTATTTCAGGTGAAAAAGTTGGCACTTTAGTCAAAATTTAGATAATTTAGGATCGTTGAACGGAAAGCACAGAGATCATGAATGAAGATGTCCAACTGATTTATGAGATGACCAAGGAGCGGATGGAGAAGGCCATTGAGCACCTTGATAACGAACTGATGCGCATCAGGGCAGGAAAAGCCAACGTACATATCCTGGATGGGATTGTGGTAGATTATTATGGTACACCAACCCCCCTGAACCAGGTATCCAACATTAGTACACCCGATGCAAAGACCATCATGATCCAACCCTGGGAAAAAACCATGATCGATCCCATTGAAAAAGCGTTGATGAATTCAAATGTGGGGATCACCCCGGCAAACAATGGCGAAGTAATTCGTCTGGCAATCCCCCAGCTCACTGAGGAACGCAGGCGAGACCTGGTGAAACAGGTGAAAAATGAAGGGGAAAATGCCAGGGTGAGTGTTCGGAACAGCCGTCGTGATGCCAACGATGAATACAAGCAGATGCAGAAGGATGGACTTTCAGAGGACGAGACAAAGACTGCCGAAGATAGTATCCAGAAACTCACCGATGAATTCTCTGAAAAGGTTGACAAAATTGTCGAGGCTAAAGAAGAGGATATCATGACCATATAGGGTGCATGAAAGCACGAATTAGCAAACCCTCATTTCTTTTTGCGGCACTACTGCTGGTTCACCTGATCTTTTTCCTCAGTGCATTGATCCACCCTCCAGCAGCACTTACCGACTCAGGTGATTATCTCAACGCATCCGAAAACCTATATAGTCAGGGGATCCTCTATTGCGGGGATCTATCTGAACCTATCGTTGAAGAACAATTCACAAGGCGTCCTCCGCTATATCCAGTCTTCTTAGGCCTCCAGTTCCTTTCTAAATCAAACATACCCGTATTCCTGCTCCAGATACTTCTATCCATGCTCTCCATTGCTCTGGTGGGCAGGATCTTTTTTCTGCAAGTCGATCATCGCCATGCCATTATTGCCATGGTACTGATCCTGGCCACCCCTGCCCAGTTTATCTATTCCAACCGCATCATGGCAGAGATCCCATTCCAACTATTGCTTGTATTGATGGCATGGAGTGTTTTCCAATATTTCCAACTGCGGAAGGTCCAACAGAAACAGTCTGATTCCAAGGGACCTAAGGGCACAATGGATCCAGCGAATCAGTACATATGGCTTTTCAATCTGTTTCTAACCCTTGGAATGGCCACAAAACCCGTACTGTTCCCATTTGCGCTCTTTACCATTCTCCTTTCACTGATTCTTTTCCTGAGAACGCGGAGGCATGCCTTTATTCTTGCCATTCTAATTCCTCTTTGCTGGATCGTCCTATATGGTATTTGGAACTATAACCGGACCGGATCCGTCCAATACTCAAGCATCCAGACCGCCAACATGGTGAACTACAACCTGAGGTATTTTATCATGGGACAGGAAGGGAGTAAAGCCGCTGGAGAGCATGTAGATCAGCTCTATTCCAACTGCGGGAGTGAAACCAGCTATATTGAAAAGAAGAAGTGCCTTGAAAGGGGAGTACGGGAAGTGATTCTGGAGAAGCCGGTTCAGTATGGGCTATTCCACCTTAAGGGTAGTATACGTTATTTTCTGGATCCCGGACGATTCGATTTGCTTACTTTTTTTGATATCCGGAAAGCTGATTCACCTGGATTCCTGAATGCTCTGAACAAGCATGGCTTTTCGGGAGCTATGAAACTCCTCAAACAACAGGGGTGGGGTTTGATAGTCATTTTGGGACTGATCGCACTTTTCAAACTGATAAAATTCACTGGATTTCTGCTCTATATCTTCAGATCTGAGGGACAGCTGCAGCTCCGAATCTTTCTGGTTGTCCTGGTGGGCTACCTGGCCCTGGTAACCGGACCTCTGGGGGCCTCCCGTTTTTTACTACCGGTTGAACTGCTGATCATTGGTGCAGCTGTGAAAGGATGGGACTCAATATTGAGGATGAGTCTTAAGAATAGGGTAGATTAGACCAGCCGCTTAGAGCTCCAGGATACTGAAAACTTCCGACAAATCAGGTGAGAGAATAATCTCAGTGCGGCGGTTTTTTCTCCTTGCTTCAGATGTTTGAGCCGGATCCACAGGTAAGAATTCTCCCCTGCCCGCAACTGTTAACCTGGTAGGATCGATCCCGGATCCATCCAGAAGGATCCGAACAATGGAGGTGGCTCGCATCACACTCAGGTCCCAGTTATCCTTTATGGATGATCCTTTCCTAAAGGGGACATCATCGGTATGACCCTCGATCATAATGTTAATGTCCGGATTGTTGGCTATGACCACAGCCAGTTGTTTCAGTGCCCTGACCCCATTTGGATCTACGACAGTGCTACCGGACTGGAACAACAATTTTTCATCAAGTGACACATATACTTTCCCATCCCTGCGAGTAACGGATAAACCCTGCCCTTCAAATCCAAGCAATGCATCCGCTACCTTCTCTTTCAGCTCGTCCAGAATCCTGTCCTTCTTATACAGCATCTCCTCCATTTCCATCAACCTTGCATTTCTGGCCTCCAGTTCAGCCTGCAGGCGATTCACATCCTGACGCTGACCATTCACACTGGTTTCCAGCTCTTTTAGAAGCTGCTGCTTCCGTGCCAGATCTTCCTGGGTGGTCTGCAGTTCATTCAGAAGTCTTCGTGTTTCACGGGCATTCCCACGCAGCAGCTCCTCATGCGTCGACTCAAGATCTTTGTACTGGCGATCCAGCTGGGCTAATCTCTTTCTGAAGCTCCTCCACCCTTTTATGGATCCGGATGCTGTCCTCAGTAATCTTCTTCTGCTGGGCTTCCACATGGTTGATCTTCGCACCCATCTCCCGGTTCTCAACTGTCAGATATTCATTTTCTGCCATCAAATCATCCCTTTCAGTCTGAAGGGAATTGCTTTTTTGGGAAAGCTGAGTAAATTCGCTGGAGGGAACACACGATCCAAGGAGGGCTACTCCCATCAAAAATATATATAATCTTCCTCATCATAATTACATAACGGTTCAATCAGGGAAAATTACATAAATTAGGAGGGTATTTTAAGGCATTTTTTCACCACGGTTGTTTAAGATATTAACAAAGGGATTTATTTGTACCTTTGCACCAGATTTTCAGTCTGATGGTTGACTCACAGGGAGAATATAACTTGCTCAGTACCATTGATAGTCCGGACGACATGAAGTCGCTCACCCCGGAACAATTAAGACAGCTGAGTTCTGAGCTGCGGCAGTTTATTATTGAGATTGTTTCTTCAAATCCTGGTCATTTCGGAGCAAGCCTTGGAGTGGTTGAACTTACCGTAGCCCTGCACCATGTTTTCAATGCACCCAGTGACCAGATTATCTGGGATGTGGGACACCAGGCATACGGACATAAAATCCTCACCGGCCGCAGAGATATTTTCCACACCAACCGTAAATATGGAGGGATCAGCGGTTTTCCTAAACCCTCGGAAAGTGTGTATGATGCTTTTGGTGTAGGACACTCCTCCACATCTATCTCCGCCGCACTGGGTATGGCTGCCGGCTAACGATTACAAGGATCAAAAAGATCGCCAGGTTGTGGCAGTGATCGGAGATGGTTCCTTATCTGGCGGGATGGCATACGAAGCATTGAACAATGCAGGACATGCCGGTAAAAATCTGCTGGTAATTCTCAATGATAACAACATCTCCATCGATCCCAGTGTGGGGGCCATGAAAGATTACCTGCTGGACATCACCACATCCAAGGCCTATAACAAGGTAAAAAATGATGTCTGGAACCTGCTTGGATTCCTGAGCAAGATAACGCCGAATGCCAGGACGGTATGCCCAGAAGATCGAGAATGCCATCAAATCCATCGTGCTTAAACAGAGTAACCTCTTTGAATCACTCAACTTCAGGTATTTTGGTCCAGTCGATGGCCATGATGTGCTGCATCTGTCTGAGGTTCTGAAGGACATGAGAGAGATCCCGGGACCCAAGCTGTTGCATGTCATCACTCAAAAGGGAAAGGGTTTTGCTAAAGCAGAAGAGAACCAGACTGCTTATCATTCTCCCGGCAAATTCAACATGCATACGGGTGAACTCTTCAAGAAATCTGCTGGTCAACCCCAGCCACCGCTTTATCAGGATGTATTCGGAGAGACCATCCTCGAACTGGCTAAGATCAACAAGAAAATCATTGGCATTACCCCTGCCATGCCTACTGGTTCATCCCTTAAAATAATGATGGATGAAATGCCCGACCGCACATACGATGTGGGCATTGCGGAACAGCATGCGGTGACCTTTTCAGCCGGATTGGCCGCATCGGGAATGATCCCCTTCTGCAATATCTATTCCTCTTTTATGCAGAGGGCATACGACCAGGTGATCCATGACGTTGCCATTCAAAATCTTCCGGTGGTCTTCTTTCTGGACCGGGCCGGACTGGTGGGAAGTGACGGAGCAACACATCATGGGGCATATGACCTGGCTTTCTTCAGGTGCATTCCCGGTATGACCATTGCCTCTCCACTCAATGAAATCGAGATGCGGGACATGATGTTTACAGCGCAACTTCGACCTGCTGGTCCTTTTGTGATCCGGTACCCAAGAGGAAAAGGTGTGACGGTAGACTGGAAACAGCCTTTCAGTGAAATAGAGATAGGAAAAGGACAACAACTGAAAGAGGGAACCGATCTGGCTATCCTATCACTTGGCCCCATCGGACATGAGGCTACCAAGGCCATTGAAGTCCTTGAGAAAGAGCACATCAGCGTGGCACATTATGACATACGCTTTCTGAAACCATTGGATAACATTTTGTTAAAGAGCATCTTCTCGAAATTTGACAAGGTGATCACCGTTGAAGATGCATCCATAGTGGGGGGATTGGGAAGTGCTGTCATTGAATACATGAATGACAACAGCTACAAAGCCAAGGTCATGCGCCTGGGAATCCCGGACAGGTTTGTGGATCATGGTACCCAGGAAGAACTCTACAAAGAGTGCGGTTTTGATGCACAGGGTATTGCCATTGCTGCACGAAACCTGGTGGTTTCCAAGATCCTGACAAGGGCCATGTAAACATCCAAGGAGCCGGTGAGGTGCCTGGGCCGGATATTGCCGGGTGAGGTGCCTGGAGCCGGATATTTGCCAGAAACCGTTCAGATGTTAAGATTCGGACAGGATGGAAACAATCTTTTTTTCTCTTTGTTCCAGACTGTACATTGTAGCAATTCGGTGTCGTGCAGCCTGACCTTGCTGGGGATCGGCTTGAAACGCCATTTTTACCTTGTTTATGTATTCCGACTGATCCTGCGAATGGATGATATACCCCGTCTCTCCTATAATCTCCGGGATCGATGTTACTTCGGTCCCTACAGGTATGCATTCACATAACATGGCCTCGCATAAGGTGTTTGGCATTCCTTCGGAAAGACTGAATAAGCAAAAAACCTTCGATTCGGAGTAGAGTCTGATCAATTCATTGGTGCCGGTAAATGGCAGCGTTTTGAGGTTGGCAGGGAGATCCATATCCAGCCGAATCAGAAACTCTTCTGATATGCCAACCAGAAGGAAATCAAAGGAGGGTAGTTGTCTTGCCGTTTCGATATACCTGTCAATACCCTTCATGTAAAAGGATCGCTTTTGCTCAACAACCGCCACAGTGATGGCCATGTCTCTCTTTACAATATCTGGCATTTTCCTGATCTGCTGGCTGTCAAAACCGTTGTGAACCACGCTGATCCTGGATTTGGTATCTGGAGCAAAGTGCCTGATTCCTCCATAAACGATATCGTCCTGGATAAACTTGTTTTCATAGTACACCATGCTTTCCGAATTGGGTAGCAGACAGGTTGCCCTGTTCAGGGAATACCTGATGGACCTGCTGCGGAGAGAGTTCAGATGAGCACCATAGTTAAATCGCTCAATGGCAGCCACATCATATCCTCCAATCACAATAAAAAGCTTTTTCCGGTAGATGGTTTTAAAAAAGGCAAGCAATGCAGTATGCCAGTCTGCGAATCGAATGTAGAATACATCATACCTCCAGCCGGAAAACAAAAGAAAGAAGAAGAGTTTCACCAGCGCCAGGAAGTAGGCCCCTTGTGAACTCATATTTATGAGAAAGTTCCTTGTATGAAAATTCTGCTCAAGAATCTCCTGGTCTCTGAGAATAAATGTGGATTCCTTTATTTTGAAATGTACGATTTTCATCTATTCTGACTGGATAGTATATATCTGAATTTTCCCGTATTATCCTTTGGTAAAGTTGCCATTGTTACAATAGTCACCTCATCGAAAAACTTCAGAAGTGCTATTTCCAGGGCCGAAATGTAATCCTTTGGTGGCGGTGTGGTTTTTTCAATTCTGAATTCTATTTTTCCGGGATTGGCCTGAAATACCTGGAAACGATGTATGGTTGCCGGATTCTCGGCAAATAATTCGTTGAGGATATCTGTAAAGAATACCCCGTGTACCCTGCTCCCATCCTTTAATGTGATGGTATCGGCAGTTCGCCCAAGAACCTCCTTCAGGGCCGGGAGTTTGATTTCTGAAGTTTCATCATATGCTGAAAACCTTCCGGAATCTCCATTTTCGTAACGTATAAAGGGCATGGCATAATTATCCAGGTTGGTTACGATAAAACGGCCCTGTTCTAACCCTGCTGGTTCATGATTCTCACCAAGTATCTCCAGCAATGCATGCTCGGTGGCAATGTAAAGTCCATTCCTGTCGCCGGCATCAAAGGCTATGGAATTGCACTCCCCACAACCGTATTGATCATATAGATTTGTTCCAAAGGCGCTTTCTATCAGTCGTTTATACGCAGGAAACAGGGTCTCTGTTGTACTTGACATGGCTTTGGGAGCATAGGAAAGTTTGATATTGTTACTCAGGATGTACTCAGCGAGCTGGATCAGTGCAGAAAGGTATCCCCGTATAAAGATGGGTTTATACTTCTCTATTTTTTCAAGTACCCCAGGTATGGTATTTTCGTTCAGGTTAAAAGAGTTAATGATGTGCCGGTTGTAATAGAAATCCTTTACCGCTGAACGCACTTTATATGATAATGGAATTCGTAGAACCTTAGGTGTTCCCCAAAGTTGCATCATCGCATCCCCATGGTTAACTCCCATCCATTGATACCATCGGTAAAAGGCAGCCCAGGTCAAATTCCGGTCAGGAACATCACGAAGCACTTTTAATGGTGGACCGGTGGTCCCCCCGGTTACACCTTTGATGACCCTCATCCGGTTTACATTTTGAGCGATGAGCAGACTGTTTTTCTCCCGGGCTGTTTCCTTAGTGAGCAAGGGGATTTTCAGGATATCCGACGGTTCTTTAATATCTGAAAGTGTCAGCTTTTCCTGCCTAAACAGGTCCCTGTAATAGGGAACATTCTCCACTGAATGGTGCAACAATTGAAGAAATTTTTCAAACTGATATTCCTTCTGTGTCTTCAAGGGCCAGAACTGACTTTTATTCAGCTCCTTCAGGGTAGCCAAAATGGAAGTCCCATTCACCACATCCTGCAGCGGATAACTTATCTTTTTCGCTATAAAGGAGGTCAGGCTCATGGACTATTTCAGCAACGATTTAATCTTCTTAAAGTTAAGTCCCAACAACCGCCGGAACAATGATTTGTCTTCATCCTTTCGGGTCAGCTGTGTCCAGATGGGTGCAATTACCCTGTAGTTCAATTGATAGATATGCCATAACACCGGGATCTTGCTGATCATTCCCTGGACAAAGTTACGCCTTCTGAGTTTTCTGAGTACACTACTTTTTTCAACCACCTCCAGTGACTCATTTCTAATGGGTATCAATTCGACAGAGTATGTCTGATCCTGATTCAGCTCAATGATCGGTATCACCGACTCCCTGTACCGGATTTTGCTCATGTTCCGCACCTTACCCTCAAAAAGAATGTCAGCAAAACAGAAATTTCCAAGGCTGTAAAAAATCCACTTTCCGGATCTCTGTTGAACCGGTTGCAGTGTGTGTGAATGGTGACCAATGATCAGGTCCGCACCATCCTCCACAAAATGCCTGGTATGTCTAGTCTGGTACCGATCGGGATAAAGCCCCCCTTCAAACCTTCCGCCCCAATGAAAAATCAGAATGACAAAGTAGCCTTCATCTTTATACCGGCGGATCTCCTCTGATATGCGCTCCCGGTTGTAAAGATTCAAATGAATGGGGCAATCTGCCGGCAAATCCGGGTTGGTATCGGGATGTACGCTGGAGAGCATACATATTTTAAACCCATCCTGCTCCAGAACCAGGGGCCTGGCTGGCTTCCTCAGCTGAGAAACCTGCACCCAAATACCTGATATTTTGCGATTTCAGGAATGAAACTGTCTTCTTAAAACCATCTTCCAGGTTGTCATACACATGATTATGAGCCAGGGTAACCGCAGAAACATTCAGATGATTTAAATAATTCAGGGTCGCAGTCTTCGTTTTCAAACGGGGTTTCTTTAACAGGTTTTCACCTTCATCTCCTTCTGAGAGGCATTCCAGGTTCCCGACCACAAAATCGCATCCCCCAAGCTTTGGACTTACCTTCTTAAAAGGATCCAGACCCTTTTCATACAAGTCCTATGTAAGCATCATTAAAACTTATGTCTCCCAGAAAGGCGATTCTCATTTCTTTACAAAGGTATTAAGCCATTTAAATAGTTTATCACCCTGTACCTTGTAACTGAAAACATTCTCTGCCAGCATACTTCCCGCACCTCCAATAGTTCTTCGCTCGTTTTCGTTGGCCAGGCCATATTTCAGCTGTTTTGCAAAATCCTCCACATCTGCCCGGCTCAGCAAGAAGCGCATGCTTTCCGTGCACCAGGTATTCCGGAATATCACCCACACTGGTCACCACAGATAAGACGACCGGTGGACAGGTATTCACCCAGTTTGGTAGGAAAGCCACCTTCAGCCTGTTCATGCTGGGCGGACGCGCCAGCGCCAGGATTCTGCTTTCCCGGAGCAATCCCGGCATTTCATCCCGTTCAACCCGCCCGGTAAACACGATCCTGTCTGTCAGGTCGAGTTCATCTATCTGTTCCTGCAGGTGACCGAATCCTTCAAAGTCAGTTGGCCCGATTAATTGAAGATTTGTCTCCGGAAATTGTGATGCAATCTCTGAAAAAGCCTCAATGAGAATCGGTACACCATCTTTGGTCCCCTGCATGGAGCCGCAATAACTGATCACATTCTTTGAAGGAGAATCGGCCTGACTGAACCGATCAGTTTCAACCAGGATCGGCATCAGTGCATTATGGTATCCTTCTTCATGAAAGGCCTGAAATAGTTTTCCAGGGCCCTGGAGATGACAATAAAACCATCGAACCTTGCACAGATGAACCTCAAATAGATCCTCAATTTGATTCTGCCTATCAGGTTTTCTGAATAGGACAGGAATGGATACTCACTGCGCTCCTGGATATATTTTATGGCCAACAACCGCGTAAGTAAAAAAACCATATAGGTGATACAATTACCATACACACCCATAAACAACACGTCAATCTTTCTCTTTTTATTCTCTTTGATAATGAACCGCAGAGTTCCAAGGATTCCCATGTAAAACAGGAAAGCCCTTTTGACTTTTCCTTTGGGACGAATAGGGGTACCGGCTGGCATATGTAAACTTTATACCCTGGTAGAACCCAGATGCTTCAAAATTTTTTGGGTTTCCTAATTCGGTAGCCTTTGAAACAACCAGATCTACCTCAGCACCCGCATAAATTAATCCTTTTGCAATGGCAATGAGCCTGTTGGTCTGGGCCATACCATATGGAAAAGGATAATTGGTGACGATCAGGCTCCTCATTTGGGTTTGTGTTGATTTTGCATATGAACAAGAAGAGAAGTGCCGGTATTGGCCCGCAACAGATAGATTAATATGGGCAGGAACCGGATCGAAAGAAGGAGCAATATGAAATATCTGAAGAAATACTTTACAAGCTTATTATTAGATCGTTCCGTTCTCCATGTGAAAGGTTGTCTGGCATAGCGATCAAACACAAACTTCTTTACTTTAGAATGATACTTTTGAGGTTCGTAGCAGGTTTCTGCGATACTCCAACCATGCTTTTTCGCCAGGAAATGGAATGTTTCTGGTGTAAATCTACCCACATGAACTGGAGGAATATCAAGGTGAACACCTGCTTTGTCAAAGAAATTTCTAAGGTTTCCGTTGGGTACTGCCATGAACAGGTGTGAAGACTGGTTGCTTAGTTTATGAAGGGTTTGAAAGACAAGATCCAGTTTATCCATATGTTCAAGCACCTGGAACAAACATATGATATGGAATTCTGGCAGACGCTCATTTGGCAGTTCTAAGAGTGATTTATTGTAACAATTAAATCCTTTTCTTCTAATCTCCTCCATACCAGCACTGGAGTATTCGGTGCTGAATATTTGACCCTTCTCCTTAATAATGGTCGATACTTTGTCCAGGAATGAACCATTTCCTGCTCCGAGCTCCAACAGTGTGGAATCTGGTGAAAGATCCAGATTATGAATGATCTCAATGGTTCGTTTATACTCCCATTTATCCGCCGGGTAGCTGAAATGTTTGTAATATAGTGTTGTATAGATCTTATCATTCCCGGCAATAAATGGCCATGCAAATCCAAACCTGCAATCAGAGCAACTGTGAAATTCACCGTGATTCGATTGCCACAGGGACTCTATTTCCTGCGAAATCCTCAGTGATTGCTCTGGATTATTAGGAATGATCATTGATCCCGCGGTATGGGCATCGAGACTGAACACGCTATGGGTGTGTTCTGAATTACAAACCGGACATTTTATTGCACCACTCATGGTATCAAGAATGAGTTTCTATTCGGCTCTTCTTCTGATAATCTAAATAAAAACCAAGAAGAAGAAGAAAGTAAACCACACCTGCAATAAGTCTGGTTATGGCTGCCCCCTCAACTCCCAAATATTTTGGAAGCACGATAAAGCCCACCGTATTGATAATACCAAGCACAAAATTTGAATTTCTGATCTTTTTACCCAGCCCTTTTGCACTGATGAACCGGTTTAGAAAGTCACCGAATCCATGAAACAACGAGCCAATGGCGATGAAATATGATAATCCGATCACCGGGGCAAAATCATCTGTATAAAGGAACACTACGATTTCGTCAATGAATATTAAAAACCCTGCCAGAGCAGTCACTCCGATGCCAACTGTAACCACAATTACTTTTAATGGAATCTTGGCATAGGAGACAAATGCCTTGAAAAATGTAATCCCAAAAGAGGCCGGCAACATGGTGAGGGGCATGGCGGCTGTAATGGCCAGTGAGTAAAAACCCACATGCTCATTGTCAATGTAGTAGCTAATGGTAATACCTGCCAGGTAGCTGCTTGCCACACCGGTAATGGCCCCCAGGTATATGGGAAATCCATATCCCCTGTTTTCTTTCCTGAGGAGAGGAAGAAATTTACTTTTTAAACCAAATTTCGGTTTGATAAACACCATTAGGGTAACTATGATGACTGCCAAGGCACCCATATGGGAAATCAGTGCGGTTGTGAGGCTGAATTTGGAGAAGTATTGCAATACAACAGCCAGAACAATATAGACCAGTTTCGGTCCTATTCGTAATATGGAGAGGCTATATATCCTGTTGCTTCCCTGCAATAACTGTTCGAAGCAGAGTTGAAACGGAAAAATAAACAGCAGGGGCAGTGAATACCTAATGAGGGGTCCCAGATTATTCCCGAAAATCCTGTGTTCAAAAAAAGAGAATACCAAACTTACCACAACAAGCAACAGGCTGCTGAATGCGGCAATTTTAAGAATATCCCCGGCAAGTTCTCTTTTCCTTAGTTTGTCATCCGTCTTTGCCAGGATCAATCCTCCGGTATAAAAAAAACCAAATGTGAGGAAGGTAACGGCCAGGGAAAACAGGTTGATCAGGAATTTAAAATCTCCATACTGCTCTTTACCCAGATACCTGGTATTGATGATGCTGATCACAATTCCCACAAACAGGCTCAGAACCATAGAAGTAAAAAGGCTCGCACTTTTTTTTGCCTTATCTGTGACGGCCAGATTGGTTTTGACAGTTGATTTGAGACCGTTAAATTGACTTTTCCGAAAACCCACCGTGAATAAAGTTCTTGAAAGTCAAATATAGCATGGTTTTATTGATTATTGGGAATATAATATCCCCTGTCCGGGATCTTTTCAGATCACGTTTGGCAGAGCACCAGAAATCCAAGGGAGATATCTCTTTATCCGGACCTGTTTTCTACAGGTCAAATTTAATGCCCTGTGCCAGTGGTAATTCTGTTCCGTAATTGATGGTGTTCGTCTGTCTTCGCATATAGGCTTTCCATGCATCGGAGCCCGATTCACGTCCTCCTCCAGTCTCCTTCTCACCGCCAAATGCTCCGCCAATCTCGGCGCCCGATGTGCCAATATTGACATTGGCAATTCCGCAATCGGAACCCACCCCGGACAGAAACTGTTCTGCTTCACGCAGATTTAGTGTAAAAATGGCCGAAGAGAGTCCTTGTGGAACATCATTGTTCAGGGAGATGGCCTTTTCAATGGTATTGCATTTGATCAGGTAGAGCAATGGTGCAAAAGTTTCATCCTGGACAATTTTAAAATGATTCTCCACCTCGGCCAGCGCTGGAACCACATAGGTTCCGGATTCATAACCCATTCCTTTCAGAACTTTACCTCCAAAAAGAATGGTTCCTCCCTCCTGTTTCACCTTTTCAATAGCATTGGTGAAAAGCTTCACGGCTCCAGTATCCACCATTGGTCCGACCAGTACCTGCTCATTCAGTGGATTCCCAATCCGCTGTGATACCTGTTCATAGGCTTTCAACAATCTGGCCTTTACCGCATCATATACATTTTCATGAATGATTACCCTTCGGGTGGAGGTACAGCGCTGTCCTGCTGTTCCCACTGCTCCAAATACAATGGCCGGAATGGCCAGGTCCAGATCAGCCTGGTCCGAAACGATCAGGGCATTGTTACCTCCCAGCTCCATAATGGAGTTGCCCAATCTTTGTCCAACAATTCCTGAAATATGCTTTCCCACCCGGGTAGAACCCGTTACAGAAAATAGAGGAATCCTCTGATCTGCTGCAAAATTATCTCCCATAACCGATGATTTTGCCACCACCAGGTTGAAAACTCCTTCTGGAACACTATTCTCTTGGAGGACTTTACTGATAATCTTCTGGATGGCAATGGCCGTTAACGGAGTCTTGGAGCTGGGTTTCCATACCACCACATCACCTGCCACTGCTGCAATCATAGCATTCCAGGCCCAAACGGCCACCGGAAAGTTGAAAGCAGTCACCAATCCCACAATCCCCAGTGGATGATACTGGTCATACATCCGGTGCTGGGGTCTTTCCGATTGCATGGTAAATCCATACAATTGCCTCGATTGTCCCACTGCAAAATCACAGATATCAATCATCTCCTGAACTTCACCCAGTCCCTCCTGGTAGATCTTTCCCATTTCCAGGGTGACCAGGAAACCCAGGTCCTCCTTAGACTCGCGCAAGGCCAGTCCAATCTGACGAACAACCTCACCACGGATGGGTGCTGGTACCGTTTTCCAGGTAGTAAAGGCTTCTTCAGCTGTCCGTGATCACAGTTTCGTAATCCCTTTGCGGTAGCATTGGTAACCTTGGCAATGGTCTCTCCGTCAATGGGAGAAACTGATGATGTTACATCTCCTTGAGTATCAAGCCAGTAATTGTCCAGTAGTTGCTCCGGGATTGTACATTCTGGATTCCCAGCCGGTTCAGTACCTGGATCACCTTGTCCTTGATATTCTCTTTCCATGAAATCTGATTTTTTTCATGAGAATTATTCAACAAAATTAACAATGGATCGTTTCATAAAAGATATTTAAGAACATGAAGGTTTCAGAATGAATGGTGGCTTGGCAATTATGCTTGAAAAGCATTAACTTCGCACCGCTTCAGCGCAATAAATGGTGAATAGTGAATGGTGACAATGGTGAATGGTGACAATGGTGACATGGTGAATGGTGACAATGGTGAATGGTGAATGGTGACAATGGTGAATGGTGAAAATGCGAGGAGTGAGTAGTTCTTAATTTTAGTGATTCATAGTTAGCCCAGGTGGCAGGACCGACCGTTAAGAAAATGTCCGGTGGACATTTTTAGGGAGGGGCCAGCTTGTGGAGGTGGCCCAATTCCGCCACCAAAGGTATATAGCAACAACAAAGTTAAAAAATATTAGTTCTTAATTTTAGTGATTCATAGTTAGCCCAGGTGGCAGGACCGACCGTTTAGAAAATGTCCGGTGGACATTTTTAGGGAGGGGCCAGCTTGCGGAGGTGGCCCAATTCCGCCACCAAGGGTATTAAGCAATAGTCGTTGTAACAGGAATTAAGTTCTAACAATTAGTGATTCATAGTTAGCCCAGGTGGCGGAATTGGTAGACGCGCTGGTCTCAAACACCAGTGATAGCAATGTCGTGCCGGTTCGATCCCGGCCCTGGGCACAATCCTCAACCCGGATGTCAGAAAATACAACAACCAATGGAGATGAAGCAGTTTGCCATTGACAAGCGGTATCTGAAGATGGCCAGAATTTGGGCTTCCAATTCCTATTGCATTCGAAGAAAGGTTGGGGCGCTTCTGGTAAAGGACAAGATGATCATATCGGATGGATACAATGGTACTCCGTCTGGATTTGAGAACGAGTGCGAGGATGATAACGATTCGACGAAATCATATGTGCTGCACGCTGAAGCCAATGCCATTACTAAGGTTGCCAAATCGAACAACAGTAGTGATGGTTCAACCCTATACATTACCACCTCCCCATGCATGGAGTGTTCCAAACTGATCATCCAGGCCGGGATTAAAAGGGTGGTTTATGAAGAAAAGTACAGGATTACCGATGGACTTGACCTGTTGGAAAGGGCAAAGATCGATCTGGTTCATATACCTGAGATCGGAGATGAGGATAAATGATCCAATGAAGGAGAAGAGAAATGAAGAAGAAGAGAAACAGACTGATCATATTTTTACCATTGATAATCAGCATGTCCCTGATCGTGGGAATTCTGGTGGGTAATTGGATCACAGGGATACGTATCAGAAGTATCGTAACCGATGAGGTTAACAAACAGAAGTTTTCCATTCGACCGGGACTCAATTCGGGTTCGGGATTTTCCCTTGCACCCAAAGGGAACAAGATCTCATCAGCCCTCCAGTACATCCTCAATGAGTATGTGGATACCGTCAGCCTGACCAACCTGACTGAATCTGTCTTACCGGCGTTGGTGGATAATCTGGACCCCCATTCTATTTACATACCTGCCCGGGAGTTTCAGCGCTTTTCAGAACCCCTGGTTGGAAATTTCAGTGGAATCGGTGTTTCCTTTAATAAGGTAGAAGATACCGTAGCCATTATCAATACCATCCCCAACGGCCCATCTGAAATGGTAGGTGTCATTGCAGGCGACAGGATCATCATGGTGGATGATTCCCTGGTAGCTGGTGTCAATATGCCAAACGACGATATTGTAAGGATGTTAAAGGGCCCCAAGAACACTTTGGTAAAAGTAACCATATACCGGAGAGGGACAGCAGAACCTATAGATTTCGAAATCACGCGTGGTGACATTCCCATTTATAGTGTGGATGTGGCTTATATGGTTGATGATAAGACGGGATATATTAAAATCAGTCAGTTTGCCCAGACCACCTATCGTGAGTTTATGCAGGCCATTGAAAGGCTTAAATCTAAAGGAGTTGAGAAACTAATCATCGACCTGAGAAGTAACGGAGGCGGTATTATGGAGGCTGCTACTATGATTGCCGACCAATTCCTGGAGGAGGGACAGCTGATTGTTTATATGGAGGGTCGTACCAGACCTAGGGAAAATGATTACGCTACATCCCGGGGTATCCTGAAGGAAGATAAGGTGGTGGTTCTGGTGGATGAATCGAGTGCTTCTGCAAGTGAAATCCTGGCCGGTGCCATTCAGGACAATGACCGGGGATTGGTAATCGGGCGAAGATCGTTTGGAAAGGGTTTGGTACAGGAGGAGATGCGGTTCTCAGATGGTTCTGCGCTGAGGCTAACGGTTGCCAGGTATTATACACCTACTGGAAGGAGCATACAAAGGCCGTACGAAAACGGAAAGGAAGATTATTACCATGATTTCAGCGATCGGATCCAGCGGGGTGAGTTGGAACATCAGGACAGCATCAAGTTTGATGATTCCAGGAAATTCGTTACTCCGGGAGGCAAAATCGTTTATGGAGGTGGAGGAATTATGCCAGATGTCTTTGTCCCAGTTGATACATCAGGAGCGTCCCAATACTATAACAGGGTCCGGAGCCTTGGCCTCATGTACCGATTTGCTTTCTACTATACGGATCTTCAAAGGTCCGCCCTGGAACCCTATTCAACTGCTGAAGATATTGAGAGTTATCTGGACGATCAGGATATTCTACCGAAATTCATCGATTATGCAAAGGAGAATGGTGTCCAGCCCGACTATGACGATATCAGGACTTCCAAGGTGATACTGGAAAAGACAATCAAAGCCTATGTGGCCAGGAATGTCATTGACAATGAGGGCTTCTACCCCATAATAGCTGATATAGATAACACCCTTCAGGTGGCCATTGACACCATTTCAACTCTTTAAACAATCCTCCATTAAACCTTTTCGCATTTGCATCATCCAATAAGCAAAATGGCATTGTTGTGCCAATAAAAAAGATGCAATATGAAAAATCGAAGAATAATAAAAGTAGGATTGATGATCCTTGCAGCAATGATGATGACCGGACTAAATGCCCAATCCTTTCGAAATAATAGGATGACTCACCAAAATAGAGTAGCCGATCGATTCTCGCTTGACCTCTCAGCGGAACAGAAAGAAGAGTTAAAGTCCCTCAGGGGTGAACACTACAAAACCATTAAACCTTTAAGGAATAAAATGGCAGAGCTTAAGGCTAAGGAAAATACACTGATGTCTGAGTCAAAAGTGGATTTAAAAGCTGTCAACAAAATCGTTGATGAGCAAACTGATCTGTTGAATAAGATCAAAAAACTTCAGGTAGAACAGCGCTTGAGTGCTAAAGAAATTCTTACCGAGGAGCAGATCATGAAACTTGAGCAAAGGAAAAGAATCTCGAAATCTGGAAGAGGCCACGGGAATGATATCCACAGGTCACGCCAAAAGGATAGATCCTATCGCAGAAATATGGGTTAGTCAAAGCAAGGCTGAGCAGGTCCGCCGGTGGATATTTCTTACAGGATATCATTCCCGTGCGGACCTGTTTTTTTTACTCTAATAACATCGCAGTGATGGTATCAGCCACATCTTCTGGCTCCTCAACAAATCCCATATGTCCGCTTCGTTTAAGCCTCAGTACCTTTGCATGCGGAGCAATAAGAACCAGTTTTTCGAAAACTTCTGAAGGGATATAATTGTCTTTCATTCCTCCGATAAGCAGCAAAGGAACATCGGAATTCCTCAGGACATGTGTCCGGTCAGGACGTTCCTTCATGCCATTCAGTATGGCAACGATTCCCATGTCGGGATTACTTATGGCCAGGTGTTTAGCCCTGTTAATCTCGCTATGAAAAGCTTCAATATGATCATCTGCAAATCCTTTGGGAATATTCACATTGATGATCTGTCGCTTTTTCCGGCAAAGTACCAAACTGATCTCCCGGTCACGGTTATCTTTTTTCTCCGCCGTATCTGCAAAGCAAGTTGAATGAAATAGCGCATAACCACTTAATCTTTCCCGGAAAAGTTCAGCAAAGGCCATGGTCACATAACCGCCCATAGAGTGTCCGATCAGGTATATTTTTTCAATGTTCTCAACATCCAGAATTGCCTTCACTGAGGATGCAAGATCGTCCATGGTGTGGATCTTTCCCCAAATTCCAGATTGTCCATGACCAGGAAGGTCCGGGATCAATACCCTGAAATGGTCACTCAGCCGTTCTGCAAACCCTTCCCAGATCTCCCGTGTTTCCAGATAACCGTGCAGCAAAACAATACATTCTCCCCTTCCATGGTCGTTATACACCACTTCAACATCCTTATACAGAATTCTCTTGGGCATGTTGGTTTAACGATTTGATTGCATAATTTCTTCAATCTCTCCAGCTTCCAAAGGGATATCTTCCAGAAGATCAACTGATCCCTTTTCCGTAATCAGAATATCATTTTCTAACCTGATCCCGATTCCCTCCTCGGGGATGTAGATAGCAGGTTCGCAGGTGAGCACCATGCCAGGCTGAAAGGGTTGCGTGCGATCAAAAGTATCATGCACATCAAGTCCCATGGAATGTGAAGTGCCATGCATGAAATACCTCTTCCATATGGGGTCCTCCTTTGGTTGTTCCCTGACCTCCGCCATGGTGTAAAGTCCCAGTGAAATGTGCTCCTCTACCCACAACTCACCCACACTGTTATGAAACGATGACATCACTGCACCAGGTACCATCATCTCCCTGGCTTTTCGAAAGATCCTCAATACTGCATCGTATACCTCCCGCTGCCTGTTGCTGAAGCGGCCGTTGATGGGAATGGTGCGGGAACAGTCAGCCGAATAGTTATTCACCTCGGCTCCAAAATCCATCAACAAAAGGTCTCCATTTCTACACTGACTATTGTTCTCTACATAGTGTAAAATCAGAGCATTCTTACCACTGGCTACAATGGGTTCATATGCATGCCCTTCTGCACCTTTCCTTAAAAACTCTGCAATGATCTCAGCCTCCACTTCATACTCCCATATCTCTGGCTTCACCATTTTGAGTACATTCATAAATGCCCCTCTGGTAATGGAGCCGGCCTTTTTTATCTCCTCTATTTCCTCATATTCCTTGATCATTCTTAATTGCTTCATCAAAGGCGATAACAGGGACAGTGGAAGATCTGGATATTGTTCGGAAATATTATCGTCATTTATCTTTCCTGCAGTATAGAAGCTTGAAGCTCTATGGAGCAAGATCTCCATATACTCATCCAATTCATCCAGCCACTTCACTTCTCGAATCCCTGAAAGTAATGTAGCTTCCTTAGTGGTTAAACCAGGTCCCAACCACAAGTCTGATTTGAGGGTTGATTTTCGGATAAACAGGATCTCCCGCAAGCTATGATCTGAATGATCCGGGCAGAAGATCAATATGCTCTCTGGCTGGTTTATTCCTGTCAGGTAAAAAAAATCAGAATGTTGCCTGAAGGTAAAAAACTGGTCCCCACTCCTCAGCATTTGTTCGTTTGAACCCACTATTGCAACAGATCCGGGGTTCAGTAATTCACTTAGTTTTTCCCTGTTCCTTGTAAAAAGTGTGGCCGGAATGGGAGTTGACTTCATATGCAGAACCGGATGTTTTTATATTCAATCCAGGGATTGGCTACCTGTTGTAGGAAATGTATTACACACAAAAATCAGCGTGAGAAAATGCTATATTTGTTCATCACCTTAGCGCAATTTAAGTAACTTATTTTAATTGTAATCATATGTCCAGTATTTTCACTTCTTCCATTGGAAAGAAACTATTGATGTCACTGGCAGGTATCTTTCTGATCATCTTCCTCCTGGTCCACCTGGGGATCAATCTTCTGGTGATCATCTTTGATGATCCCATGGTATACAACAAGGCAGCTCATTTTATGAGCTCAAATATCCTGATCAAGATCTTTGAGATCGTGTTGTTTGGCGGAATCCTTCTGCATATGATCTATGCACTGATCCTTCAGATCCAGAACTGGATTGCCAGGCCAAGAAGGTACAGTAAGGCAAACTATTCCAATACCTCCTTTTTTTCCAAATTCATGATTCACACGCCGCAATTATCCTGGTGTTTCCTGGTGATTCATTTGGTGGACTTCTACTTAAAGCCAAATTTGGTCATGCTGCAGAGATCCATGTGGATGGAGTTTTATATCACGATTTCGCCACTGAAATTGTCGATAAATTCAAGATATTGCCCTTTGTGATCTTCTATATTGCAGCTTTTATTTTCCTGGGATTTCATCTGATTCATGGCTTTCAGTCGGCTTTCAAAACCCTGGGGCTGGATCATAAAAAATATACATCCGGTAATCCAGGTACTGGCACTCATCTACACGGTTGTTGTGGTGGCTGGTTATTCTATCATACCGCTGGTGATCTACTTTATGTATTAAAACAAAACACTGAAAATGGTTAAGCTTCAATCCAACATACCCGAAGGACCTTTGGCAGAGAAATGGTCAAACTATAAATCCAATCAGAATCTGGTCAATCCGGCCAACAAGCGTAAACTGGATATAATCGTGGTTGGTACCGGTCTTGCCGGTGCATCTGCTGCTGCCTCCCTGGCAGAAATGGGATTCAAAGTGAAATCCTTCTGCTACCAGGATAGTCCCAGACGTGCACACAGTATTGCCGCACAGGGTGGAATCAATGCAGCCAAGAATTACCAGAATGATGGTGATAGCATTTATCGCCTCTTTTTTGACACCATCAAGGGAGGAGATTACCGGTCCCGGGAGGCCAATGTGTACAGGCTTGCTGAAGTGAGCAACGATATCATTGACCAATGTGTGGCACAGGGTGTTCCTTTTGCCCGGGAATATGGGGGAACCCTGGATAACCGTTCTTTTGGAGGGGCACTGGTTTCAAGGACTTTCTATGCAAGGGGACAAACCGGACAACAACTGCTGCTCGGAGCATACCAGGCACTGAGCCGACAGATCAAAAAAGGGAATGTTGAAATGTATCCGCGCATGGAGATGCAGGACCTGGTCATGGTGGATGGAAAAGCCCGTGGAATCATCGGAAGAGATGTGATTACCGGTAAATTGGAACGCTTCAGTGCACATGCGGTGGTGCTGGCTACTGGTGGATATGGAAATGTATTTTTTCTTTCTACCATGGCCATGGGTGCCAATGTGAGTGCTGCCTGGCAATGCTATAAAAAAGGAGCAGTTATTTGGAAATCCCTGTTTTGTCCAGATCCATCCTACCTGCATTCCGGTACATGGAGACTCTCAGTCCAAACTGACCCTTATGAGTGAAAGCCTGCGGAATGACGGACGAATATGGGTGCCAAAAAAGAAAGAGGATGCTGAACGACTTCAGAAAGGTGAGATTACCGGATCGGATATTCCTGAAGAGGACAGGGACTATTACCTGGAAAGACGTTATCCTGCCTTTGGGAATCTGGTACCCAGGGATGTGGCCTCCAGGGCTGCCAAAGAGCGATGCGATGCTGGATTTGGAGTGAATTCAACAGGCCTGGCTGTATTTCTTGATTTTAAAGATGCCATTGAACGACTTGGGAAAGATGTCATCGAAGCCAAATATGGAAACCTTTTCCAGATGTATGAGAAGATCACCGATGACAATCCATATGAAATACCCATGATGATCTATCCTGCCATTCACTACTCCATGGGAGGAATCTGGGTGGACTATGAATTGCAAACCACCATACCTGGACTGTTTGCAACTGGTGAATCTAACTTCTCCGACCATGGGGCCAACCGACTGGGGGCTTCTGCCCTCATGCAGGGACTGGCAGATGGTTATTTTGTTTTACCCTATACCATTCAGAACTTCCTGGCCAGATGAGATCAATACACCCAGGTTTAATACAGATACACCTGAATTTGAAGACGGCAGAAAAAGAGGTAAGGGAGCAGCTGGAGAAGCTCATGGCTGTTAAGGGAAACCAGACGGTGGATACATTACATAAGCGACTGGGAAAAATTATGTGGGAATATGTGGGGATGGCCAGAAACAAAGAAGGACTTGATCAAAGCCAGGGAAGAGATCAAAAAACTAAGAGAGGAGTTCTGGTCGCAGGTAAAGATTCCGGGGGAGATGGATGACCTGAATCCGGAACTTCAAAAGGCCTGTCGGCTGGCCGATTTTCTTGAACTGGGAGAACTGATGGCCATGGATGCCACTAACAGGGAAGAATCGTGCGGAGGTCATTTCAGGGAAGAGTATCAGACCGAGGAGGGTGAGGCCCTGAGGAATGATAAGGACTTTACCTATGTGGCTGCCTGGGAATACAAAGGGGCGGGAAAAGAGCCGCAACTTCATAAAGAGCCCCTTAATTTTGAATATATTGAAGTAAAACAAAGAAATTACAAATAATGATAAGATTTGCGATGAACCTGAAACTGAAAATCTGGCGTCAGAAAGATCCCAAAACCAGGGGTAAGTTCGTTAATTACGAATTAAGGGACATTTCACCCGACAGCTCCTTTCTGGAGATGCTGGATGTCCTGAATGAAGAGCTGGTCTCCAGGAATGAAGAACCCGTTGTATTTGATCACGATTGCAGGGAAGGAATCTGTGGTGCATGTGGGATGTATATCAATGGCCGACCCCATGGACCTGATTCCCTGATCACTGTATGCCAGCTACACATGCGCAAATTCAAGGATGGAGATACCATTGTAATTGAACCCTGGCGCGCAAGGGCATTCCCGGTAATCAAAGACCTGATGGTGGACCGGTCGGCATTTGACAAGCTCATCCAGGAAGGCTGGATATATTTCAGTAAATACAGGAAGTGCTCCTGATGCCAACAGCATTCCCATCAAGAAAGAATATGCAGAACTGTCCATGGATGCAGCAGCCTGTATTGGATGTGGTGCCTGTGTTGCAGCATGCAAAAATGCTTCTGCCATGCTATTTGTTGGTGCAAAAGTATCCCATCTGTACGCTTGTTGCCCCAGGGGAAAGTTGAAGCCATAGAAAGGGTGAGCAAAATGGTTGCAAAAATGGATGAACTGGGATTTGGAAACTGCACCAACACAGGTGCCTGTGAAGCAGAATGTCCCAAAGGAATCAAACTGACCAATATTGCACGGTTAAACCGGGAATACTATAAAGCCACATTCTAGAGTTAAATTGATACCTGACGTCAATGTCAGACCGTAAATGGTTTCTCAGCTGCGCTAAATAATCCCAGGACTGTTTATTTTTCATATCTCCAAGGATTTAATGTATTTACCATCGCATCGTGGCTTCGACCTCCTCCACGGTTTTGGGGATGGGTGTTCCAAGAACACGGCTTCCGGTTTTCGGTGATCAGCACATCATCTTCAATCCTGACTCCTCCAAATCCCAAGTAATGATTCAACCTTGTCATAGTTGATGAACTGTTCAAATTTCTTCTCCCCTTTCCACTTGTCAATCAGTGCAGGAATGAAATAACAACCCGGTTCATTGGTCATAACAAAACCGGCTTCCAGTTCCCGACCCATCCTCAGGTAAGCCAGGCCAAACTGATCACTTCGCTTACATGTCTTCTGTATAACCCACATAGTTCTCTCCCAAGTCCCTCCATATCATGGACATCAAGACCCATCATGTGTCCCAGTCCGTGTGGGAAAGAACAGTGCATGTGCACCGGCAGAAACAGCCTCATCCACATCCCCTTTCATTATGCCCAGGTCCTTCAATCCAGCTGGCAATAATTTTTGCAGCCATCAGGTGAACATCTCGGTACGTACCCCGGGAAGTGATGCTTCAATGGTCTTTGTATTGGCAGCCAGCACAATGTTATAAATATCCTTTTGTTGTGTAGAGAATTTTCCCCCACCGGGAATGTACGGGTAATGTCACTTGCATAACACATGGCTGTTTCAGCACCTGCATCACAAATCACCAATACGTCCTTCAACCAAGTTCATTTCCGTGGTAGTGATTGTGCAGTATTTGTCCATCCATGCTCAGAATTACCGGAAATGAAACAGGTCCTCCATGGGAAAGTGCAATGCCCTCGATGGCGCCGGAAAGTTCTCGCTCAAAATTCCCGGGAAATCCCATTTTCATGGCTGTGGTATGCATGATACCTGCCACATCAATGGCTTTTTCAATCTCTGCAATTTCATATTGGTCCTTCACTGCCCGAAGTTTGATCACAGCAGCAATCAGTTCATCAGAAATATGCTCCATCACTTCCTCGCAGGATATTCCGAGAATCCCTGCCAGCTTGATCACTTGATCCCCACGGTATGTGGGGAGAATGTGAAGCTTCCTGCCCGATTGAATTGCTTTCTTCAGATCGATGGCCAAATCTCCCATTGTAGCAGAGCCTGCTGCCACTTCTTCAGCCAGTTCTTTCACTGAAGGTTGATCGCCCATCCAGATGATATCAGCCATAGTGAAGTCATCGCCATAAAGTGTATCCTTCACTTCATCCACATCGCAAACTCCATGAAATCCTGGTTTATTGATCCCAAAAAAATAGAGAAAATTGCTGTCCTGCCTGTAGTGGTATGTATTGTCCTTGTAGTTCATGGAGCTTTCTTCATTCCCGGGGAACAATATCACTCCATCACCGACTAATTCACGAAGGTTTTTTCTTCTCTGCCAATAGACGTCTTTTGGAAACATATGCGTATTTATTTTTTTTGTTAATGATTTAATATGCAGCCCCTAAAGTAGTTTCAATTTTTGACAAACAGCCAAAAACGGAGATAATCTTTGGTGCAAAAAATGCATGTTTTAAACAATAAACCGGGTTGATCATGAGTAAGGCATCTAATAAATTAACCATAATGTAACCTTTTCATTCACATGCCGTAAAAAAATGCGAATAGTGTTGCACAGGAAGAAAAAATTTCTATATTCGCACAGTAATAGCCATATTTCAACCTTTTATCAACAATTTTACTAACATGCCCTATCGACGACTACCTAATACTGACTCTGCACGTTTGAAATCTCTCAAATCTGCCCATGAAAAAGGAAGAGATCTACCTCCATTTAAGCTGGCTTTCAGTCCAACTTCATTACGAAAGATTCAATCCGTTCTTCCCGTATTCGAACATGCGATCTTTGAGCACAAGAACTCATTGAACATTCAGGCAGAGAAGAATAAGGAGTACCAGAAACGGCTAAAAAAGGTCCGACTGTACATCTCCCATTTTATCCAGGTGGTAAACATGGCTATTTCAAGAGGCGATCTGGTTCCGGATACCAGGAGTTATTTCCAACTTGGATGAAGAGGAGAAAAAGGTTCCATCTCTCAGTACAGAAGAGGAAGTGATAAGCTGGGGAGAACGTCTGATTGAAGGTGAAAGGAAAAGGCGGAACAAAGGCTTGAGTCCGATTACCAATCCAACCATTGCTGTTCTGAAGGTACATTTTGACAAATTCATGGAGTACCACAATTATCAGAAAAGCCTAAAGAACAGAAGCCAGCGCGCACAGGATGATTTAAATGAAAAACGTTCTCAGGTGGACGGAGTGATCCAGCAGATCTGGAACGAAGTGGAAGATACCTTCAATGATCTTCCTGAAGAGATGCGAAGGGAAAAAGCTTCTGAATATGGACTGGTTTATGTGTTCAGAAAGAATGAGTTGAACAACATCAATCTCTTTCAGTCTTCCCGGATATGAGGAGATCGGTTAGTAAAACCTCCCGTCTGGTAATACCACATTACAAAGAAAAGGACAAACGCCAGCAGGCTAATTACTGCTGCCATAGGAATCATAGGAGCTGGTTCCAATCTCTTCCAGCATATCATCTGCACTTCCCCTTGAATAGAAATAGTAGTAGATCACCCCCATGGTATTGTTCACAAAATGGGCCAGTATGGGATACCAGATGGAACGTCCGTAGAACATCAGGTAACCCAGGATGAGCCCCAGAACAAAACGCGGCAGGAAAGAAAAAAACTGAAAATGAAAGGCACTGAAAAGGATGGCCGTAATCAAAATGGCCACATGTACATTCTTCACCATGCCATACAATAATCGCTGAAGTAATCCCCGAAAGATCAACTCCTCACCTACTGCTGCAATCACCCCGATCATCAACAGATTTACCAGCAATCCACCCATGGTTTTTGTAGCTGTAAATGCACTCATGATCTCTTCTGCTTCACCCTCAAGGGATCGCAGTAACCTGTCCACGGATTTGATGGGAAACTCCATTCTCAAATTGATCTCGGCCAGATAATTGATGAAAGGAATCACTGAAATCATCATTAGTACGGTAAGAAGCAAGGGAATCCTACCCACAGGATTTCGAAATTGGTAATAGGAAAAAAGATCTCCCTGCAAAAAGATAAGAAAAGAGAAAAGCCGGAATGATAAATGTACCTATGGATCCCATAATCTGAATCAAGTTTGGAAGCTGCCACATATCTGGGATCGTCAAAGGCTCCCAGGGTAAGAATCTCAGAGATCCCATACCCATAGATCCAAGCTGCCAGAAATGCTCCCAGAAACTGGAAAGCCAATCCCAGGATAAATAGGATCACCACTGTAAACAGGAATTTCTCAGCCGGTTTCAATCCGGCAAGTAGTGCTTTCTGCGCGCACTTAATTTTGTATTTTTGCAGCGGAATTAATGCACAAAGAAAGTAATTTGAAAGATTAGTTCCTACATTAATTATTCACCATGCGAATAGAGAATCTTGATCTGGGAGCACCAGCCCCTGTTCCTTGCACCCATGGAAGATATCACCGATCCTTCCTTCCGGTTCCTCTGTAAAAAATTCGGGGCAGATGTGATGTATACCGAGTTTATTTCCTCCGACGGACTGATCAGGGATGGAGCCAAAAGTGTGAAGAAACTTGATATATTCGACTATGAAAGACCCATGGGGATTCAGCTCTATGGACACATTGTGGAATCGATGGTGGAGGCCACCCACCGGGCAGTGGAATCAAAACCCGAAATGATCGATATCAACTATGGTTGTCCGGTCAGAAAAATCGCCAACCGGGGAGCAGGGGCTGGCATGCTGGCCAATATTCCCCTGATGATGGAAATGACCAGAGCCATTGTTGAGGTCTCCACCAGTTCCTGTAACTGTAAAAACCAGGTTGGGATGGGACGAGCAGCAATAAGATGATCGTGGAGGTGGCCGAACAGCTGCAGGACCAGGGAATCAGTGCGCTTACCATCCATGGTCGAACCCGGGCACAGATGTATAAGGGAACAGCCGACTGGACCCTCATCGGAGAGGTGAAGAACAATCCCCGAATGCATATTCCCATCATTGGTAATGGGGATATTACCAATCCGGTGGAAGCAAAGGAGGCCTTTGACAGTTTCGGAGTGGACGGGATCATGATTGGTAGGGCAGCCGTGGGAAAACCATGGTTGTTCGGTCATGTAAAACACTATCTTACAAAGGGTGAATTGCTTCCGATCCCACCGTCTCGGAAAAGGTGGATATGGCCAAACTACAATTCTCCAAATCACTTGAAATTAAATCAGAACCGGTGGGTGTTTATGAAATGCGTCGTCATTTTTCCAACTATTTCAAAGGACTGCCCCATTTCAAAGAGATGCGATTGAAATTACTTACCACCCTGGATGTGGATGAGATATTTGCACTGCTTGAGCAAATCAGGGAGAAATACGGAGACCACAGACCGGAGGTAGCAGGAGGATTCTGGGATAAAGGATGGTGAATCAGGTGACATGGAGCCCTTTTACATTGTGGATATGGACGTTTTCTGTCGTTTGGGATAATCCAGGTTATAATGCAGTCCCCTGCTCTCTTTTCTGGCCTGTGCCATCTTTATCACCAGGTAACCCACATTGATCAGGTTTCGCAACTGGCAGATCTTTTGAGAAACACTTGAATTCTTATAAAGGTCCTCAGTCTCCCGATAAATAATTTCAAGTCTGGCAGTAGCCCTTTCCAGGCGAAGATCCGAACGGACAATTCCAACATAATTGGTCATAATCTGCTTCACCTCTTTCAGATTCTGGGTAATCAAAACCATCTCTTCGGGATGTGCGGTACCGGAGTCATCCCACACGGGTATATTTTCGGGAATCTGATATTCAGCAATATGTTTCAAAGCGTGTTTTGCGGCTCGGTCTGCATAAACAATGGCTTCTATCAGGGAATTTGAGGCCAGTCGGTTTGCTCCGTGTAACCCAGTGGAAGATACTTCACCCACGGCATAGAGTCTTTTGATCCAGGTCTGGGCATTCATGTCAACTTTAATACCTCCACACATGTAATGGGCGGCAGGAACCACCGGGATCATAGTCTTTTGCAATATCAATCCCCAGCGACATGCATTTCTCAGTAATGTTGGGGAAATGCTCTTTCAGAGCTTTCTTCTCTAGGTGGGTTGCATCGAGGTAGACAAACTCATGTCCATGGATCTTCATCTCATTGTCGATGGCCCTGGCTACAATATCCCTGGGTGCCAGGCTTCCCCGTTCATCATACTTGTTCATGAACTTCTCACCCAACTGGTTTTTCAAAATCGCCCCATAACCCCGCATGCCTCAGTAATGAGATAGGAGGGCGTTTCACCTGGATTGTACAGAGAGGTAGGGTGGAACTGAACAAACTCCATATTTTCAATAATCACCTTTGGCCCGGTAAACCATAGCAATTCCATCACCTGTAGCAATAGGAGGATTGGTGGTGGTGGTATAAAGATTACCAGCACCACCGGATGCCAGTAATGTGGTTTTTGAAAGAATCCTGACGACCTTCTCACGTCTCCAGATTGAGCACATACGCTCCATAGCACTCAATATCCGTCATGATGCCGTTTTACCAGTCTTCCAAGGTGGTGTTGAGTGATCAGATCTACAGCAAAATGATTCTCCAGCAAATCAATCCTGGGATGCTGCCGAGCCTTTGCTGAAAGTGCCCGTTGAATTTCCTCTCCGGTATTATCCTTGTGATGAAGGATCCTGTGTTCCGAATGTCCTCCTTCTTTGGCCAGGTCATATTTTCCACTGGATGATTTGTCAAAATTGGTTCCCCATTGGATCAGCTCCTTGATCTGAGCAGGACCTACGTTTTACCACCATCCTTACCACCTCTTCGTTACAGAGATAATCTCCTGCGATCAGGGTATCCTTTACATGTTTTTCGTAACTGTCAGGCACGGTAGGTAACTGCCGCGATCCCCCCCTGTGCATACCTGGTGTTTGTCTCTTCCAGTACCGATTTGGTGATCAGGCAAACCTTTCCATGTTCGGCAACTTTCAGGGCAAAGCTCAATCCTCCAAGCCCCGATCCAATCACCAGAAAATCATATTGCTTTTCCATAAAACCTTCCCTGAAGTCTAAGACAAAGATAGAAAAACCTGCAGAGAATGATTTAAATCCGCTAATTTTGAATTCTATGATTAAACTACTTACTATTGTTGGAGCCAGACCCCAATTTATAAAGGCTGCTGCCCTGAGCCGGGTAATCAAAAAAGAGTTCAGTCATGCAGTCAGCGAGGTGATCCTCCACACCGGTCAGCACTACGATCCTTCCATGTCAGATAGTATTCTTCCAGGAAATGCAAATTCCTGAACCTGAGTACAATCTGGATATTGGCTCCGATACCCATGGCATTCAAACAGGAAGGATGATCCAGGGCATTGAAGAGGTGATTCTCAAGGAAAAACCTCATGGGGTGATCGTCTATGGGGATACCAATTCCACACTGGCCGGAGCACTTGCTGCAGCCAAACTACATGTGCCGGTCATTCATATTGAAGCTGGATTGCGTTCATTCAACAAACAGATGCCCGAAGAGATCAACCGAATATCTTGCGATCATGTAAGTACCCTGCTTTTCTCTCCCACCCACACCGGTGTTGAAAATCTGGCCAACGAAGGAATTGTTCACAGCAATACTGACTCTTTTTCGTTCGATCAGCAGGGTGTTTTTCATTGCGGTGATTTAATGTATGACAATACACTTTTTTTTAAAGAGGTATCCGGTCAAAAATCCAATCTGCTCAAAGAGCTCAATCTGCTGGATAAATCCTATATCCTGGCAACAGTGCACCGGCCATCTAATACAGATGATACCGCCAACCTTCAGAACATCCTGGCAGCCCTTACTACGATCTCCCGGGAAAAACAGATTCCTGTGATCATTCCCCTCCATCCACGTACCATAGGACCCATCGATCATTTGAGATCCAAAAAGATCCCTGAGTTGAGTGATCCTTCCGGTCTGGTTCGTTTCATCCCCGCTGTCTCTTTCCTGGATATGATGAGCCTTGAATCGGCTGCCAGTGTGATCATTACAGATTCGGGGGGAGTTCAAAAAGAAGCATGGTTTATGGAAAAACCGGTGGTGGTACTAAGGGAGGAGACCGAATGGGTGGAGATTATTGAATCGGGCAATGGCAAGCTGACCGGAGCCTCCACCGATAAGATCCTGGAAGCCACATTCGCTTTCCTGGATTCACCTCCAGTGAAATACCCACCCATATTTGGAGATGGTCAGGCCGCACGGGAGATTTTGACGGTCCTTACTACGGTCCGGTGGACGTAAGTCACAATTTTAGTACTTTTGTGATTCCTAAAATCTAATTAATCATAATGTATCTATGGCCCAGGAGGATCTATTTAAGAAATTGGTTGCGCACTGTAAGGAGTATGGTTTTGTATTCCCATCCAGTGAGATCTATGACGGTCTTGCTGCGGTCTATGATTATGGCCAGTATGGTGTTGAACTAAAAAATAACATCAAGAAATACTGGTGGGATTCCCTGGTACTGCTTCATGAAAATATGGTTGGGCTTGATTCTGCCATCTTTATGCACCCCACCATCTGGAAAGCTTCAGGTCACGTGGATGCATTCAACGATCCACTGGTGGATAACAAAGACTCCAAGAAAGCGCTACCGGGCTGATGTTCTGATCGAAGAGCAGATGGCCAAATATGAAGGTAAGATCAACAAGGAGATCGAAAAGGCCCGTAAACGTTTTGGAGAAGCTTTTGATGAAGACCAGTTCCGGAGTACCAATCCAAGGGTATCTGGCCAACCAGGAGAAACTGGATGCGCTTGCACTGGTCGTTTTGTAAAAGCCCTGAATGATTCGGACCTGGATAGAACTCAAACAGATCATTGTGGATGAAGAGATTGTTTGTCCGGTCTCCGGTTCCAGAAACTGGACCGATGTAAGGCAGTTCAACCTGATGTTTTCCACCGAAATGGGATCCACATCAGAAAGTGCCAATAAAATCTACCTTCGGCCCGAAACTGCACAGGGTATCTTTGTCAACTACCTGAATGTACAGAAATCGGGACGAATGAAGATCCCCTTTGGCATTGCACAGATCGGAAAAGCCTTCAGGAATGAAATTGTGGCAAGACAGTTTATTTTCCGCATGCGGGAATTTGAACAAATGGAAATGCAATTCTTCGTTCCTCCGGGAACCGAACTGGAATGGTTTGAACACTGGAAAGAAGCACGGATGAAGTGGCACCGTACCCTGGGTTTCGGAGATGACAAGTACCGGTTCCACGACCATGATAAGCTGGCTCATTATGCCAATGCAGCCACCGATATTGAATTTCAGTTTCCTTTTGGTTTCAAAGAGGTGGAAGGGATCCATTCACGCACCGATTTCGACCTGGCAAGTCACCAGGAATATTCAGGGAAAGAAATTACAGTATTTCGATCCTGATACCAACAAGAATTATGTGCCCTTTGTGGTGGAGACCTCCATTGGAGTGGACAGGATGTTCCTTCAAATCATCTCAGCGGCCTATACCGAGGAGACCCTCACCAAAGAAGACGGATCCACTGACTCCAGGGTGGTGATGAAGCTGCCTCCGTGCTCTAGCTCCTGTTAAACTTGCAGTATTCCCTCTGACCAAAAAGGATGGATTGCCTGACAAGGCAAGGACCATCATTGAACGAGTCTGAAATTTGATTTCAACTGTCAGTACGAAGAGAAAGATTCTATCGGGAAACGATACAGGAGGCAGGATGCCATCGGCACTCCATACTGTATCACAGTGGATCACCAAACCCTGGAGGATGATACAGTAACCATTCGTTACAGGGATACCATGGAACAAGAACGGGTAGATATTGGTCAGTCTGCAAGAGAATATCAAAGAGAAGGTGGATATGAGCAATCTACTTAAGCAACTTTAACCGTAATTTGCTGTGAAAAGGGTTCTGGTCATAACCTATTATTGGCCTCCCAGTGGTGGAGCGGGTGTTCAACGATGGCTGAAATTCTACCAAGTACCTTCCTGAATTTGGCTGGCAACCAGTGATATATACTCCTGAAAATCCAGAAGCGCCTGTGGATGATCCCTCGCTGCTGGATGATATCCATGCGGAAACCGAAGTGATCAAACGGTCCATTTGGGAACCTTATAATTTTTACAAACGATTTGTAGGAATAAAATCAGGGGACCGCATCAATGCCGGATTTCTTAGTGAGAGTGAGAAGCCAGAAAAAAAGGAGGGAATCTCCGTCTGGATAAGGGGAAATCTTTTCATCCCTGACGCCAGGAGATTCTGGATCAAACCTTCTGTCAGGTTCCTCCGAAAATACCTGAGGAAAAATCCTGTGGATGCTATCATCTCAACTGGTCCACCACATAGCATGCACCTGATTGCATACGGATTGAAACACCGGTTCAACCTTCCCTGGATCGCTGATTTTCGGGATCCATGGACAGAAATTGACTATTACGATCAGCTCAGACTTACACAACGATCTGATCGGCAACATAAAAATCATGAAAAGGCTGTCCTGAATGGAGCCGACCGGGTGGTGGTGATTGGAAAAACCATGGCCGAAAGGATCAGAATGGCACATGATATCAGCCCGGTGGTGATTCCAAACGGATTCGATGAAGCAGATTTCACAAAGAAAAAAGAAGATTCTGTTACAGAAAATTCCCATAGCGGATTTTCCATAGTCCATATAGGCGCCATGAACAGGGACCGGTGCCACCCGGCATTCTGGGAAGCAATCTCCGTATTGATCAAAGAACAGCCACAGCTTACCTCGAATCTGATTATTAAACTGGTGGGAAAGCTCGATCTGTCTGTTCACAAGATCATCTCGCAGCATGGCCTTCAGGATCGGGTTGAATTAGAAGCTTACCTACCGCATGACCAGATAGTCCCTCTGCTTCAGTCAGCCTCCGTTTTATACCTCCCCATCAACAACACACCCAATGCGAAAACGATCCAGACCGGGAAACTCTTTGAATACCTGGCAGCCGGGCGCCCCATCCTGGGAACCGGACCAGAAGAGGGAGATGCTGCCCGTATCCTGAAGGAGTGTCATGCCGGAGAGATGGTCGGTTTCACCGATATGTTGAGGCACAAGGCCATCCTGAAAGAATGGGCCGAATTGAACCAGAAAGGGAAGCTTACCGTTGAAACAACCGGGACCGAAAAATATTCACGCAAGATCCTGACATCCAATCTCGTAGGGCTTCTTGACCATCTAAACCATACGCTCGGATAATTATGGATGTATAGTCTTTGAATTATTCCCTGCTGATGTCTGATAATGGTATAAAAACCTTATTTTTACCGGCTAACCAATGTAATAATCATTTCTGTCATGCGTATTAGATTTGACTTCCCAAAGATAATTCCCCACATCTCTGCGATCATTCTGTTCTTATTGTTGTCCTTTCTCTATTTCCCCGAGGTCCTGGATGGAAAACAATTGGGGGGCCATGACAATGCCAATTTCACGGGGATGTCAAGGGAACTGGTTGATTTCAGGAATGAAACAGGGGAAGAAGCATTATGGAGCAACAACATGTTTTGCGGAATGCCTGCTTACATGACCAGTGTTGTTTATAAGGGGAACGCCTTGAAATTCATGAACCGGATATTGCAGCCTGGCCCCCGGCCAGTGAGTTTTGTATTTCTGTATTTAATCGGTTTTTATCTTCTGCTTTTGTCACTTCGGGTGAACCACTGGCTGGCCATCGCCGGAGCTATTGCTTTTGCATTCTCCTCCTACAACTTCGTGATCCTGGCTGCAGGACATAATTCCAAGGCCATTGCCATTGGGTATATGGCTCCCGTAATAGCAGGAGTCATCATCTCTTTCAGGGGAAAGAGACTCCTTGGAGCAGTAATCACCGCTATCGCGCTATCCCTGCAGATCCTGGCCGGGCATCCCCAGATCACCTATTATACGTTAATTATCATATTTCTATTTGGAGTCTCACAGCTCTATTTTGCGATCAGGGAAAAATACTTCAAAGACCTGCTGATCACCGTAGCCATATTGCTGATAGCTGTGGGATTCAGCGTGGCCAGTAACACAGCAAGGCTCTGGACTACCATGGAGTCGGGTAAGTACACCATGAGAAGTCAATCTGAGCTTAGCAGGGATGCCGCTGACCAGACTTCAGGCTTAACCAAAAGCTATGCCACCCAGTGGAGCTATGGTGTCGATGAGACATTTTCGTTGCTCATCCCGGGATTCAAAGGTGGAAGCAGCGACGGTTCCCTCTCAGAAAAATCTGAAACTTATCGGTTGTTTGCACAGAACAATCCTGCACAGGCTTCTGAGGTGATCAAGCATCTGCCCCTCTATTGGGGGTACACAATCCTCAACCATGGGGAATGTTTATGTGGGTGCCATCATTACTTTCTTATTTGTCCTGGGAATGTTTATTTTGGACCACAGGTTAAAATGGTGGTTGCTTGCGGCCTCTGTGTTGGGGATCATGCTTGCATGGGGTAAAAATTTCATGGGCCTCACTGAGTTCTTCATGGACCATGTTCCGGGATACAATAAATTCCGGACCGTGAGTATGACACTGGTAATTACCGCATTTACCATGCCTGTGCTCGCCATCATTGCAATGAACAAGGTCTTTTTTGGTGACATTGACAAGAAAAAACTGAACTATGCTGTGAAATGGTCCCTTGGAATTGTGGGTGGCATTTGTCTGCCTATTCGCCCTTCTTCCAGATTTGGCAGGGAACTTTGTATCGGACAGAGATAGTAGTTACCAGCAAGCCCTGGCCGACGCCCTTCAGGCTGACCGCAGAACTTTGGTTCGCACCGATGCGTTGCGCTCACTCATTTTTATCGGATTAACCGCCGGATTGATTCTTCTCTATCAGATGAAGAAGATCAAGGTGAACATGGCAATTCTAATTCTAGCTGTACTTTTCCTGGTCGATATGTGGCCGGTGAATAAACGCTACCTCAACAAGGAACATTTCTCCCCTAAACGACAGGCCAGTCAGCCTTTCACACCCTCGGCAGCTGATCAGTTTATTATAAATCAGCCTGGTTTCAACAACAGGGTCCTGAACATCACCGTAGCCATGTTTCAGGATGCTTCCACTTCCTATTTCCATCCATCCATAGGTGGTTATCACGGTGCTAAAATGCGCCGCTATCAGGATTTGATTGAGACAGAATTGATGACTGATATCAACTCGCTGTTCGTAGCTTTGCAGTCACAGAATTATCAAACAGTCGACAGTACCCTTGCCGGCACCAACGTGCTGAACATGATCAATACCAAGTATATACTGATTAATCCGGAAACCCAGCCCATTATTAACAGACATGCCCGTGGAAACTCCTGGTTTGTGAATAAGGTCAGAATAGTTGAGAATGCAGACGCCGATGTGGCCACCCTGGCCGACATTAATATCGCCACCGAAGCCACCCTGGATCAAAGGTATGAAGAGCTATTGGATACCAAAACCTTTCCGATCGATACAACGGCCACTATCCAACTCACAGAATACCAACCAAATCGCATGGTATATTCCAGCAATACCAGCGCGGAACAACTGGCTGTTTTTTCAGAAATCTATTATGAAAAGGGCTGGCAGGCATATGTTGATGGGGAAAAAGCTGATCATCTGCGAATGAACTACATTTTAAGAGGAATGGTCATTCCTGCCGGTAATCATGAAATTGTATTTGAATTCCACCCCAGATCCTACTTCGCCGGGACGAAGGTCTCATTGGCCAGCTCCATCATTCTGCTGCTACTGCTTTTAGGAGCAATTTACATGCAATACAAGAAAGGGAAAGGTGATGGAAAGGCGCTAATAACGGTTTAGCCACTTATAACGCCGGGCGTTGCTGCCCAGTTTCACTGAAAGTGTAATTTCATGTGAACCGTAATTAAAGTTTCCAATCTCTGAAAACGACCAGTCGAAGGCATAGCCGAAATAGAGGCCCTCAACCCTTACACCCACCATGGCAACGATACTTTTATTGGTTCTATAGGAAATACCTCCCCAATAAAGGTCAGAATAATAGAGCTTTAAGGTAAAATCTCCCAGTGGATTCCAGTTTTCAGTGGTCCTCAAAAGCGTACTGGGTTCAAGGTCAAACTCCTCAGTAAGTCCGAAACGGTATCCCCCCATGATCCAATAATGCCGGAAAGTTTTAAAATCAGGGAGTTCATTGGCCCCGATCAGGACTGAGGTTTGCAGCATGTTATTCACTGACAGACCCACGAAATAATCAAATCCTTGAAAAAGTATTCCAAAGTCAGCATCCGGACTATATGCAACTGTATTGAAATCTCCGTTCAAAACCGGATCTCCGTCCTCCCCAAAGTAAAGACTCTCCTTATAGATCCTGTATTGAAAGGCCTTGGCTGCCAAACCAAATGACAACTGCTGATTATTCATGATAATATGGTAGGCATAGGTGAAGGAGATTCCCGTCCGGGCCACCTTGGCATTCACATCGTTGATGACATAGGCTCCCAGCCCCACGCGTCCCTTTGTACTTGGGAGCAACATATTATTTCTTCGAACCGGATTGTTTATGATCTTATAAGAACGCCGAAGCATACGGGTCTGCCAGGAAGCAGAATAGGTTTGAGGAGCTTCTTTAAATCCCAACCATTGCTGGCGGGCAGTTGTATTAAAAGATGTATAACCGTCATGGCCCGCCAATGGCCGGATTGATCACAAATCCATTGAGGATATACTGTGAAAAAATAGGCAATTGTTGAGCGGTCAACTCACCACACAGGTCAGGATCAGAATAAATAATATGTGACGTATGATTCGTTTCACAACATCTCTCTTACGCTATTATCTCACGATGGTTACATTCCCGTGATGGGCGGCTCATCGTTATTCAGGTCAATGACATAGTGGTATGAATCAATGGGCAATTCACGTCCGATAAAACGATCCGTTCCAGGGTTCATCACCCGCATTAACGGAATGGAATACACTGGTTCCCCACCTGTCGAAGATCCTCATCTCTGCATTGGGATAAAGTTCAAGTCCTTCAATAATCCAAAGCTCATTGAAGCCATCACCGTTGGGTGAGAATGCATTGGGGATCACAAGACAAGAGGCATAGGTGTAATCCACAAATGAAGTATCAATGGTTACGCAATTGTTGGCATCGGTTACCGTAGCCACATATTCACCCCAGTAAACATCATTAAAGAAGTCTTCATTGGCGGGCAGTCCCCTGTCCCAGCTAATGAGGTAAGGGAAGGTTCCTCCATCCACATATAGGTTGAGTTGTCCGTCTGGTTTATCCTTACAGAATGCATTTTCAGTATCAAAACTTAACTCCAGAGAATCGGGATGGATCAATTCAGCTTCCGTTTCAATAAAGCAATCATTAAGATCTTCAATTCGGATGGTATAGGTCCCCTGAAGCAGATTCTCAATGTATGGTCCGGTTACCAACTCATTTGCAAGCACCCTGTAATCATCCAATGTAAACACCGTTCCGCCGGTTACCAACAATTCGATTCGGCCGGAGGCTTCGTTGTAACATAGTGGATCCTGCAATTGCATGGCATAATCAAGTGGTTCGGGTTCATTTAGTACCACTTCAGCACTGTCAGTACACTCATATAAATCCCTTACAATCACCTTATAGGATCCAGCAGGTATATTCGTCAGATTCTGTACAGTATCTCCACTGCTCCACTCATATCTATAAGGATCTGTCCCACCAAGCGCCTCAAGAACTATGAATCCATCTGAGGAGTCAGCACAGGATATTGGCACCCCGTTGTAGTCACTGGTTACAAACAGATCCACACTAAAATCGTCTGCTTCGAAAACCTCTATACTGTCGACTTTCACACATGCATTTTCATCGGTAATGGTAATCATATAGGGACCCGCCATAATAAATGTTAGGTCCTCTGTAGTTTGACCATTACTCCATAAGTAATTGAATTCTCCCACCCCACCGGAAGCCTCCAGGTTGATGGCCCCGGTTGCCGTTCCAAAACAATACGCACTATCGGATATCAGGGAGTCTATTAATATGGGCAATGGCTCTTCCAGCAGATAAATTGTATCGAATGTACATCCGTTGATATCTGTTACCTGGACACTGTATGTTCCGGCAGTAATCCCACTTTGGTTCATGGATGAATCATTCGAGAGAAATCCATCGATTGTTGACCAGAGATAGGTGTTTTGTATGGAATCTGCCCCACCAATTGGTGTCAGGTAAATCTCTCCTGTGGAATCTTCGGCACATGCTATCTCAAAGAATTGATAGTGCGGTATGCTATCCTCCACAGCTAACGGATTGGGTTCAATGAGTGTGAATGAAGTATCCAGTGTACAATTTATACTGTCAGTAATTGTAAGATTATAGGTTCCGGCCATCAATCCCACCTGATCCTCCATAGTTGTATCAGACAGCGCCATCGCCTCCGTACTCCATGCCCAATCGTACCCTTGAATTCCACCAGAGGTCCTTACCTGAATAAAGCCATCACTATCTCCATTACAGGTGATGTTCCAGAAATTCAACTCACGTATTGAGTCCACATCCACTATCAGTGCAGGCGGTTCATACAGGGTAAATTGTTCAGCACCAATACAACCCCAGAAGTCGGTGACCTCCACATCATAGATACCCGGACCCAGAGAACTCTGGAGGCTGTCACCCGGCACCAGATCACCTTCAGCGGGAGGCCCGGTCCAGTTAAAGTTGCTGGGATACTGGGCAGTGTGTCCACCTGAAATCTGAATATCAATAACTCCGTTATCAGCCCCAAAACAACTGATGTCCACCGTGTCAAAATAGGGTTGCGGATTGATCCTCTGGATGGATATTGGATCAGGATCATTCAATAGTAACTGTATCGGGATGGAAAATTATAGCACCGCTCATCATCAAATGCAATCAAATGATATTCCCCTGCTGGCAGATTTGGTACAATTGTATCCCAGACCCCACCTTCATTGGTCACTTTTCCCATATGTATGGTATCCCCCGCATTATCATCATATACTTTGAAATCATAGTTAGGGAATCCACCTGCAATACTACTTACAATAATCTGTCCTGTACTATCTCCATTACATGTAATATTATAATCACCAAACCAACTGGGGTCAGAAGTAATATTAATTAGTCTTGCCGATTCAATTAAATAGAATGCATCGTAAATACAACTGTTTGTATCTGTCAATGTCAAATAGTAAGGACCTGCAACACCATTGATAATATCCTCTTCAGTTTGAAACTCACTAAAAGGCTTCCGCCAGTAGTAGGAATACCCTGTTGTCCCGCCAGTAGGGTGTAATATCTATGGCGCCATCACTGATAGAAGTATGCGCGCAGGTTGCATTCACAATGGAGGTGTCCACTGCAATGGTATCCGGCTGATACAGGATGATGGTATCTGTAAAGAAGCAACCCAGTGTATCCACCACATTAAACCAATATTTTCCAATTCCCAGGTCAACCTGAAGAGAATCTTCCGGATCAATGCTGCTGGCTGTACCTCCGTCGGTATCCCAATCAAAATCATAAGGGAATTTATAATAACCACCTTGTACATTTGAATGAATGGCACCATCCTCGAGTCCAAAACAACGGATATTCCAACCACCAATCACCGTATCGGCCATGGTATTCCCTTTTAACTCCGGAGCTACCTGGACGATTTTTGGTGGAATCGGATCGCCAAAACAATGTCCGGATGCCCTTGCATTTTCGATCATGGGAGTGAAATGATAGGTGACATTTTCAATGGAATCACCGCTATTTGATACCGTTGACTGGTCCAGATCCACAATATCATAGAAGCCATTGGCTGGAACACCATTCACCATCACAACATTGTAACCATCCGTAGTAAGGTCATATTTAATCTGACCGGTGGTACTTATTGTTCCGGTACTCATGGGAAGCAAATATCCCCAATTGATAGCAGACTGCAGTATCACTCTGAGTCACCTGCATAACAGGCTCTGGATTCACTTTGATCAGGATGGTAGTATCTGCACCCGGACAACCCTCGGTGGAGATAAATGGATGCAGGTCATAAATTATCAGTACCCACAGTATCCGCTGGATTCAGGATATCAGATTCATCCCATGGAATGGTCACATCCACACTGTCAGGTTCAGGATTCACATTGCTAATAAGACCTACATTGTCAATATCCAGATTGTAGTAGAGCGGATGAGTGGTTTGCACCAGTGAATTTGTGGTCAGAACAAACCCTTCATCATAGCAGAGTGTATCTTCAGCAAGCAGATATTCGATCCGTGGTGTGGGATTCAGATAAATGGTGATGATGGTATCAAGTCCGTTGTTGCAGTATTCACCTGCATGATCAGGTCTGTCATCTCTGATTCTGGCGGTTAACTGATAGGTGATGATCTGAACACTATCTGTATTGTTCACTAACAGGTCGGAAATATCAATGAAATCAGATTTCTCTCCGTCACCTGTAATGCTTCCGGTTACTGCGCCTGGTGTGTAAGTGACATCCAGATCATACACTGATGTGCCCTGAACCTCCTCCAATCCGTCATCAACCACAATTGATAAAATGGTATTATCACACAAGATTGTATCATCAACTCCCACATCAATGAGCGGTGTGGGATTCACCCAAAGCTTAATAATGGTGTCATTCCCGTTTCCGCAAAACTCACCTTCATGACCTGGTCTGTTGTCATAAATTCTGGGACTGAAGGAATAAAATACAGGTTGTACTTTATTGGTATGATTCACCAGCGAATCAATAATTGGCTGACCGGTAGTTACAGTGTCTGAAATCCCCGGATGCTCTTGAGAATACAGTAAGACTGGATGGAATATAGATGGCTGAAACCACATACTTTTTATCTCCGAATACAGTACCCAATCCATCTGCAACCGTGAAATCTGTGATTTCATTGTTACAGAAGATGGTGTCCGGGATGCTTATATGTGCTATGGGAACTGGATTCACCCAGATGGTGATGGTAGTATCCTTCCCATTTTCACAGTCAGATTCCCCATCAATGGGTGAGATCCTCGGGATGAAATGATAGATTACTTTGTGTACTACTGTATCAGTATTGTAAAGCTGATCGCTAAAGCCCAGGTCCGCCGGGGGAATGAAAGTCTCATTGCCACGGGCTCCGCCAATCTCAGGATCAGGAGTAACTTCCAGGTCATATAACCATTGTCCCTGGATACTCTGATTGGGATTCTGTACGGAGAAATTCGCATACTGTCAATCACAAATCAAGGTATCTTCAGCAGTTGCTTCGATTTGCGGTATGGGGTTCACTGTGATGACAAAGGTTGTATCAATACCAAGATCACATTCATCTCCATCACTATCCGTAATGCGTGGCTGAAAACGATAGGTTACAGTACGGGCTTGCTGATCGCTATTGTACAGAATAAATGTGAAAGATGTATCGGTTGAATACTCCACAGTTCCCGAGGTCACCCCAGTAATGCCCGGTTCAGCGATAATCTCGAGATCGTATTTCCACTCTCCTCTCACAGAAATATTGGGATTGGTAACATCCATGGTAACCGAATCCCCGTCACAGAGGATATAGTCATCTGCCTCTACCCTGATCTCCGGAGTTGGATTCACCCAGATCACAATGGTGGTGTCAGTCCCTCCAGCACAGATAAGACTATCAGCAAATGATTTCAATGGAATAAACCTGTATTCAACCTTATGAACTACTGTATCATTGTTGAACAGCGGATCAATAATCAGGGTATCAATAATACCTTCCGCATTCGCCCTGGCTCCGGAAATTTCAGGATCAGGAGTGATCTCTAAATCATATTCCCAATCACCAAAGTAGAAGGCGTTGGGATTGTGGATCCTGATGGTGGCAGGTTCTCCATTGCAAATGATTGAATCCTCAGCAATGACCCGGATGGCTGGTGTAGGATCCACCCAGACCACAAATGATGTATCCAGGCCATTCAGACAATCCGGATCTCCATCATCCGGGGTGATCCATGGAGTGAAATAATAGGTCACCGAATGAAAGTCTGTATCGTTGTTGGTAAGATTATCTACAATGCTTGTGGTGGTTCCATCGTAGTCCCCCCCTATATTAAGACCGTTTATAAAAGGTCCATAGTCAACTGTTACATTGTATTTCCAATCTCCTCTGAGGGGTATATTTGGATTATCGATTGTAAAAGTTATATCATCCTCGTTACATATCACAGTATCCAGGAAACTCACCCTGATCTCGGGTGTGGGATTCACCCAGATATAGATGGTAGTATCATTACCTGAACCGCAATCCAACCCTCCTTCATCAGGGGTGATCCTTGGTGAGAACAGATAGCTGACTGCATGAACTGCTGTATCGTAATTCACGAGGTGATCAAGAATATTCAGGTCGACATCAGAATATTCACCTCCCACATTTAATCCTGTAACATGTGCACCATAATCCACCGTCAGGCTATATTTCCAATCTCCCCTGACTGATTGATTGGGATTATGAATGAAAAATGAAACATCACTATCGTCGCAGAGCACCGAATCAGGTGCGGTTACTACAATTCTGGGACTGGGATTCACCCAGATAGTGATGGTCGTATCTCCATTTCCGCATTCAACACCCGCATCATCAGGAATAATACGTGGAGTAAAATGATAGGTCACCTTATGCACAACCGTGTCACTGTTGGTCAATGTCTCGTTAAACAATGCCGTTGTGATGCCCGGTTGACTTGCTACTGCTCCTGTAACTTCAGGATCGGGTGTCACTACCAAATCATAAAGCCATGTGCCTCTAATGGGATTGTTAGGATTACGTACTTGTATGTCGGCAGTCTCTCCATCACAGATGACAGTATCGGCTGCTAACACCCTGATCTCAGGGATCGGATTCACCCAGATAGTGATTGTTGTATCTAACCCATTCCCACAATCTGCACCACCATCATCAGGTGTGATCCGTGGAATGAATCGGTACTCCACTTTATGTACAACCGTATCAGTATTACTCAGTGTTTCGTTAAAGGTTGGGGTGTGGTAATTCCCGTCTGAGTTCCTGCTGCCCCGGTAATTTCGGGATCTGCGTCACTATCCAGGTCATACAACCAGGTGCCCCGAACAGGAACATTGGGATTACTAACATTGATGATAAAGTTCTCTCCGTCACAGAGGACCGTATCCACGGCACTCACTCTGATCGCAGGTGTGGGATTCACCCAAATGCGAATAGTCGTGTCGATTCCATTGGGACAACTCACCACAGCTCCATCGTCGTTATAGATCAGAGGAGTAAATTCATAATCCACATAGTGTGATATTGTATCACTGTTTGTCAGTGTCTCAGGAAGAGCTGCAAAGTCAAGATCCGGTCCACCCGGATGAGCACCACCTATCTCCGGCTCTGCCGTTACAACCAGGTTGTATTTCCAATCGCCTCGTATAGGATTGTTTGGATTCCCAACGTTGATAGTCACCACTTCCCCATCACAAACGACTGTATCAGTACTTATCCTGATCTCTGGTGTTGGATTCACCCAGATGGTAACGGTTGTATCGCTTCCGTTCTCGCAATCCAATCCTCCATCGTCGGGTGTGATCCGTGGAGTGAAGTGATACTCACACTTTATGTACAATCGTATCACTGTTGCTCAACGTTTCATTAAAGGTTGCGGTTACGATGCCTGACTGATTCGCTGCTGCCCCTGTTATCTCCGGATCCGCCGTAACGTCAGATCATAAACCCAATTACCCCTGATAGGATTGTTGGGATTATTGATGGTGATTGTGGTCATGTCTCCATTGCAAATCACAGTATCAGGAGCACTCACCCTGATCTCGGGGGTTGGATTCACCCAGATGCGAATGGTCGTGTCTACTCCGTTGGGACAGCTTACTACAGCTCCATCGTCATTATAAATCAAAGGGGTAAACTCATAATCCACATAGTGTACCACCGTATCACTGTTGGTAAGTGTCTCAGCAAGAGCTACAAAGTCAAGATCCGGGCCTCCTGGATGAGCTCCTCCTATCTCCGGATCTGGCGTTACAACAAGATTATACTTCCAGTCACCACGAATTGGATTGTTAGGATTTCGGATATTTATTGTAACATCATCCCCATCACAGATCACTGTGTCCGTGGTTATCCTGATCTCGGGCGTTGGATTCACCCAGATAGTGATGGTGGTATCCAATCCATTTAAGCATTCTGGTCCACCATCGTCAGGTGTGATGTGCGGAGTAAATTGATAAGTCACCTTATGGACAATCGTGTCATCGTTGGTCAATGTTTCATTAAACAAAGCTGTCGTGATGTTTGGCTGACTTGCTACTGCCCCAGTAATCTCAGGATCCGGTGTGACCACCAGGTCATACAGCCAGCTGCCCCTGATCGGATTGTTGGGATTGGTTATTGCAATAGTCGCAGTTTCTCCATCACAGATCACAGTATCTGGAATTACCCTGATCTCAGGTGTAGGATTCACCCATATAGTGATTGTTGTATCCCGACCATTTTCACAATCCACTCCTCCATCATCAGGTGTGATTCTTGGGATGAATCGGTACTCAACTTTATGCACAATGGTGTCATTGTTGTTCAATGTGATATCAAATGAAGCAGTGGTTATTCCGATCAGGTTCATGTCAGGCCCACTAATCTCAGGATCTGATGTCATTTGAAGGTCATACAACCAGGTACCCCGAATTGGAATATTGGGATTATTAACGTCCATGATAAAGTTCTCTCCGTCACATAAGACTGTATCCACAGCACTCACTCTTATCTCCGGAGTTGGATTCACCCAAATGCGAATGGTTGTGTCGATTCCATTTGGACAACTTACCACAGCACCATCGTCATTATAAATTAAAGGTGTAAACTCGTAATCTACATAGTGTGCTACAGTATCGCTGTTGGTGAGAATCTCCGGAAGAGCTGCAAGGACAAGATCCAGTCCTCCTGGATGTGATCCTCCAATTTCCGGCTCAGGAGTTACTACCAGGTTGTATTTCCAATCACCCCGGATGGGATTGTTGGGATTTCCAATGTTGATGGTCACCACATCACCATCACAAATCACGGTATCAGAGCTAATCCTGATCTCAGGAGTGGGATTTACCCAGACAATGATGGTCGTATCCAGTCCGTTTTCACAATCTGGATCTCCTGCATTTCTTTCAATTCTTGGAATAAAACGATATTCAACTTTATGAACAACAGAATCACTATTGGTTAATGTTTCATTAATTGTCGGAGTGATAACCCCTGTCAGATTCGGGGATTCACCATCGATTTCTGGTTCAGCAGTTACCTCCAAATCATATATCCAATCACCCCTTAGTGCATTATGGGGGTTGCTTATAGTTAACGTTGTCATGTCTCCATCACAAATCACTGTATCGGGAACATCAACTTCGATATCGGGTGTCGGATTAACCCAAATTGTTACTGGAATTGGGGCTCCAATACATTGTAGACTACTGTCTTGATATATCGTATGCGGGGTGATTGTATATACGACCTCATGCGCATCTATATCATTGTTAGATAATAGTTGCTGAAGATTTTGATCAATATTATTTCCGTTTCCAATTGAATTTGATTCCCCTGTGATTTGACCACTTGGATCATTTACTGTCCAAGTATAACGGACACCGTATCTGGGAGTTATGCTTGTTGAAAGATCAATGTCTGTGATTGTATTATTACATATGGTATCATCATCCCCAAATATGTCTGGGACTGGTTCAAACCATATTTCCACATCATCACTCGTGCTACACGTGCCATTGGTCTCCGTCCAGCGGAACACATAACTGCCATAAAGGGTCACCGTAACATTACTCGTTGCCGAGGTAGCATCACTGAACAACGGGGCCGCATCAGGGCCACTTACATACGTCCACAAAGTAGTGCTGCCTGCATGCTCACTGCCCGCCTGATACGTATGCGCAGTAGCGCCTAAAGCAGTGGTAAGTAATCCACACAGATCCTGGTCTCCGCCGGCGGTAGCTACCGGATCCTCATTAAAGTCGATCGTAACATCTGCAAAGTCACTACACGTGCCATTGGTCTCCGTCCAGCGGAACACATAACTGCCATAAAGGGTCACCGTAACATTACTCGTTGCCGAGGTAGCATCACTGAACAACGGGGCCGCATCAGGGCCACTTACATACGTCCACAAAGTAGTGCTGCCTGCATGCTCACTGCCCGCCTGATACGTATGCGCAGTAGCGCCTAAAGCAGTGGTAAGTAATCCACACAGATCCTGGTCTCCGCCGGCGGTAGCTACCGGATCCTCATTAAAGTCGATCGTAACATCTGCAAAGTCACTACACGTGCCATTGGTCTCCGTCCAGCGGAACACATAACTGCCATAAAGGGTCACCGTAACATTACTCGTCGCCGAGGTAGCATCACTGAACAACGGGGCCGCATCAGGGCCACTTACATACGTCCACACAGTAGTGCTGCCTGCATGCTCACTGCCCGCCTGATACGTATGCGCAGTAGCGCCTAAAGCAGTGGTAAGTAATCCACACAGATCCTGGTCTCCGCCGGCGGTAGCTACCGGATCCTCATTAAAGTCGATCGTAACATCTGCAAAGTCACTACACGTGCCATTGGTCTCCGTCCAGCGGAACACATAACTGCCATAAAGGGTCACCGTAACATTACTCGTTGCCGAGGTAGCATCACTGAACAACGGGGCCGCATCAGGGCCACTTACATACGTCCACAAAGTAGTGCTGCCTGCATGCTCACTGCCCGCCTGATACGTATGCGCAGTAGCGCCTAAAGCAGTGGTAAGTAATCCACACAGATCCTGGTTTCCGCCGGCGGTAGCTACCGGATCCTCATTAAAGTCGATCGTAACATCT
>CAVQAB010000019.1:0-55235 GCA_963710385.1 uncultured Bacteroidales bacterium | reverse complement strand
CGCCCACTTCTACGCCGGCGACTACGAGATCTCCGACGAGATCAATCGCCGGCTGCTGGTGATGACCGAGGAGCACCTCGGTTCGAGCCATCCCGCCTACGCCACGTGTCTCATCAACCTCGGCGCAACCCGCGCGTGGCTGGGCTATATCGAGGAGGCCGAGCGGTATTACCGCGACGCGCTCGTCATCAACGAGGCCTACCACGGTCGCGAACATCCCACGGTCGCCTCGAACCTCACCCTGATCTCCGGGGTGCTAAACGACCAGAAACGCCACGATGAGGCCCGGGAAGTCATCGTGGAAGCCCTCGCCGTTCAGGAGGCCGTCTACGTCCCTTGCCGAATCACTGTAGATGACCTCAATATTGGTACCTTTTGAATTTGGTATATCTGCCTCATCAGTGAGCAGGTTTGATCCGCTCAATATCATTTTCACAGCCCAACAGCAGTGCCAGGAAGAAGAAGCCAACAGCCATATCTCTAAAGGAAGGAATCATTTGTACAAAGATAGGAAAAAGCGGTCTTATTATGTCGAAGAAATTGGGCAGCGACGTTTGTATATCATGGAGAATAAAAAAGGCTGCTTCAAAAGCAGCCATTTTTGTATGATTTGTTTTTTTGCTTTATTTTCTGGACCTGACGGTTGTAAGTTCATTAATACATCCTTTCACCCGATAAGAATCACCCTCTTTCAGGTCCCTGAAGAATACCTCTTCGTGGTTGGGGTATTGCCCGGCATAATCATTCAACTTCTTAGAGGCATCTGAAGCAACACTGGGATCAACACTTCTGGCTATGGTGTATTTGTCTGCAGCCACCCAAAAGGCAGTACGCTGTTCGAAATCATCACCAAGGTTATCACGGGATGCAATGATGGCGTCTCCCATCACAATATATGCCTTGCCTAAATCTCTTTTATTGGCAACAGATTCTCTGGCGTACCTGATGGCATCGCAATAATCCTTGTTGGCAGCTGCTTACGATTGCCAGTTCATAAAACCAATCAGCTCTTGTCTCGTTGTCAATATTGACTCCCACGACGGCCTCTCTCAGATATTGAGCAGCTTTTTGAAAATCACTTTTGGCAATGAACAGGATGGCCAGGTTGTGTGCTGACTCCGGACCCGGTTCAAGGTCATACATTTTTTCAGATGCTGACACATACACATCCGACCGGTCGCACCCGGTGGCGGTAGTAAAAATCAATTACTTTCTGGAGGAATTCCTTATCGTTCACTGTTGGCGTCGATATTGAGGTTCAAAATATCCGTTCAGTGCTTCGCAGGTCAGCAATCCGCTCTTCAGCATCAGGTCGTCAATGTTGGCTTTGGCCTTAGGCCAGCGGGAACTTTTGTTCAGCAATTGATCGATGATGGTTGTAACCATGAAATAATCCTCAATGCACTTGATTATCATCAAGCTTACCTGCCTTATTCAGGGTAATACTGGCATTTATGAAGGTAACCATGACCGCATCCCTGGACTTGTTCTTATCGATTCAATACTTCTTTTCAGGTAGCCATAGCCTTCTTCAATAGCTTCAATATCCGTTCTGCGGTACCGAAGCAGATCAATACCCTTTCTACCAAGAATGTTTCCTTCACCTCCAAAATATTCTGCTCGCCTGTCGTAAATCAGCAGTATGGTATCGATCAGACTCATCTTTACGCTCGGGGATTGAAGCTGCTTCAATAAAACTTCGGTACATGGTGATACCTTCAACATACATTTTTTCACTGGAAGCAGGGCATTCGCTGAAAACTCCCCGCCAGGGACTGATGGCATCTTTGTAGTTGTTGTGTTTAAAGAACTCCCTGTAAAGTGACAGGTTCTTAATACAATTTATGCTATCCTGACCTTTCCCGTATTTCGAACCGTCGGCTATTCCTTTTTGTGAAATTGCGGGTAGTACAAACAAAAGTGACAGTGTCGCTAAAAATATGGTTTTGAGAGCTTTCGTTTTCATACCGTTCAATATTTTCCAGGTTTAATCAAATCTCCGTTTGCGGAACCACAGATCGTGTAAAGTTACATTAAATGTAATAATTCCATAATTTTCTTTCACTAAATTATACTCAGTAGTACCCCTGGTACCCAGTGTGAAAGCCACATTGATACTCGATTTCATGGTTCTTATCGGTAACCCTACTCCAAAAGTTATGCCATAGTCCTCTAATTGGGTTTCGTTCACCTGCAGATAATAGTTAGAATAATAGCCTCCCAATCTGTAAGTCATGTAGTTATGAAATCCCCGCAACGCTTCGGCATTGGGTGTATACTCGGCGCCGAAGTGCATGGATGTGGCATTGGTTGTACGATAACTTTCACCTGACATGAAACCAGTCCAGTCCTGCATATAGTAGTCACCGGTTACCGTCAATTTATTTGGTATACCCAATGCGATGCCCACACCCTTTTTACTTGGAATTGTAAATTCTCCAAGCGAGGTATCTCCTTCCAGAATATACTGGGGATTGATCACTTGAGATCCACTGATTGAGATCGTATCAAATGCGTAGAATTCGTTCACCGCTTCGTGTCTTACGTCGGCATTTACCCTGGCCTTCAGATCGTAGATACCACCCACAGTAATGAAAAATTTATCCTTTATGACCTCTTTATACTGCAGTCCTAAGCTGAAAAGGGGTTCTCTGAGATCAATATTTTCAAGTGTGGAAACGGATGAGAAATCAGAATTCCCGGGGAAATCCACCCGACGTTCCCGCGTCAGCCTTCCCATGAGGTAATTCATGGTTACGCCCACTGAGATCCTGTCAAATAGCTTTACTGCAGTTCCCACATAAAAGTTCATGATACCTCCACGCCCTTTGTTATATGTATCCATGGCCTCGCCGGTAGCTAAAATCGTTATACTCCTGTTTGATGTTGTATCCGATGCTGCTGTAAGGTACAATTCCGGCAGAGATTCCCAAATATTTTCCCATGGATGAGGCAAATGCAACATGATGCAGGTTCATGTTCCACCAGGTATTGGTAGATTGATTCTGTCTTATACTCGTTATGGAAAGTATTGGCCCCAAAATCAAAATAGACTGACGTGCTGTCAAGGGCTGCAAAAGCAGCAGGATTCAGGTAATTAATCCTGGTATTTTCATGTATGGCAATGCCAGTGCCTCCCATGGCCATGTTTTGTCCGAAACCCGGTTTTGCCAGGTCCCCTAGTCCAAACCTTGTATAAGGCGAATAGGTATTAAACTGACTTAGCAGGGAATTGGTTACAAAAAAGGTGACAAAAAGGGTAATAAGTATAGATTTATATCTCTTTATTTGCATTGTGCTCCAGTATTCTATTTAATCCGATCAGGTTCAGATTCAGGTCCACAAAGATGCTACTTTTTAGCTTTCCTACAAAGTAATTTGCATCTCCTCCCGTTAAAACTACCTGTAATTTGGGGTAGTTCTGACTTATGGCGCCGATAAATCCATCAATTTCGAACAATAAACCGTTCACGATACCCGACTGAATAGCTTCAGCAGTACTGCCTCCCACCAGTGGTGGTATCACCTCCGGACGTTCCAGATGTGGCAGACGGCTGGTATATTTATTCAGTGACTTAAACCGTATTTCAAGGCCCGGGGAGATGTTTCCACCTATAAAATTCACCTTTTGAAGTAACAATATCATAGGTGATGGCTGTTCCGGCATCTATCACCAGAACGTTTTTACCCGGACAAATAGTATATGCTCCTACTGCTGCAGCAATGCGATCGTAGCCGAGGGTATCCGGAGTACGGTAGAGGTTGTTCAGTGGAATCGGAGTAGCATGATCCAGTTCAATACAAGTGCTGTAAAGGTTGCTCAGGTAGTCAATGATCTCCCTGGAGTAGTTGACCACCGATGAAATGATCGCTCCTTTCAAATCCTGTATAACGCGCGTGAAAATAAGCAATCTCCCGGCTTGTAATTTTTTCGTATGTGGCAGTTTCAATTACACTGATTGCCCTCGCATACTGCAATTTTCCCATAACTATTTCCCAGGTCGAAAACAAGGTTCATTTGCGCTATCCGTTACTCAGTTTCTGCAATATTTGATATGCTTCCTGCACAGAATTTACCTGGTCGCTTCTCAGGCTCAGTTTCTCCTGGTCTTCCCGCATGCGGAAGATCCCAGGATTGGCCTGAATGTTCCCGATCACCTCCTTAAACTTTTCAGAGCTATAGAAAGATGATTCCGGATTGCTTACAAAATACGTAATCAGAATGCTCTTTTTCAATACAATTTTTTCAACACCACTGCGCTGGGCCAAGCCAACGGAGCTGCACAACCTTCAAGTAATTCCTCCGATGGTAGGAGGCAGTGGGCCAAACCGGTCGATGAGCATTTCACGGAACTCCTTCAGGGCCTGTTTCATCCCCAATTGCATCCAGTTTCCTGTATAGTTCGACCCGTTCGCTGATGTTGGAGACATAGCTGATCAGGAAACAGCAGTTCCAGATCAGTATCGATATGACAATCAGACAGAAAATGCTTATCATCCCGGGCTCGAATCATCAGGTTTTTCATACAATTCACTAAACTCGGTCTCTTTCAGTTCCAGTGATGGCTTCATTGAGAATCCTGTTGTAAGTGTCAAATCCGATATCGGCAATAAAACCACTCTGTTCAGCACCAAGCAGATTGCCAGCGCCGCGGATATCAAGGTCCTGCAGGGCAATGTTAAATCCACTGCCCAAGGGCTGAGAACTCTTCAACTGCTTTCAGCCTTCTTCTGGCCTCTGTGAGAAAGAAGGGTAACCGGGGGAGCAAAAATATAGCAAAATGCCTTTTTATTGGAACGTCCTCACCCGTCCCCGGAGCTGGTGCAGATCACTTAAACCAAAGTTTTGTCCGTTGTTGATAATTATTGTATTGGCATTGGGAATGTCCAGTCCTGATTCAACAATGGTGGTGGCAATCGAGTACATCATAGTCGCCCTGCATAAAGTCGAGCATGACCGATTCCAGCTTTTTTCCCTTCCATCTGACCATGGGCCACCACCGAGCTAATCCCGGGAATCAGCCGATCCACGATCTCCTTGATCTCCATGATATTCTGTACCCTGTTGTGGATAAGAAATACCTGTCCACCCCGACTTACTTCATACTCAATGGCTTCGCTTGATGATCTCCTCATTGAAGGTATGCAGTTCGGTGATAATGGGATGGCGGTTGGGCGGTGGTGTATTGATAATGGACAGGTCCCTGGATCCCATCATGGAAAACTGCAAGTGTTCTGGGAATGGGTGTTGCAGTAAGGGTGAGGGTATCCACATTCAGTTTCATCTGTTTCAGTTTCTCCTTAACACTTACCCCAAACTTCTGCTCCTCATCAATAATCAGCAACCCCAGGTCTTTAAACTCGATATCCTTACCCACCAGTTTATGGGTTCCGATAATGATATCAATTCTCGCCCTCTTTCAGTCTGGAGTTAATCTGTTTTTGATCGGCATAACTACGGAACCTGCTCAAGTAATCAACAGTGCACGGGAATCCTTTTAAACGGTCCCTGAAGGTATTGAAGTGCTGAAAGGCCAAGCACTGTGGTTGGAACCAGTATGGCTACCTGTTTACTGTCAGTGACTGCCTTAAACGCAGCCCTGATGGCCACTTCGGTCTTTCCAAAACCCACATCTCCGCATACCAGCCGATCCATGGGGAACACTGCTTCCATCCCGGCTTTTACATCGGCGGTGGCCTTTAACTGGTCAGGAGTATCTTCATAGATAAATGAGGATTCCAGTTCCTGCTGCAGGTAGGTATCGGGTGAAAATGCAAATCCCTTTCTGATCCTTGCGCTGGGCATAGAGCATGATCAGTTCCCGGGCAATATCCTGTACCTTCTTCTTTGGTATTGCTTTTCAGTTTTTGCCAGGCACCGGTTCCCAGTTTATAAATCTTGGGCGGTCCGGTATCCTTTCCTTTGTATTTGGAGATGCGGTGCAAGGGAGTGAATATTCACATAGAGAACATCCCTGTCCTTGTAGACCAGTTTGATGGCTTCCTGGACCTTCCCATTCACATCAATCTTTTCGAGTCCACCGAATATTCCGATGCCATGGTCCACATGGACCACATAGTCACCCGGATTAAGACCGATCAGTTCCTTGATTGAAACAGATTCTTTCCTGCTGAACCGGTCATGGAACCTGAATTTATGGTAACGTTCAAAAATCTGATGGTCGGTATAATATGAGCAGCTTCAGGTCATGATCCATGAACCCTTCATGGATGGTGCTGGGTCATGGTCTGGTACTGCAATTCCGGATCAATCTCATCAAAGATGGCACGCAAGCGTTCAAGCTGTTTCTCATTATCGGAAAGAATATAATTGGTATAACCCTCTTCAGCCCTCTCTCTCATGTGGTTGGTGAGCAAGTTCAAAATTTTTATGGAAGGCGGGTTGAGGGATTGTACTGAAACTCCAGGTTTTATAAGCTTTTTTCCTTGGCGCTTATTCCGAATACCACCTGTGGGAACCGTTCCATCTGGGTTTTGATCTCATTCCCCAGACTTCAGGAATTTTGTCTTATCAATCTCGCTTCTCCGGATCAGATTCCAATTCTGTTCGTGTCGTATAAGGTTTGAATGTGGTCAGCGATCAGGTCAGGATTATCCACCCATAAGGTTGTTCCCGCAGGAATATATTCCAGAAATGAAATACGTTTCTCTCCCATTTCATTTTCCCACTGGATGTTGGGAATAATATTCACTTTCTTGACCGTCTCAAGGGAGCGTTGGGTATCGGTATCAAAGATCCGTATTGAGTCCACCTCATCATCAAAGAAATCAATACGGCAGGGGTGACTGGAAGCATAGGAAAACACATCCACGATACCACCCCTGATGGAATATTGTCCGGGCTCATAGACAAAATCCACCAGCTGAAACTCATAGGTTTCCAGCACTTCCTCCAGGAAGGCCATATCGATCTTCTCACCCAGTTTCACCTCCAGGGTGGTTTCTCCAAGTTTTCGTCGGGTCACCACCGATTCAACAAGTGCTTCAGCATAGGAAATAATAAAACTGGCCACCCTTCGCTCAGCCAATCGCTTGAGGGTCTGGGTGCGGGTAATAATATTGGCATCATCGGTCTGCTGATACTGGACCGATCTTTTATAGGAGGAGGGAAAGAAGAGGGTTCGTTCGGGAGTCCATCCAAGGTTACCAGGTCAGTATAGAAATAGGCAGCCTCCTCCTTGTCATTGAACAGGATCAGGTGAGGCCCTTTTAATTCATTCAGGCAGGCATGAATCAGGGCAGATCTGGAAGAACCTGACAAGCCTTCGATGTACTGAAAATGAATGTACTCGTCCTTGATTGAGGAAGAAAGTCCAGGAAAAAGAGGGTGAGCTGGATAAGGATTTTTGATCATGATCTCTTGCGTGCGCAAACATAACAAAAATCAAACATATATTTTTATGCACAATTCCGGATACTATTACTACTTCCTCACCATATTTTTGCCGGAATAGTTCTATTTTTACAGGAACAACAAAGTGCTTTAGAAAACCGATGGAAAAACTTACCCTGACAACACCTGCATTACTGTTTTCGGCAATTTCACTTTTGCTATTGGCCTATACAAACCGTTTTCTGGCCTATGCTGCAGTTGTCCGTTCCTTGCATGCTAAGCTGAAAGAGATGAAAAGCAGCCTTCTTGTGGGTCAAATTCAAAACCTGCGGAAACGATTGCGGCTCACCCGGTCCATGCAGCTGTTGGGTATTGGAAGTCTCTTACTCTGTGTGATCTGCATGTTCATGGTATATATCGAAATACGTCCCCTGGCTGAAATTATATTCGGAATTGCCCTGGTAATGCTCATCCTGAGTTTGGCCTTAAGTATTTGGGAGATTCAGATTTCAGTGAAGGCACTGGATCTTCATCTGAGTGATATGGAGGATTGACCAGATAGGTTCAAATCAGGTAGGGAATGGTCAGTGGCCCTTCAGGGAGCACGCAGATGCGAGTATCCTCCCCATATTTCTGCACAAGTTCCTTAACCAGCACCTCGATGTTGTCCACCGGTTTGAGCAATGCTTTCTCCACCACAGGATGCTCAAGGGTGCTAAAAAGATAGACATCGGCTTTCTTCTGGATCATAGCCTGGAAATAGACCTGCCAGGTATCTTTCAGTCGCTTTTCGTGCTTTATTATAAAATCCATGAGCTCAGTAACATCTGCTACTGAGTGGAGAATGGTCTCGTAATCACTCCCTGCCGGAATCCCATCCCAACACTCAGCTGCAATGACGATTGAGCCACCCTCCATGACCACCTGTTCCGCCGCACTCATTCCTTTGACAGATTGATATACATTCAGGTCAAGCGGATAACCGGAATTGCTTGTAATGACAATATGGAAGGGGTGATCCAGTCCGGCCATGGCTGTTTCTTTCACAAAGGTACAGCCCTGTTGATGTGCTTTTCTCAGGTTACCAGCAAATACCCCTGTAATCTCTTTATCTCTGTTCAATGTGATGTTCAGCAGGAACAGGGGCAGTGCCATCTCCGATGCCTCCATCACGTCCTCCCAGAGTGGATTCCCATAGGTATGTCCCCATCTGGCACCAGGTTTCTCCAGGTTTTTAATGGAATGGTTGTACCGGATGCTTTCCACATAAGCCATCCCTGGCATGAGGGCTTTTCCTCCACCTGAGAATCCCGCAAAGAAATGAGGTTCAATAAAGCCGGTAAGGATGCGCAGGTCATACCCAAGAATTTCTTTGTTGAGCAGGATGCGGTTCCCTGAAGTGGTGGTTCCCACCTCTTGAAATAAGGTTTTGTCGGAAGCATTATTCTGTACAATCCTGAACCTCTCGACAATCTCTTTACCCAGAATCGTGCACAGCTCATCATCAGTGGCCGGACGATGGGTTCCCGTTGCACAAAAAAAGGCAATGTTTTCGTCGGGCAGATGACCCAGGGCCTGTAAGAGGGCAGGCACCAGGATATTGTAGGGTGTGGCCCGGGTAATGTCGCTGAATATGATGGCCACCTTCTGGTGTGAATGGACCGATGTCTGTAACGGGGGGTGATCAATGGGATTTGCCAGTGCATCCATTACAGCATGTTGTTGATCTGCAAAACCTTCAACATAAACAGGTTGTACCACCTTCGTTTGGATCCCATCAGGTATTTTTACCCGGAGTCCGGTTTTCCCATATGCAAGATCTATTTCCACAGTCAAGTTTATTGATCAATATCCAGATCCTATTTTTATTGCAACACTAAGTGCACTATATCATCCCCTGTCCAACGGTATACACCAGAATCAATCCGATTACACCCACGATCCCACCAACAATGGCCATGGGGATCAGGTTCCGTTTTATCAGGAGTCCTTCCACACCTACCAGTCCCACCGTGGCGCATGCGGCAATCACATTGTGAACACATATCATGTTGCCCATGGCACCTCCGATGTTTTGTAAGCTGACTATCAGAATAGTGGAAATCCCCAACTGGTCGGCAATGGAGAATTGAAACAGTGAGAACAACATGTTCGACACGGTATTGGATCCGGCCATGAAGGATCCCAGGGCCCCGATAAAGGAATCAACCAGGGGCCAGGCTCCCTGAAAAATGTTGGTAATGGCCTCTGCCATAGCAATGGGCATCCCGACGATCCCATCCGGATTATTGCCCGATTGCATCATGATCCTGACCATGGGAACGGCAAATACCAGAGCGATCAGAGGATTTTTAATCCTCTTAACCGCCTCTGACCAGGCGGCGCCCACCTGTTTTGTTTTCATTCCGAACAGCGGTATGCATAACAGGGCCACAAGAATAAATGGCATGATCCCTGGATTATTTAAAGGATCCACAGAACCACTCACCGAGGTTCCAAAAAGATCGGAATAATCAAAGCTGACGGATCTTACCCAATTGCTAAAAGGGAGGGACCTGATCCGCGTAATGACCAGCAAAAATCCAATGATCACATAAGGGATCCATGCTTTCATTATGGAGATTTTTCCAGTTTGGGTCTGACTCTCCATGGTGATGGACCCTACCCAGTTTTTTTCCCACGAGCTCTTTTCGGGGAAATCCCATGTTGATTTTGGAACCAGAAATCCAGCCTTTGTAGCGGGAATCAGGATGGCCAGTCCAATGAGCCCACCCAGTAAACTGGGAAATTCAGGTCCCAGGAAAATGGCCACCAGCAAATAGGGTCCCACGAAACAGAATCCAGCAAAAAGGGCATATGGCCATATGGCGAGTCCTTCCCTGATGCTTCGTTTCTTTCCGAAAAAGCGGGTCATCATGGCCACCATAATCAGAGGGAGAATTAAACCGGGAATGGCATGTTGCACTGCTGTCCAGACTCCGATCTGTTGTATGTAATCGGCGTAGGTCATTCCCGATTCACTGATAAATTGTTGTACCGAAGGGATATCCAGCGACGATTGGATCCCAATGAGTGTGGGTGTGCCCACCGCTCCGAACGAGACCGGGGTTACATTGGCAATCAATGCCACCATAACCGCTGCCAATGCCGGGAATCCTAAGGAAAGAAGCAAAGGTGCAGCCAGGGCAGCAGGCGTACCGAATCCGGCCGATCCTTCGATGAAACCCCCGAAGAGCCATGCAATGATGATGGCCTGTACCCTCTTATCGGCTGAGATATTGGTAAATCCCCTGTTAATGGCCTCAATGGCCCCGCTTTCCCGCATGGTGAACAGCACCAGCAGGGCGCCAAATACAATGAACAGAATCTTGAAGGCGATGACCAGACCATTGATTGAGGAAGCAAAAATCCAGTTGGCTGGAGTTTTCCAGACCATCATGGCAAGGATGAGGGCTATGATAAAAGCCAAGGGCATGGCTTTGGTGGCGGGCCACCTGAATCCAACCATGAATACAAAAATGGCCACTATGGGCAATGAGGCAATGAGAGCGAGTAGTCCTATTGACATGACATGTGAGTTTTATTATAACCTTGATGAGTTTCTGTTCCAGAGTATGTTATCATAAATGATTTCAATATTTTCCCCATACATCGATGTTTGGGCAATTTCCACATCCTTTCGCACATGTTCAAGTACGGCATCCCAGTTAAGCATACTTGTCCTTGCAAAGAGCTGGGGATGATAAAGCGAGTTAGCGATCTCAGCATATTGAATCCAAAATTCAACGCCATCCTGGAGAGACTCAACAGCCAGATTTTTATAATCGTTGTTGCCACTCCACCTGAACATGGCTGTATAAGTAGCACCCCTGATCTTGGAAGCATAATAACGTCCCAGATAACCCATTGCTGTCATATCACCCAGGGTTTCTCTCAATTCATCATTCACTCCGGGATCAATTTCTGAGGCGCCCCTGATTAAAACCTCGGACGCCTGTTCCAGTTGCTCTGCAATATCAAAGGGGGTAAAGCCCTCCACATCTCCTTCTGTCTTAGCAAAATCCGAAATGGAAACTACCCCCTGTAGCGGCATGGCGGCAACCTTGATGAAATAATTGACATCGTGAAAGGTATCCACATCAAGGCATCCTTCGGGCAGGAATTGAAAGTCGTTTTGCCTGAAATGGATTTTATCCACCAGGGATATAATATCAGATGTGGCCTTCCATGTATGATAGAGGTGTACTGGATCCGTTTCCGGAAACCTGAGCCTGATCTGGTCCTGCCAGTATTCGGGAGAAAGGGTAGGATTATAAGCAGTTCTCCCCCAAATTCTGAATCGATACCAATGCTTATCAACGGCTAGCTGGCGGGGCGAGCGTGGATTTTTGCTGATAAACTCCCTACCCCAAACATAACCATCGGGTCCCATATAAAAGCCCGGTGTTAATTCGATGGGTATGTTTCGAATGTAATCCTGAGCGTATTCAGGATCACCCCAACGAAATATAAAAATATCATCATTCCGAATATTGAGCCAACAGGGTGTATCAAAATTCTCCACCGTTTCGCGATATATCTTATCGAACCAGGGCGGCTGGGTGGAGGAGTACATTCTGGCACGGGAGTACTTGAATGAGGTTTCAATCTGAGAAGGGTACTCCTTAAACGCCTCGTCGATTACATTGAGATCACTCCAGTGCATGCGAAAAATAAAGCGGACATCCAGATCAGGATTTTCTGCTTTAGCATCCAGAATTCCCATGCCATAGGTGTGCCACATCCAGTTTTCTGTTTGATACATTCCGGTCAGGCTACGGTCTATATGTTCCCCAGCTGTTACTCCTATCCCCCTGATGCTTGGATAAGTGAGCAACATGGCCTTCACACTTTTGCGAATGTAATCCACCGTGATGGCATGGTCCTGTTTCCACTCAATCCCATGTTTACCCTCGGCGCCATTGACGAAAACATTCCAGTGGAACAGGTAGATATCAATTCCTCTCTCTTCGGCATAATTGAAAACCCTTTTCCAGTGGGCTATTTTTTCATCCATGGATAGTTTAAGGATCACCTCCAGGTTTTCCGGATCCTGAATCCCCTCGTTCATCCAGGACCGGTGAATCTTTTCGTCTATGGCCTTTGTATAAATGCACACATCGTCAAGGGCCACATCTGGATATTCAGGCACTTTTACCATACTGGGATATGGGTGCATACTCCAGATTGTCAAAAGATTATAGCGGTTAAGTGCCATTTGGTCAAGGTAATCCTTCCAGTAGTCCCAATCCCATACAGTAGCAATGTTGTGCTGTGCGGCATCACCTGTATCATCGTAGCTTGGGGTTCTTGCATCCAGCGGAATATTGTAACGGAGTCCCCTCTGTTTCACATAAGGCTTCATCTCCACTTCATCTATTGTTGTGAGATCTTTACCGAGCATGATGGTTTCGGCCAGATCTATTCCAGCATACATTAAACCGTTTGGATCCCCTCCGGTAATGTAAATCTGGTTCTTATCTTGTCTGAGATTGTAGGATTCAAAACCAAGTTCGGCATCGATCTTTAGATGGATGGTTAAATCGGGCACTATGGATTGGTCTTTGGAGAGCAGACGGATGCCTTGCGATGTACATGATTTTGAAATCTCTTCAACTGCGAATTGTACCTGCGAAATCTCAGGATTGTAGTTGATCAGGATTTTTTCAGGTGCAGAGGTCGAGGTGCAGGAGGAGAGCACCATGGCAACAACGAAAATGGTCAGCAGGAATCGTCTCATTGAATAAGGTTCAGGTACTTGTTCCTAAATTAGCTTTTTTTTCAATTGGACGATGTATATTTGAATTTATTCCATGATGAACAGACCCATATGTATAATTAACACGCACCTTTTTTGATGAATATACTGATTGCTCCAGATGCTTTTAAGGATTGCCTGAGTGCACACCAGGTGGCCACGGCCCTTCGCCGGGGCATCGAAAAGATCATTCCGGATGTAAAAATCCGGATCGCTCCCATGGCCGATGGCGGGGAGGGAACCGTGGAATCGGTTATCGACGCCACCGGTGGGGATCGTGTTGAATGTATCGTTAAGGATCCATTGATGCGTGAGATTAACTCATTTTATGGAATCACCGGCGATGGATCCACCGCTGTGATTGAAATGGCTGCTGCCTCGGGAATTGAGCTGTTACGTCCAGTGGATAGAAATCCCTGGGTAACTTCAACTTATGGGACAGGTCAGCTGATCAGGGATGCCCTGGATAAGGGCTGTCGAAAAATTCTGCTGGGAATTGGTGGGAGTGCCACCAACGATGCAGGAGCCGGCATGGCTGAGGCATTGGGAGTAAGATTCACAACCGGGTCGGGGATCCCCGTTGGACCGGGTGGAGGTGCACTGGGAGCACTTGAAATGATACATATGGAGGGATTGGATCCCAGGATTGCTGACACAGAGATCCTGGTGGCCTGCGATGTTTCCAACCCATTGACCGGACCCAAAGGTGCTTCTTCCATCTATGGGCCCCAGAAGGGTGCTGATGCAGCTATGGTGGGGAAGCTGGACCGGAATCTGGAACATTTCTCCAAAATCATCCGGGAACAGCTGGGGAAAGAGGTTTCTGAGGAACCGGGAGCAGGGGCCGCAGGGGGATTGGGTGCTGGTCTGATGGCCTTCTTAAATGCAAGATTGATGGGGGGATTTGATATGATTTCGGAGAATGTAAAACTTGAAGAGAAAATTGAGCAGGTTGACCTGGTGATCACGGGTGAAGGAAAGATGGATGGTCAGACCCAGTTTGGAAAAACGCCCTATGGAGTAGCTCAACTGGCAAAGAAGCATGGAAAACCGGTGATCGGAGTTGCAGGAACCGTTGGTGAGGGGGCAGAGGTGCTGTACCAGATGGGATTTGATTTGATTCTGCCTATTCTGGAGAAGCCTTCTGATTTGGCCGTATGCCATTAGCCATGCAGAAGAATTGCTCCTGAGATCAGGAGAGCGGATAGCAAGGATGATCAGCCTTAGACTTTAATCGGGTCTTTCCAGTATTATATTTTCATCGTCGTGGACCCCCCTGAGTTCATCTAACTCTATCTTTAACAGTTTTCCAAATACATTTACCGGACTTGCGGCCACAGGGGTGCTTCCACTACTAACAGGCGTTGGACCAAAAAAGATGCAGAATGCCGGCATGTTAGGCCAATAACCCAGGTCGCCCACCGAAACCTCTGCTTTTGCATCGGCTTCAAGAGGTGTTTGAACAGGAATTTCAAAATAGATCTCATCGCCCCAGCGGTTCACATTCCGCTGAAATGGCAATGCATCATAAATGGCCCTTCCGGTGGGTGTATCATACAATTTGGCTTCCACCCGGTAGGTTGCGAATCTGATAATTACCTTCATGTTGTTTTATATAAGCTCCGCTATTACTATTTTTGCCCCATAATTTACGAAATAAAATGATATCAGAATGTTTGTATTCAAATTTGGAGGAGCTTCGGTAAAAAGTGCAGACGCCGTGAGGAATATTGTGGAAATTCTTCGGCGTTACCAGGATGATGAAATTGTGGTGGTGGTTTCAGCCATGGGCAAGACCACCAATGCCCTGGAGCGGATCATAGACTTTTATTCCGAGAAGAAAGAGGAGGAAATGAATAACGAATTCGAACAACTCAGGCAATACCACCTGGAAATTGTGAACGGACTTTTTGTTGAAAAAAATCACCCGGTATATTTAGAGATTGATGGATTTTTTGAGGAATTGGCCAAAAGACTCACCAAAGCTCCCACTTTGAATTATGATTACGATTATGATCAGCTGATCTGTTATGGTGAATTATTATCCACTTCAATTATCTGCCAATTCCTGAATGAGTCTGGAGTGGCCACCAGGTGGATGGATATTCGCCGGTCGCTGAAGACAGACAATAAATGGAGAGAAGCCCGGGTGGACTGGGAACTCTCATCCCGTTTGGTAAGTGAGCATTTCGCCTTCAATGGTGAAAAGATTTTAATTACCCAAGGATTCCTGGCCTCTACCATCAACGACCAGACAGCCTCATTGGGTAGGGAAGGATCGGATTACACAGCCGCTATCCTGGCTTATATCTTAAAGGCAGAGAGTGTTACCATCTGGAAAGATGTTCCAGGTGTGTTGAATGCGGATCCAAAATACTTCGATGATACCATATTACTTAAGAAACTTTCCTATCTGGATGCCATCGAGCTGGCCTACTTCGGAACCAGTGTGATCCACCCAAAGACCATCAAACCCCTTCAGAATAAAAACATCAACCTTCATGTAAGGTCTTTTTTGAATCCTGACGCACCAGGTACTATTGTGGGGAATCTCTCTTACGACAAGCTGACTCCATCCTTTATTTTTAAAATGGACCAGGTTCTGATCCGGACTTCACCCCTCGATTTCTCGTTTATAAATGAAAACAATCTGGAGGAAATCTTCGGGATCCTGAATAAACATGGAATGAAGATTAACCTGATGCAGAATTCAGCCATCAGTTTCATTATGATCGTGAACAATGAAAAGCGGAAGCTGAGACTCGTGGTAGATGAACTGGAGGAGAAATATAAAGTTGCCTATCAAACCGGACTTGAGCTCGTGACCATCCGCTATTTCGACCAGTCAACCATCGACCGCGTCATGATCAATAAGGAGCTGATCATGGAGCAGAGGGGCGTTCAGAACATTGAATTACTCATCAGAGATCTGGGTTAACAGATTGATGCTATTATCAGAGTAACTGATCCATTTTTCTTACATTTGTGCGGACAACCCTGGCTTTCCAAAACTATTTTGTTTTCATGACATTGAAAAATCTTCTCGCATTATTTATTTTTTTGGTTATCATAGTCTTACCTCAAAGAATAATTGCGCAGCAACCAGCTATATCCGGAATGGAGGAACCATTCACCGGGAGGTACACCATCAGGGGTGATCGATTCGCCATATGGAATGGAAAGGAATATATCCCTATTTTCATCAAAGGTATCAACATGGGTATCTCGGTTCCTGGCACCCAACCCGGTAACCTGGCGGCGAGCCGGGAGGATTACAAGCGTTGGTTTCAACTGATCAGAGAGGCAGGTTATAATACCATTCGGCTCTACACCCTTCATTTCCCAAGATTTTATGAGGAATTAAGACAATTCAACCTGGATCATCCCGGAAATCCTTTGTTGTTGTTACAGGGGGCGTGGCTTGAAGAGCAAGTGGGTTTGACAGATCTCTACAACCTTTCATCTGATTTCGACCAGGAGATCAGAAAAGTGGTGAGCGCTGTCCATGGAAATATTAACATAGAGACTCGATCTGGTAAGGCTCATGGCAGTTATACGGCAGATATCTCCCAGTGGGTTCTTGGATTTTTAGTGGGCCGAGAGATCTTTCCTGTCGAAGTGGCGTTCACAAACCAGAATCATTTGGGAGAAAATGTATACCAGGGAACCTATTTTAGGCTTGCAGGAGGAGGTGATCCTGTGGAGGTATGGATTGCACATAGACTGGACAGTCTGATGATTTTTGAAATGGAACAGTACGGCACAGTTCGCCCCACCGGAATATCAACATGGCCTACCCTTGATCCCTTAGATCATCCAACTGAACAGGTGATCCCGGACAGTCAAGAAGATGATGAAAAAATTGACCTCTCCAACTTGCTGGCGTCCGACTCTTCCGCTGGATTTTTTATTGGATATCACGCCTATCCATATTATCCCGATTTTATCGTCCAGGACCCCAACTATAAAGCTGAATCAGATCCCTTTGGCCCTAACAGTTACCTGGGTTATCTGAAGAACCTGAAAAAACATTATGAAGGAATCCCCCTTGTGATTGCAGAGTTTGGTGTGCCCACCAGCTGGGGAAGCGGACATTTATCTCCCACCGGAATGCACCACGGGGGAATTACTGAGGAGCTACAGGGACAATATACCATACGAATGCTCGACAATATTATGGGATCGGGATGTGCCGGGGGTATTCAATTCTCCCTCATCGATGAATGGTTCAAACAGACATGGATTACCAATCCCTATTCTGACCAGGAGTACAGGCATTTCTGGCATAATATTACTGCTCCCGAACAGAATTTCGGGATTCTCTCATTTGCTCCCCCACCTGTACCTTTTATGGAATCCGGATCTTTTCCGGGGGAGCCCATTTCAAAAATCAAAATCGCCTCGGACTATACGTTTTTCAGGGTGCGCCTCTATCTGGATTCGGAAAGCCATACCGGTGATACCCTCTGGGTTGCTTTCGATACCTATGCCCATGATCTGGGAGAGTCGGTTCTTCCCAACGGAGTATCCATTGGGGACGGAATTGATACATCGAGGGCCGAGTTTGCACTGAGTATTCCCATAGGTGGGGAGAGGGCTGATCTGTATGTCATTCCCTCCTATGACGTTTATGGGATCAAAAAACTGATAAGGAGTCGATACTGTGATATCAACCAGAAGTGATGCAGGGATCTGGAACCGGGTCAGGTGGAAAACCAATCACTTTTATGACTTCACACAATATATTGGGAAGATGAACATCTCTGCTTCAGAAGATCCTTATGAGTTCCTCAATGCAGTAACGGTTTTTAACGACAGTCTGGAAATTCGGATACCGTGGACACTGCTCAATTTTACTGCCCCAACCGTAAGAAGAGCCATGCACTATGTCTCCTATCAGGATGGAGAAGACATTGTGATGGTGCAGGAAGATACACTCACCAGCGGTATTGCTATTACAGTGTCTGGAGATCAGGGACTCTATCAAAGTGAAAGGTACTCCTGGAGTTTCTGGGATTATGAGAAGATTCAAAATGATCCTCCCATCGAAAGAAAAAAGAAATCTTTCCATTTTCTGAAACGGGAGTTGCCTCAATTTAATTCACCACCCATCGGAATGGCGGATACCTTTGAGGTTTTCCCTGGAAATAGTCTGGATATTGGAACAGATAAGGGTCTGCTGACAAACGATTTTGATATCGATGGCAATGATGTACGTGCCATGCTCTCTTTTGGAAATAGTCCGGAACATGGCACCCTCAATCTGCATCCAAATGGCAGCTTTAATTATATTTCATCGGGGGGATTTAAGGGAAATGATTTTTTCAGTTATTATCTTGATGACGGATTTACCAACTCCACACTAACATCCGTTACGATCCGGGTAGGATATCCTTTGGGAGATGAACCCACAGTGTCAGGAGATCTCAGGAATCGATTCACCATATACCCCAATCCAGGAAAGAATCAATTTTATATTGAGACATCATTACCATTTGGATATGCAAATCTGGTGGTGTATGACATGACAGGAAGAGAGATCGCTTTTAAACCTTTAAGAAATTCTACCAACAGGATCGAAATTGATGATGTTGCTCCCGGAATTTATATTTTTAGCATTAAATTTGACCATCAGACTGAAGTGCACAGAGTAATCATTCAATAAGTCTGTTTTAGTAATCACCGGTATCTATGAAAATACTTGTATGTGAAGATAATCCAATTACCCTCAAGACCATTGCTTTCACGCTGATCAAGTCCGGATACGAAGTATTTCAAGCAGAGGACGGAGATCAAGGAATCGAAATCCTTATGAGTGATGAAATCGACCTGGTGATTACAGATATCAATATGCCCTATACCAAAGGACTTGAACTGGTCCGTTATGTAAATACCCAAATGGAATCGAAGATCCCGGTGATCATCATCTCTGGTATTACACTGGATGAAACGAAAGATCACGCCAGGGAACTAGGAGCGGCAGGATACCTGACCAAGCCTTTTGATCCGGGAGTCCTGCTCGATCTGATTCAATCCGTTGTCGAAAAAAATATAATTGCATTTATGCGCATAATAACTGCACTGATCATCTTCCTGTTTTTATTTTCTAATCAAATATCTTCACAGGAATTCCAGGAAGATTATTCCACTCCTGAGGATGGATTTGCCCTGATGCGAAAACATGCCGGGGAGAAACAGTATGCCAAAGCGAAATCCATAGGAAACGACATTCTGACAGACTATCCGGAATATTTTGATGTGGCACTTTATATGGCCAGAATATTTGGATGGGAGGGCAAGTACGATTCGGCTTATCTGCTTATTGATGATATCCTTTTAAAGAAACCTGAACTTCTCGAAGCTCATGAGATCCTTGTGGACCTTGCTTACTGGGAGAATGACTGGGTAAAGCTTGAATCGTATGCTGTACGAGCTCTTGAATTGAAACCTGACGATCCAATCATCAAGGAAAGATACCTGTTGGCAAAATTTCGCCAGGGCTCAAAGCAGGATGTCCCTGAGCTTTTCCTCTATTATTTTTACGATCATTTCGGATTACCCTATGTAAGGAACTGGCATATGTTGACCGCAGGTGTGAATCTTCCTTTTAAAATGGGAATCCTGTCACCCTACATAAACGGAGGATATCTTGCCGGAGGTGACAAGCCAGCCACAGACCTGCAGTTGAACCTGGATTCCTATCTGAATTTTGGGAAGAAGAATTATGCCCTGGTCGGATATGGATTCTCTCCTGATGGTATAATCAATTACCTGCCACGGCACAGGGTAGCTGCAGAAATCTGGCAGGTGCTTCCCAGAGGATATGCACTGTCGGTGGGACTGCGCTACTTTTACTGGACCAGGCACTTTACCTTCCTGACCTTTTCTGAAGAAAAGTATACTGGAAACTACCTGTTTTCGTTTAGGAGCTATCTTTTTCTTAAGGAATATGGTGTATCTGGCTCCTATTATCTCAGTGCACGAAGGTATTTTGAAGATAAGTTCAACCACCTTACCCTCACCCTGGGCTATGGAACTGCTCCCGATGAACCGGTGCTGGTAGCATCGGACCTTGACCGTTTGAAGGCACTTTCAGGCAGGCTCGAATTCTCGAAACAAATCAACGGCAATCTTCGTTTGAATGTGATGACGGGGTATGCTTACGAATCCTATGCAGAGAAGGAATACCGTCACCGATTTGACCTGAGGGCAGGATTTTTTATCCGATTATTGAAGTGAAACATTTTACAAGATATCTGATTCTTTTCCTTTGCTGGAACCTGATTGCCCATGGAATGCCTTCTGCATCAGGACAAGAGCCGGCATACTCTGAAAATCTGGATTCTGCAGCAATGGTTAAGACAGATGACACTGTTCAGGATCGTAGTTTCCTAACCCGCTATAGTGACCGGATCATGCTGAGGTTTGACAAATCCGCGCTCTTTGTTACCATCCTGTATATAGTGATTCTTTATTCGATCGTGACCCTGATCACACTGCTGATCATCATACTCCTGAACAGGAGCAGGATGCAGCGGGAGCAAATACTGAAAGAGTACCTGAAAGAGGAGTATCAACAAAAGTTAATGGATTATCTTTTTGAGGAGGAGAAATTGGACCAGGCTTATGCAGACCTGGAAAGGATTGCTTCGGACAAGTTTAACCGGCAGATTCTGATTGATCAAATGATCGACCTGAGCATCAATCTGAAGGGTGAGATCAAGGAGGTGATTAAAAACCTCTATCTATTATTGGGTTTGAAAAAAGACTCTCTTACAAAAGCCTTCAGCAAGAAATGGCATGAGAATGTAAAGGGATTCAGGGAATTGGCCTTTATGAATATTCGGGAGGCCAACGAAAAGATTATTGAAAGCCTTAATTCCAGCAATGAAATATTGAGGATGGAAGCCCAGATTGCCATGGTCAGTTTGTCCGACGAAAATCCTTACCACTTTTTACATTTAATGGAAAAACCTCTGGCCGTCTGGGAGCAAATTACCCTTCATGAATTACTGATCCAGCACAACCTTAAGGTACCGGCATTCAAACAATGGTTTGAATCGAAAAACCTTAGTGTTGTCATTTTTGCCCTGGAAATGGCTTCATGGTTTAAGCAAAAAGGGATAGGGAAAGAGGTGATCAGGCTTTTTGAACATGAAGATGAACTGGTGCGTTGGACTGCATTCAGGGTTTGCGGTGATATCAAGCTGAAGAGTTCTCTTCCGGCCATGAAAAAGGTCTATGAGAAAGAAACCAATCAGAACAAACTGGAAATTCTGAACACTTTTGCTCGTATTCCGGATGAACGACACCTGGGTTTTTTAAAATCGGTCCTTGATATGGAGGAGGATGTGCAACTACAGATTCAGGCCACCAAAGCCATGGAAAATACAGATGAACCGGGTATTTCAATGCTCATCAAACTGATGAAATCAAAATCGGAATATAAAAACTATCAAATCATCATCAGGCATGTTCTGGATGGCCGGATCTATTAGTTATGAAGGAAGTATTTGACATATTAAAATTCTTTGTACTGCATGCAGTGTTTATTATCACTGCCTTAATATTTACCACCTACCTGGTGCTTACGATCTTTTCTGCAGTCTCCCTCCGAAAATACCTGAGGAAGAACAGCTATGTGGACTATAATTCCATCGTCTCGTCACCATTGGCTCCCACCCTTTCAGTGATCGCCCCGGCATATAATGAGGCCCGCTCCATAGTTGACAACATCAGGACACTGCTCTCTCTCTACTATAACAATTATGAAGTGATTGTAGTCAATGATGGCAGTTCGGACGATTCACTGGAAAAGATCATCGAGACCTATGAACTGGAGAAAGTCAATTACTACTTCGATTATCGCATGCCCTGCAAGCGGATACGGGGAGTATATAAATCCAAGAACAGATCCTTTAAGAAGCTTACGGTGATCGATAAAGTGAATGGCGGAAAAGCAGATTCCCTGAATGCCGGATTGAATGTCTCCAAGAACGAACTGGTAGTAAGTATCGATGCGGACTCGATCATGGAACCGGATGCCCTGCTAAAGCTGGTGAAACCATTTATGGAGGCCAAAGAGAAAAAGGTGATCGGCAGCCGGAGGAGTGATCCGGATTGCAAATTCATGTGAGATTTCGGGGGGACATATTCAGAAAGTTCACCTCCCAAAGAAGTTCCTTACCGAGAGCACAGGTAATGGAATATACCAGGGCTTTTCTGATGGGCAGGATGGCATGGAGTGAACTGGATGGTTTATTACTTATCTCGGGTGCACTGGGGATGTTTGACCGTGAAATTGTCATTCAAGCAGGAGGCTACCATACCGATACGGTGGGGGAGGACATGGAACTGGTTGTGCGTATCAGAAGATACATGACCGATCATAATTTGAGCTACGATGTGGTCTATATACCCGATCCACTTTGCTGGACAGAAGTGCCATCGACCATAAAGGTCCTGGCAAGACAACGCAGCAGATGGACCCGCGGTACTCTGGAAACACTGATCACCCACAGGAATCTTTTTTTCAACCGGAGGTATGGAAAACTAGGTATGCTGGGGTATCCCTACTGGCTGATGTTTGAATACCTGGCTCCGATCATTGAATTCCTGGGGATCCTATGGTTTATTTTCCTGGCAATTACCGGGAGACTGAACTGGCCTTTTTTCCTGTTGCTAACCGGTTTTGTCTATTTCTTTGCAGTCTCACTTTCCATCTGGTCCGTATTGTTCGAGGAGATGACCTTTCATAAGTATGAAAAACGAAGGGATGTTATTCGACTGATCGGTACGGCATTTCTGGAACCGCTCTTTTACCATCCCCTGGTAATGCTGATGTCCATCAAAGGAAACCTTGACAAACTGTTCAGAATAAACACCTGGGGCAGAATGGATAGAAAGGGTTTTAACAAAAACTGATCCTATACGCTCAGCGTCTCACTTTCCGCCCTGTTGCCAGCCATATCCACCGAAACGATCTGATAATTATTGCCCTTACGATCGTCCCTGAACTGGAAAGGATCTTTTGAGACCTGTGGTTGGTGTTTCACAGTGGCCACCTTCTTCCCTTCTCTGAAAACTTCATAATGTGACAGTGGAGCCTCTGCTGCATAAGCAGTGTCCCAGGTGATCTGAGTGTCATCCTTTATTTCCAGCATCACATTGGCAGGAGGTGATAGTTCGGTTTTCGGGAGTTGAAACCAATTGGTCTGTCCATTCTTTACGGTCCCGGCCAATTCCTCTATCTCCTCTCTTCTCTTCTGACTCATTCCATCCGGTTTGATCTGGGCCGCATAGAAATTCTGTACCAGCTGGCATTTGAGGTTATCATCCGAAGATTTGACCAATGCCAATAATGGCAGTATGAATTCCCGGTGTGGTCAAAGCATATTCTACCAACGGTTTGCTGGGAAGCTCTCTGGAACCTACCGTCCGAACCACATCTGCGGGTGTGCTCGACCAGCGGGATGGTTTGGTGTACATGGCTCCGTCGGAAAATACCTTCATGGCGATAATGCCCAGGTTTTTTGCCTTTGCCACAGGGATCACATTATTCTGGTGGCTCAGGTACCTTTTGTCATTGGCGTTGATAGCCACCAACATTCCATCCAGGATTTCAAACTTATCCCTCTGGATCATTTCGATCATGGCCGGTGAGTTCAGGTGACCGGAGAAACCGATATGGCGGACCAGCCGCTCTTTTTTCGGATTCATTCCGGTGAGGTTGGTTCCATCCCTGAAGTCACGCATGGCCACCAGAGTACCACAATTCTCATCAGGCTTCAGGGGTGTTTCTAATCCCTTGTACAGTATATCCACCTCAGCGGTATTATGCAGGGTATGCATCAAAACCATATTCACATAAGCTCCTTCCGGATAATTTCCCTTTCCGTCACCAAACATTTGAGACAATGAACGTTTCAAATCCCCCACTGCGCCTTCCCCATGATCACCATTGGTCCAGTTCCTCACTTCATCTGTACTTGTGAATCCGGGTTTAGCCCACCTAATAGCGGTTTTTGTGGTCAGGAATATGGATTCACGCAATTTATTGTCATACCCTGGCTTTCCGGGAATCAAATTTAGAATTTCAAATGCTTTTCCAAAGTGCAGCTGACTTTTCGCATAAAGATTGGAAGTATCGAAATAATTGACACCCATCTTGAATGCTTTCAGGATGATGGGGACCGGATCCACATCGGCTGGTGTCCACTGCAGAGAGGCCTGTCCCCCGAGTCCCAGGGTGGTCACTTCAAAGCCGGTCTTTCCAAATGTCCTTTTCATGGGGAGGGGAAGCTGGTCCAGTCCGAAACGGAATCCGGGTAAAATGGTGAGTCCTGCAGCTGCGGCAGCTGAGAGCCTAACAAATTCTCTCCGGGTAACAGTATGATTTTTCATAGTAACTTTTTTTAGGTGTTCTACGTCTCGCTTATGTGTCAAATATATCTAAAAAATCAGCAATTCCACTGTACGATATCGTACACCCCTGTTCGAATACGTGCTATTCAATATGTTCAAGAGGGTATATAATCAGTTTATAAACAGATATATATGATTTGTGGCATAATATCTGAATATATTAAGGCAAACCTAAAACGATGTGGAGAAACTTTCTTAGTGTCACGCTCCGGAGTATCAACAAGAACAAAGCGTTCAACGTGATCAATATCGCCGGACTGGCCATTGGACTGGCCAGTGCCATATTCATTATCCTCTACATCATCAGTGAGATCAGCTACGACCGGTTCCACAATCGGTCGGCTGAATCTACCCGGGTTGTGTTGGATGGGAAAATGGCCGGAGAGGTGTTCAGAGGTGCTTAACAGTCCCGTAACTGCCACTGTTTTTAATGATGAGATTCCTGAGATTGAAAATTCTTGCAGGTTTGATTTTGCCAACAACCGATTGATGTGGAGCGATCCTGACAGCAAATACCTGGAGAACAACCTTCTTTATGCGGACTCATTCGTTCTTCGAACTATTTACCATTAATCTGCTTGAGGGAGATCCGGCCACCTGTCTGGCTGAACCAAATACAATTCTGGTGTCCGAATCGAAAGCAAACCAGTACTTTCCCGAAGGTGATCCCCTTGGTAAGACCATTGCCATGAACAATGATTCCTCTCTGTTTCGCGTCACCGGGATCGTTGAGGATGCTCCCAGGATGTCTCATTTTTATTATGATTTCATCTGTTCCTACTCCACCTATTCATCAAGTCGCAATCCCAGCTGGTTCAATAACCATATGCATGCCTATCTTCTGGCCCGGCCTGGATCCAGCAAAGCTGAAATTGATGCTAAAATAAAGGAGGTTACTCTGGAACAAATCAAACCCAGCGATCCAGCAGCTGATGGGTGTGAGTGCGGATGAGTTTTTAGAATCCGGAAACAAATATGGATATTTCGTTCAACCATTGGAGGAGATTCACCTGGATAGCGATATTGAAGTACCGGCAGATTTGGGATACCGGCCCACTGGTAACAGAACATACCTGTTCATTTTTGCTGCCATTGCCTTTTTTGTACTGATCATTGCTTCCATCAACTTCATGAATCTGAGCACTGCCAGATCATTAAGCAGGGCTAAAGAAGTGAGCCTTAGGAAGGTGGTGGGTTCCGGGAGAAAGCAGCTTATCAGCCAATTCCTGTTTGAAAGTGTTTTTCTGAGTCTTATTTCACTGGTCATTGCCCTGATCCTGGTGCTCTATTTACTGAAGCCCTTTAATAAGCTCATGGACCTTAATCTGGCTTACCAGGATATATTCAAGTGGTATATGTTGCCTGTCTTAATACTCCTCGCCGTAACAGTTGGAATCCTCAGTGGAAGTTATCCCTCCTTTGTCCTGGCCTCCTTTAAACCCATTCAGGCTTTGAAAGGAAACTATTCAGCAAAAAATGGCACAGGTTTTTTACGAAATCTGCTGGTGATCATACAATTCACCATTTCGATTGTGATCATTGCCGGAACACTGGTTATTTTCTGGCAGTTCAGATATATGACCAACAAGGACCTGGGATTTGATGAAGAACAACTGGTAGTTGTTGAGCGTATTCATCCACTTGAAAGACAGATACAGACCTTCAAGGAGGAGCTCACCGGTCATTCATCCATTCTTGGTGCTACCAACTCCACAAGTTTTATGGGATCGCCCAACAACGGTAATCCATATTGGATTAAGGGCAGGACTAATGAAGAAACCTATATGTTCTGGACCAACTGGGCTGATGAAGATCTATTAAGTACCCATGGAATTGAGTTGGCTACACCTGACAGCCGTTATTTTTCAAGGGATTATTTGTCCGATTCAATGGCCTGTCTGGTCAACGAGTCTGCTGTAAGGAAATACAATATTGAAGACCCTCTGAATCAAACAATATTAAATAAAGTAGGGGATGGTCAGGATGATCAGGAATTGAAGATTATCGGAGTAATGAAGGACCACCATTACGCTTCCCTGAAACAGGAAGTATCGCCCCAGATCGTCATTTTGAAACCTGAATCGTGGGATTGGTCAGGGTACCTCACAGTTCGGTTGGCTCCTGGAAAGCAGAATATCGAGGCAGGTTTAAAATATATGGATGAGACCTGGAAGAAGTTTACCGATGACCAGCCCCTTGAATATTTTTTCCTGGACGCAAAGCTGGATTCCTATTATGCAGAAGAGAAACGAACAGGTTCGTTGACCATGATATTTTCTATCCTGGCCATCTTTATTGCTTCACTTGGGCTATTCGGGCTTACACTCTACAATTCCCAGAAACGCACCCGTGAAATTGGTATTCGTAAGGCCCTGGGTGCATCGGAAAATAACATCATTGGAATTGTATCCAAAAGTGTGGTCAATGCAGTTGGAATATCCATTGCGATCGCCATGCCGGTGGCATATTTTATGATGCGTGACTGGTTGAGGGGATTCCCCTATAACGTGGGTTTCCAGCCACTTCTCTTTGTATCAGCGGCCATATTGGTCATCATTATTGCAATGGTGACTGTAACAATTACATCACTACGGGCAGCACGGACCGATCCAGCCATTGCCCTTCATAGCGAATAAAAACAGAAACACGAAAAAGGGGGTATTATGTGGAAAAATTTCATCAGGGTTACCATACGGAGCATTAACAAGAACAAGACTTTCAATGTGATCAACATATCGGGACTGGCCATCGGATTGGCCAGTGCCATTTTTATCATCCTCTATATCATCAGTGAAACCAGCTATGACCGTTTCCATGAGCGATCGGCTGATATTTACAGGTTATACCTGGATGGGAAGATGGCAGGTGAAGAGTTTAAGGGTGCCTGGAACAGTCCCATTTTCGGTCCCACCTTTCACGAAGAGATTCCAGAGATCGAGAATTTCTGCAGGATGGATTTTGCCAACAACAGGCTCATGTGGGTTGATCCGGCCAACAAATACCTGGAAGGTCACCTCATGTATGCAGACTCCACTTTCTTTGAAGTGTTCACGATTGCGCTGCTTGAAGGGGATCCGGCCACCTGCCTGGATGAACCAAACACCATCGTTCTTTCCGAATCAAAGGTTATTCAATATTTTCCGGAAGGGGATCCAATTGGCAAATCCATTGCCATGAACAACGATTCCACCCTATACCGCGTTACCGGCGTGGTTGAAAACACTCCCCGAACCTCACATTTCTACTATGATTTTATCTGCTCCTATTCCACCTATGAATCGAGCAGACGGACTGCCTGGTTTAACAACCATATGCAAACCTATATCCTCGTCCGGCCCGGAAGCGACCAGGCCGCACTGGATGACAAAATCAATGCCTCACTGCTGGAGAACATCCGTCCCCAGCTTGAGCAGTTTATGGGCATTTCCCCTGAAGAATTCATGGAGGCCGGGGGGAAATATGGCGTCTTTACACAAGCCCTCCTGAAGATACATCTTGATACAGAAATTGAGGTACCCAGCGACATAGGATTTCGTCCCATCGGTAACCGCACCTATCTGCTTATTTTTGGCTTGATAGCTTTTTTTGTTTTGATCATTGCATCGATCAATTTCATGAACCTGAGTACGGCCAGGTCTTTAAGCCGTGCAAAAGAGGTGAGTCTGCGAAAGGTAGTGGGTTCGGACCGGAAACAGCTTATCAGGCAATTCCTGTTTGAAAGTGTATTCCTAAGCTTTATTTCACTGGTGATTGCCCTCATCCTGGTCATGGTCCTTCTGAATCCGTTTAACAACCTGGTGGGACTGAACCTTGTATTACGGGGATATTTTCCGCTGGTATATGATCCCCTCGTTTATTGTACTGGCCATCCTCGTGGGATTATTAAGCGGAAGTTATCCTTCATTTGTACTGGCATCTTTTAAACCGATTTTTGCACTGAAAGGTAATCCAGCACCAACAACGGTACCACCTGGCTGAGAAATACACTGGTTATTGTTCAGTTCTCCATCTCCATCATCATCATTGCGGGAACCCTGGTCATATACTGGCAATTTAGGTATATGACCAACAAAGACCTGGGATTTGATAAGGAACAACTGGTGGTCATGGAAAGGATCCATCCGCTGGGCGGGGGCATGAAATACAGACTTTCAAGGATGAACTGACAAGCCATCATCGCAGTACTTTCAGCCACCAACTCAACGGCCTACCTGGGGGCCCCCAACAACAACAACACCATGGAATCAAAGGAAGACCTCCTGAAGAAGCAGTATTATTTTTATACCTTCTGGACCGATGAGGATTTTATGGAGACCTACCGGTTTGGACTGGCCACTCCTGACAGCCGGTACTTTTCCGAAGATTTTGCAACAGACTCAGCTGCATGCCTGGTGAATGAAGCCGCCGTCAGGAAATACAACCTGGAAGATCCGCTGAACCAGAGCATCCTTCAGGGCGGTGACGGCGATGAGATGGAAGAGTTAAAGATCATCGGGGTGATGGAAGACTACCATTTCCTGACCCTCAAGCATGAGGTGGGAGCGCAGATCGTCATCCTGAAACGAAGAGACTGGGACTGGTCTGGATATCTGACTGTTAGATTTGCATCCGGGCAAGGAGAACATTGAAGCCGGACTGAAGCATATGAAGATAAATGGAATGAGTTTACCGATGACCAGCCTTTGCAGTATTTCTTCCTGGATGAAGAACTGGAATCCTATTATGCTGAAGAGAAACGAACAGGTGCAGTTACCATGATCTTCTCCATTCTGGCCATTTTTATTGCCTCTCTGGGATTGTTTGGGCTGACCCTGTATAACTCCCAGAAACGAATCAGGGAAATTGGAATTCGCAAAGTGATGGGTGCCACAGAAAACAATATCATTACTGTTATTTCTAAAAGCGTGATCTATGCAGTGGGGATCTCCATCCTGATTGCCATGCCTGTGGCCTATTTTATGATGCAGGACTGGTTAAGGGATTTCCCCTACAATGTAGGATTCCAGCCAGTTCTTTTTATCGCCGCAGCTCTCCTGGCCATTATCATTGCCATGGTGACGGTGACCATCACATCACTGAAAGCAGCCCGAATCAATCCGGCCCTGGCACTGCACTATGAATAATCAAAACCCAAATTGAAACGAAGAAAACATGTGGAAGAATTTCATACGGGTTACTATCCGTAGCATTAACAAGAACAAAGCTTTTAATGTGATCAATATAGCGGGACTGGCCATCGGATTGGCCAGTGCCATTTTTATCATCCTCTATATCATCAGCGAAACCAGCTATGACCGTTTCAATGAACGATCGGCTGATATCTACAGGCTCTATATCGATGGAAAGATGGCCGATGAGGAGATGAAAGGTGCCTGGAATAGCCCCATTTTCGGCCCTACCTTCCATGAGGAGATTCCTGAAATTGAGAATTATTGCAGGTTCGATTTTGCCAACAACCGGCTGATGTGGTCCGATCCGGACAACAAATATCCTGGAGGGAACATTCATGTATGCCGATTCCTCCTTTTTCGAAATATTTACCATCGAGTTACTTGGAGGGAGATCCTGCCACCTGTCTGGATGAACCCAATACCATACTTATATCGGAATCAAAACTGGATCAGTATTTTCCTGAAGGCGATCCCATTGGAAAGTCCATTGCCATGAATAATGATTCCACCCTGTTCAGGGTAACAGGAGTGGTGGAAGATGCTCCACGGACCTCTCATTTCTATTATGATTTTATCTGTTCCTATTCTACAGACCCGAGGAGCAGGTCTACTTTCTGGTTTAGCAACTGGATGCAAACCTATATTCTGGTCAGGCCGGGTACCGACCAGGAACAACTGGATGACGAAGATCAATGCATCCTTGATTGAGAATATTCGGGCCCAGTTGAAACAATTTATGGGGATTACTCCTGAAGAATTTTTTGAATCAGGAAGCAGATATGGTGTTTTCGCCCAGCCTCTTCTGAAGATTCACCTGGATCAGGAGATCGACATGCCCGGTGACATCGGATTCCGTCCCATTGGAAATCGCACCTACCTGGTGATCTTTGGAGTCATTGCCTTCTTTGTGCTGGTGATTGCGTCCATCAATTTTATGAATCTCAGTACAGCCAGGTCACTGAGCCGTGCCAAGGAGGTGAGTCTTCGAAAAGTGGTGGGTTCAGACCGTAAACAGCTGATCAGACAATTCCTGTTTGAAAGTGTTTTTCTGAGCTTAATTTCACTGGTGATTGCGCTTGGACTTGTTATCGTTCTGCTCAATCCATTCAACAATCTGGTGGGATTAAACCTGGTATTCGGGGATATCTTCCGCTGGTATATGATCCCTTCCTTCCTTGTTCTGGCCATTCTGGTGGGACTGCTCAGTGGAAGTTATCCTTCATTTGTTCTGGCTTCCTTCAAACCCATCTTTGCCCTGAAAGGTAATGCCTCCGTTAAGAATGGTACCACGGTGCTCAGAAATGCCCTGGTGATCATTCAATTTTCCATTTCCATGATCATTATTGCCGGAACACTGGTCATTTACTGGCAATTCAGATACATGACCAACAAGGACCTTGGTTTTGATAAGGAGCAGCTGGTGGTGATGGAACGCTTAGGACCGTTGGGTAACCAGATTCAGACATTCAAGGATGAACTCACCAATCACACTTCCATTCTTACTGCCACCAATTCGTCTGCTTACCTGGGTGCTACCAACAACAACAGCTCCTATGGCATCAAAGGAAGACCACTTGAAGAGATCGCACCATTCTTTGTATACCAAACCGATGAAGATTTTATGGAGACCTTTCGATTTGAGCTTGCCACTCCGGAGAGTCGATTCCTGTCAGAAGAGTTTCCCTCAGATTCATCGGCCTGCCTGGTCAATGAAGCAGCGGTAAGAAAGTATAACCTGGAAGATCCACTGAACCATATATTGTTGGAACCCAATCAGGATGGTTTTACCACCGAGCTAAGGATTATCGGGGTGGTGAAGGATCATCATTTTTCAAGCTTGAAGCAAGAAATAGCCGCCCAGGTTATTATGCGAAAAAATTATGAGCGAGGTGGATATCTTACGATAAGGCTGGCAGGGTGGCAAGGATAATATTGAAGCCGGATTAAAGCACATGGATGAAAAATGGAAAGAATTTACCGATGATCAACCCTTGCAATATTTCTTCCTGGATGAAGAGTCTGGAATAGCTATTATGCAGAGGAGAAACGAACAGGAGCAGTGACCATGATTTTCTCCATCCTGGCCATCTTTATTGCTTCGTTGGGACTATTCGGACTTACACTGTATAACTCCCAGAAAAGAATCCGGGAAATCGGGATCCGTAAGGTGATGGGTGCCACTGAGAACAATATCATTGCTGTCATTACTAAAAGTGTTGTTTATGCAGTAGGTATTTCCATTCTGATTGCCATGCCTGTGGCCTATTTTATGATGCAGGACTGGCTGAGGGATTTCCCTTACAATGTGGGATTCCAGCCGGTTCTTTTTATCGCAGCAGCACTGCTGGCCATTATCATTGCCATGGTAACTGTGACCATCACCTCACTGAAAGCAGCACGCATCAATCCGGCCCTTGCCCTGCATTACGAATAAGGTGTTTCATTGCCCTGGAGCATTAAAACCTTATCGTAAACTTAACCTTCAGGCGTGCATTGGCCTCCTCCAGCTGGAAGCGTTCGAAAGGATCATTGGCAATGCTGTTCCATACCAGGAATATTTCCCGGCCTGGTTGCAGGATCCACTGGAACCTGGATTGCCATCCCATGCGGTTGGATTCACTGTCATACTGGATAAAACTATAGAGGGTGATGTCCGGACTGAAGAGAATGTTCAGGTTGATCCGGTATATTTTGGCCACAAATCCATCTTCCGAAAACTGAATGTTGTTCCTGACCAGTTCACCCCCCACAAAAAGTGGAACCACCACTTTATACCCTGCTTTCAGCTTTATCTCTTCCCTGGTTCCATCGTAAAACTTTCCAATTCGGTAATCAAGGGTTGCCCACAGGTTCCTGCGTTGGGCAGAATGTATGGAAAAGGTTTGCCAGAAAAAACTGTATCCACCTTCAGGAATCATGTGCTGTTCATAAAGCGAGAAAGGATCTTCCAAAAGTTCAAAGGTCGATGTCATATTCCACCCTATTTCATCGCCCGAAACAAACTTGATTTTGAAGGGTGTGCCATTCCATTCACGGGTAAGCACGCTGTTGTCAAATCCAGTGATATAATCGATCCCGGATCCCGCCTGGATCTGGATTATTCCCCATTTCTCAGGTCTTGGTCCCACCAGAAATTCTCCATAGGATTGCCGCACACCCGGCCGGGGAACGAATCCGATCCCGGCTATGAAATTTTCCTGGATCTGCATATGACCTACCCTGAGGTGAAGGAAATCATTTGGGTACACAAATTCTATCCCATAGGCCAGCTCCCTCCCCTGTGCCTGTATAATCGGATCTTCAAAAGATGTAAAAGATTTAAGCCCATACATGGTAAAGGCCATGTTCTTATCTCCCTTAAATTTGGAGGTGCCCAGCCTTACATCAAATCCCAGCAGTAGATTGGCCCTATCCTCCAGTGCATTCCCGTAAGTGGTGATGAAACCTGCCTGTGATTGGTCTCCGAAATTTCGTGAAATCCTGGTCACTGCAAAATGGGAATTTTTCCAACCGTTCCGTTGGTCCTTCATATACTGAGCCCCGATGTTCCAGGATCCTGATTGACCCGTAATCTTACTTCCAACCAACACCGGAATGGGATTTCCGGTGGAATCAATTCCAATTCGTCTGGAAAAGAAGGGAATCATCTTTGTACCCCAGAGATTCATTCTGTCACCATTGATCCCGAAATTAAAATAGTTGGCTCCATCCAAAAAGAAATCCCTTTTTTCAGGGTAAAACAGCCGGAACCTGGTCAGGTTGATCTCCTGGGCATCCACCTCAGTCTGTGCAAAATCAGTATTTAGTGTCACTGCAGCTTTCAGATTGGGAGTAAGATTGTAATAGGCCTCCAATCCGGCATTAAGCACCGGATCAACCTTATCCTCACCGCTCCTGTAGTTCGCACCTGTGAGTCCATAGGGTACAATATCGAGACCCAGTCCCTGACTGATCCCTTCAAGCCCATCCAGAATTCCGGCATCTGAAACCTGAAATTTATGGGTGTTCAGATTGGCCACCGGCCAGTAATCGGTTTCCTGGTTTCGCACATAATTTCTGATCAGCTTCAATCCCCACTGCTCCTGTCCATTCCTAAATCCCATGGACTTGAATGGGATGGCCATCTCAGAATCCCAACCCTCACTGTGGATCTGAGCCTTTCCTGTCCATAAACCATCCCAGGCCTTATTAAACGAGGCCCCGTTTTCACTGACGATGGCATCTCCAATGGATCCACGGGGCCCCACCTGGAACCAGTAAGCATTGCGATGATCCAGGTAAGTATCAATGATTACCTGGACCCTGTCGTCATTCCCCAGGCTCACATCCCTGGCCATTTCCTTGGCTGTGATTAAGTCAGGATCACCATAACAGCGAAAAGCGATGTAAAGGTTTTGTTGGTCAAAACCCACATATACTTCAGTCTTTTCGGTGGCTGGTTGACCATTCAGCGGTTCTCTTTGAATAAATCGAGTAATTGGATCAGCCTTCATCCATATCTCTTCACTGATGATCCCATCAATGATGGGTGGTGTATCAAACTTTACTGCATGAACACTGTCCTGAGCAATGGCAGGGTAGAGAAATGCGAATAGAAATAAAATACCGGGAAATAGTCTCTTTGTGTGCACTCAAATGGGATTTGGCTTGCAAAAATAATATTTAATGGCAAGAAAACTCAAAAAAACGATTTAACCCCAACTTTCTCTTTGAGTGTCTGAATAAAACCGGCATCTACCCAGTAGATATCTGCATTGCCATTTCCGGGCGATTCATGGAGTATCTTCAGATTGTTGTAATTCCAATCAGTCTGTTCGATTTCGTTGGTCCGGGTGGCCATGAAAAAAAAGTACCTCCCATCAGGTGATACATAAGGCGACCAGCCCCTGGCATTGTCATCATTCACCTGTTTTCCCATATTCACAGGTTCAGACCAGTGATCATTCTTGTCCCTGAATACGATGTAGTAATCCACTGCGTCGAAAGCATCATCCATCCCGGTGGCAGGAATGATCAGGTAGCTTTCGTCGCGTGAAACAAATGCATTAAAACGGTTGGCCCCACAATTCACCTGTTCGGGCAACAATTCAGGCTCCTGGAAAGATCCGTTTTCCCACCTGCTGCGGAAAATCTGGTTCAGTTGGCTGCCCTTCTCATTTCTCGTAAAATATAATGTTCCTTCACTGGTAAGTGAGGGGTAGAACTCGCCACCATCCGTGTTGATGGGTTGGCCGGGATTCTGAGGAATTCCCCACCCATCGGCTGTTCTTTCCACATACCAGATATCCTGATCCCCGGGGGGTTCATCTCCATCGGGACGGGTAGAGAGAAAATAGAGTCTGGAACCATCGGCTGAAAGTGCCGGTTCGAAATCCATCACTCCCGGTCCTCCTGAAAAAGGAACAATCTCCGGCGCCAGCCATTTTCCGTCTACCTCTCTGGTGTAAAGGATGGTGGAGTATGTATAATTCCCGATGGCCACACAAAAGTAAATCTCCTTACCATCTGGAGAGATGGCCACATCCCGGGTAAACATCCCTGTGGAAACCACACCGGGGGCAAATAATACTGGAAGGGAGTCCGGAGTTGATTGGCCCAGGTAGGGTCCCGAAAGATCCGGGAAGCTGGTTTCGGGCATGGTTTGATCTGTTGGCCTGCTGCAGGAAATGGTTGTAAGGATCAGGAGCAAGATCATGTTTTGAATGGAAGGGAAATTCATGGGAAAAGGGGTTTTTAAATTTAGCCTGTAAATATATGATGCAATCCACCAGGTTTTCCCTATGGAATGAGAATAAATTATCAATATACTTTGTTTTTACCTCTATGCTTGCGAAATTGGGATTTCATATATTTTTAAGGAATTTAAAGTCATTTACAATTTATAGCTCACACTCACATGAAAAAGAACCAGTTATACACCATTCGGGTGGCATTGATTGTTGCATTGGGAGGATTCCTGATGGGATTCGATGCTTCCGTTATTTCAGGAGTAGTCAAGTTTATCGAACCTCATTTTGATCTCTCCAAGATACAGCTGGGCTGGTCGGTCAGCAGCCTTACCCTGATGGCCACATTAGCGATGATGGCTGCGGGGCCAATAAGCGACCGGATCGGCCGGAGGAGCGTGCTAAAAATAGCTGCACTCCTCTTCTCGGTATCCGCTGTCGGTTCGGCCCTGGCTCCCAATTTCGTTATGCTGGTGATCGCCAGGATGATTGGTGGTATTGGAGTAGGTGCATCGCTGATCATTGCCCCTTTATTCATTGCCGAGATATCCCCGCCAAAAATGAGGGGCCGGTTGGTCTCGTTCAACCAGCTAAATATTGTACTGGGTATTTCTGTAGCTTTTTTTACAAATTATCTGATTCTGAGGTTGGGATCTTCGGAAGCTTCCTGGGTAGAAACATTAGGTGTTGGCCAACACAACTGGAGATGGATGCTGGGGCTGGAAACTTTACCTGCGATATTCTATTTTTTGGCCCTGTTTTTTGTGCCGCGGAGTCCAAGGTGGCTCATGTTAAAAGGAAAGAATGATGAGGCCATGGTGATCTTAAACCGGGCCAATGAACCCGAGGCTGCCAAAGTCGAATTTGAAAATATTCGTGAGAGCCTCCAATCTGGTGGTAAAAAGGAGAAGAAACCAGTGACCGAATTATTCAAGCCGGCATTGAAGCTGGTACTCATCATAGGTATAGGTGTTGCTATCCTTCAGCAGATTACAGGAATTAACTCGGTCTTCTTTTATGCCCCCATGATCTTTGAGCAATCGGGAATTGGTACAGATGCAGCTTTTTCTCAAGCCATTCTGGTGGGACTCACCAACCTTGTTTTTACGGTGGTCGCTATTTTGTTTATTGACAGGTTGGGAAGAAAACCACTCCTGGGTATCGGACTTGCAGGCATCGCGATCTTTATGTTTATGCTTGCTGCCGGATTTAATGGGGCAACTTATCGTCTTACTTCTGAGACCATTGAGCAGTTGCCTTCTGAGATCAACAAGGAAATGCTTTATTCCATTCAGGATCAGCAATTTGAGAGCGATGTTAAATTCAAGGATAAATTAGGAGAAATACTTGAACCAGCGGTCTTAAAGGCCTATGAATCCGAACTGATTGCGGGTGCCATCGATATCAATCCCATGATGATACTTATCGGAATCCTGGGATTTGTGGCAGCTTTTGCCGTTTCCCTGGGTCCGGTCATGTGGGTGCTGTTTTCGGAACTGTTCCCCACCTGGATCAGGGGTCTGGCCATTTCATTTGTGGGATTTATCAACTCGGCAGTCAGTTTTTCAGTACAACTCATATTTCCCTGGGAGCTCTCCACACTGGGGACAGCCGGAACTTTCCTCATCTACGGAATATTTGGTGCCATTGGATTGATCTTTGTCCTTATTTTCGTACCTGAAACCAAGGGAAAATCATTGGAAGAACTGGAAAAAATCCTCATTAAGTCCAAATCATAAAGAAACAAAAGATGAAAATGCAATATTTTAAAGTATTGGTAATAATAATGATTATTGCCGTTGGTGGAAGTTCATGTAACCGTTCTGACTCTGGTGCAAAGAACTCGGCCCAAAACGAATCAGGGGAACCTGAAATGATCCAGGTCAGGATTGAGTCTGAAGACCGCACTGGTGCTAGCAGTGAAATGGAGGAGGTCGCTCTGGAATCTGGAAACCTTACAACGCTGGTCCCTCAGGGAGGATGGCTCATGTTTGATGTTCCCATCAAAGAACCCGGCAGGTATAAGACAGAAGTGGGCCTTTCCAATGGATCTGAAAATGTGATCACCTGCTGGGTAGAGGACCATGTTGATAACAAGGACGATCGGCAATACAACATTACCGGAACCATGGAATTTCCTGTTTCTGATCAGAAGGAACAGCTCATTGCCGTGTCCAAGGATGGCAGCCCGCTCAATAAGGGTGTTCATCAAATGAAATTGCATGTGGAAGGTGGCCAATGCCCATGTTGACTGGATCAGTTTTACACTGCTGAAGAGACACCAGGTAACGCCCCAGATCCTTACACAGCATACTGAAGGTGAGAATTGGGTGGTGGTATGGGCCGATGAATTTGACAAGGGGAGTATGCTGGACACCTCCAGGTGGACCTACGATATAGGAAACTGGGGCTGGGGTAATAATGAGCTGCAGTATTATACCGAAGGGAGGATGGAAAACGCCCGGATTGAGAATGGTAACCTGATCATTGAATCTCATAAAAATGACCTCAATGAGAAGTGGACCTCTGCCAGGATAACTACCCGGGGTAAAACCAGTTTTATTTATGGAAAGATAGAGATAAGGGCCACAGTGCCTTTGGAGAGGGGCAATTGGGCGGCCGGTTGGACACTTGGCGATAAGTATGTGGATGAATTGGCATGGCCCTATTGCGGAGAGATCGATATTATGGAAAGTGTGGGGTTTGAGCTGGATGACCAGACCGGGGATGGCCTCGCGCACGCTTCCGTCCACTGTGGAGCTTATTATTTCAAACTTAATAACCATCATACGTCTATCACTGAGGTGAAAAATATGAACGAAGAATTCCATCTCTATGCCATTGAATGGTCCCCAGATTTTATCAAAGCATATGTGGATGATCTCCTCTATTTTACCTATGATGATACATCTGATACGCTGACCTGGCCCTTTAATGAGCCCCAGAACATCATTCTGAACCTGGCCATGGGCGGTGGATGGGGAGGCGCACAGGGGATGGATGAAACGGTCACATCGCAACAGATTGTGGTGGACTATGTGCGTGTGTATGAACAAAGGTAGCATCCAGGTTTTATCCTTTTATTAAATGTCTTAATGCATGAAGAGACGGAATATTTTTATCGGAGATAACTCTTTGAAAGTAAACGAGTTTCCTGTGGGGGGTGAATTTGTGGACCTTGGGAGTGAGCGTTTTTACAAGATCTCCAATTACGACCGGATGCCCCATTTTTTTATGAGCATTGTAAGTGCATCCGACCAGTGGTTGTTTATTTCCAGCAATGGGTCCCTCACAGCCGGCCGGAAGAATTCTGAAGGTGCCCTGTTCCCATATTATTCAGAGGATAAGATTCATGACTATGAGGATATTACGGGCAGTAAAACCATCATCCTAGTAAAACAAGGAGCCGCTCTGAAACTATGGGAACCTTTTGCCGGCCATATGCAGTCGGTTTACACAGTAAAGAGAAACATCTATAAAAACCTCTATGGCAACAAACTGATCTTTGAAGAGATCAACGAAGATCTATCACTTACCTTCCAGTATGCCTGGTACAATTGTAACCGTTTCGGATTTGTGAAGAACGCAAAACTCATGAACAATGGTGCTGGGCCCATCCAGGTGGATCTATTGGATGGATTGCAGAACATTCTTCCCTCTGAGGTAAATAGCGGACTACAGTTAAGTTCCAGCAACCTTCTGGACGCTTATAAGAGGCAGGAACTGATACCTGATGTGAGACTGGCTATTTACCGTTTGAGTTCAGTACCTACTGATACAACCGAACCTAGCGAGGCCCTGAAAGTTAACACCGTCTGGTCAGAAGGTCTGGATGAATCAGCTCTATTACTATCCTCCCTGCAGGTGGATCATTTCAAATCAGGTTTTCCGGTAAAGACCGAGTTTGATATCAAGGCCACCAGGGGAGCCTATTTTTTAAATGCCTTATTTGAGATTCAACCGGGTAGTGTGAAAGAGTGGAATATAGTTGCAGAAGTAAACCAGGATACTGCCAACCTTTCGGATTTAATGGAATTCCTCAGAAAAGAAAAGAAGATCCGGTCATTGCTGAAACATCATATTGATCAGAGTACAGAGGAACTCAAACGTATTGTGGCCTCCACAGATGCCATGCAGTGTACCCAGGATGAGTTAAGCACCTCCCGTCACCTCACCAATGTTTTATTCAATGTGATGCGGGGAGGTCTGTTTATGAATAATTATTCCATCCCAAAGCCCGATTTTCTCTCATTTGTTGTTCAGGCAAACAACGTAATAGCAGGAAAGGCAGAGCAAATGCTCGAGTCATCAGGTGACATCATCCAGTACAATGAATTGCTCCATAAAGCAGGATCCCTGAATGACCCTGGTCTGATCAGACTCTGTTATGAATACCTGGCACTCACCTTCAGCCGCAGACATGGCGATCCCAGTCGCCCATGGAATAAGTTTTCCATTGAGAACCGCAAGGAAGATGGGAGCAGTAACCTTGACTACCAGGGAAACTGGAGAGATATATTCCAGAATTGGGAGGCGCTAAGCCTCTCTTTCCCCGAGTATGTGGAGAGCATGATCGGCAAGTTTGTGAATGCGACCACTGCTGATGGATATAATCCCTACCGTATTACCAGGAATGGGATTGACTGGGAAGTGCCTGATCCTTCCGATCCGTGGTCGAATATTGGATATTGGGGAGACCATCAGATTATCTACCTGTTAAAATTTCTGGAGATATCTGTCCGGCATCATCCGGACCTCCTTCCTCAGCTTCTGTCAGAGGAATATTTCAGTTATGCCAATGTTCCTTACCGGATAAAACCGTATGAAGAAATCCTGATTGATCCACATGATACCATAAGCTTTGATGCTGCATTGGAAGAAGAGATTCAAAGAAGGGTGAGCTCCACAGGATCGGACGGAAAGCTGGTTTGGGGGTCCGATGGGCATGTACTTCACGTAAATCTGGCTGAAAAGCTCATGGTCATCATCTTATCAAAACTGTCAAACTTGATTCCCGGAGCCGGTATCTGGATGAATACTCAGCGGCCGGAATGGAACGATGCCAACAATGCGTTGGTAGGGTATGGAGTCTCTATGGTCACCACTTACTACCTGAGGGCATTCCTGGAATTTTGTACGGAATTGTTTGGCGGTTGCAAACAGGAATCCATTCAAATGTCAGAAGAGGTGATCCAACTGCTTGACCTGATCTCCGGGATCATCAATGAAAAGATGCTGGAAAAAGAAGCGATGTTGAGCGACCGGGGAATGAAAATCTGCATGGACGCATTGGGCCAGGCCGGAAGTGAATACCGCCAGCGTATTTATAAGTTCGGATTTTCAGGCAAAAGGGCACCCGTTTATGTGAAACATCTCCTGGAATTTATTACCCGTGCCCGGCAATCCGTTGATATGACCATCTCATCCAACATGAGGAAGGACAACCTGTTTCACTCTTACAACCTGATCCGGGAGGAGGGCAGGGATCGGATTGCCCTTCGCCGGTTGTACGAGATGTTGGAGGGACAGGTAGCAGTACTGAATTCTGGTTTCTTATCAGTTGAGGAGAGTGTGGTTCTCCTGGATGCATTAAAAACCAGCAGTCTGTTTCGGGAGGACCAGTACAGCTATATCCTTTATCCCGACCGGCCCCTTCCTTTGTTCATGGAAAAAAACAATATCTCCTCCGGAATGGTGAAACGTTCACTATTGTTGAAAACACTGATTGACCGGTCAAATCGTCAGATCGTGGTGAAAGATGTGAATGGCGCATATCATTTTAATAGCAATTTCAGAAATGCAGGCATCTTAAAAGATGCGCTTCATAAGCTACCGGCTGAATATAGTGATCTGGTGGACAGGGAGTCTCAGTTGATTCTGGACATCTATGAGGAAGTTTTTGATCACCAGTCTTTTACCGGACGATCGGGAACTTTTTACGGGTATGAAGGCCTGGGAAGTATTTACTGGCATATGGTTTCTAAATTGCTCCTTGCAGTTTGTGATACTTTTTACAGGGCACATTCGGAGACCGACAACGAAGAGATCCTTGGCAAATTGGCTGACCATTATTATGAGATCCGTGCAGGTATTGGATTGAACAAGGATCCTCATGCATATGGAGCTTTCCCAACCGATCCCTATTCACATACTCCGGGTAACCGTGGTGCCCAGCAACCTGGTATGACTGGCCAGGTGAAGGAGGATATTATTGCACGGTGGGGCGAACTGGGGATTCTGGTCAGAAAGGGTTGCATCCGTTATGATCCCATCCTGCTCAGGCGAAAGGAGTTTCTCTCGGATCCGGGTGAATTTATCTATTATGATGTAACCGGCATCAAAAAAGTGATCCCCCTTGAAAAGGATACCCTTGCTTATACCTATTGCCAGGTTCCTGTCAAATACAATCTTTCAAAAGAGAGAAAAATTCTGTTGTACTTCAAAGATGGGACAGAAAAGTGGATAGAAGGGGATACCATCCATGAGGACAACGCTTCTTTCATTTTCAGAAGGGAAGGAACCATCCTCAGGATCGATGTGTGGCTCGAACCGGGAATGTAAATAAAGATCCTTCTATTCCTTTACAAATCGGGTAGTGGTGGTATAGCCTGATTCAAACCTGACCTGAAGAAGATATATTCCAGGATTTATGACAGATACATCAATTACACAACTCGTATCATGGCTGACTGCCCTATTCATGAGCGATCCCTCAATGGAGTAAAGATCTATGGATGAGATCACTTCATTGCCAGTAATGTGTAGCGTATTCTTTACAGGATTCGGATAAAGTGTCACAGGATAATTTTGATCTTCGTAATCCACTATTCCAGAGAGCTTGCTAAATTCAAACCAGTTTAAGTTGAAGCCCGACCGATCCACGACGAGGCGCAGGGTATAAATCCCCTGGGTTAATACCACTGTGGAAGATGTGTTTTCCCAGGATTGCCATCCCTGGGTTACCGGAAATGAGAGGGTGTGCAATTGAACTGTGTCTGAACCAAGAAGAAATAGTGTCGCTGATCCTGATTGATCCTGCCCGGATGATCTGTAGGTAACATTATAAATGCCCGATGTTAGCACGGTCACATTATATTCCAGTAGATCCCCTTTATCAGTCCACCCTATGTTCAGACCACCTCCCACGTCGCTTGTAACCTCTGTACCTAAGCCCTGATTAAAGGAGAAATCCTCAGCCTCGATTTTCCCGGGGATCAGATGCATCTTAATTACTTTATTTTGCACCAGCTTATTGGAGAAGATTTGCAGTTGAGAACCATCTTCAGCCTCAATGGATGAACCTGTATAGGAAACCAAAACCTGATCTGTCTTCTCCACCTGATCCGTCAAATAGATGGATATCATCCTGCCTGATGGATTACCAATCACTATCCTATCGATACTTTGTGGCACACCGTCTGCTTGAATGCTAAAATCATTCATCAAATCCGGGTCATGCGAGTAAATGGATTTATTGAGGGCAACATCAATCCGGTGACCTTCCGAATCAGTTTCCGAATAGAGGTAGTTGTAAGGGAGATCAATGGAGGCTCCGGATATTTCGAATTTGAATCCACCGGCATTGAATCCACCTTTATCTGCCATTAATGTGAATGAGTGCCATCCTTTCTCAAGGATAATATCATTGATCACATGATTTGCCCATATCTTCCAGTCACCCGTTGAAGAAACTTGCTGTACCGGTGTTACAGATGCACTATCAATTAAATAGCGCAAACGGCCATCCGAACCCAGGGCTGCTGTCCTCAATGTAATTTTATAAGAAGCAGTAGAATCTACCCATACAGAATATTTAAGCCATTCACCGTCTTCAATCCATCCCACATTGAATCCGTTGGAATAGAGTGCATCATCTGAAATCTCGATATCCACTCCGTCATTGCGGTAATTCCATCCCTGGTTCCATGCCGTATAATTATCTGTGGAAAGATGGTAGTTAGCCACATTCTGATCAAAATAAGAGACACCGTTGGCTCCCATATCAAAATCGGTGCTATGAATTACTCCTGGAATTTGATGATGCTTATAGGGGACACTGCTGTTCTGATCGATCTGTCGGAATAAAGCGTCCACCACATCTTTTCTAAAATCACAATTCTCAAGTTTCAGGTTATTTGCCAGTTGCATCAGGCCATTCTTGGCCTCGAGGGTTGAGGGTTGGGCCGCACCTCCATTCCAGTAATCGAGAATTTTTTGGTAACCCACACTCTTCTTCACTGAGAGGGGACAGGAGATTGATTCGATTTTCTTCAAGGGCCACCACGCCCAACCGATGTTGTTTTCCTCCATCAACCGGATGCATTCAAGAAACCATGTATTGGAGTTCTCTCCGCTCTCTCCCAGCCAGACAGGGACATTATGGTTGTTCCGGATGGAGAGCATCCATTGAATGGATGCCACATCGTTGTGGGTCCAGTATTTGTGAAAGCTATACACCATATTACTATCCCAGGGAGGAGTCAAACCAGTAAAATCATTGGCAAACCAGTTGCCTTCAATAAAAATAATATGATTTTGATCCACGACCCTGATGCTATCCGTGATTTCCAGGTAGAGTGATTTCAGGGGAGCATTGTTGCTCATGTTCCAGTTGGTCTCATTGATCAGGTCATACCCTCCGATCCATGGTTCATCTTTATACTTTTCCGCAAGTTTTTTCCATAGTGCCACTGTTTTGGACCGGTTGAATTCACTTTCCCAAAGTGAAGGTTTGGTGGGATCATAATCGGAGATCCCCTGGTCATATCCCTGACCCCCGGGAGCTGCGTGCAGGTCCAGAATAAGCCAGATCTCATTGGCCTCACACCATGATAACAGGCTGTCTACCATATCAAAACCGGTATCAATCCAGCTATTTTCACCGGAAACAGGCTCCTCCTCAATGGGAAGGGTAAAAAGGTTGTAATGCATGGGGAGACGGACACAATTAAAACCCCAGGAAGCCAGTGAATCGATGTCACTTTTTGTCACGTGGTTGGCCAGCCATAGATCGTAAAAAAGGTCAGTGTCGGTTTCACCAATGAGCTGCACTACTTTTTTCCTGAATTCATGTTGGGTATTGGCTACTTCGGCGGACTGAAGCATGTATCCTTCCTGCAACATCCAGCCACCCAATCCCATTCCCCTCAAAATGATCTCATTTTCAACACCATCTACGATCTTTTGTCCGCTTGTATGCAAAAAATCCTGTGAAAGGAGGTATGGATTAGAAAGGAAGGCCATGAAAAGAAAAATGAGCAAATATCTTATTAAAGGAAATTGAGTCATGGGTCGTGCTCTGTGGATTCAGGTCACTAAAATAGAAAAAAGAGCATTGTTGCCTTCTCGAATTAAAACAGTTAACAGAAATGGGCGATTATTTAGATTGGATCACAATTGAGTACTACCCTTATTTCCATCTTTTCTGCAATATTTTTTCGAACCACCTTGGGAATCTTCATGCCATAATCCTCCGGATTGAGTAAGAATTTTGTCCTTGCAATTATTTGGGCACTTGTCACTTCAACAGATCCTTCTGCAGAGATTGCCCGGGTAACTCCATGGATGGTAAGATTACCCTTCACCTGCGCCTGATAGGTCCCTGGTGTGGAGTATTTCACATCTACATTGTTGGTGATTGAACCATTGAATGTGGCTTTGGGAAATTTCTCGGATTCCACGTAATTTTCATTGAAATGCTCCTGCATCAGTTTTTTTTCGAATTGAAATCCAGTCATCCTCACAATAATGGCCACATCCCCGGTTGCTGCATCGATCACACCTGCCACATTATTGTGTGTAGCGGTAATGTCCTCGATGATTGTGTGAGAATAAAAGCTAATGTTTCCTTCGTTGGTCAGATATTTGCCCTGCCCAGGAACCAAAATTGTAACACACCCTAACATCAATCCGGTAATCAATAGCTTTTTCATGGCATTCTTTTTTTTACAGTTTTTTTAACTGGAAGACCCTGGAGATGTTAAAGCCCAGGTGAATATCTCCATCAAGCCATTGGCCAGTTGTATGACCCAGAAAGCCACTCTCCCTCATGGCAACTGAGTTAGTCAGGATGATCTGGAAAACGTGTCCGCCCGTCTCCAAATCAATTCCTATGGATAATGGATTGTAGATTTCAGTTGCTGCAGGGGATGGGTTATCAGATTGGAAAATATAGAAGTATTCGGCATTCAGAGAAATCCTTTTGGACAATTTTAAACGGCCACCTGCGCCAAGGGCAAACAAATCATTGGGGTCGCTGGATGTTTCGACCAGGTTTCGGTGAAGATATGAAGGAGTTAGCTGAAGTGAAAATCCCGGGCTGAATTTCCTGGCGATCATCAGCTGGTGTGCAAATGCAAGGCGTTGGTTGAAATGGTTATCTCTTTCAGGATTCTCCCAGCGAAGTCCATTGATATAGATACCCGACATCATCGATACAGAAACCGGAATTGTCCTTATTCCGCTGGATTGCCGCAACAGGCTAAATTTGGCGAATCCATCCACTGTCTTTTCAAAAGTCCCCCGTCCAAGACCCACCATCAACCAGTCCTTTATTCCATACTCCAGGCTAAAGTGAATATTGGCCTGGTCAATACCAAATAATTCATAAGCTCCTGAATTCAGACGCCCAAACCTATGAGAGATCCTGAAATCCAGTTGACCTTCGGGCCTTCTCTCTATGGAGTGCCCGTTCATGATACGGGTAGCTTTAAAAGTGGCTGTAGTAATTTCCGTGGTTTCTTCCATTTGATCATCCAGCAACGATTCCAAATCCTGTCCTGACAGGATCTGCAGGGCACTGCACAACACGAGTAGAGATATTATTTTTAAACTTTTCAGTGTCATAGCTGATGTTGGGATTTAATCAATTATCCTGACTACCCTGGTTCACCCAGGCCTCAAACTTACTGATGAGACATGTGTCCAGTTTATCTCGGTTTTTTGGCATTTGAGGAAAACCTTCGGAGTGTTTTATTGCACCAAGAATCAGATTGGCAGAGGCAGTAACATCTTCATAGTTCTCCAGGGTGATACCCTGTGCAAAATCAGCCGCATTGAGGTTGCTATGGCAAGTATAGCAGTTGTTGGCAAGTATGGGTACTATGTCCTCTGCAAACGAAACAGAAATTATATCACATATTTCATTTTCCGGGTAGAGGGATTCTTCATTTTGCCAGTAGCATCCATATGCAGCTATCCATATAATGAAGAATATACTCGTCTTTTTCATATCATTTTTAACTAAATAAGTAGCATAAAAATAGAGAAAAGAATGTTGGTCGTGATTGTAACCAGGGTCACAAAGACCATGCTGCAATGGCTTAATTAACATGAAATTAACAGAGATTAGGGGTATTAGTGTGACCCTGGTTACATTACATATACGTGCAATAAGCTTACTTTTACTTCATTACTTTTTTACACTCCAGCATCATCTTTCCGCCTATATAAGAGATTAAAAGGTCTCGAAATGTTTAACTAATACAAAAGATGATGAAAAAAAGTTTTACAAATTACTATCTGATCCGGGTTTCCTGGATCTTAACTATGTTTGTTGTAATGCATTATCCGGCAACAGGCCAGACCTCACATGCTGTGGCCGTTACTAACAATGTGTTTACTCCAGATGATATTACCATCAACCAGGGTGATACAGTTATTTGGACAAACTCTGAAGGTCGGCATAATGTCAACGGAACACAATCTAAATATCCTTCCAATCCTGAATCCTTCGGCAACGATGTGGGCACAGGCTGGATATGGAGTTACGTATTTACAACTCCCGGTGTGTATGATTATCAATGCGATCCACACGCAAGTTTTGGGATGATCGGCACAGTAACAGTATTAGAGCTTCCACCCGATACCCTGACTGTGAACTTTACTGGAATGACGCCGCATGTGGGTCAGACAGGCTCCGTATTGGTCGTGGACGACGACACCGGCGAGGAGATTGAGAGATCAAGTGGTACCATCGAAGAAACCTTTTCTCTGGTAATCCCGGGTATTATTTCCGGTCATTCTTATACCATTGAAATCTTCATGCCGATCTTAATGGCAACGGCTACTATGATGCACCTCCCGTCGATCACGCCTGGAGACTGGAATTAAATGACGTTAATGGAAATGAAGTAGTTGATTTCGCACACAATACCAATTTCACTGATATCGAATGGGATCACCGGGTCTTTGTGACTCTGACTGGAATGACTCCACATTTGGGCCAGGAGATTTACTTTGCCCTGATTGATACAGAGACTGGTGAAATCGTCGACAGGGAAAGTGAAATTGTGGTAGAATCATTTACTGTGGAACTAAGTGAAATTATGCCTGGCAGTTCATACCGGGTTGACTTCTTCTCAGACCATAATGGCAATGGCTATTATGATGCACCTCCGGTAGACCATGCATGGCGACGTGAGATTACCGATGTTTCCGGCGATGAAGTCATCAACTTTGTACATAATACCAATTTCACTGATGTGGAATGGATGCACAGACTGAGGGTCCGGTTCTCAGGAATGACGCCTCATATGGGGCAGATGCTGACTCTCTATGTACGGGATTATCCATCCGGTGAAACCCTGGATACCATCGTGGTTGATGCAATTGAGAAAGCAGATTTTGATCTTCAATCCTATGTGATTGAAACAGGCAGCTCCTACGTGGTTGATTTTTATGCCGATCACAACGGGAACGGTATGTATGATCTTCCGCCCACCGATCATGCCTGGAGGGTGGACGTTGGCCAGGCAATGGGAGATGTGGACGTAGAATTCATGCACAATACAAACTTCACCGATATAATGACTTCAGTTGGTCCTGACATTCAGTTGATGGAAGATCCGACCCTTGGATCAATTCTTACGGATGGTAGGGGGTATACGCTCTATTACTTCACAAAAGATGCCTTGCCCGATACCTCCCTATGCACAGGAGGATGTGTAACCAATTGGCCGTTGTTTTACGTCGAAAATCCTCAATTGGGCGACGGGCTGGATATGGCTGATTTCTCCTCCATCATGCATCCGGAAGGTGGAATGCAAACCACCTACAAAGGATGGCCGCTCTACTATTTTATGAGCGATCTGAATCCCGGTGAAACCAGTGGAGAAGGCGGTCGGCAATGTCTGGTTTGTTGCCAAGCCCGATTACAGTATCATGTTGATGGATGGGCTTTTAATTGGCAAGGATGGAGTCACTTATAACAGCATTTATGAGCCAGGTGAAGAGATGGTTCAGTATTTCGTGGATGAAAATGGGATGTCACTCTATATATTCGTTAATGACACCTACAATCAGAACAACTTCACTGCCTCCGATTTCAGCAACGATCCAGTATGGCCCATTTATGAGGAAGAGCTTATGGGCGTAGCCTCAACATTGGATAAGTCGCTTTTTGGGAACATCGATGTATTCGGACGACAACAGCTAACTTACAATGGCTGGCCGCTGTACTATTTTGGGGATGATTCTCAAAGAGGTGATGTAACCGGAGTTTCAGTTCCCAGTCCTGGCATTTGGCCGGTGGCTGTGGCGGGACTTGAAGCTCCCGTGACAAGTTCAGTGGATAAAAATGAGGCGAAGTTAGGATTACAGTTGTATCCAAATCCGGTGATTAATGAGTTTACCATTTCATCCGACGAGACTATGGAATCGATTTCCATCATCAATTTGATGGGAGCAAGTATTCATTCCATCACAGGTATTGGATCCACAGATCATCTCATATCTCTGGAGGGAATTGCTCCTGGTGTTTACTTTGTTGAAGTTAGGTCTGTAAATGATAATGCGAAGATAAGCCGAATTGTGAAGAGGTAGAGGTTGAAAATCTCTAAATGAATGTTTTTCCAGGAGGGTGTCCCAAAGGGCATCCTCTTTTTTCGTTGAAATTCCTTACATCATCTAATGACTCATGGCCAGGAACATTCCACCAAAGTATGGTATTAGCCATATGAGCCAGACCATTAGACTGAATTTGTGAAACCGCGCCTGAAGAGTTGTATTCCTTTTTCTGATCACGATAGTGGCCCAAATGGCGTGCCCTAGCATAAGCCACAGTGCAATTTGTCCGGTTAATGTATGAGGATCCAGTAAATTGAAATCTCCCGCTGCCATTTTATGCATGAACAAGGTTCCCGCCACGTCAAATGAGAATCCAACCCAAAACATCACAACGTGCCAGGGTAAAAGGAATCGCACAATTCTTTCTGCCCATATTCCTGTGGAATAAAATATTAAGGCCAGCGTAATCAGGATTGACGAAAGGATAATCATATCAGGCTCAGATGGAACACAAAAATATGAAAGCAAATTAATATAAAAAAAGCCATCTCATTTGAGACAGCTTTCCAATATATTGATCTGAAGGATCATATGCAAATCCCTCATGTAAAATCATGTTCCTATAGCTAAGTTACCTATTAAACAATGGTCAGAACATCCCCTTCCTGGGTGACGTCATACTTCTTCAAAGGAGAGCTTGCCGGCCCATTCAATACTGAACCAGATGTACTGAAGACTGAACCATGACACGGACAGGGCAGGTTGCTACTGCCATGATCATATGAAACCATACAACCCTGATGAGTACAAACACTTGATAATGCTATGAATCCGCTTCCGGTATTGAAAATGATAATGTTACCTTCAACAACTGAACCACCTGCGGCTCCGAGGCTGTCATATTTGCCTTCAGTCAAATCAATGGTCAATCCATTTCCATTGGGATTTCCGTTGTTATACCGGATCAGGCACATCCTCTTCACAGGAGGTAAGTGCTGAAGGGACAACAAAAACAGCAGCAGTTCCAGCTGCAATATTTCTTAATAATTCTCTTCTGTGCATCTCAATAATCTTTTCGGTTTCAGTTTCATTTTATCTTTGTCGTTTGAATTCAAATTAACTTTCTGAAAAAAGACAGCAATGCCTCTAAATCCCGCACTAACCTATAATGGGGTATTGCTGTCCACAGTAAACAACTATCTGCGTCGAATTGTTGAAAGACCGAAAGGAAGGTATAAAGGACAAGTCCTGATAAGTGCAGTTGAAATGGGCAGGAGGCCAATGAGTCCCCACCACGATTTAAAATAGAGTCCGGCAGCTCCAACGGCTAATCCCAAGACGATTCTTATCCATCTGTCAGTGATCCCAATATTCATCTTCATAACTAAATGTTTTTATTTAGTCCAAATATAGGGCACGAAATGGTCAATGTAATGTGACCTGGGTCACAATGGCTTGATTATTTTGATTTTACCTCTTTCCAGCTTGATCATTTGTTCCTTCTCCATCTGCTTCAGCAACCTGGAGATTACCTCGCGTGCAGTCCCCAGTTCACCGGCCAGTTGCTGGTGGGTTATTTCCAGCTCATTATTTAGGGAATTCGCTTTTAAATGCTGAATCAAACGTTTGTCTACACTTTTAAACAAAACCAGATCAACCAGGGTCATTAACTCTGCCATCCTGTTGTAATAGAGTTTAACCACAAATTTCCTCCAGCTTGGGTATCGTTCCATCCAGATACGTACTTTACCAGCTTCTATCACAATCAGACGCGTCTTCTTTTCTATGATAGCCTCTGCCTGACTCTCTTTCTCATTCAGACAGGAAGTGATAGAGAGGATGCAGCTTTCTCCGGGTTCGATGTGGTAAAAAATGATCTCCCGGCCTGTGGGATCCAGTTTTCGGAGTTTGATGGAACCTTCTAATACAAGTGGAATTACCTTGATAAATTCATTTTCCTTCAGAATGACGGTTCCCCGATCTATCTCAAGGACATCGGAATATTCAATTTCATCCAGAAGATCCTTCTCGAAGGCAAACAACGATATGCGATTGTCAGGGTCCATCATTTAATTTACTCTTCCACCCCAAATTTGTAGATGGTTTGAGAAACAAATTTCTCTCCTGGCCGCAGAATTGTGGAGGGAAAATCCGGCTGGTTGGGAGAATCGGGAAAATGTTGGGTCTCCAGGCACGAGTCCAGAGTTCTTGACGTAAGTGAAATCTCCTGATTTCAGAGTTCCATTTAAAAAGTTGCCCGTATAGAACTGCACTCCCGGCTGGTCAGTAATTACCTCCAGTGACCGCCCGCTTTTCGGATCCAACAATTTGGCTGCCAGTACTTTCTCTTCTGAAGAACCATCCAGCACAAAGTTGTGATCATAACCACTTGGATCATTTCCGATATCATCAATCCTTGCCCCGATCTCAAAGGGCTTCCTGAAATCAAACGGTGTTCCTTCCACATTGGCCAATTCTCCTGTGGGAATCAATTCATCATTGACAGGAGTATATTTAGAGGCGTTGATATAGAGAATATGATCAAGAATGGTTCCCTCTCCAGCAAGGTTGAAATAGGCGTGGTTGGTGAGGTTTACAGGTGTGGCTTTGTCGGTTTCAGCTTCGTAGGTCATAAATAGCTGATCCATGAGTAGTTCATAAGTGACAACTACCTTCAGTGTACCTGGATACCCCTCTTCCCCATCTGGACTGACATAGGTAAGTTGCAAAGCAGCACGTTCATCACAATCGATCACTACCGGGTCCCATACTACATCATCAAATCCTTTTAATCCTCCATGGAGCGAGTTGTTTCCGTTATTAACCGCAAGCTGGTAGTCCTCTCCATCCAGTGAAAATTGTGCCTTGGCGATCCGGTTGCCAAAACGGCCAATCAGAGCCCCGAAATTTGGGTGACCGGCCAAATATTGGTCCAGATTATCAAAACCCAGGTTAATGTTAGCAAGTTTCCCGTTTCGGTCCGGGGTATGGATCTCTGTGATAATACCACCATAATTCATGATTTTAACCACAATGTCCGATTCATTTTTGAGGGTATAAAGCATCACAGAATCTCCATCAGCAGTTTTACCAAAAAAGGATTTCTCCACTTTACATTTGGGATTTTTCAGCTCGGATGATTTCTCTTCCTTGCTGCCTGACTTACATCCTGCAATGAGGATTACAAGTGCAAGAATAATGAAAATTCCAGTTAATAAGGGATAGTTCGATAAAGCTAAGATCTTCTTGTTCATAGAATTATGTTTTTAGAATCGTTTACGCTCTTTGTTGGTTTTCAAACTTCAGCCTGTCGCCCCTCACCATCTCATTAAACAAACCGTTCATGTAGACCAGTTTTCCGTTGACCCACGTATGGGTTACCTTAGAATGAAAGGTCTCTCCCTCAAAGGGTGACCAGCCACATTTATAGTATAAGTTTTTATGGGCGACAGTCCACTCATCTGCCATATCCACCAACACCATATCGGCCCGGTAACCAGGTTCAATAAATCCTCGCTCTTTGATGCCAAATAACCTGGCCGGCGCATGGCACATCTTCTCCACCACCTTTTCAAGGCTCAGTTTGTTTTTGTAAACCAGTTCCAGCATGGCCACCAGGGCATGCTGGACCATGGGTCCGCCAGAAGGCGAATTAAAATACTTACTCTGTTTTTCTTCAATGGTGTGCGGCGCATGGTCGGTGGCTATCACATCAAGTTTATCATTCAAAAGTGCCGCCACCAGGGAGTCCCGGTCATGCTTGGTCTTCACAGCAGGATTCCACTTGATCAGCGTCCCTTTCCTTTCATAGTCCTCATCGTGGAACCAGAGGTGATGAATACATACCTCGGCTGTGATCCTCTTTTTCTCAAAATCGGTTCCCTGCTGAAAGAGCTCCAGCTCCCTGGCCGTTGAGATATGAAGTACATGCAATCGGGCATTGTGTTTTTTGGCAAGCTCAACCGCAAGGGAGCTTGATTTGTAACAAGCCTCTTCACTGCGGATTATTGGATGGAGATGAATGGGAACATCCTCCCCGAATTGCTCCCGCTGCAACTCAGTATTCTTCCGGATGGTGATTTCGTCCTCACAGTGGGTAGCAATCAGGGTAGGAGCCTCTTTAAATATCCTCTCCAATGACCTTCGGTTGTCCACCAGCATGTTGCCCGTAGAGGATCCCATAAAAACTTTTACACCGCAGTTATTGGCCGGATCCAGCTTGACGATCTCATTAATATTATCGTTGGTGGCGCCCAGGTAGAAGGAGTAGTTGGCCATGGAGACCTCGGCAGCACGATCATATTTCTTTTCCAACTCCTCTATGGTGGTGGCCTGGGGCTTTGTATTGGGCATCTCCATAAACGATGTGATTCCTCCGGCCACGGCAGCCTTCGATTCAGTGGCAATTTCAGCTTTGTGGGTGAAGCCCGGTTCACGAAAATGTACCTGGTCATCGATAACCCCGGGAATCAGGAATTTGCCTCCGGCATCAACAACCTCCACCTGATCCTGTTCCACACCAGGCTCTCCTTCGGCAACCGCCCTTATGATCCCGCCCCGAACCAGCACAAACCCATGGATAATGATCCCATTGTTAACAATTTTCGCGTTCTTTACCAGGTAGTTATTCATTGTTCCCCATTATTATATTTTTGTCACCATTCACCATTCACCATTCACCATTCACCGGCCAAGGCCTGTCACCATTCACCTCTTCACCATTCACCATTCACCGGCCGAAGGCCTGTCACCATTCACCATTCACCATTCACCATTCACCATTCACCATTCACCATTCACCGGTCAAGGCCTGTCACCATTCACCATTCACCATTCACCATTCACCATTCACCGGCCGAAGGCCTGTCACCATTCACCATTCACCATTCACCATTCACCATTCACCGCCGAAGGCCTGTCACCATTCACCATTCACCTATTATAACTCCTAAACCAACTGTTTAACTTTAATCTGATTACCCCAAAGATGGCCTCACTCACAATCTTACCCGACATTTTTGAAGTGCCCTCCCGACGGTCCGTGAATATAATTGGTAACTCAACCACATTGAAGCCATACTTCCAGGCCTTGAATTTCATCTCGATCTGGAATGCATATCCCTTAAACTTAATCTTGTCCAGATCAATGACCTCCAACACTTCCCTTCGATAACAAACGAAGCCAGCCGTTGCATCTCTCACCTTCATCCGGGTGATCAGTCTTACATAAACCGATGCAAAATAAGAGATCAATACCCTGCTCATGGGCCAATTCACCACATTCACACCTGATATATAGCGCGATCCGATGGCTACATCGGAGCTTTCATGGTTGCATGCGTTGAACAGCCTGGGCAGGTCATCGGGATCGTGGGAGAAATCTGCATCCATTTCACATATATACAGGTACTCCCTTTTTATGGCCCATTTGAATCCCATGATATACGCCGTCCCCAGTCCCAATTTCCCAGGTCGTTCCAGAAGGTGAAGGTTCTCTGCATGTTTATCCTGCAATTCTTTGATCCTCTTTCCAGTTCCGTCGGGAGAATTATCATCTACAATCAACAGGTGGACCTCAATAGGTAGATTCAAGACAGCATCTACGATCTTGTCGATGTTCTCTATTTCGTTATATGTTGGTATAATTACCAGCCGTTCACTCATCATATCCTGTCCTGAATAACAAAATTACATCATTTTTTGAAGAATGTGTCAGGTGGGACAAGGAAAGGACTATATTTGCTGGCTGTTTAAAAAGTATGGAGTTCTTGAAATATTGAATCGTAAAATCCAGGTTATCAAAGGGATGAATTTTTAATAGAAAATTAATCAGATAATGTTTGGAGATTATAAAAGAAAGCACTTATCTTTGCATCCGCTTTTAAGAAGCAGTGTTCTAAAAAAGAGTGGACTTGAGCTCGCGAAACGTAGTGAGCAAAATGTGCAGAAAGAGTTTGTGAGGAAAAGATAAAATAATT
>CAVQAB010000018.1:0-107415 GCA_963710385.1 uncultured Bacteroidales bacterium | reverse complement strand
GTGTCAATTTCTATGGGGTCGACTACCTCGGCACCCAGTGACTTCAGGGTTGCGACAGTATCCTCGACGATCTTGTCGACACGTGCATCGACTCCGGCACCATGATGACCGCGATAGACTCCTATCCTGGCTCCCATGAGCGCATCCTTCGACAAATTTCCGGCAAAATCAGGCAGTGAATCCGGAAATATATCTGCGAGCGGATCTGCGGGGTCTTTGCCAATCATCGCAGCAAACAAAATCGCTGCATCTTTAACGGTTCGACCCATCGGACCGGCCGTATCCTGGCTGTGTGCAATCGGGATGATACCGCTCCTGCTAACCAGGCCCAGTGTTGGTTTGATACCCACGATTCCGTTCACACTGGACGGGCATACCACCGAACCGTTGGTTTCGGTGCCAACAGCCACGCTGGTCAGGCTGGCTGCAACCGCGACCGCCGAGCCACTGGAAGAGCCACAGGGATTACGTGCCAGGTCGTACGGGTTCTTCGTCTGCCCACCGATACTGCTCCAGCCACTGGATGAGTGGGTGGAACGGAAATTGGCCCATTCACTCAGATTAGCCTTGCCGAGTATTACCGCACCGGCTTCGCGCAGCTTTGTGACAACAAACGCATCGGCGGGTGGATGGTGACCTTTTAACGCCAACGATCCGGCCGTGGTTTCCATCTTGTCGGCAGTATCAATATTCGCCTTCAATACAACCGGTATGCCGTGCATGGGACCCCGTGGACCGGATTTCTGCCGTTCAGCATCCAGTGCTGTAGCAATCTCAATGGCTTGCGGGTTGATTTCGATGATCGAATTGAGCTTGGGGCCATTCCGGTCAACCGCCTTCAATTCTGTCCAGGTAAAACTGTACCAACTGCCTGGAACTGAGCTCACCGTTCTGCATGAGCGCCTGCAGTGACTCAATTTCATACTCCCGGTAATCAGGGGAATCCGCACGACCTTCAGCTGCGAAGGAAACCAGCAGTAAAGCCTTCAGCAGGGTGATTACGACATAATTGAGGTGTCTATTCAGAGCCATTTTCCTGTCCCGGACCAGTTTTGATGATCCAAACATTCAAAACACCCATGAATGTTATGTCTATTGATGCAAATCAACAAGGTGGATATCGGTAGGGTATATAAATGCATGAAATAGGAAGGAGCTGGAATGGAATCACTTAATCTTCGCCGGGTATTCGTCGGCATTGGATCCTGCCTCTGCTTGCTAATCGCCGCCTGCTCATCGACCGGCGCATCGCGGAACGAATCCCCACCCCAAGCTGAATTGGCGTCCCGGCCTGCGGCCAAAAACGTGATCCTGTTCATCGGTGACGGTATGGGTGTCAGCACCGTGACCGCAATCCGGATTCTCGATGGTCAGCAAAAGGGCATGCCGGGTGAAGAAAACGTCCTGTCGTTTGAGCGTTTTCCACATGTGGCATTGGCAAAAACCTACGAAATTAACCAGCAGGTGGGGGAGTCCGCAGGAACGGCGACCGCCATGATGACTGGCCAGAAAACAAATGCCGGGCTTATTGGTATTGGTAGCCAGGCACAACGAAAAGATTGCGAATCCTCCAGGCAGCATCACCTGCCATCGGTTCTCGAATTGGCAGAATCCATCGGTAAATCAACGGGATTCGTTACCACGACAAGAATAACCCATGCCACACCTGCGTCCACCTATGCACATGTACCAGAGCGGGATTGGGAGAATGACACTGACCTGACCGATGAGGCCAGGCAACATGGATGTACCGATATCGCGGCACAATTGATCGAATTCCCGTACGGTGATGGAATCGAGGTCGCACTTGGTGGTGGCCGGATCAAGTTCCTTCCAAACAACCTTGCTGATCCTGAAGGTGAGGATATCGAAAAGGGCCGTCAGGACAACCGAAACCTGACACAGGAATGGCTGCAGAAGTATCCGAATTCAGCCTACATATGGAACCAGCAACAATTTGATTCGATTGATCCGAATTCCACCGATCACCTGCTGGGTCTGTTTGAAAGCGATCACATGCAATACGAAGCGGATCGCTCTGAAGATATAGCGGGAGAACCATCGCTTGCGGAAATGACAAAACTGGCCATTGAAATTCTCAGTCGTAATCCAAACGGATATTTCCTGCTTGTCGAGGGCGGTCGAATCGACCATGGGCATCACGATAACAATGCCTACCGTGCCCTGACCGATGGCATCGCCTTTGCCGACGCGGTAGCCATAGCCGATGAGATGACCGGCCTGAACGACACCTTGATCATAGTCACTGCCGATCACTCCCATACATTCAATTTTAGCGGCTACCCCACACGTGGTAACCCGATACTAGGCAAAATTAAACCCAATGACTCAAAAGGCAATCCCGGAAACAAACTTAAACTCATGGATGATGAAAAGCCCTTAACAACCCTCGGCTATTACGTGGGACCCGGTGCCGCCTGGGTAGGTGGACCAAGACCGGATTTATCGGATATTGACACGGTCAATGACAAAAATTTTATTCAACAAGCCGCGATTCCAGCTGAAGATGATACCCATGGCGGTGAAGATGTTGCGGTCTATGCACGCGGTCCGGGTGCCGACTACATTCATGGGGTCATGGAGCAAAACGAAATATTTGATGCGATGGATAAGGCACTTGAGCTGACCCGAAGGACGCCTGCTGACTAAACCTTACAACTTCCGCATAAACTGCTGTGCCCATCTGCTACCCTGCCTTTAATTAGCCTGCATCTATGGGAAAAGGACAGTGGTTCACCCTATACTCTGCTTATATAGAAATTGTCAGGGTACAACCCAGCATGTTCCTATTTCATGAACTAAAGCGTCGCAATGTCCTTAGGGTCGGTGCCGCCTATGTCGTTACAGCCTGGTTGCTAATCCAGGTTAGCGAAACCATCTTCCCCCTATTTGGTTTTGGAGACACACCTGCCCGCCTGGTAGTCATTGTGCTGGGTATTGGTTTTGTACCCGTATTGATACTCGCATGGGTATTTCAACTCACACCCGAAGGTTTAAAAAAGGACGGTGACGTTGATCACGCCTTACCCATCGCACCACACTCAGGTAGGAAACTGGACCGGATGATCATGGTGGTGCTGGCCCTGGCACTTGGATATTTCAGCTTCGACAAGTTTGTATTGTCACCCGAGCGCGAAACAAAAATCATCGAACAGGCACGCCAGGCCGGAGCAGAACAGGCGCTTGAGGAATCCCGACTGGATGCACAAAAAGAAAAATCAATTGCAGTGCTGCCTTTCACGACCCGCAGCAAACTGGAGGAGACGACCTTTTTTGCTGATGGCATACATGATGACTTGCTGACCCGGCTGGCAAATATCGGCTCACTGAAAGTGATTTCCCGTACCTCCGTATTGCAGTACCGCGACACCGCCAAAAACCTGCGTGAAATCGGAATGGATCTCGGTGCCACGGCGATTCTGGAGGGAGGTATACAACAAGCTGGCGGAAACGTCCGTATTAATATGCAGCTGATCAACGCACAAACGGATGAGCATTTATGGGCACAGACCTACGACCGTGAGTTAACGCTGGAAAATATCTTTGCCATACAAAGTGAGATTGCCGAGGCCATAGCCACGCAACTGGCCGCAACCCTGTCACCTGCAGAACGGACCCGTATCCGGCAAAAACCGACCTTGAATTTTGAAGCACACACGGCATACATCAAGGGCCGGCAGCTATTCACTGACCAGTCTTTTAGTTCTTTGAGAGCTGCGCAAGCCAAGTTTGAGCAGGCGATAGAAATCGATCCAAATTACACCGAGGCCCGGGTTGGCCTGGCACATGCTTATGCCCAACTGGCCCATACCGGCGCAATAACCGTGCAGGTGATGCTGGATAATGGCCAGCAGCAAATCGACCGTGCCATCTCTGAGGACCCGGAAAACAGTTACGCACAGGCGGTTTACGGACTATATCGTTATGCAAGGGACAGGGACGATGCCGAAAACACCTTCAAATATGCGATAGAACTCAATCCAAATGACGTGGATGCACTGGACATCTATGCTGATTACCTGCGTGATGAAGAACGTCACCAGGATGCTTTGCCGGTGATCAACCGCGCCCTGGAACTGGACCCCTTATCGGTGTCACTTTTCCATGATCTCGGCAGGTCCGAAATCGCCCTGGGCCGGTTTGAAGAAGCTCAGCTTGCGTTCGACAGAATCTCCCAGATCAATCCCGGCAATCCCTATGCGGCACACGGTTCAGGCTTATCAACCATTTTGAGCGGAGAGCTTTACAAAGCCGCTTATTGGTCGGACCAGGGGCAGATATTGGATCCGGCCGATTATGAGCAACCCGCCACATCCGCCTTCATTTATACATCGCTGGGTAATTTCGCGATGGCGAATCAACGTATTGAAGAAGCCTTTGCACTCGCTGACAACCAGCCCTATCCGTTGGCGGCTCAAGCCTATTATGCGAAAGTGACAGGCGAGCCACAGAGGGCCCTGGCCATCGCAAGGGCGTATCTGGCCAATCAACTGGAGGACCGCTGGGGCTCGCAGAATATCATGCTTCACCTGCTACAGGACGCTGCAATCGCTTCAGGTGATTACGAGGAAGCGCTCGGCTGGTACCGCAAATTGATACCCGAGGTTTTGCAACAACAACCGGATATCAACGCGTTAAATATTGACAAGGCGGTTGACCTGGCACACCTGCTGTTACTCGACGGTCAAAAAGATAAGGCAAAAACTCTGTTGAATTTGATCGTGCAACGATACGATGAACTGTATGCCCGGGGTGCGGCCAATTTCCCCATGGGTATCGCAAAAGTTGATGCACTCGCGCTGCTGGATCAGAAAACTGCGGCGATTGCTGCGCTGAAAAAACTGGTCGATGACGGCTACCGTTTGAGGTGGCGCTGGAGCACCGAACTCAACCGTAACCATATCTCATTACAAGGTGAGCCTGGCTATGTAGCCATCGTGGACTGGCTACGATCTGACATGGCCGCACAGCTCGAAGCCTCACTGACTTTTCACCCTGAATCAGGCTAACACCCCTTCCTTTGCACTGACGGGCTTTGCCTGTTCACATTCGGCGAGACTGAAACCGGATACATATAACAGGCTCAAAAAGAAGACCGATTTCATTTTGAATTCTCATCTTCGGATTCAATAGAGGTAAATTTCGTGGCGACATCACCAAAGTAGAGTGTTTGCATTGACGAGGCCACCAGGTGCAGGCGGTCACGTTCCGGGTTGGGAAGTGGAATGTCCAGCGACCAGTTCAAACCATCTTTACCGGATGGCTGCATATCCCGGGGTTTCTGTTCGTCGATTCCATTTTGAACAAACGCCAGCTTTATACCATCCAACGGATTTTCAGATTTCAGCTGGAGCAACAAACGGTCATTTCCGATCGGTTCAAAGCCGATGGTCAACTCGAAATCCACATTCTTCAAACCGCATTGACCACTGCCGTAGCGACAGTTGGGTTTTTCGATCAATTGATAACTTCGTCCAGCCTCGGCCGGTAACGGCTTTTCACCGAACAGGGCACCGATACCAAAATAGCTGACGACCGCCAGTACCGGTGCCACCAACGTGGCCACGAGAACGTGTTTGTTTTTCCAGAAACTCATATCCTTACCCCGTTCAATTTAATTACGGCAATAGGCAAACGCCCGATAAGGATACTTGCTTCCTTCAGCAATGGCATTATCGGTGAGTCAATTCAGACGTGTCACCACCAGTTTGATACCCGGATCATTTGGATCATTACTTACCTGGAAGTTGAGCGACATCATCAGCTCGAGCATCCGGTAGTTATTGGCCAGAACCTGGCCCTCCATCACCTCGAGCCCCCTGTTACGGGCAATATCGATCAATTTCTGCATCAGCAGACGGGCGATACCTTTACCCTGCCACTTGTCTGACACAACAATGGCGAATTCAAATTATTAAAAGATATTCTAAAGGAAGAGTACCATGGACTTCCGCAATCTGAGCCGCTTTTTGATGTGATTCAGATTACCTCGGCCTCCTTCGATGGGGTTTACAAGTTTCACCGATCCATTGTTTTAACGACCATTCAGTCAGGTTTAGAATCCAGAATTCGTTTCAGAGAAAATGTATGGGCCAAACCCCAGATCATGGTACAGCTGGAGGCACCTACTTCCACTGAGTTAAAGCAATTGATAGCTGATAATGAAGATCGCATTCAAAGTTTCCTGGTACAGTATGACAGGAACAGACTGATGAAAACCTATAAAGATTCAAAAGACCTGGCCATCCAAAAAGAGATTTCCGCCAATCATCAGGTAAGATTGGCGATTCCAAGGGGATACAACCTTGATTTCAGCAAAGATGAATATACCTCGGTTTCCATTGAGGCACCTGATTTGTCCCAGGTCATCCAGGTGTATGACTATCCCGCTGACGGACCTGAAGATCTATCAACGGCACGCATCATCGAGCAGCGCAACAATTTCACCAGCACCTATGTGAAGGGTCCCACTGAAGAATCATACATGACCATAGCAAGTATGTTCCAACCAATCGCATATGACATTCAGAATAACAATATGAATGTGGTCGAACTGAGGGGATTGTGGGAACTGGAAAACGGCTTTATGGGCGGACCGTTTGTCAGTCATTCGGTATTATGATGCAAAACGGAAAAGGATCGTTACGGTGGACGGATATATTTATCATCCCAATCAGAAAAAGCGAGTGAAGATCAAACAGCTGGAGGCCATTATTTATTCGCTGGAAATCATTTAATAACCAGGTATTTTTTAAGATTGGCCATAAGCATATCCCGCGTGAATGGTTTCATGATGTAATCATTAAAGCAACCGGCGTATAGACCATCCTGTATCTCTCCTTCAAAGGTAAAGGCAGTTTGGGCAATCACAGGTACATCATTTCTTATTTGGCGAATTTTTGTAGTCGCTTCATAGCCATCCAGTCCGGGCATTAGAATATCCATAAGCACCAGATCGATATCTGGATTATTTTCAAATATCTCGACTGCCTCAAGTCCATCCCTTGCTCGCAAAATATTCATTTTAGAGGGAGCAAGTAACTCTTTAATATATAGATAATTAGACTCCATATCTTCGGCCACCAACATTTGAAACACTGACCAGTCATCATATTTTTTCCGGGAATTGGGTTTAATGGTGATGTGCTTGCTGACTTTTTGAAAAAGTTATGGGAATGGTAAAGTAGAACTTGCTTCCTTCTCCAGGTGTGGTTTCAACCCAGATATCTCCACCCATCAGTTTTACAAGGTCATGGGATATTGCCAGTCCAAGGCCCGCGCCACGCAATACCGTTTCATTCTTATCAACCAGTTTAACAAACCGGTCAAAGATAATTCCGGTTTTATCCTTTGGTATTCCGCATCCTGTATCTTTCACATAAAACAGCAGGGAATCATTTTCGTTGTCAGACTCCTCTTCCAGGTAGGCGTAGCCCATTGTGATCCTGCCGGATTCAGTAAATTTCACCGCATTTTCAAGCAGATTGTTCAGTACCTCCATGATCCTGATCCGATCCGCCTGGACCACGAAATCCTCTTCTTTTTTTGCAGGTTCCATAGATCAGTTCAATATTCTCCTTCCCTGCATTCTCAAGGATTCGTCTGATACTTTTCCTGAAGCTCATTTATTCTTCGGTTTACAAAGAATTGACGTCTGTTAATCTTCATCTGACCAAGGTCGATTCTGGAAATGGTGATTGTTTTTTCAACGAGTTCCAATAAGTCCGTACTTCCGTTGATAATCTGAGTCAGATAGAGCTTTTTCTTTTCTTCCGAAAGTTCATCAATCTGCAGCAATGAGGCAAATCCTACAATGGCATTCATGGGCGTTCTTATCTCATGAGAAAGATTTCCCAGAAATGCGGTTTTAAGTCTGTCAGATGCTTCGGCCTTTGTTTTGGCGTTTTTGAGCATGCTTTCGTTCTCTTTCTGCTCTGTGATATCGATGAGTGACAAGATCATCAAGCCTGATTCCCTCATGTATTCGCCCGTTAGATATGCTGTTTTCAGATCTCCATGACGATCCACAAACCTGCATTCGTATTTATCGGGAAAACCATTTCCGTCAGCCTTGAGCATTCTTAAGAGATTCTTCAGAATATCACGGTCTTCGGAGAGAATCATATCTGTCCATTTGCGTTGTCCCTCCAGTTCCTGACGAGCATATCCGGTGATCTGTTCAAGCTCCCTGATTGACCAGTTGAATGTTTGTCTGTTTGTCAACCACCATGGTCGCAGCTGGAGTATTTTCAAAAACTTTCTGAAGAATTTTAATTTCATTGATCAACGCAGGCCTGTCTTCCATGATGTTTCAATCTAGATGTACTTGAAAGGAATCGGATTATTTGGTATAGAATAGATTGGGTTTCTCAAACTCAAACAGCGTGGGGTAATCTTCATCGAACCGTTTTAGGATCTCAGTCATGATGGACTCCCTCATAAATTTGGATTTATTTCTGATCTCGTATTTTTCACAGAAGAGATTGATGGCCTCCTGTTCCCTGTTGTTGAAGAGAATGGAGGTCCTGTTGGTCCTTCTCAGTTTTTGGTCTTTCTTTTGCTCCACCTTGCAAGTGTTGGATTTGTTTGGCTAAAAATAACTAAAGCCCGCCGTTATCATAGCCATGGTAAAGGAGATACAATTAACAAATTCCTAACATGAGTGATATCTACAAATATATAGAAGAGTAAAAAACACCATAAAGAAAATTATAATATATTTATAAACAATAAATTAAATATTATAATGTATGTTAATAATGTATGTAAACCTGATCATGTGTCGGTTATTTTGCATGGAGCAACATAGTGATATGATCATGGGATATGAATGAAGTGGGAGAGATACCGAAATAATTCAAACCTTACTCGGATCTGAGGATGGTGAGAATTTCCTTTGGTCTGATCAATCCAAAAAGGATCGAACTGATTGCACAGGATACCAGAAGAACAACAAATCCCGGAATCCAGCCTGGAATAAGCAGTGTCAGATAACCTGTGATCAGATTAAATCCAAGAAAGCCCACTATTCTGAGCATAATATCTCCATTAACAGGGATTTTTAACAAACGAATGGAAAGGATCAATTGCAGAATGGCATAAAATCCCTGTGAAATGAGGCTTGAGATGGCAGCACCCAGAGCGTGGTAACGAGGGATGAGGATCAGGTTCAGAGTTACATTGATAAGCACAGTAGATGCTGCTAGTATATTTAACTGTCGCATGTTGTTATTGGCCGTTAGCAGGGTGCCATAGATATAACTGGTGGATACAAACAGGAATCCGATCATTAAAATCCCAAATATTCTAGCACTGTATACTGCATGGGAAGTATAGAGAAGATCGATGATCTCCCTTTTATAATAATTGCCTGATATGGCCACTGAAAGACCTGCTACCATCAGCAACGGAAGTGCAATCCTGATGAATTCATTCACAGGTTGTTTCAATCGGAGCATCCTTGAAAACATGGGAAGAAGAAGCATGGCAAACAGAAGGGAAAACTGGGAGGCTGCTTCAAATATTCGAAAGGATTGTGCATATATACCTGCCTGCTCCCTCCCTGTTTCATGCAAAAGCCTCTCCAGCATGACAGAGTCAACCCGGTTAAAAAGTGACATCAAAAGGATAAGCAATGCAAAAGGATAGCTCAGACGAAGAATGCGGCAGTGAGCGTGATATGCTAAGGTGCCCGATGAATGATCCGGACCTGTACCGGACGATGACAGCACTGGTGATCAGGGTTAAGTGTGTAGGAGGCAGTCTGGGCATAAACAAACCATTCAATCTGAAAGGGTTCACTGGTAAGATTGCCCCACAGCAGCAATCCGGTGAAAAGGATCATCAGTGTGCGATCCATGACTGATAGTAGGCTGTCCGTTCGAAAGTACTGTAATCCGCTAATATTGGTTCTGAAATAGAGTATGAATGAGGCAAGGAATTGGTTCAACACCAGCATCCAAAGCATGCTAAATTGTTCTGAGGAGTACCCAATAATCTTCCCGGAGAGGAAAACTACTCCTGCATATATCAGGGAAAGGAATAGTTTCAATGGGATAATGGCTGCCAGGTGCTCCTTTAGCTTGCTGTGATCCCTCGCAATGGCCCGGTTATTAAAATTATTGATGCCAATATCGAGAAGGATGTTAAGAATAAATGCAAAATTGAAAAGAGAGAAGTAAAAGCCATACATCTCTTCACCCACCCGGTTCTGAACGCCTACCTCAATTCCAAAAAACCAGAAAGGTTTGATCAGTAGATTGAGGAAGATCAGCAGGGCCAGGTTGGTGATGAATCGCTTTTTCAAATTCGATCTAATTTGGAACGATCTTCGGATTGACTTCCAAAAATATTTTTTAATTCAATACAAATGTAATAAGTTCGCCCCAGAAAAGTCACAGGCCGCTTTGAACCAGGAGATAAAAAAGAAAACAATCGCGGTGAATACCCGCCTATTAATGCCGGGAAAATTAGATGGTATTGGCTGGTTTACTTTCGAAACACTGAAAAGGATCACACGGGCGCATCCCGAAACACATTTCATATTTCTGTTTGACCGGAAATTTAGTAAGGAGGTAGTGTTTGGTGATAATGTAACTCCCGTTGTATTGTGGCCCGCCACCCGGCACCCATTCTTATGGTACTTCTGGTTTGAATGTCGCGTCAAAGCCTATTTGAAGAGGGTAAAACCTGACCTGTTTCTGAGTACGGACGGTTTCCTGTCCCTGGGATCAAAGGTGCCATCAGTGGCAGTGATCCATGACATCAACTTTGAACACAGACCAGGCGACCTTCCCTGGCTGGTGAGAAAGTATTATCGATACTTTTTCCCGAAGTTTGCCAGGAAAGCCACCCGAATTGTAACCGTTTCTGAATATTCCAGAAGAGACATCATTAATCAGTATGATGTGCCGGAAGATAAGGTGGATCTGGCCTATAACGGTGCCAATGAACGGTTCCAACCACTTACAGAGGAGCGGATAGTGAGGTAAGAAATGAATTTACCGGAGGTTCTCCCTACTTCGTTTTTGTGGGAAGCCTGCATCCCAGAAAGAACATTACCAACCTGTTGAAAGCATTTCAGCTATTTAAAGATGAAAATAAGGACAATTATAAAATGGTCCTTGTGGGAGAGAAGTTTTTTCTAACACAATCCATGGAAGAGCAGCTGGAAAAGATGGAGAACAGGAAGGATGTGATCTTTACCGGCCGGCTATCTCCGGAACAGCTTAATGATGTGCTTGGGGCTGCCTGGGCCATGACCTTTGTTCCCTTTTTCGAAGGCTTTGGGATTCCCATTGTGGAAGCCATGAAATGCGATATTCCGGTGATCGCCTCAAAAGTGACGAGCCTGCCCGAAATTGCAGGAGATGCTGCCATTTTTGCTTCCCCAGAAAGCCCGGCGAGCATCAGGGACAGTATGATCAGGATGTTCCGGGAGAAAGGACTGCGGCAGGAATTGATCGAAAAGGGAAGAATGCGGCGGGAACTAGTTCAGCTGGGACCATACTGCCGTTAAGTTGTGGGACTCAATTCAGCAGGTGCTCGAAGCAGATGCTTAAACCATTTTACAGGAAAGGGATTGTTGAAGCGGGATGTGATGAAGCCGGCAGGGGATGCATTGCCGGACCCGTATTTGCGGCTGCGGTAATATTGTCCCCATAATTCCGGGAATCCTCTGCTGAATGACAGTAAGAAGCTTTCCCCAAAAACAAGAGAGATATTGCGCAGGGTGATTGAGATCGAAGCCATTGCATTTGGAGTTGGAATCGTCTGTGAAAAGGAGATTGACCAGATCAACATTCTCAATGCTTCATTCCTGGCCATGCACCGGGCCCTTGGAGCAATTGAGCACTACATCCTGAACACCTGATTATCGATGGAAACCGCTTTAGGGCCTACAATAAGATACCTTATACATGCATAATTAAAGGGGATGCCAAATATGCTTCCATTGCAGCAGCATCCATACTGGCCAAAACCCATAGGGACGAGTATATGAAAGGGCTGCATAAGCAATACCCCGAATATGGCTGGAACACCAACAAGGGTTATCCCACACGTTCTCACAGGGAAGCGCTGCTAAATCATGGCCCCACTCCTTATCACCGGAGATCATTCAGATTGCTAAATGACCAAATGAAGCTCTTTTAAACTGCTATTCCAATGGTAGTTTCAGAAAGAATTTTACAATATTTGCACTTCCATGATTCAAGCATATTATCAAATCTTATAAAAAATAGAAGAATGAGAAAAATATCTTTATGGGTAATCGGTCTCCTGATCGCATTCCAGGTTAAGGCTCGGGCAGATGAGGGATTGTGGCTCCTAAGCCTGATTGAACAGATGAATATGGATGAAATGTCCGAAATGGGCCTGCAACTCACAGCCGATCAGATATACAGCATAAATCAGGCAAGCCTGAAAGATGCAGTGGGTGCACTCGACAGAGGGTCCTGCACTGCAGAATTGGTTTCACCGGACGGACTCCTGCTCACCAATCACCACTGCGGTTATGACGAGATCCAGTACCATAGTTCTGTGGAGCATGACTATCTAAAAAACGGCTTCTGGGCCATGACCCGGGAAGAGGAATTGCCCAACGAAGGCAAAACCATCACCTTCCTGGTAAGAATGGAGGAGGTGACGGATCAAATTATACCCGAACTTAATGAACAGATGTCCCAGGGAGAACGTGATTCAAAGATTCGCTCGATTTCCGGGGCAATTTCATCAGATGCTACCCGCGGTACACATTATGAGGCCATCATCAGGAGTATGTTTAATGGGAACAGGTTTTTCCTTTTTGTGACTGAAACATACTATGATGTGAGGCTGGTTGGTGCGCCACCGGAGTCCATTGGTAAATTTGGTGGAGATACAGACAACTGGATGTGGCCACGTCATACAGGCGATTTTTCAATGTTCAGGGTATATACTGGTCCCGACGGGAATCCCGCAGAATATAGTCCGGATAACATTCCCCTGAAATCCAAGCACTACCTTCCCATTTCCCTGAAAGGATACAAGAAGGGAGATTTTGCCATGGTAATTGGATATCCTGGCAGAACAAACCGTTACATGACTTCCTGGGAAATTGAGGAATTGCTCGAAATCACACATCCAAACAGGATCCTTATCAGGGGTGTCAAACAGGAGTTGATCATGGAGGATATGAAGGCCGATGAAAAGGTCAGGATTCAGTATTCCTCAAAACATGCTCGTTCAGCGAATTACTGGAAATACTCTATTGGACAGAGCAAAGGATTGAAAAATCTAAACGTCCTGGCCAACCAGCAAAAGCAGGAGGAGGCTTTTCGGGAATGGGTGGGTCAGACTGAAGCGCGAAAAGCGCTGTATGGAGATGCACTTGATAATATCCGAATTGCGGTGGATCAGAGAAAAGAGGTTAAGAGGGCAAGTCAATATTTGGAAGAGACCATCTTAAGGTCAGGTTTTGAAGCTGGTATGGAATCTGTGAATTTTGCACGGAATCTTCAGCTACTTGAGCGAGTGATGGCTGGTCCGGAGTCAAATCAGGAGGAAATTGAGGTGGCGGCGAACGGATTGTCAGAATATTCTGCAGACTTTTACAAGGACTACAATCCTTCCACTGATAAAAAGGTGATGAAAGCCATGATAAAATTGCTGATAGAAGAACTGGATGATCAATATCTGCCTGAATTTGTCCTTGAGGTGAAGAATAAATACAAGGGGGATGTAGACAGATACGTAGAAAAGTACTTCAATAAGTCCTTTGTAACTGATCAGGAAAGGTTTCTGGCATTCATGAAAGATCCGTCACTGAAAACCTTGAGAAAGGATCCGGCCTACAGGGCTGCGCTCAACGCCCGGATTTATTTCGAGATTATGGGACAAATGGAAAATTACAATGCTGACTTCGAACGGGGACGAAGACTCTATCTGAAAGGGCTTCTGGAAATGTATCCCGACAAAGAATTCTATTCTGATGCCAATTCGTCCATTCGAATGAATTACGGCACTGTGGGTGACTATAATCCCAGAGATGCTGTTCTGTTTAAACATTATACAACACTCAAAGGAGTAATGGAGAAAGAGAATCCCGCCAATTTTGAATTCGTTGTTCCGGATAAACTAAAAAAGCTATACCAGGGCAGGGACTACGGACCCTACGGTGAAGATGGCAAGCTCAATGTCTGCTTTACCTCTAACAACGATATCACCGGTGGAAACTCAGGAAGTCCGATTATCAATGCCCAAGGCGAACTCATTGGAATTGCTTTTGATGGCAACTGGGAAGCAATGAGTGGTGATGTGGCATTTGAAACGGAACTCCAGAAGTGTATCAATGTGGATATCAGGTATGTATTGTTTCTTATCGATAAATATGCGGGGGCGGGTCATCTGGTGACCGAAATGACTTTGAACCAATAATGCAACCATGTCCCCAGGAGAAATAGTCATCTATACAGACGGAGCTGCCAGGGGAAATCCTGGTCCGGGTGGACTGGGTGTGGTGATGATCTACGGGAAGCACAGAAAGGAGCTCTCAGAAGGTTACAAATTAACCACCAACAACCGGATGGAGCTGCTTGCTGTGATCAGGGGATTGGAATCACTAAGACGTGGCGATCTAAAGGTGAAAGTCTATACTGATTCCCGGTACGTTTCCGATGCTGTGAACAAGGGATGGGTATTTAACTGGGAGGTGAAACGATTTAAGAAAAAGAAGAATGTGGATCTCTGGCAGCAGTTCCTGGAGTTATACAGGAAATATACCGTCACCTTTGTCTGGGTAAAGGGACATGCCAGTATTCCTGAGAATGAACGGTGCGATCAACTGGCCGTTGAGGCCAGTCACCAAACCGAGCTTTTGGAGGATTCAGGGTATGTGGATAACAACGATGAATCTTTAATTAGTTTTTCTTAAATTTCGATATCTAACCTGATACGCAATGTTGAGTAAGTCAATCCTGTCCTATCAGGGTCCACTTTCTTTCAGTACCATCGATTGGTTGCTGTCGGAATTTAAAATGGCTGCACAGGATCATGAACTTTCCTTCAAGACCTATAAGAAAATGATTTCTATCATGATCGAGGCCCTTGAGAACATCACAAAGTACAGTGATCAGGTTCATTGCAATGGGGAAAAGAGGTCAGGATTCTGTCCCTCCTGCCAAATTAGCCGGAACTCCTCTAACATTGAGTTGGTTACAAGGAATCCGGTGAAAAATGAAGAGGTGAATCCCCTTCGGGCCAGGATTGACGCTGTGAATAAGCGAAATAAGGAGGAGTTAAAGGAACTCTACAGAAATACCATTACCAATGGCGAATTTACGGCCAAAGGTGGAGCTGGTCTGGGATTTATCGAAATGGCCAAAACAGCAGGGAATAAGTTGGAGTATGACTTTAAGAATCTATCAATGGGCTATTCCCTCTATACCTTCAGGGTTCATTTCGATATTTAATTGCCGAATGTTCCATTTCGGGCATATCAGGTTCGATTTCGAACACTTTTCCACATGAAGACTTTTCATGAAAAATGATCAACCATTTTAACTACAGTTCCTTAAACATTGTGGCACGAAAACTGTTTTTACATTGTCAACAGCTGTGACATGTGGAGGAATTTCTTTACTGTAGCACTTAGAAATATCAGTAAGAACAAGGTTTTCACCCTGATCAATATTTCAGGATTGGCCATTGGTCTGGCCAGTTCTATACTGATCCTTCTGTTTATACTCAAGGAGTTGAGTTTTGACCGGTTCAATGAGAACAGCGACCGTATTCACAGGCTCTATATTGATGGGGTGATGGGTGATCAGGAATTCAGAGGAGCATGGACCTCCATGATCATGGCCCCCACTTTCACAGAGGAGATTCCTGAAATCGAAAATTTTGTGCGATTTGATGTATTCAACCAGCGATTGATCTGGTATGACGGGGAAAAACATATAGAAGATCATTTCCTCTTCGCAGATTCCTCCATCTTCGACATTTTCACCATCAATTTTATTAAAGGTGATCCTTCCACTGCCTTGTCCAGATCCAACTCCATTGTAATTACGGAGGAGAAGGCCAGACTCTATTTCGGAGAGAGGGATCCTATGGGACTGCCCCTCAGCGTGAACCGGGACAGCAACTATTACGTGGTTACAGGGGTTATTGAAGCTCTACCGGAGAATTCACATTTTTTCGCTGATTTTATCGGATCCATGTCGAAATTTGATCAATACCAGAGTGAAACCTGGTTCCAGACCTCTTTGTTCAGCTACGTTCTACTATCCCCTGGAGCCGATTGGAAACAGGTGGAGAAGAAAATGGCTGTTGTGATGAATAAACATATCCGCAGGGAACTTGAATCCATTCTGGGTGTCAGCCTTGAAGAGTGGAAAGCGGGGGGGAACCGATACGGGGTATTTCTTCAGCCTCTTACTGATATTCACCTGCAACCCGACATTGAAGTGGGATTGGAAATCTGTTTTCGACCTGTAAATGACAGCCTCTACATACGTATTTTTGCCCTTGTGGCGTTCTTTATCCTGATTATCGCCTCCATCAATTTCATGAACCTTTCCACCGCCAGTTCTTCCATTAGAGCGAGAGAGATCGGACTTAGAAAGGTGGCAGGATCAAACCGAAAGATGCTGATACAACAGTTTTTAACCGAATCGGTCATTCTAAGTTTGATTGCACTTGCTTTTGCTTTGATTTTGGTGGAGTTATCTCTGCCCTGGTTTAACCGGACCATGGATCTTGATCTGAGGATGGGGACGGCACAACACAACTACATGTTGCCAATTGTTATCGCACTTGCCTTGATTGTAGGGCTTCTTAGCGGAGCCTATCCGGCCATGTTCCTCGCCAGGTTCAAACCCGTGGAGGGGATTAAGGGTGACTTTCAAGGATTAAGGAGGGCCAGTTATTTTAGGAAAATTATGGTCATTTTCCAGTTTACCATTTCTGTTGCCATCATAGTTGGAACACTGGTGGTATCAAATCAACTGAGGTATTTGCTTCAGAAGAACCTTGGATTTGAAAATGAACAGCTGGTTGTCTTGAAGCGGATCCTTCCGCTGAATCAAAGCATACAAACCTTTTGCAGGGAGATCGAAAAGATACCCGGAGTGGCTTCTGCCTCAAATTCAACTACATATCTGGGATTCGATAATAAAACCGAGACTTACCAGATCAAGGGACGAGAAGCTTCAAAGAATTATATGTTTGCCACCAACTATGTGGATCATGAATTTATGAAAACCTATGGTTTTAAAATGGCCAATGAAGAAAGCCGTTTTTTTGATTATCAGTTTTCTACGGATAGTTCGGCTATCCTTCTGAACCGAGCTGCGATAGAGACTTATGGTATTGAAGATCCCTTTAACGCAGTGATCCTCGAACCCACCCAAAAAGGAGACACCAATCAGTTAAGAATCATAGGAATTGTCGAAGATTTTCATCACAGCTCTTTACGGGAGCCCATTGGCCCATATATGTTCAGGTTAAAACCGGAAAATCTTGAATGGCCCGGCTATGTTACCATCAGGCTGGGAGTGGCAGGTAAAGGTGTTCCTATTACTCTTAACAGGATCAGGGAAATCTGGATGGATATGACCAATGAAGCACCCTTCCAGTTCTTTTTTCTGGATGAAGAGCTTGACAATTATTATAAGGAGGAACAAAGAACAGGCAGGCTATCAATGATGTTTGCCATTCTTGCCACACTCATTGCCTGTCTTGGGCTCTTTGGATTAACCCTGCACAATACGCACCGCAAGACCCGTGAAATTGGTATCCGAAAAGCCATGGGTGCCAGCATAAGTGAAGTCATCGTTGTGGTTTCTCGTGAAATTATGGCTCTCATGGGTGTATCTGTATTATTGGCGTGGATTGCGGCCTATTTTTTTATGCAGAACTGGTTGCAGGATTTTCCTTTTAATATCGGATTTACACCCTGGATATATATAGCGGCGGCAGGGGTTGCCATTTTTATTTCATTGCTGACGGTCTCTTACCTTTCATACCGTGCAGCAAAGGCCAATCCGGCTCAAACACTTCACTATGAATAGGACTTCAGACTTGTGAACTGATTTTCTTTAGGTCTTCGGGAGTATCCACACTCAGTGACGGAATAGTAGTGATCCTGGTTTGGATCGGGATCCCGTGCTCCATCCACCGCAACTGTTCAAGCGATTCGGCCTGCTCCAGTGAAGCAGGAGGTAGCTTAACCACCTTCCTCCAGCACATCAGAACGAAATGCATACAATCCGATGTGTGAATAATAGGTATGTTTTTCACTCCATTGCCCGGGTGGAAAATCCCTCATGTGGGGGATGGGGCTCCTTGAAAAATAGAGGGCTTTGAATGATTTGTCCACAACCACTTTCACTACATTAGGATTCACAAGTTCATCCTGATCCTGAAGGGATTGGATTAGTGTGGCTATCCCTGTTCCTGGAACCTGAACGCAATCCAGCAGCGTTGTCAGTTGTTCTGTTTTAATCAAAGGCTCATCTCCCTGAATATTCACTACATGGCTGAATTTTTCACCTGACTGGTCCTGATAAAGTGAATACGCCTCTGCACACCTTTCTGTTCCACTTTGATGATCTGGAGAGGTCATCACTGCACGTCCGCCAAAATCCATAACAGTTTTGTAGATGCGATCATCATCTGTGGCCACCACCAGATGCGAGAATACGGGTTGGACACTTTCATATACCCAGCGGATCATAGGTTTGTTGTGCAGCAATGCCAGAGGTTTTCCGGGAAATCGGGTGGATGCATACCTTGCAGGAATAATACCCAGGATTTGAGTCACTTTTTTTTTTCAAAAATAGGAAACAATGTGGAGAAATCTTTTTGAATCCGCCTAAAATTGTAATTTTGTCATACTTTCAGGTTATTTTGTCAGAGAGTACCATGGAGATTCAACAAATAAAACAACGGTTTGGAATTATCGGGACCTTCCCGGGTCTTGATCGGGCCATTGATATAGCCAGGCAGGTGGCACCCACCGATCTGAGTGTATTAATCAGCGGTGAAAGTGGAACTGGAAAAGAAGCATTCCCTCAAATTATTCACGCCCTTGGTGGCAGGAAGCATGGTCCGTACATTGCTGTGAACTGCGGGGCGATTCCCGAAGGTACCATAGATTCTGAACTGTTTGGACATGAAAAAGGAGCCTTTACAGGTGCCCACGATACCAGGAAAGGTTATTTTGAGGTGGTCAACGGAGGTACTATATTCCTGGATGAAGTGGCTGAATTACCACTCTCCACACAGGTAAGGCTACTAAGGGTACTTGAAACCGGAGAGTTTATCAGGGTGGGCTCCTCCAAAGTATTGAAAACAGATGTCAGGGTAGTTGCTGCCACCAACCTGGATATTTCTCAGGCCATCAGGAAAGGGAAATTCAGAGAAGATCTGTTTCTACAGACTGAATACGGTTCCCATTCAGATTCCCTCACTGAGAGAACGGGGAAATGATATTCTGCTGTTGTTCAGGAAATTTGCATGCCGACTTTTCAGAACGGTACCGAATGCCTGCCATCAGGCTTGAAGAGGAAGCCCGGCAGGTATTGCTGAATTATGAATGGCCGGGTAATGTCCGACAGCTGAAAAATGTAACCGAACAGCTTTCCATCATTGAGCAGGAAAGGGAGGTATCATGCTTCCGTCACTGATGCATTACCTGCCTGATTATCAATAAAACCAGTTTACCTGCCCTGATCAGCAAGGAAAAGGTAAGTGAGGAGGCTTTCAATTCAGAAAGGGAGATTCTTTATAAGGTGTTGTTCGATATGAAAAGTGACATGAATGATCTGAAAAAACTGGTGGCACAGATCATGGAGAAGGGATCTGTAAGTTCCGATATTGAGCAGGAAAATGAAGGGATCATTAAAAAGCTCTATTCCACGGTTGATGACCTGCCCTACCGAAGCTGAAAACCTGATTGCACACCAGATGCACATCCAAAAAGAGCAGGGATGAGGAGCATATCACGGATACAGAAGAGATCGTCGAGGAGTCACTTTCCCTTGAAGACAAAGAGATCGAGCTGATTATTAAAGCCCTGGAGAAGCACAATGGGAAAAGAAAATATGCTGCGCTGGACCTCGGAATCTCAGAAAGGACCTTATACAGAAAGATTAAAGAATACAACATTGAACAGTAGCCATGAACGAGCTCATAACATACCGGCAAGCTTCAGCCCAGCGCGATTCGTATCTCGTCACAGGAGCCTGCCACTGGCTTTCAACATGATCTTGTGCTGGCTGTTGTCGTATTTTTACCGCAGTGCAAGGTGACCTATTCCTTCAGCGGGGTAAATATTTCCCCGGAAGTTCAGACCTATTCGGTGGATTATTTCCCAAACGGGCTCCCATTGTTCAGGCTCAACTGAGCCAGTTGTTTACCGATGCCCTGATGGATAAGATCCAGGGAAACACAAGCCTGAACCTGTCCACCAGATGGAGGAGATGTGCAGTTTTTCCGGTGAAATCACTGGTTATGAGACCAGGCCCACAGCCATTACAGGACAGGAAACCGCTGCCCGCAACAGGCTCACCATTACAGTCCGGGTTAAATATACCAACTCAGATTGAACCTGATCTCGATTATGATACAAGTTTCTCCAGGTATGAGGATTATGATGCTTCACAAAACCTGACAGACGTTGAAAACGAACTTATTGAACTCATTGTTGAGAACCTGATTGAGGATATCTTTAACAGGGCATTTGTATCCTGGTAACATTATAATCTATGGATCCTTCAGATTTCATCCGACTGCTTAATACCGACCACTACTCTCCTGCCGACCTGGAGGAAGTGAATGACCTGTGCAGAAACTATCCCATGTTCAATCTGGCCCATATGCTGAAGGTCACGGATCAAAGAAGCGCTTGGTCATGATAAAGAAGCTGACCTGAAGCTTGCTGCGGTCTATTCAAGTGACCGAAGAAAGCTTGTACCAGCTGGTTACAGAGGTAGTCAACCTCAAGTATCCCAGAACCGGAAGAGGAGATTATCCCCGAGGAACCGGGATGGCATTCAGTTCTCAGATGAACCTCATCAGCAGGCCGATGTAATCATTGAACAGCATGCTCCTTATGCTGCTCCTGAACCAGCGAAGATCTGCTGGAACTTGATGAGGAGACTGATTCAGAGGATGTCATATCGGATGCAGATCAGGAATCGGCTTTATCCGAGAGAGTTTTCCTCCGAAACCCTGATTTCAGGCTGTCAAGGACGAAACTGATATGGAAGAGCCCGATCCAGGAAGAATCGGAGGTTCCCATCATGGATGAAATAGAACCGGAGCTGGAACTGGTGATCATCGCAAGCTGATTACCCATTTCATCAGGAAGAACCGGGACCAATTCGGGCAGATAAGAAGACAGACTCAAGGGTGATGTATCGCTCGCTTCCATCAGGGAGCATGATGGCTTCATTACCGATACCCTGGCACAAGATCTATGTGAAGCAGGGATTGTATGCAAAAGCCATCTATGCCTACGAGAAATTAAGTTTGAAATATCCGGAAAAAAGTGCTTACTTTGCAGCGCAAATTGAGAAAATAAAGAATATAAACCATTCATAAAGAGGTAATAAAATGTTTGTTGTTTTTACGGTACTGATTGTTGTCACATGCATCTTTACCATTTTAATTGTACTTGTTCAGAATTCAAAAGGTGGTGGTCTGGCATCGAACTTTTCATCATCCAATCAGTACATGGGAGTTCGCAAGACTGCTGATTTTCTTGAGAAAGCCACATGGACCCTTGGTGCTGCACTGATTCTGTTCAGCCTTCTGGCCGGGATTACCGTTCCCAAAGCTGGTGAAGCTGACAATTCGCGTCTACAGGGACAGTTTGATGAGACCATCATGGATCAGCCATCTCAGACCATTGATCTGCCCGAATCCTTTGGTACAGAGCCTGATGAAGGCGGTGAGGAATAAACAAACACGAAAATATATATTATAGAAAAGTGTCAGTATGTCATATTACTGACACTTTTTTTTTGATTATGCCCTTTGGCACAAATTATGATAAAGAGATAGCGATTTTGATAATGTCGAACTAATAAATAATAAGAAAAATGGCAGAACTTAAAGGTAAGATCCTTGCAGGTAAGGTACTCGTTAAGCCCTCCGAGGCTGAAGAAAAAACCGCCAGTGGTATCATCATTCCCGATACAGCGAAAGAAAAACCACAGCATGGTAAAGTAGTAATGGTCGGAGCAGACAAAAAGGACGAACCCATGGAGATTAAAGTGGGTGATAAGGTTCTTTATGGCAAATTTGCCGGTCAGGAATTAACCATTGATGATGAAGATTATCTTCTCATTTCACAAAGTGATGTATTATTCATTTCTAAGTAAATAACCTAAAAAAAAGTATAAAAATGGCAAAAGAGATCAAATTTGACATGGAAGCCCGCGATAAGCTGAAAAGCGGTATCGATCAACTGGCTAACGCTGTCAAGGTAACATTGGGACCCAAAGGTCGTAATGTAATTATTGAAAAGAAATTTGGTGCTCCACAGGTCACCAAGGATGGTGTAACTGTAGCAAAAGAAGTTGATCTGGAAGATCCTATTGAGAACGTAGGTGCACAAATGGTCAAGGAAGTTGCTTCCAAAACCAACGATGATGCTGGTGATGGTACTACTACTGCAACTGTTCTGGCTCAGTCCATCGTACAGGTAGGATCTGAAAAACGTTACTGCCGGAGCCAATCCAATGGACCTGAAACGTGGAATTGACAAAGCTGTGATTGAGGTTGTAAAAAGCCTTAAAAAGCAGTCCAAAGAAGTGGGTGATGATACCGAGAAGATTGAGCAGGTAGCTCCATTTCTGCCAATAATGAAGCCTCCATTGGTGCACTTATCGCAGAAGCCATGTCAAAGGTGAAGAAAGAGGGTGTCATCACCATTGAGGAATCAAAATCATCCGATACCTATGTGGATGTGGTTGAAGGTATGCAATTCGACCGTGGGTATATTTCTCCTTACTTTGTGACCGATACCGAAAAAATGGAAGCTGTACTGGAGAATCCCTACATCCTGATACATGATAAGAAAATCTCCACCATGAAGGATCTGCTTCCCATTCTCGAAGCCACTGCACAGACTGGTCGTCCATTGATGATCATTGCCGAAGATGTAGATGCTGAAGCACTGGCTACCCTCGTGGTCAATAAACTGCGTGGATCACTTAAAATTGCTGCTGTAAAGGCTCCCGGATTTGGTGACAGGCGTAAAGAGATGCTGGAAGATATTGCCATCCTTACCGGAGGTACTGTTATTTCTGAAGAGAAGGGATTGAAATTGGAAGGTGCTGATCTGGAAATGATGGGAAGCGCTGAGAAGATTTCCATTGATAAGGAAAATACGACAGTTGTAAATGGTGGTGGTGAGAAAAAAATGATCGAAGCCAGGATCGGACAGATCAAGAAGCAGATCGAGAATACCACTTCTGATTATGACCGTGAGAAACTCCAGGAGCGTCTGGCCAAACTGGCCGGGGGTGTAGCTGTAATTTATGTTGGAGCAGCTTCTGAAGTAGAAATGAAATCCAAAAAGGACATGTTTGATGACGCACTCAGTGCAACCCGCGCTGCGGTTGAAGAGGGAATTATCCCTGGAGGTGGTGTTGCCTACCTGCGCGCTATTGATGTACTGACGAAATTCACTGGTTCTAACGAAGATGAAAACACCGGTATTGCCATCGTAAGAAGGGCCCTTGAAGAACCGCTTCGCCAGATTGTTGAAAACGCTGGTCTTGAAGGTTCCGTGGTTGTTAAAGCCATCAATGTTGGGAAAGGTGACTACGGATACAATGCACAAACCGAGAAGTTCGAGAACCTGCTTGAAGCAGGTGTAATCGATCCTACCAAGGTGGCCCGTATTGCCCTGGAAAATGCCGCTTCCATAGCCGGTATGTTACTCACCACCGAATGTGCCATTGTTGATATTCCTGAGCCCGAACCTCCAATGCCTGCGGGCGGACCCGGTGGCGGAATGGGAATGATGTAAAAACACACACATACATAAATTCAAGAGGCTGTCTCACAAGAGACGGCCTCTTTTTTTGACTTCACCAATTCCAGCATATTCAATAGTCCCTCATTCCCATTTGGAAGGGCATTACATACGCCACCTATTTCTCGAAAGGGAATTCAAGTAAGGGGCCTATAAATCTTTGACACAAAGATTTTCAGCCCTGAACTGAATACCCTGAAGAGAAATAATAAACGCAGTATGAATATCCCGGAGTTTGCTATCTTTGTGCTCGGAAAAATCCGGGATCATCCTTATGGACCATTTACGTAATTTCTGTATCATTGCTCACATTGATCATGGGAAAAGCACCCTGGCCGACAGGCTATTGATAAGGACCGGCACTTTGGATGAACGGGATTTTCAGGATCAGGTACTTGACGATATGGAGCTGGAGCGGGAACGTGGAATAACCATCAAGAGTCACGCCATCCAGATGGAGCACATTTTTGAGGGCAAGAACTACATCCTGAACCTGATCGATACACCAGGCCATGTGGATTTTTCATATGAAGTGAGCAGATCCATTGCTGCCTGTGAAGGAGCCCTGCTCATAGTGGATGCCACCCAGGGAATCCAGGCTCAGACCATCTCCAATCTTTATCAGGCCATCGATCACGACCTGGAGATCATCCCGGTGCTGAACAAGATGGACATGGACAGTGCCATGCCCGATGATGTAAAGGACCAGATTGTCGATCTGATTGGATGTGAGCGGGATGAGATCATTGAGGCCAGTGGCAAGACCGGACTGGGCGTTGATGAGATCCTTGAAGCAATCATCAAACGAATTCCACCCCCGGTGGGTGATCCGGATGCTCCACTTCAAGCCCTGATTTTTGATTCAGTGTTCAACTCCTACAGAGGTATTTTTGCCTATTTCAGAATAATAAATGGTACCATCAGAAAGGGTGAACTGGTTAAGTTCGTGGCTACTGAAAAAGAGTACCATGCAGATGAAATCGGGGTGCTAAAGCTGGGGACTAGAACCCAAAGCCCAGTTATCGGCGGGTGATGTAGGATATATTATTTCCGGGATAAAAACCTCCAGGGAGGTGAAAGTGGGGGATACCATTACCCATGTGGATCGTCCTTGTGTTGAAAATATTGCCGGATTCGAAGATGTGAAACCCATGGTTTTTGCCGGGATCTATCCCGTGGATGCCGATGATTATGAGGATCTTAGGAATTCCATTGAAAAGTTGCAGCTAAACGATGCTTCACTCACCTTTATCCCTGAGTCTTCTGCAGCATTGGGATTTGGATTCCGCTGTGGATTTCTGGGATTGCTTCATATGGAAATCATCCAGGAGCGCCTCGAACGAGAATTCGACATGGATGTGATCACCACGGTACCCAATGTATCATTCAAAGTGCTGTCAACCAAAAGATGAGATGATTGAAGTGCATAATCCATCTGGATTGCCTGCATCCACAACCATTGACCATATCGAAGAGCCTTACATATATGCACAGGTGATTTCCAAGGCCGACTATGTGGGTCCCATCATGAAACTATGTCTTGACAAACGGGGCACTCTGAAAAATCAGGTCTACCTGACCAGCAACAGGGTAGAACTGACCTTTGAAATGCCCCTGGCCGAGATTGTATTCGATTTCTATGATAAGCTGAAGAGCATCTCCAAAGGCTATGCCTCATTTGATTACCATCCCCATGGATACCAGAAAGCGGACCTGGTAAAACTAGATATTCTGTTGAATGGGGAGATGGTGGATGCCCTTTCCACTTTGATTCATCGCAATAATGCTTATGATTTTGGACGCAGGATGTGTGTGAAATTAAAGGAACTGATTCCCCGGCAACAATACGAGGTAGCCATCCAGGCAGCTATTGGAGCCAAGGTCATTGCCAGGGAAACCGTCAAGGCTGTCCGGAAAGATGTTACGGCCAAATGTTATGGAGGCGATATTACCAGAAAACGAAAATTGCTTGAAAAGCAGAAGAAAGGAAAGAAAAGAATGCGCCAGGTAGGCAATATTGAAGTACCCCAGTCCGCTTTCCTGGCGGTCCTCAAACTCGATTAGCCTTTCTCAAGTTTTATCCACCACCAGCTTGTAACCCTTCCCGTGTACATTGATGATCTGTACATTGGAGTCAGGCTTCAGGTACTTACGTAATTTGGTGATGTACACGTCCATGCTTCTGGCATTGAAATAGTTATCATCTATCCAGATGGCCTTCAGGGCAAAATTCCTCTCCAGCACCTGGTTCATGTTGTTACATAGAAGCTTCAGCAGCTCAGACTCTTTGGTGGTCAATTTCTGCTCGGTGCCCGTACCTGTGAGCAGTTGCTTCATGGTATCAAAAGTGAAGGTCCCAATTTCCCAATGGTGTTTATCTCCACCCCTTGTGCCCTTGGTTCTTCTGAGAATGGCTTCAATTCTGAAGAGCAATTCTTCCATGCTAAAGGGCTTGGTAATATAGTCATCGGCACCCAGGGAGAAACCCTCCAGTACATCTTCTTTCATGGATTTGGCAGTTAAGAAAGATGATTGGGATTTCACTGTTCAGCATCCGGATCTCAGTAGCCAGGGTGAATCCATCTTTCACAGGCATCATGACATCAAGCAGGCAGAGATCGTAATGGAATTGCTCAAAGTACCTGAATGCCTTTTCTCCATTGGTGACCCAATCAGCCTCATAATTTTTAGCCTGAAGGTATTCCTGGAGCAATGATCCCAGGTTTTCATCATCCTCCGCCAGGAGAATCCTGTTTTTAATCTCGTTCATTTGCCAATGATTAGTTATTCTACCTTCAAAGGTAGTTGAATATCAAACTGGGAACCTTTATTCGATTTCACTTTTTAATTTAATGGTGCCATGATGATGCTCAACAATCAGCTTTACATAGCTAAGGCCCAGTCCGAATCCTTTCACATTGTGTACGTTACCGGTAGGAACCCTGTAAAACTTGTCAAAAATCCTTTTTTGGTCCTCTTTGCTGATCCCAATGCCATTATCCATCACTGAAACTACAACAGCACCATTCTCGGTTCTGGTGGCGATTTTTATTTCGGGGGTTCGATGCGTGTATTTCAGTGCATTTTCGATGAGATTGGAGATGACATTTGTAATGTGCATTATATCTCCTTTGATGACAGCATCTTCTGCTTCCGGAAGGAATTCCAGTTTGCCTTCTCTTTTATCTGCCTGGAGTAAAAAGTTCTGAGCCACCGTCTCAATAATATCGTGCAGATCCACATCCTCCAGCTTCAGTTTTAACTCTCCATGGTCGAAAATGGCCATTTGTAATACCCTTTCTACCTGGAAACCAAGCTGTTTGCTTTCGGTCTGGATGATACGGGAAATATGAGACAAGGTTTTTATGCTCGTCAGGAATAGAGCGGTCGTTTAGCATTTGCGAAGCAAGACTGATGGTAGAGATAGGAGTCTTCAGTTCGTGGGTCATGTTGTTCACAAAGTCATTTTTCATCTCCGAAAGACGTTTCTGTTTAAAGATAATATAGAGTGCCAGGGTGAACATCATCACAATAAAGAATGTGATCAGTAATGTAGATCCGCCCATTATCCCCATGGATTTAAAAATGTGTTTCCTCTCTTGGGGGAAATATACACTGATCAGTGTGGTCTTATTGAAGACCCCTCCTGGAAAAAGTGAAGCACGGAAATACTTACTATCCTCATATTCACTAAAGTTCTCCGATTGGTAGATGGGTTTTTTCCCCTCTTTATATACGGCATATTCGAAGGGTACTGTAATCCCACGGTCCCAAAGTTTCTTGTTAAGCAGTGTCTCTATCTGCGAGCCCGATATCCGGTCCTCAAAATCTTCTTCATCCACCAGCATCTTCTTAACAATCTTATCCACGAACATCTCCTGCTCCTCCCAGCTCTTGCTCAGTTCCATCCGAATCTGTTCTGGTTTCATGGCGGAAATCAGTATGGTGTCCTGCATCAGTTCATCTTCCCCCAGGATAACCAGCACAGAATCATCGATCATCTTGACCTTCTGATTTTTCAATGTTGGAAGGGGAGGGGTAAAAACGATGACCTCCTCGTTCACCGGGAATTCTTCCGGATCACCGTGAATGTCTTCTTCCAAATCAACGTGAAAATCTTCTTCAAAATCATCACTATAAGTGCTGCGGGCATCGATTTGAAAGTTCCAGACTGCTTTACTCTGGTGCTTGATGACCGGGGGTCGGATCTCTTCCAGGATGTTGATCACTGTCTCGTTCTGCATCAGTTCATTGGAGATCTCAGCGAGTACCTGATTGACCACCAGACCCAACTGATTCTCCTCCGTTTCAATGGAGTGTTTGATCCAGTAGGCCTGAACAGCCACCAGCGCAATCATGGCCAGGCTCAGGAATATGGTTAATACCCATAGAATAGTGCGACTCATTGTACAAAGATAGTTCTCATCATTGGTTCACACAGAGCGTTTTAACAATCTTTAACATCCTTTAAACCTATGTAACGATAATCTGGAATAGATTTGTCCTGTAACCAATTGCTCATCAAATGAAAAAAAGAATACCAGTTTGCATCATAACGGTTGTTACCTCACTCCTCTTTACCACCGGCCTGATGGCCCAGGAAACCACTGAAGTCACCGTCAAAGTAAGCAAAGATGGAAAGGTGGTTAAAGATACAACTTACCAATTTGACGACTCCGCAGAAGCCAAACACGCTGTGAAGATGATGGAGGAGATGAGCAGGGATGAAAAAAATATATTGAAATACAGCTATACCGTTGACTCCGACAGTGATAAACCCTCTAAAAAGATGGTGTTTATTTCAGAAGATGAAGAGAAAACAGAAATAAGGGAGCTTCATGGTGATTCACTTGTGTGGGTTACCGAAGGAGAGCATGATGGTGAACATGTGATCGTAATGAAGAGCGGTGATGGGGAGACTTTTGATATCCTGATTGATGAGGATTTTGAAGATGGGGATGATGTTAAAGTTGAACTCAAGGAGATCCTGGAAGAGCATGGCGGGGAGAATGTAAAGGTGATTGTAGTAAAGAGAGACATAGATGTTGACGATGATCACGATGCCGACATAGAGAGGTCAACCACGATGAGGACATTGACAAAGAGGTCGAAGTGGAAGAAAAAAAATAGTAAAGAAAAAATCAAAGAAGCAGTAGCAGGCAATTTGGTTTAGTTTAGGGTTAATTGGTGTAAAGCTGTCCGTCCTCCCGGCGGACAGCTTTTTTTTGCTGGTTACCTGGGAATAGATAACTTGCAGCAAAAGCACCCTTTGCCTGGAAGAGATTACCATAAGATCCTGGGATTGTCCCCCGGTGCAAGTGAGAAACAGATCAAATCTGCCTACCGGAAGCTGGCACTGAAATATCATCCTGACCGCAATAAATCACCGGTCGCCAAGCAGGAATTCCAGGAAATCACCGAAGCGTATAACTATTTGCTGGAACACCAGGAACCGGCCACAGATGAGACCCCTTCCTATGAGGAACACATGGCCGGCGAAGTCTACCGCAAAGAGCGCGAGAAGATGCAACAGCGTGCTAAGGCATGGAGGGACAAAAAAAAGAAAGAGGAGGAGTATTTCAATCGGCCCGAATGGCATGACCCGATCCTGTTTATGAAATATGTGGTGCATGCATTTGCCCTGATATTTGCCACAGCGGCAATTATTATTCCCATCCTACTGGCGATTTTCAAGGATCCGGATAGTCTGGCCGGCACCTTCTTCTTCCTGGTGGTAGGTATATTTCTCATGATCTATATCTACCAGCAAAGAGCCACCTGGTTCAGATTGGGCAAGTTCAAAACCACATGGAGCGATATCCTGGGATTCATTAAAATCAGACCTGGTCAGGCCACTGCAGATCGGTGTTGTTATACCCGCAACACGATGGCGAATGGAAAATCCTATACAATTGAACTCCTTAAAATAATAGATATTAAGGTCAGTTCTTACGGTGTATTGAATCACAGTGCTAAATATAAGAACAAAGTAAAACGGGTAGTCCTGCCACGTAGCTACCGGGCCCAGTTGTTCCATAGACTGGTCTCTGTATTGAAGCTGGTATCCATTGGCTCTTGCCTCTTCTTTTTCCCGGTGGAAAGTCTACTTTGGAGGTTTCTTGCCGGGATGATGACGGGTGGATTGCTCTCTACCGTTTTGCTTGGACTGGTCAGGGTCCGTTCAAAAGTAAGCTACCTGATCACTCCGGGACTCGTGATTAAAACGCTGATATGGATCTTTGTACTCTATGAAGTCAGTGAAATAGGACCGGGTTTTAATATTGTTACCACAGAATATGTTAAAATCTCCATTGCCGGACTCCTATTTTTCCTGGATATGATTTTCGACCTGGTGATGGGCTTTTTCCCCTTTTATCGTCGTCTGTTCCGGCCCCTTATCCCCCAGGGTACAATCCTCAGTTCTCTTTACAATGACGGATATCAGAACAACATCGAACTGCCGGTCTATTCAGTATTGTTTCCCTATTTACAAATGGTTGTTTTAAGCCACTACCAGAGCATCAACCGTTCCTTGTTCCGGATCATTTTCAGCTCCACTGGTACACACATTCTTACTGCCGAAAGGGTCCCTACAGCCTCCATAAATGCACCGATCTTTTTGGTAATGATCTCTCCCTGTATATGTACCAGGTAGTCCAGGTTTTTTAACTCATCTACATAGTAACCGTTTTCTGACCTATTCTTGATAATCCGATAGGTGACCAGGGCATCTTCGTCCTCATAGGCGAATAGCGAGAAGTTCTGTTCCTCCTTAAGCTTTCTGTGAAATAGTTTGAGGTCATCCATCTTCTCAAAGGCATGATCAAGGATCTGGTTAATCATCCAGCACAATTTATAGTCGGGTTCATCTGAAACAACTCCGAGCAGGCAGAAGTCCTCCTCCATCGCCACGTCCAGCTTATGTTTTTTTAATGCCAAGGTTCGGGAATCTAGGTTCTAATTATAAAAGTAGTAAAAACAGAACGGTTTATGCAGTATGAATGGATGAAAGCGCTTCTTTTGCAGCTTGCTGTTCCGCCTCCTTTTTTGACGTACCTCTTCCAGTTCCCTTCTTCTCTCCACGCAGGATGATGGTTGAGATAAAGGAAGGCGATTGACTTGTTGAAAGGTGTTCCTCATTGCTCTCAAATACGATTTCAAGACGGTTTTTCTGTGCCCATTCAATGATCCTGCTTTTATAGTCCGGGTCTTTAGCCACAAGCTGAACCAGATCGATATGTTTCTTCACCATCTTTTTTACGAAAAATTTCCTGGCTGCACCATATCCTCTGTCGAGGTAAATAGCCCCGATAAGGGCCTCAAGCGCATTCCCATAAAGATGCTTGGATTTATTTCCGCGTAAGATTCCCGGTGCAATCAGTGCTGGAATTTCCATTTTCGTAGCCAGATAATTCAGGTTTTTACGTTTTACAATACGGGAACGTAATTTGGTCATAAATCCTTCATCTCCATTGGGAAATCTGTTGAAAAGATATTCTGCTACAATGGCATCCAACACCGCATCCCCAAGGTATTCAAGTCGTTCATTGTTAATGTTGTTGCCTGAAGTTTCATGGAGTATGGCAGATTTTGGGATGAACGCGAGCCTGTAATGGTGCAGTTTGCGAGGGAGAAATCCCAGCATGCGTACCAGATCAACATAGAACCGTTGGTTCTTCAATAGGTCAATCTTTAAATTTCCTGAAGATGGCAGAAGTATTATGACCTCCAAATCCGAAGGTATTGCTCAGACCCACATTGACTTCTCGTTTCTGGGCCTTGTTTGGTGTAAGATTTAGCTTAGGATCAATTTCAGGATCCAGGTTTACAAGGTTGATGGTGGGTGGAACAATACCATCAACGATGGACATGATCACTGCAATGGATTCGATGGCACCGGCAGCACCCAGCAGGTGACCGGTCATCGATTTGGTGGCACTGATGTTCAGCTTGTAAGCATGATCTCCAAATACACTCATAATGGCCTTTATTTCCGAAAGATCACCCAGAGGTGTTGCTGTACCGTGCACATTGATGTAATCAACCTCTTCTGGTTTTATTTTTGCATCCCTGAGGGCATTGTTCATGACCAGTCTGGCGCCTTCTCCTTCAGGGTGTGGTGCTGTCAGGTGATATGCATCGGCCGACATTCCGCCTCCGATGAGTTCAGCATAGATTTTGGCTCCCCGTCTTTTTTGCATGTTCCAGTTCTTCCAGTATCAGCCCTGCGCCACCTTCACCCATTACAAAACCATCACGGTTAGCATCAAAAGGCCGGGAGGCAGTTTTGTAATTTTCATTGTTGGTGGACAGGGCCTGCATGGAATTAAATCCTCCCACTCCTGGTTCATTGATAGAAGCTTCTGATCCTCCTGTAATAAAGAGGTCGGCCATATCCAGGCGAATCAGGTTGAAAGCATCAATGATGGCATTGGTGGATGAGGCACATGCCGATACAGTGGCATAATTGGGTCCCCTGTATCCATATTTCATGGAGAGGTGTCCTGCAGCAATATCAGAGATCATTTTTGGAATAAAGAAAGGGCTGAACCTTGGGAGTTCTTCCACCCTCAATGTAGCCCTCTATCTCTTTCGTGAATGTCTCAATGCCTCCGATTCCGGATGCCCAGATAACACCAGCACGGTCCTTATCATGATCTGCCTGTATCCAAGCCCGGCATCGAGAAATGCCTCATGTGCAGCGATCATGGCATACTGGGCATAGCGGTCCAGTTTGCGGGCCTCTTTTCGGTCAAAATAATCCTGTGGATTATAATCCTTAACCTCACAGGCAAATTTGGTCTTGAACTTTTCGGTATCGAAACGGGTAATCAAGTCAGCTCCACTTACACCATTTACAAGTGCCTTCCAGAAGTCCTGTAAATTATTTCCCAGGGGGGTAATTGCCCCCAGGCCTGTTACAACAACCCGTCTCATACCAATAATGTTTGAACGTAAAAACTAATTCGCTTATTCGGCGTTCTCTTCAATATACTTGATGGCTTCCCCTACAGTGGAAATGCTTTCAGCCTGGTCATCGGGAATACCCATGTTGAATTCCTTTTCGAATTCCATGATAAGCTCAACTGTGTCAAGAGAATCAGCTCCCAGGTCGTTGGTAAAGCTGGCTTCCGGAGTTACTTCATTCTCATCAACACCTAATTTGTCAACGATGATTGCTTTTACTCTTGATGCAATGTCAGACATGACTGATAAATTTTAATTAATAATTATTGGTTATTTTTAACGGTGCAAAGAAATGCAAAATTCGACTATTTTCAAAAAAAAATGAAGAACATAGCCATATTTGCCTCCGGTTCAGGAACAAACGCTGAGAATTTGATCCGTTTTTTTCGAACGAACCCTTCTGGCGAGGGTAAAGTTGGTATTGACAAACAATCGCGAGGCCGCATGTGATCAACAGGGCAAAATCACTTGATGTTGAGACAGTTGTATTTCAACAGGGAACAGTTTTATCATCAAGGGGAGATACCTGGCTATTTTGCGAATAGGGAAATCGATTATATTGTGCTGGCAGGTTTTCTCTGGCTGGTTCCTGATCATCTGCTGAGACGCATTTGAAGGAAAGATGCTTAACATACATCCGGCACTGCTTCCCAAATATGGAGGAAAGGGCATGTATGGGCAGCATGTTCATCGAGGCTGTTATCGCCAGTAGGGATCCGAATCGGGAATTACCATCCACCATGTAAACCAGAAGTATGATGAAGGTGATATTATCTTTCAGGCGAGATGTGAGGTGGAGAGGGACGATACGCCGGAATCCCTGGCAAGAAAGATACATACGCTTGAATATGAGCACTTTCCCAGGGTTGTTGAGGAGCTGCTAAAGCAGCTTTAATGATTGCATGGTGATCGCCCTGGACAATCCCGTAAGGCACCCTGTTCTCCTCATCAATGGGTTCCACCGGAGGAGCTTCCACTTTGAGCGGATTGACTGCACTTCCATTTTTATAAAACCTGAAATCCAGGTGTGGACCGGTGGACAGACCTGTGCTCCCACATAGCCAATCACATCTCCCTGTTTACATATACCCCTTGATTGATTCCTTTTCCAAAACGACTCAGGTGCATGTAAGTGGTGGAATATACACTGTTGTGTTTAATGGTCACATAATTTCCTCCACCACTGTTCTGGTACCCCTTCCTGCTCACCACCCCGTCACCCACGGAATAGACCGGTGTTCCGGCAGGGGCCACATAATCTACCCCATGATGCGGCCGGCGGATTTTCAGAACGGGATGAAGTCGGGAATTGGAAAAGCCGGAACTGATCCTGGAAAACCTTAGAGGAGCCTTTAGGAAGGCTTTTCTCAGGCTGTTTCCCTCCTCATCAAAGAAGCTTCTGACACCATCCTGTTCAAAGGGAATGCCCCAGAAATCAGTCTGGTTGTGATAGATCCAGGCTCCCAAAATTTTGTGAATTCCTATGGACTACTGAATCCACGAATGATTCCTCATAGATCACCTTGTACTGGTCTCCCTGGCTGCAACCCGAAAAAATCGATGGACCATGCAAAGATCTCACTCAGCTCAATGGCCAGCATGGGATTTGAATTGGCATCATGCATGGACTCCCACAGTGAGGAAGTAATCGTTCCCGAGGCAATCCTTAACCGCTTTTCAATGGTTTTCTGACCATTCTCTGCCCAAATACTATCAGATGCAAGGTGTATCACTACATAGTTCAGGGGATCCTTTTCATAGACAAAATAGATGGGTGTGGTGTCATTGGTGCTGAAAATGCTGAAACTATTTCCCGAGCTGATCCTTCGCTCATCGATGAGGGTATCTGAAAGCTGAGAAATACTGTGGATTTTTTGACTAGAAATGCCGTAGGGAAGCAACAGTTCTGCCAGCGATTCTCCCCAACGCACCTTTCCCCTGGTTATTTGGAATGAAGATACAGGAATCCCATATAGCATTTCGGCAGGTGAAGACAGGATCTCTTCACTTTCAGAAGTTTCTGCCGGTGGTTCTTCAGAAATAACAGGCTGACCTGAGGGAAGAAAATATACCCCCGCTGTGATGCCCATGGTAAGCAGTAACATTACAAACAGATCCGTCCAGCTCTTCATGATACTACGATATTGATGATCTTTTTCGGAACATGAATAAACCTTTTCGGATCATTGCCTCCGGTCCATTTTAAAGCAGTCTCATGCTTCAATACCTCCTTTTGGATCTCTTCCGCAGGCATATCCAACGGTAGCGTGATCTTGAATCTCAGCTTTCCGTTGATCATCACCGGGTACTCATGGCTCTCTTCCTGCAAGAAAGGTCTCATCAAAATCCGGCCAGGTAGCTTCAGCGATAGATTCTTGATTCCCAAGGTAGCTCCAGATCTCTTCTGCCAGATGAGGGGCAAATGGTGCCAGTATCCTGATGAAAGCTTCTGCACTATTTCGTTGCACCTTTCCAATTTTAATGCACAGGTTGGTAAAGATCATCATCTGGGATATGGCTGTATTGAAATGCAGGGCTTCAATATCACCACCCACTTTCCTGATGGTACCGTGAAGGGCTTTTAATACCTCGGGGATCTTCATCTTCGTCGTGATAGTGTGCAGGATCGGCAAAGAATTTATGGACCCTGTTCAGGAAGTTGTATACTCCCTTGACACCGCCCTCAACCCATGGTTTTACAGCGTCGAGCGGACCCAGGAACATTTCGTAGAGGCGCAGCGAATCAGCACCATATCCGGCAACAACGTCGTCTGGATTCACAACATTTTTCAATGACTTGGACATTTTTGCTACAATCTGGGTCAGGGATTCACCGGTTTCCACATGAAAGAACGCTCCCTCCTTTTCTTCAGCCATGTCGGAAGGTACTTTGGCGCCGGAAGAAGTTTCATAGGCAAAAGCAAGAATCATCCCCTGATTAAAGAGTTTGCTGTAGGGTTCATCCGTAGAAACAATCCCAAGATCAAAAAGCACTTTGTGCCAGAACCGGCTATATAGCAGATGCAGTACAGCATGTTCTGCCCCCCCAATATAGAGATCTACCGGCATCCAGTAGTTTTCCTTCTTGCTGGAGAAGATTTCCTGATCATTGTGTGGATCAATGTACCTGAGGTAATACCAGCACGATCCGGCCCACTGGGGCATTGTATTGGTTTCCCGGCGTCCTTTGCGGCCCTGGGAATCTGTTACGTGTAACCATTCGGTGGCATTGGCCAGGGGAGACTCACCCTGAGCTGCCTGGTTCATATTTCTCCAGATCAGGAAGCTGAAGCGGAAGCTCCGACTCATCCAGCAGTGTAATCTCTCCATCTTCCCAATGGATTACAGGGAAAGGTTCGCCCCAGTATCGCTGACGGCTGAAAAGCCAATCCCTGATTTTGTAATTGATGGCTTCATTGCCAAGACCATTTTCCTGGAGCCATTCGATGGTACGGGCAATTCCCTGTTCTTTGGATAAGCCGTTAATATTTAATCCTGTTGAGCGATCCGAGGAGTTGACATAGGTCCCATCTTCCGTCCAGCATGCTTTTCCATCCAGCACGCGCTGTCGAAGTTCATTATCATCTACTGCAGGATCCATGATGCACACTATGGGAAGGGAGAAGGTGGTGGCGAATTCGAAGTCCCTTGTGTCGTGACATGGAACGGCCATGATGGCACCTGTTCCGTATCCCAACAGTACATAATCGGCCACCCAGATCGGAATCTGTTGGTTGTTTACCGGGTTGATCGCATGGCTTCCTGTGAAAACTCCGGTTTTTTCACGAGATAGATCTGAACGGTCAACATCTGACTTCAGACCAGCCTGTGCCACATAGGTTGAAACTTCTGCCTGCTTCTCTTCAGTCATCAATTCCTTGAGCATGGGATGTTCTGGAGCAACCACCATGTATGTGGCCCCGAACAGGGTATCCGGACGTGTAGTGAATACCCGCAATGAGCGTTCAGAGCCATCCACCTTGAAATCCACTTCGGCTCCGGTGGAACGGCCAATCCAGTTCCGCTGCATATCTTTCACTCCTTCTGGCCAATCCACGTAATTCAATCCATCCAGCAAGCGCTCTGCATAATGAGGGATCCGAAGCATCCATTGCTTCAGATTTTTCTTTTCCACAGGGTTCCCGCACTTTTCATGGGTGCCGTCGTTCAGGACCTCTTCATTGGAGCAAACGATCCTGCAATGTGGGCACCACCATACCAATGCATCGTCATAATAGGCCAGGCGATGATCATCCTGGTATTCCCGGATGGCCTTCTGGCCCTGGGAACGGATCTGACCAGGAATCTCCAGTTCCTTGATGGGCCTGCCTTTCTGAAGTGCTGTATCGAACCAGGTGTTATAAAGTTGAATGAAGATCCACTGGGTCCATTTAAAGTATCCAGGATCCGTGGTATTCACTTCACGGTCCCAATCATAACCCAGTCCCAGCGATTTGATCTGCCTCCGAAAGTTATCGCAATTCTTCTGTGTGATCTTAGCAGGATGGGTTCCTGTTTCAATGGCATACTGTTCAGCAGGCAGTCCAAATGCATCCCATCCCATGGGGTGGAGTACATTGAATCCTTTCATCTTTTTATACCTGGCCACAATGTCGGTGGCAGTATATCCCTCAGGGTGACCCACATGCAATCCGGATCCCGAAGGATAGGGGAACATATCGAGTATATAGTATTTAGGTTTCGAAAAGTCATCTTCAGTTCTGAAGGTCTTATTCTCCTCCCAGTACCCCTGCCACCGCTTCTCAATTTCTTCAAACTTATAATCCATGCTGTCAGCTTCTGATACAATGCGCGAAATTATAAAAATCTATTAACTTTGCCCACCTTACGGCCTCATAGTTTAACAGGATAGAACGTGGGATTCCGGTTCCCATGGTGGGGGTTCGAGTCCTCCTGAGGTCACTTATTCTGCTGATAAGAAGGTAAGGTTGCTGATTATTCCAGGTAATTGTACACCTTCTCCTCACAAAGTTGCCACCATTTTTCCTGGTGGATTTGATAATTCAAGTTATTCATTTCTGATTGTTTCGATCCTTCTAAACGAGTCTCCTTCGAAATCGATTCTGCAGCATTTTTTGCTAATCTGTCCATAATATTACCTTGTGATAAGCTGTGTTCGATTTAAATAATGAGGTACATTTGATTTAGATAAAAAAATCATGATTAGAGATGTAAAATATCCGCTTTTGGTTAAACCAGATAATAAAAGCAGAATATACCAAAGTGTATTAAAAGGAGATACCGGATGGCAATTTCTAAATTTCCAGGCCCGACTAATGAAAAAGGGTGAAAAATGGAAAAGAAACACTGAAGAAAATGAATATGCCATTGTACTATTGGGTGGAAATTATTCCGTAAAAACCGACAAGGGAAACTGGGAAACAATAAACGGAAGGAAAGATGTATTTAATGGCATTGCACATTCTTTGTACCTTCCCAGAAATACCGAATTTGAATTAACCGCAGAAAGCGAGATGCTTGACATCGCCTACGGATGGTGCGAAACGGATGAAGATCATCCTGCATATTTTAAACGTCCGGAAGAAGCTGCAATTGAAATAAGGGGTGGTGATAATGCCACTCGCCAGATAAATAGCTTGTTACAGCCCGGATTCGATTGTCATCGCTTGGTTTCAGTAGAGGTTTACACACCTTCAGGAAACTGGAGTTCTTTCCCGGCACATAAACACGATCATAGAAAAGTTGACGAAAACGGGAATGTAGTAGAAGCATGCCTGGAAGAAACCTACTTCTACAAAATTGATAAACCACAGGGTTTTGCGATACAACAGGTTTATAACGACGACCGCAGTTTAGATGAAATTGCAGTTGCCCGTAACAACGATATCGTGTTGGTGCCCGAAGGCTATCATCCGGTTGCAGCAGGGCATGGTTATAATGTTTACTACCTGAATTTCTTAACAGGTAGCGACCAGTCACTTGCCAATACCGATGACCCGGACCATAAATGGATTTACGATTCCTGGAAAGGGCTGGACCCGAGAATCCCAATGGTGACGGCAGAAATGAATATTGAATAAATATTACAAATATGGCTAATCAGGAAAAAATGTATGATGTAATAACCTACGGACGGTCATCAATCGACCTTTATTCCCAGGTAGTTGGGAGTCCGTTTGAAGAAATTCCAGGATTTCATGCCTTTGTAGGAGGTTCACCTTTAAATATTGCTGTTGGATGCAGCAGGTTAGGATTAAAAGCGTCACTTTTAACAGGAGTTGGCAGAGATAAAGTTGGCGAATTTCTTTTAAATTTTTTAGAAAAAGAAAATGTAATAACTGAAAACATTCCGGTTATCGATGGTGCAAGAAGTTCAGCAGTTATTCTTGGAATTGAACCTCCAGACAGATTTCCCCTGGTTTATTACAGAGACAATTGTGCTGATTCGCAAATTACAATTGACCATGTTTTAAAAACCGGGATTGAAAAAACAAGGCTGTTGGAAATTTCAGGAACTGCATTAAATATTGAACCTACTCGTAGTTCGGCATTTCTTGCAGGTGAAATTGCCCGTAAAAACGGCATCCCGGTAATGCTTGACCTCGATTTTAGAGCTGACCAATGGCACGACATCAGAGCTTTCGGGATTACATGCAGGGCATTTATGCGAAACACAAATATTGTTTTGGGAACGGAGGAAGAGATTCTGGCTGCCTACCTTACTGATGAATCTCAATTGAGTATAACTCATCAACAAATCTCTGCGCCCGAAATTAAGGGGGATCTAAATGAAGCAATTAAAGGTATTCTGAATTTGGGAGTTGATGCTTTAATTGTAAAGACCGGTTCGCGTGGAGCAATAGTTTATCAGCCTGATGGAACGGTACAGGAAGTTCCCGGATTTCCGGTAGAGGTTGTTAATATTCTGGGAGCAGGCGATGCCTTTGCAGCCGGATTTATTTATGGTTATTTGAAAGGATGGGATCTGTACAAAAGCTGCCGAATGGGAAATGCATGTGGAGCACATGTTGTAACTCAACTTGGGTGTGCCAACTTCACGCCATATGAAAAAGATATTCTCGAATTAATAGAATCAAAAGGAGGATTTTAAAATGACCACCAAAAGACTAACTGTTGCTCAGGCAACAATGAATATATCTAAAAAAGCAATACACTGAAAGAGATGGAATTGAACAGCCACTTTTTGCAGGATGTTTTGGTATATTCGGCCATGGTAACCTTGCCGGATTTGGACAGGCATTACAACAAACTCCCGATTTCAGATACTATCTGGTTCGTAATGAACAGGCTGCTGTGCATGCTGCTGCAGCTTATGCAAAAATGAAAAACAGACTCTCTACTTTTGCCTGTATTTCTTCCATTGGACCGGGTGCCACAAATATGATTTCTGCGGCAGCTGGAGCAACAATTAACCGTTTACCTGTTCTTTTGATGCCCGGCGATATTTTTGCACAGCGTACCGTAGCTCCGGTTTTGCAACAACTAGAGTCTGCTGGTTCACAGGATATTTCAGTAAACGATTGTTTTAAACCGGTTTCAAAATACTGGGACAGGATAAACCGCCCTGACCAGCTGATTACTTCCCTTCCTGAAGTGATGCGTGTTTTAAGCTCACCTGCCGATACCGGTGCTGTTACCCTCTGTATTCCTCAGGATGTGCAGGTAGAAGCTTATGATTATCCACTTGAAATGTTTGAAAAAAGGGTATGGCATGTTCCTCGTCCGCGACCCGATGTGAACGCTTTAAAAAGGGCTGTTAAGTTGATTCGTTCTGCCAAAAAACCAATGATAATTGCCGGTGGCGGAGTGATCTACAGCGAAGCTGAAAACGCACTCTCAAAACTGGTTCACGCGACTGGAATACCTGTTGGTGAAACATTTGCAGGAAAGGGATCACTTCCTTACAACGATCCGCATAATTTGGGTGCCACCGGTGCCACCGGAACAGAAGGTGCCAATGCGATCAGTACTGCTGCGGATGTTGTTATCGGAATTGGAACACGTTACAGTGATTTTACAACAGCTTCAAAAACGGCATTTCAAAATAGAAGATGTAAAATTTATAAACATCAACATTACTGAATTTGATGCGCACAAACACAGTGGACTGGCACTTACCGGAGATGCAAAAGTAATTTTAGAGGAACTATTAGAGGAATTAAAAGATTATAAGGTTGATGATGCATATCGTAACAGAGTTGCCGACTATAATAAAAGTTGGGATGAAAAGGTTGCTTATGCCTATAAAGCTGAAGAGAAAGACATTCCTAGTCAATCGGAAGTTATTGGTGCGATGAACGAATTTATGCATCCAAATGATGTGGTACTTTTCGCATCGGGAAGTGCTCCCGGCGATCTGCACAAATTATGGCGAACACATCACTCAAAAGGATTCCATTCTGAATATGGTTACTCGTGCATGGGATATGAGATTTCAGGTGGGCTCGGTGCAAAAATGGCCTGCCCCGACCGGGAAATTTATGTGGTTTTAGGTGATGGCGGTTACCTGATGATGCCTTCAGAAATTATAACCTCATTGCAGGAAGGATTCAAACTCACTATTATTTTAATCGATAACGGAGGCTTTGCCAGTATTGGTGGCTTGTCTAAATCAATTGGCAGCGAAGGATTTGGTACAAAATATTTGTACCGCAATGAAGAAACCGGACAGCTTGACGGAGAACCTTTACCAGTTGATTTGGCTAAAAATGCAGAAAGTCTGGGTGCTAAGGTTTTGAAGGCCAGCGATGTGACTTCTTTTAATCAGGCACTTAGAGATGCAAGTAATGAAAAAAAGACCACGGTAATTTATATACAAACTGTTCCTGAAAGAAAAATCGCTGGTTACGGGTATGCCTGGTGGGATGTTCCAATAGCCGAAGTTTCTGAATCGGAATCGGTACAAAAAGCACGGAAAAATTATGTTGAGCAGAAAAAAAATCAACGTTATTATTTCTAATATAAAATTGATAAGCTAACAGTACTAAATGTATTGGCTGTAACAAATATTTGAGACATGGAAATATTAAAAAATTACATCAACGGAAAATGGATTGAAAGTAAAGAGAAGGAGACAATTGATGTTGTCAATCCTGCAAATCAGGAGGTGCTTGCAAAAGTACCTTACGGTGTAAATACAGTTAAAGATGCTAAAGATGCGGTTGAAGCAGCAAATGAAGCCTTAAAAGGATGGCGCAACACTCCTGCAATGCGTCGTGTTCAGCCGCTATACAAACTAAAGCAATTAATTGAAGATCATACTGCTGAAATTGCGAAACTAATTACCCTGGAATGTGGTAAAAGTTATGCTGAGTCGGTGGCAGAAATGCAACGCGGAATTGAAAATATTGAAACCGCCTGTGCAACACCAACATTAATGCAAAGTGAATTTTCGGAAAATGTGGCGAGCGGTATCGATGAGTTTATGATTCGTCAGCCCATTGGAGTTTCAGCCTGTATCGCACCATTTAACTTTCCAGGAATGATTCCATTCTGGTTTTTGCCTTATGCCATTGCCTGCGGAAACAGTTTCATACTAAAACCATCAGAGAAAGTTCCTTTAACTATGATGAAGGTGTTCGAATTGATTGATCAACTGGATATTCCAAAAGGGTTGGTGAATTTAGTTCATGGTGGAAAAGAGAGTGTTGACGCCTTACTTGATCATTCTGATGTTAAAGCAATTAGTTTTGTTGGATCCACTCCTGTTGCAAAATATATTTATCAGCGTGGTGCTGCAAACGGCAAACGTGTGCAGGCTCAGGGTGGCGCTAAAAATCCGGTAATAGTAATGCCCGATGCCGATATTGACATGACTGCGAAAATTATTGCCGACAGTGTTTACGGTTGTGCCGGACAGCGTTGTTTAGCAGCGTCTAATATTATTACTGTCGGCGACTCAAAAGGCATGATCAGGGAAGCTCTGGTTGAAGCAGCAAAGAATAAAACCACCGGCTTTGGCCTGGATGAAGGTATTGAAATGGGACCGGTTATTACTCCCGAAAGCAAATCGCGTATTGAATACCTGATTGGCAAAGGTGTTGATGAAGGCGCTAATCTACTTTTGGATGGTAGAGATGCCACAATAAGCGGATACGAATCAGGGAACTTCATTAAACCAACTATCCTTGAAAATGTAGCCCTTGACGGCGAAGTAATAAAAACCGAGATTTTCGGTCCGGTTATGAGTTTACTTCCAATGGATACAATTGAACAGGCAATAGAGTTTATTAATGGAAGCAACTTCGGAAATATGGCTTGCCTGTTTACTTCAAGCGGATTACATGCGCGTACATTCAGAAATCAGGCAAATGCTGGAAATATTGGAATAAATATCGGTGTGGCTGCACCAATGGCACAGTTCCCTTTTAGTGGCTGGAACGACAGCTTCTTTGGAGACCTGCACGGACAGGGAAGACATGCCATTGAATTTTTCACACAAACTAAGGTGGTCATTGAAAGATGGCCCAAAGAGTGGACACGTAAATTCTAATTTTTCTGGAATAGCTAACACTAAATTGAAAGTATGAAGCAACATAAATAATTATCATGAGGAGTACATTTGTATTTATTGCATTAATTGTTACCTGCCTGGTTTCTTGTGATAACAATAAGGTGGCAGAGAAAGAATCAGTTGAATTCATAAATTCATTTATAGGTTCAACCGGGCCCAGCGAATCAGATTATGGAGGAACAATTCCATCTGTTGCTCCACCCTTTGCAATGACTCAATGGTGTGCGATGACCAGAGAAAACTATATCAGTCAGAATCCATACAATTATAAAGATTCAAGCGTCATCGGTTTTATTGGAACACATCAACCCGCCATCTGGATGGGGGATTATGGATATGTTTCATTTCTTCCATCAACAGGCAATGTGAAAATTTCAGCCAACGAAAGGGCACTGAAATTTAGTCATTCTGATGAAGAAGCTTCCCCTTGGTTTTATTCAGTTAAAGCAAATAATGAAACCGGGAAGACTATTAAAACTGAAATGGCTTCTTCACTTCGATGTGCCATTTTCAATATTTCGTTTCCGGCTGGAAAGGATAATCATGTGTTTATTGAAGCAAGCCGGAAAATATCTGATGAAAAGGAGTTTGAAGGTTTCATTCAGATTTTGCCTGAATCAAATGAGATTATTGGATACAATTCAGATCGACATTCTTATATGCTGGGACCTGATGTCCCTAATTTCAAAGGCTATTTTGTATTTCAGTTTTCCAAACCATTCACAAAACAGGGAGTGTGGGAAAAAGAAAATGTATACAAAAATACATTGGAAATGAAGGGTGATCATTTGGGCGCCTGGGTATATTTTGATACAAAAAAGAATGAATCCATTCAGCTTAAAATTGCCACTTCTTTTATTAGCGTAGAACAAGCCCGTGAAAATCTTGAGATTGAAATTCCGAAATGGGATTTTCAAAAAGTACTTAAAGCAAACAAGTCCGAATGGAGGAAATATCTGGACAGGGTAATTGTGGAAGGCGGAACTGAAGATCAAAATACAGTTTTTTATACTGCTTTATACCGAACCTTGCAGTATCCTCGAATTTTCTCGGAATACGGAAAATATTACAGTGCTTATGATGGAGAAGTACACGAAGGTATCAGTTATAACGATTATTCACTCTGGGATACCTTTAGGGCCCAACATCCCTGGCTCACCCTGGTGGCACCTGAGCACGTAAATCCAATGATTCAGTCATTGTTAAATATGTTTGATGAAAGTGGATGGATGCCCAAGTGGCCCAATCCTACTTTTTCAAATATTATGATTGGAACTCACGCTGATGCCGTTATTGCTGATGCATTTGTGAAAAACTTCAGAGATTATGATGTGGATAAGGCTTATGCCGCTGTTTATAAGAATGCCATGATACCTCCCGAAAATGACAGCATAATGAGGTGGGCAGACCGCGAAAAAACAAAATTATACGAAGCCCGTGGTGGCCTTACTTATTACAAAGAGAAAGGATTTGTCCCGGCCGACAAAACAGCAGAATCGGTTTCGCGTACGCTGGAATTTGCATATGACGATTATTGTGTAGCGCAAATTGCCTTAGGACTGGGCAGAACAGAGGATTACAAATATTTTATGCAACGGAGCAAGAACTATAAAAATGTTTTCAATACAGAAACAGGATTTATGGAAGCCCGAAATCATGACGGAAGTTTCTTACAAGTTATAAAATCAAGAATTGATGAGTCAGACCAGGTTGTGGAAGAAGGGATTACAGAAGGAGGAAAGTGGACTTATTTGTTTTGTGCTATGCAAGATGTCGAAGGCCTGATCTCACTAATGGGCGGAAATGAAAAATTTATATCGATGATGAATCGAAATTTCGATGAAGGGCATTTTCAACACCGAAATGAACCAGGACATCACGTTATTTATTTGTACAATTATGCCGGTAAACCCTGGAAAGCACAGGAAAAAATTTGGGAACATACACCTGTGAACTATAGAAACGCTGTTGACGGACTTTCGGGGAATGATGATTGTGGACAAATGTCGGCGTGGCTTACATTCAGCAGCATGGGATTTTATCCGGTTTGCCCCGGCGATGGGCAATATGTTGTTGGTTCCCCTTTATTTCCAAAAATTACCCTACAGTTACCAGCGCCCTATAATAAAAACATTACGATTCTGGCAGAAGGAGTTGCCGAAGGGAAAAAGTATATTCAATCACTTACATTGGACGGAAAACCAATTACGAAACCTTTTATAAAGCATGATGATCTAATTACTTGTGATGAACTTGTTTTTGAAATGTCGGCCACACCAACTGATTGGGGGAAATGATTGTATAAAAAAACCATGTTATGGACATTGTAAATAGAAAAATACTTTTTAGTGCCAGTAATGTGGCATTGGTTGTAACGGCACTAACGTTTGCAACCCGTGGTGGATTTATTGCCCCCTGGATGGAAGAGTTTAACCTGACGGCGACTCAAGTGGGTTGGATTGTCGGTACAGCATTTTGGGGTTTTACTCTGGCAATGGTTGTTTTTGGTCCATTAGTGGACATCATTGGAATTGACAAGATCCTTACTATAGCTTATGTTGGTCATGTGATAGGACTTGCAATGACAATATTTGCCTCAGGTTTTTGGACCCTGTTTTTTTCAACCATGTTAATCGGTATTGCCAATGGCAGCGTGGAGGCCGCTTGCAATCCTTTAATAACTGCGTTATATCCAAAGGACAAAACGATAAAACTCAACCTGTTTCATATGTGGTTTCCGGCAGGAATTGTATTTGGTGGACTCCTGGTTTACTTTTTTATAAAGATTGGTTGGGGATGGAGAATACAGACCCTGGCTATGGTATTGCCTACGCTTGCTTACGGATTTATGTTCCTGAGGCGTAAATTCCCCAAAACTGAACGGGTTTCATCAGGTGCTTCCTACAATGAGATGCTTAAAGCTACTGTTTCTCCGCTGTTTCTTTTTATGGCCTTTTTTATGATGTTTACGGCAGCCACTGAACAGGGAACCATGCAATGGATTACAGTGTTGTTAAGCCATTCCTTTGATAGGTTATTCTCCGAAGGAGTCAGTTCAATTCTTATCCTGGTTTGGATTTCAGCAGTTATGGCACTGGCCCGCCTTGTGGCAAGACCGGTAGTGCAAAGACTGACCGGAATTGGAGTATTGCTTTTTTCTGCTGTTGTCTCTGGAATTGGGCTCTATCTTATGAGTATCTCTTCGGGGATAATATTGTTTGCTGCAGCAACTGTTTTCGCTATTGGTGTAGCCTATTTTTGGCCAAATATGCTTGGTGTAGTGGCCGAAAAAATACCAACCAGTGGTGCGCTGGGATTAGCTCTGATTGGTGGTTTTGGATTCCTTGGAGGTTCAATTGCGCAACCGGCGGTAGGATATATTTACGACCTTCAGTTGCTAAAATTAGGTAATGAGCTTGATGCAGGAGCAATGACACTAAAGTATGTTATCGTTCTGACAGCTATACTAACTCTTGCTTTTCTTTACCTTTTTCTGAAATACAGGAAAAAAGATAAAGTAACTTAAAAAACAAATAGGATATTATTGGAGCGTCCTTCAACCTGATTTCATCAGGTTTTTATTTGTTAATATTTCATCGAAAAGGCAGCAACTTTTTTGCATAATTTCAATACTCAGAAATACTTATTCATTTGTAACGACCCCATGGCTGCTGAATTTTTATCATCTGTTGGCAATTCGTACCAGATTGACCGTCTCATTTCAGAAGCAACCAACGAAATTATTTTCTTTACTCCGGCCCTAAAGATGCATGATAGCATCATCCTCAGATTTAACCAGGCTGATCAAAGAAACGTCAGAATCACGCTCTGTTACGGGAAGGAGCGGAATCAGATCAGGGGTTTGCGATGGTATAAAGAGTTAAAGAATCTCAGGATTTTATACCACGATAAACTCAATTCATGCGTTTACCGGAACGAAAAGGAATTGATTCTTTCCTCCATGGGATTGTGGGATTTGAGCTCTGGTGTATTTAATGATATGGGAGTGCTACTCACCAAGTTGCGCGACAGAAAGGCTTTTGAGGATGGAATTTATGAACAGGAGCTGCTCATCGAACAAGCAGAGGAGGTCTTTGCAGGCACCAATTTTGAGAAAGTAGAGGAATCTTCCAATCCGGATGAGATCATCAGGGAGATGCCTTACCTGACCTATTTTGGAATCGAGGACCGGTCGCTGGTAAATGGAAAGGTAAAAGCACCAAGCGGAAAGTTTTATATTCCTGAAATGGAGCTATACAACGATGGAACCATTAAATTCCAGGGATTTAAAAAGACCAGGCAACGACATGGGGAATGGATTTTTTATACCTATGAGGGCTTTGTGAGGGAGGTTGTGATTTATGAAAATGGCACCTATGTGGACAAGATTTATTGTGACTATGAGAATCCGGCGAAACCCATCTCAAAGTACTACTTGTTATTCGGAATAGGAAATTCCATCAGAAAACTGTACGACAAAAACATCAGCGAGCTATATTTTGACAGCCGGATTGAGGATTTCACCGGATTTGACAAAACAAAGCTCTTTTACCATACGGAACGCTTTATTAAGAAACGTTCGGTCTTTGATCAGCCGGAAACCTTCCAGGAAATGGTTGACCAGTTATACGCAGCCCTGTATGAATAAAAAAAGAGGGCTACCCTTACAGGATGCCCTCTGTGATATAAGATTGATATTCTGTTACCTCTGTCTTCCCTGATCCCTGTATTCCTTCCTGGCTGAGTAGTTGATGATCAACGCTTTTGCACGCCTTAAGGCCTGCTTAACATCGTCCACCTTACCCATAGGAATATTCTGGTCTATTCTCAGGGACATGGTCATCCTGTTTTTATCTGATTCGGGAAGTTTTTCCCTCTCGAAAATGACGAAATCCTGGATTGATTCATAGGGGATCCCTTCTTCACTCACCAGCTTGTCGTTGAGCTGGACAAGGGGTTCAGTTCCGTACATCCTGGCCACATGTCCAACAGGGCGTCCAATGTATATGTAACTTACCAGGGATTTCTTTTCCAGCTTCTTTACCTCTGTAGCTTCAGGTACAGTAACCCTCACCTGGACTTCAGTTTCCCGCATTGTTGTTGACACCATGAAAAAGAATAAAAGCATGAAAACAATGTCAGGTAGTGAAGCGGTATTGATTCGCTGAAGACCTTTCCCTTTTTTTCTTCTGAATTTAGACATTAGTTACGCCCTCCTATGTTTTTAGGATCTGACTCGGAAATGTTCATCTTATAGATCTTCCGGATTCCATCGTAGATCTCCTCCTCAATTGGATTGTTTGTGTTCAAATCATCGAAGTCTTTATCAAAATAGAGTTTACAGAAATTGTTCCTCAATTCATTCACGGCTGCAACCAGTTCGTTCTGCACCTGCAGGTATTTACCATAGGTGGTGGAACGGTCGTTTTGAAGTGATATAACTCCCTTGGAAACCTTTCCCCTCCACATGCCATCTGGTGGTAACATGCTAGAACTTCCCGGAGGAAATTGCACCTCAGTCTCTTCCATTTCGGGAAGAGTCTCGCTGTTCAGGGGGTTGGTGAAGAATTCAATGGTCTTGGCCTTAAGTGCCAGACGGTCCATATCTTCACCCCCTACCATCAGGCGGTCACTTCGGTTGAGAAGAACCACCAGAACGTTACGTTTATTAACCCTCACTTCAGTCTCCTGATCCTTTTCGGGCTCGGGAGGCAGCAGCCTTGTAATACCCGTATCAATGTCCATGGTGGTGGTAACCAGGAAGAATATCAACAGAAGAAAGGCGATATCCGCCAGTGATCCTCCATTAACTTCCGGTGTTTCTCTTGCCATCGGTTTTTGTTTTTCTAATGATTTCTTATTTAAATGCCCTTGAAACAATGGCATATAGAATAGACGCAAGCGCCATTCCAAACAGAATGTATGTCACAAATAAGACAGTGTCTATCATCTTAAGCGTTGCAGGATCACTATTATCTGTACCGGTATATCCTATGATATCTATAGGAGTAGATTTTGACATCAGATAAGAGATGACTACCAGAATGGCAGCTCCAGCAAGCACCGCACCCAACCTGATCAATCCTTTTGGATTTGAGAAGACAGAAATCAGAGGGAACACGATAGAAGCAACAAGCGTGAGAAGGATAAGGATGTATGCCCATATCAGAGCAATATCGGTACGGAAATAGAGCAGGTATTCCCAGCCAGATGTTACCTCTTTGACGCTGATCTCAGCAGTCTCTGTCACTACAGGTGCAGCAAGACGTTCCTCTGTTGCTTGTTGAACGGCTGCTGCATTCTCAGCAATGGCTGTAGAATCCGTCAATGTTGTATCAATGACAGGTAACGGGGCAACAGGGGTCATATCAATCGGGTTCAATGCTTCATCAACTCTTTCCACGAGCCCGTCATAATCAGCGACGGTCTTGGGTCCGATATAGAAGAAAAGAACCACGATGAGGGAGATCCCAGCAACCACATACAATGTGATTCTTGTAAGATTGGAAAAAGCCATAGCTTCTTATTTTTTAAGATTGTGTTTTACCAGCAGGTCCACAAGGGAAATGGAAGAATCTTCCATTTTATTGACAATGTTGTCAATCTGAGAAACCAGGTAATTATAGAAAATCTGAAGGATAATAGCCACCATCAAACCTGTCACAGTGGTGATCAGAGCGATCTTAATACCACCTGCAACAACGGTTGGGGAAATATCTCCCTGCTGCTGGATCTTATCAAAGGCATCGATCATACCAATAACGGTACCCATAAAACCTAACATAGGTGCAATGGCAATAAACAATGAGATCCAGGACAGGTTTTTCTCCAGGAGGCCCATCTGAACACTGCCATAAGAGACAACCGATTTTTCAACCACATCAATTCCTTCATCCACTCGATCAAGTCCCTGGTAAAATATACTGGCCACAGGACCTCGGGTATTCCGGCAAACTTCCTTGGCAGCTTCCACTCCACCTTCGTTCAGTGCATCTTCTACAGCTGAAAGAAGCTTGTCGGTATTGGTGGCTGCGAGGTTCAGGTAAATTACCCTTTCAAATGCCAGGGCAAGACCGAAGATCAATGTGAGAAGCACGGCGCCCATAAATCCGGCACCACCTTCAATGAATTTGGTCTTCAGAGTGGTGTGCAATACTGCAATTCCACCCTCTTCTTCGGCTTCCACCGGCTCTTGGGCTGCAGGGATTGCTACTTCTGCAACCTCTTCAGCAACCTGTGTGGGATCTTCAGTCACAGGAGATTCCGTGGTTTCGTCCTGTGCAAAGATCGATGCTCCCATAAAAAGCATCCCGAATACGGCTATCAATGCAAATAATTTTTTCATGGTGTTGTTTGTTTGTTTTACTTTATGATTTAACGTGAATATTGCTAATTTATAACTTTTATCCTAAACGAAGAATTTAGAGAGAAAAGATTCCGGAGAGAATTTTGCGGAGAGAGAGGGATTCGAACCCTCGGTACCCTTTTGGGGTACACACGCTTTCCAGGCGTGCCAGTTCAACCACTCCTGCACCTCTCCGGTAATTCAAACTTCTTTTCCTGGATTCTCTCTTTATTCCAAACCCGCTTATTTCCAAATTTTTATAAGAACCACTCCTGCTACAGTTTACGCATTAATCCTGCAGGAGAATTTCGCGGCGAAAAATACAAAAAAATATTAAAACAAGCACTCATGGCAGGGTGATTTCTCCTTTAAGCGATTTATTTAAAAGCATTTTAACCTCATCATCTTGCAGATTTTGTGCCAGCAGGACCATCAGTTTGGTAACAGCAGCTTCTGTAGTAATATCATAACCACCTATGACCCCGGCATTTAGAAGGTGTCGACTGGTTTCGTATCTGCCCATCTCAACACTTCCACTGATGCATTGGGTTACATCCAATATGAGAATGCCTTGTTCCACAGCTTTTTTTATTCTCCTTAAAAACCACAATGCGGTGGGAGCATTTCCGGCACCATAAGTCTCCAGGATCACCGCTTTCAGTCCTTTAAATCCCAAAACTGCATCCATATACTCCGGTGTCAGACCAGGAAAAAGCTTAAGGATAGCAATGTGAGGATTAAAATTCTTGTGTACCACCAATGGTTTGAATTTCCCCGGATGTCTGATATTTTCTCGATGGTAAACCAAATGCACCCCTGCCTTGGCCAGATATGGGTAGTTGGCGGACTGAAAAGCGTTAAAGTGTTCTGCATTAACTTTGGTGGTTCTGTTGCCACGGGATAGTTTGCTCTCGAAAATAGACACAGACTTCCGGGACCACCGCTTTGCCGTACTCTTTTGCGGCAGCAATTACTATGGAGGTGATCAGGTTTTCTTTCCCATCGGTTCTCAAGGCTCCAATGGGCAATTGTGCACCTGTAAATATGACCGGTTTATCAAGATTTTCTAACATGAAGCTCAAAGCCGAAGCCGAATAAGCCATTGTATCTGTTCCGTGCAGTACTACGAAACCGTCAAAAGATGTGTAATTCTCTTCAATGATTTCCGCAAGACGGGTCCAGGTGGAGGTGCTGATATCCGAAGAATCAATGGGGGAATCAAAACTGACGGCTTCAATGTGGTAACCGAGTCCTTTGATTTCAGGGATATGATCCATGATTTTATTAAAATCGATGGGTTTGAGCGATCCCTTCACCGGATCTTCAAACATTCCAATGGTGCCCCCTGTATATATAATTAATATGGAAGTACTTTCAGGAATCATGTTGAGGCTAAATTTGAAACAATTGTTGGGCGTTGTGGGAGGTTATTGTCCCAATCTCTTCTTTTGTCAAGTTATAAATTTCTGCAATTTTTGCTGCAATTTCCACCAGATAAAGGCTTTCATTTCTTTTGCCCCTGTAAGGAACCGGTGCAAGGTATGGGGCATCTGTTTCCAGCAATAGCCGGTCCTTCGGGATTGATTTCACCACCCCCCCAAGGTTTGAATTCTTAAATGTGGCTATCCCATTGATACCGATCATAAAATCATAAGAAAGGGCTTTTTTTAAATCCTCTTCAGCCCCGGTAAAACTATGAAAAACGCCACGTAAACCCGAATCTCCAACTTCATCCATGGCGTCGAAAATCTCCTGAAATGAATCCCGGGCATGGATCACCAGTGGTAATTTCAACTCCTTGGCCCACTGGATCTGGATTTTGAAAACCTCCTGCTGTTCACGAAGGTATGTCTGATCCCAGTAAAGGTCGATCCCGGTTTCACCGATGGCAATGATGTTTTTGTTAACCAGGTGTTTTTCCACTAACTTGAGCTCCTCACGGTAATTCTCTTTCACCGAAGTAGGATGAAGTCCCATCATCGGGAAACATGACCCTGGATATTGATCTGAAAGTCTGAACATCGGACCAATGGAGGAGCTGTCAATATTGGGTAGAAACATCCTTGATACCCCGGCATCCACTGCCCGTTCGACCATGTCATTTCGATCGGCTGCAAAGGCATCCAGGTAAAGATGTGTATGTGAATCAGTGTACATTTAAATATTGCGTACAAACATACAACATCCTTTCACATAATATTGAGGAACGGATCTTGATTAAACCACACCCTGTGCCAGCATGGCATCGGCCACTTTAACGAAGCCCCCGATATTGGCACCATTCACATAATTCACATATCCATTTGGTCCAGCACCGAAATCCACACAGGTCTGGTGGATATTCTTCATAATGGTCTGCAGGCGGCTGTCCACTTCTTCCCTGGACCAGGGCAGTCGCATGCTATTCTGGGTCATCTCGAGTCCGGAAACTGCCACACCTCCTGCATTGGCTGCTTTACCTGGTCCATAAAGAATCTTAGATCTAAGGTAAACCTCAATGGCATCGGGAGTGGAAGGCATGTTGGCACCTTCACTGATAACCTGACAACCATTTTTGATAAGGGTTTCTGCATCTTCTTTATTGATCTCATTTTCGGTGGCTGACGGGAATGCCACATCACACTTCACATGCCACGGACGTTTTCCTTCAAAATACTCACATCCAAATTTTTCCGCATACTCTTTGATCCTTCCCCTGCGGATGTTTTTAAGATCCATCACCCAGGCCAGTTTTTCAGCATCAATTCCATCCGGATCATAAATGGATCCACCTGAATCAGACAATGTAACAGCCTTTCCACCCAGTTCAGTCAGCTTCTGGACCGTAAACTGTGCCACATTTCCTGAACCCGAGACAGTGGCCACTTTCCCTTTCAGTGAATCACCTTTGCGTTCCAACATCTCCTCAGCGAAGTATACTGCCCCATATCCGGTGGCTTCGGGTCTGATCAGGCTTCCGCCCCATTGAAGACCTTTTCCGGTAAGCACACCGGTAAATTCATTACGAATGCGCTTATACTGGCCAAACAGAAAACCAATCTCACGTCCGCCTACACCAATGTCTCCTGCAGGTACATCTGTATTGGGACCAATATGCCGGCAAAGCTCGGTCATAAAACTCTGGCAGAAACGCATCACCTCATTGTCAGATTTTCCTTTTGGATCAAAATCAGATCCTCCCTTGCCTCCACCCATGGGCAGAGTGGTAAGGCTGTTTTTTAATACCTGTTCAAAAGCCAGGAATTTTAGGATCCCAAGGTTTACAGTGGGATGGAATCGAAGACCTCCTTTGTATGGACCAATGGCCGAATTCATTTCAATCCTGAAGCCCCTGTTGATCTCCACCTCACCCTTATCATTGATCCAGGGCACCCTGAATAAAATAACCCTTTCAGGTTCTGCGATTCTTTCAAGTATCTTGGCATGTTTGTACCTGGGATTTTCCTCAATAAACGGGATCAGAGATTCGGCTACCTCATGAACTGCCTGGTGAAATTCTGGTTCTGCTGGGTTTTTGGCCTTTATCCTGGCCATGAATTGTTCAACTTTTGGATCCATATTAGTTTTTTAAATGGGTTCAACTGCAACGTAAATCTAAAATTATTTCATAGAGTCATGGCATGCCCTTAATCATGTGGTCAGGTATGTCATTAAACATTGTCAAATAACATACAAATCGCTGGAGGTCCGGATCAGGTGATGCTGATTCGGGAGCGATAGCAATTGCCTGGCTCTACAGAGATCCACTGCTTTAGCTCCATCTCCATGAGCAAGGCCAGCACCCTGTGAATAGGGATCCCCGTATTGTTGAATAGGGATCCAGGTGTAATTCCGGGTATTTCCTGGATCTGATGCAAGATCCGATACTCCTCTTCTGAAGGATCTATTTCGGGGGTGGAATTTTTATGGGCTGTCCGGATGTGATCATCCCAGTTCAAATGATGGATTACATCTTCAGGGGATTCTATGAGTGCTGCCATATTGCTTTTTATCAGCCCGTTACAACCTCTCGATCGTTCATCTCCTACGCGACCTGGAACTGCAAGCACATCCCGATGATAGGAGGCAGCTACAGTTGCGGTGATCAGGGCCCCGCCTGTTTTACCCGATTCGATTACCAGGGTAGCGTCGGCCAATCCGGCAATAATCCTGTTCCGGCGCAGGAAATTGTTCCGTTCCGGTCCCATTTTTGAATGAAAATCAGTTACTAGAGCGCCCTGGCCAATGATCTTCTTCGCAGTCTCGCGATGGGCATTGGGGTAAATGGTGGTCATCCCATGGCCCAAAACTGCAACCGTTGGTATACCACTTTCCAGGGCGGCCCTGTGAGCAATCACATCGATCCCGTATGCCAGCCCACTGACAATAACCAGGTCATCGATCACGTCCGCCAGTCCAGACATAATTTTCCTGCAGATATCCCTGCCATAGGAAGTGGCCCTGCGGGTCCCAACCACACTCAGGCTCCTGCGGCATATGGAGTCCCTCGTTCTCCCCTTGCGTATAACAGGATGGGGCCATCTGCACACTGGTTCAGGCGTTGGGGGTATTCCGGATCTTCGAAAATAGAGGGCAGAAATGTGGTGCTTCTCCAGGAATTCCAATCTCCTTTTCGGCCTGGTCCAGCAGCCTGGACGCATTGAATGATTGCGATAGACGGGGCCCGATTCCTTCGATCTTTTCCAGGGCCTCCTTCTTCTGTTCAAAGACTGCCCTGGCAGATCCAACCTTTTCAATCAGTTTTCGGGCGGTAATGGGACCTATGGCCGGAGCCATGGTAAGCGCAATCCGGTACCTGAGTTCTGTCCGGTCATCTTGAGGCATCCCTTTTCAGGGTTTATGTGATTTCAACCCTGTTTATCGATGTCCGTAACTATTTTATATCTTTAAAAATGTTCTGTTTGCCCCTTCAGAAGCTTATTCCCTCACTTGCGTCGTTATTGATGGCTGGACAGGTTATGGCTCAATCTTTCGAGAGGACTGATTCTGATACTGACTCCCTTTCCAAATATATTCAGATGAAATTTGGCCTCGACCAGGAATTATACAACGGTTTTCAGAATTACAATCGCTATGCGCTCTACAAGGGGCATCCCTATTTCCCCGACGATCTTTTTTTTAAGGGTTCAGTAACTCTCAGAGGAATTCAGCACCAAGATGTACGATTAAAATATGACATCTATTCCCAGTTCCTTATTTTGGAATACTCTGATTTTGAAGAGAGCGTTCATCAGGTGATCATAAGTAAAATTCATACAGATTCTTTCCAGCTTGGAAATCATTCCTTCCATAAACTTTCCCTCACCGGCGAAGAGCCCATTTTCTGCCAGGTATTGAATTCGGGGCCGCTCACCTGTTACGTTCACTGGAAGAAAGAAGTTGTTTCAGTTAGTTATGATTTTCAGCATTCACATGAGTTCACAGGGTCCATGAGGAAATATTACCTGCGTTATCATGGACAGGTTTATTCTTTCGCCAGCAGGAAATCGTTCATATCCATATTTCCGGATACCCTGACCCCGGTATTAAAAAAATATTTCAGGCAACAGCAGTTTTCGTTCAGAGATGCAGATCCTGCGGACTTACAGAGCTTGCTCGATTTTATATCCCGCTATATTGAAACACTCTCCCTTCCATGAGAAGAGGGTTATATATAGTTGTACTCCTGTGGTTGTGCAGTTCATTCCAGGTTGATGCACAGGATCGGGACCTTCTGGTTTCGGGAGACTATAGAGACATCTCCTTTATTGAGTTCGTAAAAGCGGTAGAACTGCAAACTGAAGCTACATTTTATTATGTCGACGAATGGGTGACCGGTGTTAGAATTACTGCAGAGGGCACTGATCTTTCTCTTCACAAGATCCTCACCAATGCATTACTTCCGGTGGGGATCCATCACTATCTGGATGAGTTCGGAAACATATACCTGACCTATGAATATCCTCTCATTCCATTTTTACCTGATTTTGGCGAATCCGGATTCACCACTTCAATGGATAGTGTGGCTAACAGAAGAGGGCGCATAACCAGTGCAGAACAAAGGTATATAGAGGGCCACAAGTTGGGTTTGCCTGAAACGCTGGTTGTCGGTAACGATCAATCCGGGATCGGGCAAACGGAGGCCATTATTCACGGGAAGATTATTGACAGTGAGACTGGAGAACCATTGATTGGTGCCACCATTTATGTGGAGATCCTGAAAAAAGGAGCGGCTACAGACGTGGATGGACGATTTTACCTGGTATTAAGTCCCGGAAAACACAGGGCATCATTTAACTGCATGGGCATGGTACCAAAGCAACATGAGCTGCATGTACATTCCAGCGGGAATATTGTGGTTCAAATGGCAAAGGGATTAATACCCATAACTGAGGTGGTGATCAGGGCCGACAGGTTCAACAATGTCAGGGGCAGTCAGATGGGATTTGAGAGGCTAAATTATAAAACCATCAAAGAGGTTCCGGTTGTACTTGGAGAAAAGGATTTATTAAAGGTGGCTGCAATGCTTCCAGGTGTGCAGACTGTTGGAGAAGGTACTTCAGGATTTAACGTAAGAGGAGGGAGTGCAGATCAGAATATGATTTACGTGAACAAGGTTCCGGTGTATAACAGTTCCCATCTTTTTGGCTTTTTCACCTCATTCAGTCCGGATATTGTGAAGGATTTTTCACTTTATAAAAGCAATCTGCCCGCAAGATACGGGGGAAGGTTATCATCAATTTTCGATATTTCAACCCGCCAGGGGAACATGAACAAGTATACGGTCAGGGGAGGCATTAGCCCCATAACAGGCCATGTAGCAGTTGAAGGTCCTATCATCAAAGATAAAAGTGCCTTTGTACTTAGTGCAAGGTCCACCTATTCTGACTGGATCCTTGGCCGCCTGGAGGATCCAGAGCTGAGGAACAGCAATGCAGCATTTTATGATCTGGCAGGAACCGCAACCTATGAACCCGATGAGAAGAATCTGGTGAAGGCTTTTGGCTATTATAGCAAGGATGCGTTTACACTGGGAGCAACAAATCAATATGCATATTCCAATGGTGGAGGATCCATAAACCTGAAGCACAGGTATAACTCAAGAATAACCGGAGATCTGGCGCTTGTGTTTGGGCAATATACCTTCAGTACGCTGAATGAAGAGGTGGAATCAGAAAGTTATTCGCATGATTACAGGATTGGTCACTATGAGATAAAGGCAGATAATACCTGGCTTTTGTCGGGAAGGCATAAAGTAACCTTTGGAGCAAGTGGGATATATTATGATCTTCTGAGGGGTCTTGTAGAGCCTTTGGGTGAAAATAGCCTCAGGTTCCCAGTTGATCTGGGAAGTGAAAGGGGAGTAGAACTGGCAGGATATGTGGCTGACGAAATATTACTTGCACAACGCCTTACTGTTTACTTGGGATTCAGATATAGCGCCTTTTTGAATATTGGACCTGTTGAAACCCTGGTGTACCCTGAAGGAGCAGGTCGAAGAGCGGGCCTGGTTTCCGATACACTTCATTTTTCAGCTGGAGAAATAATTGAACATTACTCAGGACCTGAACCCAGGATATCCATGACCTATCTGATTGGACAGAACAATTCTGTAAAAGTCTCTTACAACAGGGTACAACAGTATATCTTCATGTTGAGCAATACCATTGCCATTGCTCCAACTGATCAATGGAAACTTTGTGACTATCATATAAACCCTCCGATTGTTGATCAACTTTCATTTGGATTTTATCAAGATATACCAGGTGCAGATTTGAGCACCTCTGTGGAGATATATTATAAACGGTTGGCAAATGTAGTCGAATATAAAGACGGGGCGAGTTTTATCACCAGTCCCCATATAGAGACACAAGTGGTCCAGGGCAACCAGGATGCCTATGGACTGGAATTGATGTTCAAGAAAAATACCGGGAGGTTAAGTGGATGGCTGGCATATAGTTATTCCAGATCAATGATGCTGTTCAACAGCCCGGTACCTGGAGAGAATATCAATAACGGACTTAGGTATTCTTCCAATTATGACCGCCCTAATAACCTGAATCTGGTTACTACTTTTAAAGCAAACAGACGTTTAAGTTTTTCGGCCACCATGGAGTATATTACCGGCCGTCCCACCACATATCCGATTTCTATTTTTTTCCAGGATGGGAAGGAGTTTCTTGATTATTCAGAGCGAAACCAATACCGGATACCCGATTATTTCAGAATGGACCTCTCGGTCAATCTGGAAGGAAACCTTAAGAAGCAAAAACTGGCACACAGTTTCTGGATGCTAAGCATCTACAATCTTACGGGTAGAAACAATGCCTATTCAGTTTATTTCAGGAGAGAGTCGGGAAGTATTAATGGTTATAAACTATCAATATTTGGGCGTCCGGTGATTACCCTTTCGTGGAATTTTAAGTTTGGAAATTATGCGACTGAATAACTGGATCGTAACCATATTGTTGTTGGTTGGCTGTTGGAGCTGCATAGAAACTTTCGAGCCTGATATCCGGGAGTCTTTTGGTGTCCTGGTCATCGAAGGTAAGATCACTGATATTCCTGGAGTCCATTCTGTAACCGTTTCGAGATCTTCTCCCTATACGAATGCTCAATACCTGCCAGTTACAGGTTGTATTGTACGTGTGGAGGATGACTCAGGAAACGGCGTCACTTACAATGAAAAGGGGAGTGGAACATACCAGACTGATCTGGAACCAGGTTTTATGGAAGTAGGTAAGGCCTATAAACTACTGGTTTTTACTCCAGACGGCCAGGCGTATGAATCTGATTATGATTTCCTCCTGGCCTGCGCTCCCATTGACAATTTGAGTTATAAAGTGGAAATCCAGGGCACCTCTGATCCAGCTATCAATCATTACGGAATCAGGTTCTATGCAGATATGACAGGCACTCCTGAGGAATCCAGGAATTACCTCTGGACTTTAGAAGAGAGCTGGGTATACCGGACTACCTATCCCATACAATATATTTGGGATGGTTTTGTATTACATGATTATACGCCGCAACTGCATGAATATAAGACCTGCTATTTAACAAGTAACCTGGAAGAATTTCAGGTGGGTTCATCCAATCTTCTGGCAACAAATGAGATCAATCAACAACCGTTGAATTTTGTTTCAAACAGGACACCCAGGCTCAGGGAAAAGTACAGTCTTTTAGTCCGCCAGCACTCACTGTCTGACAGGGCATTCCTTTTCTGGGACGGGCTGAGGAAACAGACAGGAGACAGATTCGGACTTTTTGAAACCCAGCCCTCTGAAACCAGGGGAAATATTTACAACGTAAACAAACCGGAAGAGAAAGTACTGGGGTATTTTTTTGCAACCCAGGTTACAGAAAAGCGGATCACTATTACTGAGCAGCTTGAATTTCCAATACCAGATTTTTCTTGCCCGCTTGATACGGCCATCGGGTTGGGTGAGTTGGGTACTGGATACCTCTACATGATGTTTTCCCTGTCCCCCTTCGGTATGGGCCCTCCCTATGCCTATTCACTAAGGGAGTGTCACGATTGCAGGTATAGGGGGGGAGTGACTACAAAACCAGATAACTGGGACGATTGGAAATGAAATGGAAAAACAGATATATTTTACAGTTACTGATCTTATCATTCAGTAGTGTGATCAATGTGGGGCATACTCAGTCAAGTTACGATTCTGCTTATATGGGGATAGCAAAGAGGTACCCTGAAAACCTGGTTGTGTTTACTGATCGGGATTTATATGCAGTCAATGAAAAAATCCAATTTTCAGCCCTGTTGCAATCAGGAACGGATCCTTACCATGGATTAGGCAGTAGTGTATTGTATGGAGAATTGGTAAACCCGAACGGAGAAGCGGTTGCCCAGGGAAAATACATGATCACAGAGCACCGGGCTGATGGAAACTTATCTATCCCATCTGCCATATCTTCAGGAATTTACTATTTGAGATGCTATACCCGCTGGATGAGAAATTTCGGTCCCCAGGATTTCGCTTACATTCCAATCCGGGTGGTGAATCCGTTCTCAACTGATGTGGAGGTGATCAATACGGAACCGGGAAAAAACAATCTGATCCCCGGGCAAAAAGGTATAAAGGGTGTAACTATTACTCCCACCCGAAATTCATATGGTACAGGTGAAATGGTAGAGGTAGAATTCTCTCTGACCGAAGGAGCCGTCTTCAACTTTCAGAATGCTTGTGTGACGGTTGTACCTTCAGGTACCGTTGATACTTCTGTATTTCATTATCTGGTGGGAAAAGAAGCGGAAAGTCCGGCGCAATTTGGATTTAATTTTCTTCCGGAAATGGATGGGACTTCTATTTCCGGTGCTGTGTTTGAACAAAACAATGGGAAGCCAGCCCCTGATATCCCCATTCATTTTTCCATATTAGGCGAGGATCCCGATTATTTCGTTACAAATTCTGATCAGGATGGAAGATTTCTCATAAACACACCTCCAAGATTTGGAAACCAGGAAATGTTTGTGGTTCCTGAGTTTCAACCTGGAAATCCCGTTGAGGTTCGCATTGACAATGATTTTGCATCAGATCCATTGCCCTTTCAACCAGGTGCGTTTAACCTTCTGAGTGATGAACTGCTTATTGCATCAAGATTGTCTCTTCAAATGCAGTTGCAAAGAGCTTTCCTGGTGGAGTCGGGTATTGACAGTACATTCTTGCCAAAAGGGATTGCCCACATTCCCTTTTATGGAATACCTGAGATTTCAGTGGAAATGGATGAATTTATAAATCTGCCGAGCCTGGAAGAGGTTATTGAAAACCTGATTCCAAAGACCTTTGTGATGCGAAGGGGTGGTAGGGTAACTTTCATGATAAAAAGTGAAAATCCCATGATCTCTTTATTCCCTCCGCTCATATTGATCGATCACATTCCTGTTTTTGATATGGATCTCCTCATGGCCATTCCTCCTTCAAGGATTCAACGTGTGGATGTGATTCCAGAGGTCTATATAAGGGGGGAGGTGAAATATGGTGGTATTATAAGCTTTACCAGTCAGAAGGGAGATTTGGCAGGTATCACCTTGCCCCAAGGATCCTACTTTTTTGATTATGCATTCTTTCAAACTTCATGGATCTCCCAGCAAGCAAGGTATTCGGGTTCGGGAAAGATTCCGGATATGCGAAATACTTTATTCTGGACGGATCATATGGAGCTGTTTAAGGATCGACCCTCCAGGGTCACTTTTCAGGCTTCATCGCTTCCCGGTAACTACCTTATCCTTTTCAGAGGCGTCTCGTCCGATGGAAGCATTGTTCATGGTTTGAATGGTTTTAATGTGAAGTGAATCCCCGGGAGGAAGAGGAGTTTCTCACCATTAGTCTAGGAAAACCACATATTCCTGCGTAAATTTATAATTGAATCAAATCGAAACTAAAATTATGCCATTAAGCGAAAGCGCCAAACGGCTCAAAGTGATGATTGAGAAAGCCATTGAGGATCACTCCATCACACGAGACGAAATGGATTCCATCCTTGCCATTGCAACGGAGGATAGTCATATTGATCGACATGAACAGGCTCTGCTGGATCAACTTCAGGATATGATCGAGAATAAAATTGTGAAGTTCATTCCCTGATCAACATCACAGCTACAAATCTATGATTTGATGTATTTGCTGAGGGACTGAATAATCCTTTGCTGGTCCTCTTTATCAACGGCAGAAAGACTGATGGGTGGATATTTAGCCACCTTGGAACGAAAATGCTGGAAGAGGATGATTCTTTGCTGACTACCCAGGAGAAAGGCCTCAAGTTCAAACTTGATCAATTGTTTTTTCGGTATCTCTATGGAGTGCTTTTGACTGTTAAACAAGCTTAGAGAATAATAGCGCATAATGACCATCTCTCCTGCATCATCGTACGAGACAAAGTATGGGCGTTTGAGGTAGTTATAAAGATTGATGAAAATGTATACCACTGAAATCAGGATGATGGCGTGATACTTGGACAACCCTGAATCGGGATTATCAAGCCAGGGCAGGAAGAGGATCAGCAGGATCGCCAAAGTAAATACGATGGTGATCACCAATCTGCTGAGCCAAATGCGATAAGTGTTACGTTTGTTGTCAACTTTCATGGCGTTTTCTTCTTTGTCTTTCTTTTTTAATGAGTGAGAGCTCCCTTCCGGTCTGACCTTTTACCGAAGTATTTTCTTCAACCCGGCGCATGAGGTAGGGAAGGACATATCGTACCGGTCCATAGGGAACATATTTGGCCACATTGAAGCCGGCGGCAGCCAGGTTGAAACTGATATGTTCACTCATTCCATATAGCTGTGAAAACCAGATCCGGTTATCGTTGGATTTAATTTTTCGGTCATTCATCAATTCTGTCAGATACATGCTGCTGTACTCATTATGGGTGCCATTAAAGATAGAGACAACATCGATATTATCAATGGATATTTTCAGTGCCAGGTTATAGTCCCTGTCGGTACTCTCCCGGTCGGGCTGAATGGGATCTTCATACCTGAGTCGGCGCGCCCTGTCCCTTTCCCGTTCCATGTAAGCACCACGAACAAATTTGGCTCCCAGAAAGAAATGTTCATCGCGGGCGGTCTGAATGTCAGCCTCCAGAACTCCGATGCGGTCATGACGATACATCTGGTAGGTATTGAATACAATGGCTCTTTTATAATTGTATTTATGCATCATATCCATGACCACCTGGTCGATGAAGTTCTGATAAAATGTATCCTCGGCATCGACCATGATGGGAACATCGTGGTCAAATGCAGTTTTGCATAGCCGCTCAATTCTGTTTCGGAATTTCTCTCCTTCCTCAATCACTGTCTTGTCAGGAACTGAAGCTCCACTGAGGATTTCAAGAGCTCTGTTGTTACCAAAGGCAGTTGGTTTGAAAACGGCAAATGGGATATTGGGATTGTCACCGGCATTTTCTACAGCCCTTAAGGTTTCCTGAAGGGCGGCTTCAATGGCTTTATCACTGTCTTTCCCTTCCACAGAATAGTCAAGAATTGAAAAGACATTTGCAGACTTGAGCTTTTTCACTGCCGGTTCACATGCCTCAAGTGTTTCTCCACCCACAAAATGCTTAAATGCAGTGGGTTTAACAATCCACCCAATGGGGATCTTCAGGGCTGAACAGAACCGGATTACCGGATTTCCGATCTTTACGAGAATGGGATAGGAGATTAGTTTAAACAATGCATAGGCCCGGCGAAGGTCCCTGTCGGACTTAATGATAAAAGCCGTCCTGGTATCTTCAAAATCAATCTTCATCATGGTTTACAAATCGTTACTTGCAGATTAGGGGACCAATATATGCTATTTATTATCTTTGTACCATGAAATATGTCATCTCCGGACCTGCAAAGCCCATCGAAGATACAATATATATTCCATCGTCAAAGAGCATATCAAACCGGATGCTGATCATCCGCGCCTTGGCCGAATCCCGTGTACAGTTGGATAACCTTTCTGACAGTGATGACAGCAATGTACTTAGAAAGGCCCTGGATAGAAGTTCCACTGTCAAGGATGTGGGTCATGCAGGTACTGCCATGCGTTTTCTGACTGCCTATTATGCCACACGCCATGGAGAGGTCATTCTGACCGGATCCGACCGGATGAAGCAGCGTCCCATCGGTCCGCTTGTTTCGGCACTCCGACAGTTGGGAACCTCAATTGAATACCTGGAGAAGGAGGGGTGTCCTCCCTTAAAGATTGCTGGTGGTAAGAGGATTGGGGGATCAATTGAAATAGATGGAGGCATCAGCAGTCAATTTATCAGTGCCCTGATGATGGTGGGACCGGTCCTGGAAGGAGGGCTTAAAATTCGTCTGACCGGTGAAGTAGTTTCAGCTACCTACATCAGGATGTCCATGAACCTGATGAAACGATGTGGTGTAAAAGTTACTTTTGATGGTCGACAGATCATTGTTCCGCAAAAATCATACGCCATCAAGAGGTTTAAGGTGGAGGCAGACTGGAGTGGGGCATCTTATTGGTATCAGGTGGCAGCCTTTTTTCCCGGATCCCGAATCGAATTACCAAACCTGGCCAGGGCTAGCTTGCAGGGAGATGCAATATTGCCTCAACTATTTAAATCTTTGGGAGTAAATACCCTATTCAGCCGGGAGGGAGTTGAATTACACTCTGACCAATGTGAAATACCTGGTATCATGGTACATGACTTCACAGGCTGCCCCGATCTGGTACAGACCTGTGCCGTCACATTGTGTGTTCTGGGAGTGCCTTTCAGGTTCACAGGAACAAGAACACTGAGGGTGAAGGAGACCGACCGCATTGCAGCCCTCCAGGCAGAATTGCAAAAGGTGGGCTATAAAGTTGATAGCGATGTGGGTGGCCAGTGGATATCCTGGGACGGAACCCGATTTGAGGTAGCCTCCGATCCTGTTTTCCAAACCTATCATGATCATCGTATGGCCATGGCTTTTGCACCGCTGGCCATACCTCTGGGCCACATTATAATTGAGGATCCCATGGTTGTTACTAAATCCTATCCGGGATACTGGACGGATCTCACTAAGGCCGGATTTAAGATCGCTGAAATGTAAGATTCTTAATTCTGATGATCCCTCCTGTGAAGAAAAAACTGTTTAAGGAGGGTGGAGGAGGGACCTTCAAGAATTCCTGGTACCACTTCGGTTCTTTTATGCAACAACGGTTCTTTTCTAACTGAAAAACCTTCCCGGGGATCTGATGCCCCATATACGATCCGGGTCAACTGTGCCCATTTGAGGGCAGCAGCACACATAACACAAGGTTCCAGTGTGACGTAGAGTGTACAATCGATCAGATATTTTGCCCCAAGAAAATTAGAAGCAGAAGTGATGGCGATCATCTCGGCATGTGCGGTTACATCATTAAGTTGTTGTGTCATGTTATGGGCCCGGGCTATAATGCGGTTTTGATTTACAATGACAGCTCCCACCGGCACCTCTTCAATTTCAAATGCCTTTTGCGCCTCCTTGAGTGCTTCATTCATAAAATACTCTTCTGATAATACCGGATATGTCATTCTCCCTTAATTTTCTTTACTCTTCCTCTCTAAAAGTTACTAAATTTGTGTCACATTTAACTACAAAAATAAGAATCCCCGGGGCTTCTTATATAAAAATCGAAAAAGATGTACAGGACACACAATTGCGGCCAGCTAAACATGGCAAATATTGGAGAGGAAGTGGTCCTTTCAGGCTGGGTGCAGAAATCCAGGGATCTGGGAGGAATGACTTTTGTGGATTTGCGTGACAGATATGGCCTTACTCAGTTGGTGTTCAATATGGAGACCAATTCCGAACTCTGCGGTAAAGCCCGGAAACTTGGTCGTGAGTTTGTGGTCAGAGCCGAAGGAAAAGTGGCTGAACGGAGCAATAAGAATTCCCAGATGGCCACCGGTGAAATCGAGATCATGGTGACAGAACTGGAGATATTGAATAAGTCCCAGGTGCCTCCTTTTACCATTGAAGAGAATACCGACGGGGGGGATGACCTCCGGATGAAATACCGTTACCTGGACCTGAGGAGAACCGTGGTAAGGAAGAATTTGCAATTGCGTCACAAGATGGCCATTGAGGTCCGGAAATATATGAGTGAAGAGGGTTTCCTGGAAGTAGAGACTCCGGTACTGATCAAATCAACACCTGAAGGAGCCAGAGATTTTGTAGTGCCCTCCAGAATGAATCCAGGAGAATTCTATGCATTGCCACAGTCACCACAGACCTTCAAGCAGCTATTGATGGTGGCGGGATTTGATAAGTATTTCCAGATCGTGAAGTGTTTCAGGGATGAGGACCTGAGGGCCGATCGTCAACCTGAGTTCACGCAGATCGATTGTGAAATGTCTTTTGTGGATAGGGATGATTTACTGGATGCCTTTGAAGGACTGGCAAAGCACCTGTTCCGTTCAATCAAGGGGGTGGAGATCGAGGGGAAGTTTCCAAAAATGGATTACAAGGAAGCCATGAGTCGTTACGGGAATGACAAGCCCGATATCCGTTTCAAAATGGAACTCAGTGAGATGACGGAACTGGTCAAGGGAAAAGGATTTCAACTATTTGACTCGGCGGAATACATTGGAGGAATCTGTGCAGCCGGTTGTGCAGAATATAGCCGGAAACAGCTGGATGGATTGACCGACTTCGTAAAGCGGCCTCAGATCGGCATGAAAGGTCTGATTTATGTGAGGTACAATGAAGACGGTAGCCTGAAGTCATCAGTGGACAAGTTCTATGACGAAATGGCCCTGAAGCAATGGGTAGAACTTATGAACGCAAAACCGGGCGATCTGATACTGGTCCTGGCGGGGGAGCGTGAGCTGACCCTGAAGGCATTGAGTGAGCTTAGACTTGAAATGGGAAATAGGTTGGGACTTCGCGATGCGAATACCTTCAAACCTTTATGGGTTGTGGATTTTCCATTGCTGGAATGGGATGATGAGACAAAGCGGTTTCATGCCATGCACCACCCCTTCACCAGTCCCTATAAAGAGGACCTTGAGCTATTCAGGACAGACCCGGGCGAAGTCAGGGCACAGGCTTACGACTTGGTAATCAACGGTGTGGAGATCGGTGGAGGCTCCATTAGGATCCATGACGAGGGAATGCAAAAGCAGATGTTTGATAACCTGGGATTTACTGAAGAGGAGGCCCGCAAACAGTTCGGATTCCTCATGAGTGCTTTCAGGTATGGTGCTCCCCCACATGGCGGTATTGCCTTTGGGTTTGACAGGTGGGTAGCACTCTTTGCCGGTATCGATTCCATCAGGGATGTGATTGCATTTCCCAAGAACAATGCCGGACGTGATGTGATGATCGATACGCCATCCACCATAGCCGAAGCACAACTGGAGGAGCTATCCCTGAAGGTTTCAAAGCAAAAATCTGATTAACCCAGTTCCGGTCCACTGATCAGGTATTGATTTTCAATGTTACCCGGGTGTGGATTGTGATTCAGATACATTCTATCAAAGGGGCGTTGTAAAGTAAAACCATATGATTCAAGCCACTGCTTTATTCCTGATTTATCCCCCTGGATATCAACTACAACAGCCTGACCGGTAATTTGATTCACAGCAGAATGTATAAGTGCTTTTGCGCAATTTGCTGATGAGGCATATAGAGGGCCGATCTGTGTAAATTGATCCCCCCTTCTCCCCATGCAAAATCCAGCCAAGCTCTCTTTTTCTCTGGCGAGCCAGGCTAATTCGGGATAATTATTATAGAGGAACCTTATCAGATCTGCTCGGTCTGCACCAAATACCCTCCTATCAAACCCGACAACTTCCAATAGGTCTTCAGGCAATACCTGCGCAGTTTCGATAGAAGTGATCTTCAGGGATATTTTTGAAACTGACGGATGGGTCATTCTATATAGTGTATGTTCAACAACAAAACCTCTCTTGAGGTATACCGGCTTTCCAGCAGGTGTTGCGTCCAGCTTGATCGAAATACTACGTTTCAGTTTGCGAATGGCATCATTGAGCAATAGTTTGCTTATACCTCTGCCCCGGTAATCTCTATCAACCAGCATCATGCCAATCCATGCCACTTTGTTGGCATAGTTGATAGCGGTAACAGTTCCTACGATCCGGTCATCCTGAATTGCCACAAGATTAACGCTCTCTCTGTAATTGATAAGGAACGCCCAGTCTTTTTCAAGCTGATTCCACCCCTCTGCATTCTTTATCTTCATCAGGCTATCCATGTCGGATAGCCCCATCTTTCTCAGCTTAACCGGACTCTGGGGTTTTGCCTTGATTGCAACCATAAAGGTTTTTTTTCTTTGATCTAATCATCAATGGCCTGATTCACAAGCAAACGGAATTTCCAGCCTGTATCATCATTTACAGGGCCCTGTGTTTGTTTCATAATAACCCCGATGGTCTGTTCTGCAGGATCGGCAAAGTACTGGGTATTGAAATATCCACCCCATGAAAATGTGCCTTTGCTGCCCCGACCTCCTGCATCCTGACCTTCAGAAGTAATTACACCAAACGCCAATCCGTAATAATCCTGGTCGCCGCCCCAAAGATCTCCCACCTGATTTCCCATGATGGTTTGAACTGTGGTTCTGCTTAAAATCCTGACTCCGTTCAACTCACCCCCATTCAAATACATTTGAAGAAAAGTGGCATAATCTTTTGCGGTACTTGACAATCCCGCTCCTCCTGAGAAGAAGCGTTTGGCGCCTTTGATGGGATAGTTGGGATCGTAAAACGTAAGCGGGTAACGAACCCATTTCCCATTTTCCTTTTCTTGCACTGCAACCAGCCGGTTTGTTTTCGGACCGGGCAGGTAAAACCAGGTATCATCCATACCGAGCGGATCAAATAAGTGCTTTCTCAAAAACATATCAAATGGCATCCCTGAGACAATTTCAATGAAATATCCTAAGACATCAAGGCCTTCGCTATAGGTAAACGCTTCTCCGGGATTGTGATGCAGGGGCAATGTTGCCAGTTTCTTTACACTTTCGCCAATAGTTATGTTCTCTGTGGTAAACAGATCGGTGATACCGGCCTTCTGAAAAATCAATCTGAAGCGCTCATCTCCATCGATAACTCCATATCCTATCCCTGAGGTATGAGTGAGCAAATGCCGGATGGTAATCTCTTTATTGGCAGGAACAGCTGTATAACTTGTGTCTTCGTAGGTGAAAGATTCTAAAACTTTGGGATCCCCGAACTCGGGTATATACTTTGAAATTGGATCATCCAGCTTGAATTTCCCTTCTTCCCAAAGCATCATCACTGCAGTCGATGTAATAGCCTTACTTTGGGAGGCAATTCGAAAAATATCATCTTTTTTCATCTTTCTCCCCAATTCATTGTCAGCCATTCCATAGGCTTTGTGCAATACAATTTTACCATCTCGTGCCACCAGTACCACCATACCTGGCACATCCCCTTCATTAACAGATTCTTTGCACATCGCATCAATCCGGTCCACTCTTTCTGCAGACATACCTGCGTTTGCAGGTGTTGTTTCTTGAAGAGGAGAAGATTTATAAGCAGATCCGGTCTGTGAGTTTGTTGCAACGGCAATAGTTAAGATTACAAAAATGATCACTGATTTTTTAAAATGTTTCATAGGGTTACTAATTTGTAATTGATTAATTCAGTTTAGGTGGTACCTCCGGTCTCCCCGGTACCAACCACCTTTCCAGATTTTTAGCCACAAAGTCATCATCATTCAAATCCGGATATGCTTTATAGATCCGGTCAATCTCCTCTTTTTGTCCTGGCGACAGCACCTCACTCTCATTCAGAGTCCACAAACCGTCCATCAATCCCTGACGCCTCAGAACCTCATGAATGCCAACAATGCAGCCTTTAAAGTTATTGGCTGCATCAAAAAATGCAGCGTTACTATCGCTTATCTGCATGGACAGGTTCAGCTGTGTATGGATATCACCTGCGAGGGTACCCTGCTGTATTTGCTCCAGTAAGCGAACGGCTGAACGTGTCCAGACCGCCCAGTGGCCCAGCAATCCACCAACGATTCGCTTTGTTACCACTTTTGATCCAAGATCGAATTTAAATTCGGTGAGCAGATCAACCAGAATATTGTCATCATTACCCGTATAAAGTGCAATTTCATCAGCTCGTCCGGATTCAATAACACCCCGAACTACATCCATGGTCTGGTAACGGTTAAAGGGTGCAATTTTGATGGCAATCACATTTTTTATCTGTGCAAATTCTCTCCAGAAATCAACATTCAGCACCCTTCCTCCTACGGCAGGTTGAAGGTAAAATCCAACCACCGGGATGATATCAGCCACTGCCCTGCAATGCTCCAGCAGGATTTGATTGGGTGCTTCCGGGAAAGCTGCCAGGCTAAGCAAGCCGGCATGGTAGCCCAGTGATACAGCCAGTCTGGATTCCTTGGCGGCCTGTTCTGTCTGTCCAATGATCCCGGCAATTTTGATTATTGATTTATGGGTTCTGTCAACAAATTGATCTATCTCATCACTGGCAATCCTCAAAACCGGTTCAAACAGGTTAATTTCCGGTAGTCGGATCTCAAACTGGGTGGTGTGCACAGCTGCAGCAATACCACCGGCCCCTGCATCCAGATAATATCTCAGAAGCACACGTTGCCTTCTCGTGTCCAACTTCCTGTCCTTATCCAGCGCAAGCGGCATCGCCGGGATAACAACTCCCCTGTGCAAGGCCTTATGGATTTCCCGGGGTAATTCTTTATGTTTCATATATTAGTATTTCCCATCTCTAACCTCATAGTGTGTGGGTTTACCCAGCAATTCCCCCTCTTCACTTATCCAGTCGGCAATCCAATTGATCATCTGTTTGCTTGCTATTTTCGGACGGCCCAACAATTGAAATGCCTGCCCTGCATTATTGAGCAGAGCCGTTTTTGTCTCTTTATTCACGAATCGGGGTTTAATGTGAAGTCGTCTTCCAAAATCAAGGGCAACTTCCCGAACCGACAATGTATCCTGACCAGTAATGTTGAGGATCTTTGCAGGACTTTCACAGAATTCCAGCGAACGCAGCACCATATTATTCACATCTCCCTGCCAGATCACATTGAAGTATCCCATAGAAAGATCAATGGGCTCCCGGTTATTGATTTTCACAGCAATATCTACCAAAACACCATAACGCAGTTCTACAGAATAATTAAGACGGATCAGGATTGCCTTTGTCTGATGTCGCTTGCTTCCATACTCAAACATTCTTTCCCTTCCCAGACAGGATTGCGCATATTCACCAACCGGGACAGGCGGGTCAGTTTCTAAGGATCCGCCAGACTTAACCGGTACCATTGGATAGACGCATCCTGTTGAAAATGCAACAATATTTGACCCTTTAAAATAGTCGGCCACAAGCCCTGGCATATGAGAATTAACAGCCCAGGTAAGGGATATATTCTCTTCAGAACCAAACTTCATACCTGCCAGGAAGAATACATTCCTGACTTTTGGCAGGCTATTTATGAAGTTCATGTCCAGTAAATCTCCATGAATGGTTTCAATCCCAGCATCCTCAATCAGCCCTCGTTGTTGATCTGATTCGAACAGAGATACGCCATAAATACGTTTTTTAACACCAGCTCTGTCACATGCCCTTCTGGCCATTTTTCCAAGCGTTGGACCAATCTTACCACCTATTCCCAGAATAATAATGTCCCCGTCAATTCCAGAAAACATCTCTACAGTCTCTCTATTGGGGGTAGACAATAGATCTTCCAAAACTGCCACATCGCTTATTTTATCAGGATATTCAATCATTTTATCTCTTCTTGAGTCCTATCATGTGTTTGTTTCATTCAGGACGTTTGGATATAGGCCGTCATATTCTGGTACATGAAATAGACCATTAATATAATAACCAGAAAACCAATAACAGCTATTATATTTTGTACAATATTGTTTCGGTAAACCCCCATCACTTTTTTATTGTTCAGCATCAGGAATAATCCAACTGCAATAAGGGGAACCGCTAACATGGAGGAGGCCTGGGCCATAATCAGTGCATAGATTACATTTCCCCTGAAAAAAACTGCCACCAGCATGCCGATCAACAAAATACAAATAATGAATACTTTGGTGATCCTGTCATTCATAGAACGTCCCATGCCCAGTCCGTCTGCAAGCAGACCCCCTCCAATCACCGAGTTTACCATCATGGAGGAGAAAGCTGCCGCACATAGGCCCACACTAAAAATAATCCTGGCAGAATTCCCGAACAATGCTTCCATTTGTATGGCCATATCAGCTGCTGAACTTACTATAATCCCTCTGGGATGTAATGCTGTTGCGGAAGTGATAAGAATAGTAGCGGATATCAGGGCAAGTAGCAAAATTCCGATATAGGTATCCCTTAGGCTGGTTTTCAAGTTCTCTTTCTTCCAGCCTTTGTCCTGGGCCAAATAGGATTGATAGAATGCTGCCGCTAAAGCAAATGAAGTGGCCATCAATGCTGCCACAATATTCAGACTTTCAGGGGATAATTTTGACGGCATGAAACCCCTGGCAATGGGAGCAATTTCGGGTTTGCTTAGAAGAAGATTGATGAAAAACGCTAAGATCATGATCATCACCAGAAGCTTCATTAAATTCTCCAGTACCCTGTATAGATTTTTCGCCCAGAATATCAGAATGATTCCCAATGGAGTAAAGATGAGCGGCCAGACCCGCTCACTAATCCCGGTAATTCCTTCCATTCCGATGCCTATTCCCAGGTTATTGCCAAACTGAAAGCTTGAGGTGGAGAGAAATGCTGAAATTCCAATCAATACAGCAAACCACCTGCCGTAGTTATCTGAGATGGCCTGAAGCATCGAATGATTACTGATGACTCCAAATCGTGCCCCCATTGAAGTGTATGTAATCATAAATATGGTTGCAACCACTATTACCCAGAGGAATGCATACCCATATTCGGAACCCATTCTTGAGGCCACAGTGATGCTGCCTGGTCCCAGCACAACGGATGCAATGATAAAACCGGGACCCAGTGATTTGAGAATATTTTTAATCTTACCAGGCATGGAATGAATGTATTAAGATACCTCTTTTCTTATGATTCCTGAAAAGTTAGCTTTAAATCACGATAATTTGTAGATTGCTTCATAAGATGTAAGATCAATGACGGCTTAACAGTTTATATCATGAGAACAAATAGAATATATGTGATTAATTTCCTGGTGGCGGTACTTATGTTCTCCTCATGCAACGGGGATAAGAGAGAACTCTATAACAGAATGACCAAAATAGACGCCCATGTTCACATCCGGACCGGAGATCCTGCCATCATGGAGTTCGCCAAAGATCAGGGATTTAAATTTCTTACCATCAATACCCGTTCCAGCAGTCAGGCATACATAGATGAGCAGATGAGCTTCGCAAAGGTGATGAAATCCAGGTACCCGGACAGAATTTCCTATATCGCCACTTTCTCCATGGAAGGTTTTGAGAAACCTGGCTGGGCTGAGGAGGTTATAGCTAGATTGCAAAAGGATTTCGATGAGGGAGCCATTGGCGTCAAGGTTTGGAAAGATATTGGGATGACCTTTCGCGACAGCCTTGGTAATTTTGTATGTATTGACGATCCCCTTTTTGAACCCATTTTGGAATTCATTGCCAAAAGTGAGAAACCGCTTGTGGCTCATATTGGCGAACCCAAAAATTGCTGGCTTCCCGTCGATTCAATGACGGTCAACAGCGATAAAAGCTATTTCACGAACAATCCCCAATACCACATGTACCTGCACCCAGATTATCCCTCCTACAAAAGGCTGATCGATTCGAGGGATAATGTTCTGGCCAGGCACCCGGATCTGAAATTAATTGGCGCACATCTGGGAAGCCTGGAATGGGATGTGGATGAGCTGGCCGAGCGCCTGGACCGGTTTCCGAATCTGGCTGCGGATATGGCAGCAAGGGTATGCCATTTTCAGGTTCAGGACAGGGAGAAAGTGCGGGAGTTCATCATAAAGTACCAGGACAGGTTGCTGTATGCTACCGATATAGGCATTTCTGAAGATACTGATGTAGAATATAGAAAGGCTGGGCTGGAAAATGAATGGAGGGCTGATTGGACCTATTTTGCAACAGCGGATACCATGGAATCTCCAAGTGTGAATGGGGCTTTCATTGGCCTGGATCTAAATAAAAAGGTACTTGAGAAAATTTTTTACTCCAATGCCGTTCACTGGTATCCGGGGGGCTTTGAATAACGAAGGAATCCTGCATCAATTAAAGGCATACATCGAGTACGCTAAAGGTCTGTGAGCCCGCGCACTACAATAATTTGATGCTCTGGGCCAGTGACACCAGCCAGGTTAATGGTACGAAAGGACCATTCATGTTGTTTTCTTTTCAAATCCAGTTGAAGGGATGCATCCACCTGCTCCCAGTATCCCGAAGCTATCTCCTTCATCTGGTATGCCAGCAGGTTAGGTGTTTCAGAAATCAGTCTGACATATGCCACATCCCCATCTATATTGACCTCTGAAGCAATGGTATTGGGTGTCCATTCAATGGCATCGCGTTCTTTTTCCAGAAGCATGAACTCGGGCTTACTATAGGCCCAATGAGGTTTATCATCCCAGATCCATGTATGCGTCGTAAAGAAATCATCGGCATACATGGTCAACAGGGTTTCATGATCTGGCCAGGCAGAAAACATATCATTGTGTGTATGAAACTCGATCCAGGTATAGGTCTGGGCACTGCGTTCCCAGGTTGTACCTGTTTCAGGATCAACCTTAGTGGGGTTGCGGTCAGGACCCTTGACCTTTATGATATCCGCCGCCTTATTCTTTAGGTACTCATCTCGAATTTCCAATGCAGATAAAGGGATTCCATCTTTTTCGAAATGGTGGTCGTATTTTGAATCAGACAAGAACCATTTATGATGGTCATTGAGCCATATTTCGTTGATACCATGATGCCCGTCGGGCCCTCCTTTGACACCTGGACCTGCCCCCAGGGTTCTGGTTACATACCCGTATGCATTCATGATGGCATTTTGAACGATCATAAAATGGCCACAATGAAAACCCTGGCCCTCTAATGCAGCATCCAAAATGCCCTCCGGGTGACCACCTCCCGGATAGGGATCACCAAAATCGTCAATGCTGATCACTTTCTTAATCCAGTTTCTGAGTATCAATATTCTCTTAAAATCGTTGGTTTCTCCGTGAAAAACGGTATCCAATTGGTATTTCTCAATGATATTTTGAAAACCGGGGTTCCTCAAATCCTCAAATCCCCGGAACGCAGTATTTGGTTTAAAAGGGGGGTTATGGACTTTTTCAATATGGTAATCCGGGGGATTGCAACCAGTGAGAATAAGTAACAACACTACCAAAAACAAGCAGAATTTCATGAATGTCTTTATTTAGAAAAAATAGATATTATTTTAAATCATAAAATATAGCGATTATTCACGATTATTTGTGGATAACTTCAACCCGAAAAATTTTATAAAGTGTATTTGATACGCTTTACTTTGTAATCTGTTTTTGTGAACTGTTTTTGTGAACTGTTTTTGTGACCCATAGACATGCTAAAGATATCACGAGAAGACAACCATTATAGTGTGGAGTTGTTCCAGGTGAACCGACTCAATACACTTTTCTCTGAACTGGTGAAGCAGCAACTTCAGGAGCTCTTGGAAGAACCCGGAACCTCAGTTGTATTTAATCTCGAGGGCATCAGGTTTATTGATACAGCCGGATTTCAGATTCTTCAGGAAATAACAGAGCATGCCACCGTTAATGGCAGCCAGTTTAAGCTCTGTAATGTAAGCGATGATGTAAGGGAGCTGATCATTCTTACTGAGTTGGAAGGCAGTTTCAATTTCTGTACCCGTGAAAATACAGAGGAGAAAATCCTGATGGTACTTGATTAATTGGGTGGATTTTACTGGATCGAATTGCCCTTAAGGGTGGCCGAGGTACAGCTTTCAATGGTCACTTCTACATAGTCACCCGGCTTAAAATCTTTTTTCGGAAATACCACCACTTTATTCTGTGATGTGCGTCCAAACAATTGTTTCTCTGACTTTTTTGAAGTTCCTTCTACCAGTACCTCAAAAGTTTTACCCAGATCTTCCTCCTTACTTGCCAGAGATAACTTCGACTGCAACTGGATAATCTCGCTGAGCCGGTCCGATTTAATCTTTTCCGGGATATCATCTTTGTACTTCCGGGCTGCAAATGTTTCAGGCCGTTCACTGTATTTGAACATGTAGGCAAAATCATACCCAACCCATTCCATCAGGCTCAGCGTTTGCTGGTGTTCCTCCTCAGTTTCACCACAATATCCAGCGATGATATCAGTTGAAATAGAAGCTCCCGGAAGGTAATTCCTTATGGCTGAGATTCTATCCATATAGTGTTCCCGGGTATACTTCCGTTTCATTCTCTGGAGGACCGCAGTGCTTCCCGATTGGACCGGAAGGTGGATGGCTTTGCATAGGTTGGGATAACGGGCTATCACTTTGAGCAGTTCGTCGGACATATCCTTGGGATGGGAAGTGGCAAACCTGATCCTCATCAGGGGATCGATTTCTGCAACCCTTTTCAGTAGTTTTTCGAAAGTCAAACTCTTGCTTCCATCTTTCCAGTCATAAGAGTTCACATTTTGCCCCAGCAGGGTCACTTCCCTGTATCCTTTCTTAAATAATTCTGTAGCTTCCCGAAGGATGGTTTCCGGATCACGACTGCGTTCACGGCCACGGGTCCCGGGTACCACACAATAAGCGCAAAAATTATTACAGCCTCTCATGATGGACACAAATGAAGTCACATGATTCTTATCCATTCTTACGGGACGGATGTCTCCATAGGTCTCTTCAAGTGACAAAAGGGTGTTGATCCCTTTTTGTCCGCTTTCTGCCTCCTCCAGCAGGGCCGGAAGTTCACGGTAGGCATCTGGACCCACCACCAGGTCCACCATGGTCTCCTCTTCCAGAAGTTTCTCCTTGAGTCGTTCAGCCATACAGCCGATGATCCCCACCGAAACCTTTTCATTCTTTCGTTTGATGCTGTGAGAATTCCTTTAGCCTTGAACGGACCCGTTGTTCTGCATTGTCGCGAATGGAACAGGTGTTCACCAGCACCAGATCAGCCTCTTCAACCTCCTCTGTCAACTCATAATTGTGTTGCTGCAGGATGGCAACCACTACCTCACTGTCCACAACATTCATCTGACACCCATAGGTTTCTATGTATAGTTTGCGTGAAGACATGGGGGGCAAAGTTAAAAAACGAAAATTAAAAACAGATGAAAAAGACCATTCACCGACAATTAGGATCAGTTTACCGATTTGTTGTTTTTAAGGTAATCAGGAGTCCTTATTATTGCCATAGAAAACTAGTTATTATTTATAAATTTAAACATATGAAAATGGGAGCTGGATTATTCTGGGGTGCTTTCTTACTCTTACTGGGTATTGCACTCATCATCAAAGTTGTATTTCAAGTGGATTTCCCGGTATTTAAAGTACTGGTGGGTATATTCCTCATTTTGCTTGGTATCAAGGTCCTCTTTGGGAGGGTTTTAGTTCCTTCTCACCATTTCGATGCCGAGGACACAATCTTCAACGAAAGGGTTTACAACAATCCCGAATCAGGAAAAGAGTATACGGTGCTTTTTGCCAAAGGGGTGTATGATTTCACCAACGTGGACCTGGATAAAGGAAGTTTCAATGCTAAGGTGAGTACAGTTTTTGGCGGAACGCAGATTATTATCCCCAGGGACAAACCTGTGCGGATCCAGGCTGATGCTGTGTTTGCGGGAGCTGAATTACCCGATGGCAATACAGCCGTGTTTGGGACAACCATCTATGAGAGTGATTCCTGGTCATCCGATTCAGCATCCATTAACATTAAGGTGGATGTGGTCTTTGGAGGTGTCCAGGTAATCCGGCGGTAATTGATTTTCAGAACTCCGGCATTTTTCTAATTTTGCAGTAACTATTGCAAATACACTATGTCAGGACACAGCAAATGGTCGACCATCAAGCGTAAAAAAGGCGCTAATGATTCAAAAAGGGGAAAGCTATTCACCAAAATGATTAAGGAGATCACTGTTGCTGCAAGTGAAGGGGGAACAGATCCCGAATCCAATCCACGACTTCGTGCAGCTGTACAGAATGCCAAGGGAATGAACATGCCTAAGGATACCATCCAGCGGGCCATTTCCAAAGCCGACAGAGACAGTTCTTCTTTCCTGGAGTTAACTTTTGAAGGCATGCTACCACACGGGATCGGTGTGTTTGTAGATTGCCTAACCGACAACCGGAACCGTACAGTCAGCAATGTTAGGGCCATATTCAATAAAAGAGGAGGAAACCTGGGAACCAACGGCTCGCTCAGTTTTATGTTTGAACGAAAGGGAGTCATCAGCCTTTCGAAAGGAGAATTGGATCCCGAAGAGTTCGAACTTGAACTGATTGATGCCGGAGTGGAAGAGATGGAAATGGAAGAGGATACTTTTATGATCACCACCCCCATGGAGGATTTTCACAATGTACAGAAGAAGCTACAGGAGATGGGATTGGAACCCGATAGCGCTGAACTTCAACGGATTCCCAATGATGCCCTAGACCTCACCAAAGAACAGGCTATTCAGATCATGAAAATTATTGAAGAGTTTGAAGACGATGATGATGTGCAGGCTGTTTCTCACAACCTCAATGTGACAGATGAGGTATCTGATGCCATGGGTGAGTGATTCTGAATATTTAGTTTGATAATCCTCTATTGATCAGTCTTACGCAAAAAACCGTTACACCGATCATGATGCCAGCCATGGCCATGGTCCTGACCAGGTGCTCAGGATCATACCAGTTGAAGAAGATTAAAGCAGGGCCGGAAAGTATGAGCAATATGGTGGAGAATAGCGGAAATCTGTCCCAGTTTGAATTTGGAAAGACTTAGTCCAATGGCAAACAATCCCACAAAACTGCTTCCAATACGCCTGTAAAACTGCTCCTCCCTGAATCGTTCCAGCAGCTCAAATTTCATCTGTTCATCAACCTGTTCCAGACCTTCCCCGAAGCTCTGAGAATCATGGTCTGATGCAGTTCAAGTCCCATCAAACCCATCACCAGGAATCCAGAGGAGGCCCCCAGCATTAACAATCCATTTATATAGTGAAGAATTCGGAGCCTGTTTGTAAAAACAGCCACATAGAATGGAATGGCAATAAAGGTAATCAGTGCTGTGGTAAGCCATGACCAGGAGCTGATTTTTTGGTTCTCGATATGTTCTGACAGATAGGCCAGGTCCTCCTGCAGGGTTGCATAAGGACTCACAAAGTTGAAATCCAGCAACAATGAACCAACGAAACTGAAAGCAACAAGGATAATGATCAAACCCGTAGCTACCTCCCTTCGTCTCACCTTTTTTCGGGTTTTCTGCTGCATCTGGTGAAAATAATCAAATTATCATTTGTATGACTGTCAGAATGCAAATTTGATTAATTTTGTCCCCCAAATATGCCGGATGATACGAACCTTGTTTTTAATTGTGTGCTTGACCTTTACGGGTATCCTGATCCATGGACAATCGGGGAGAAACAGCTCTTCGGGTGCTGATATACTGAAAAATTTGCAGGATCATGAAGTTTCAGATCAGCTAAACATCGAGGTGGACAGTCTGCTTGTGGCAAACTATTACAAGCTGGCAGCCAGTAACAGTATGGTAAAAGGGGTTCCAGGATATCGCATCAGAATCTATTCCGAAAGTGGTCTGGGAGCAAAGGAGGAACAACAACGCGTAAGAGCGAAGTTCATTTCTCTTTATCCGGGGATAGATGCTTATCATGCTTATGATGAACCTTTTTTTAAGGTTTATGTGGGTGATTGCAGACACGAAAAGTGAAGCTGTGAAATTATATGATAAAGTAAAACGGAACTTTCCTAATCCCATTATCGTGGAGGACTATATAAACCTAAAAAGCACTGATTAGCAGATTCTTTCACAGATGACTGATGAAGTAAAACACAAGTGTGGCATTGCACTGATCCGGCTGCTAAAACCACTTGGAGCACTACCAGCTCACACCATGGATCCTGGAGGTATGGATTGGAAAAGCTCTACCTTTTGATGGAGAAGCAGAGGAACAGGGGACAGGATGGAGCTGGCATTGTAAGTCTTAAGCTGGATACCCCTCCAGGAAGAAAATATTTCAGCCGGTACAGGGAGACAGGTTCCTCAGCCATCAATGAGATCTTCAGAAAGATTTACGGCAATTTCAGTGAGGCAGAACGAAATCATCCGGAAGCCCTTAATGATCCCAACTGGGCAAAAATGAACCTGCCCTTTGTGGCTGAGGCCTACCTGGGTCACCTTCGCTACGGCACATTTGGTTCCAATAGCACAGAAAACCTGCATCCGGTCATGCGACAGAATAACTGGCGTACCAGGAACCTGGTGATGGCAGGTAATTTTAACCTCACCAATGTGGATGAGCTGTTCGAGACCCTGATTGAACTGGGACAATATCCCAAAGAGTATTCCGATACGGTGACCATGCTGGAGAAGGTAGGTCATTTCCTGGATAATGAGAACCAGCGTTTATTTGATCAGTACAAAACCGAAGGTTATACCAATAAGGATATTACCGAGCAGATAGGCAAAAGCCTGAATGTCGGGAAAGATCCTTGAGAGAAGCAAGCAAGCGCTGGGATGGTGGGTATACAGTTGCCGGAATGATGGGACATGGAGATCTTTTTGCCATGCGTGATCCATGGGGAATCAGACCGGCTTTCTATTACCATGATGAGGAAATCGTCATTGTTACCTCTGAGCGGCCGGCCATTCAGACAGCCATGAATGTGGAATTCGACAGCATACATGAATTGCCACCGGGCCATGCCCTTGTGGTGAAAAAATCTGGTGAGGTATCCATCGATCGGATCCGTGAACAGGAGGAAAAAAAATCCTGTTCCTTTGAACGGATCTATTTTTCACAGGGGAAGTGACCGGGAGATTTACAGGGAACGAAAAAAGCTGGGTGAATTGCTGGTCCCGGACATCCTGGAGGCCATCGATTATGAGGTGGAAAATACGGTCTTTTCCTTCATTCCCAATACAGCCGAATCGGCTTTTTACGGAATGGTTCAAGGGGTGGAGGACTTACATGGTCAAAGCAGAAGTGGGAGAAGCTGCAGAAATTCAATGGCAATTGTAGCCAGGAGGAAGTGCTGAAGATCATGTCCGAGCGGGCACGCATCGAAAAGGTAGCCATCAAGGACCTGAAGCTGAGGACCTTTATTTCACAGGACAAAGGGCGAAAGGATATGGTGAGCCATGTGTATGATATCACCTATGGAACCATTCGTCAGGGGGTGGACAACCTGGTGATCATCGATGACAGCATTGTCAGGGGTACCACCCTGAAGCAGAGCATCATAAAGATACTCGACAGACTGGATCCCAAAGCGGATTGTGGTGGTCTCTTCATCTCCTCAGATCAGGTATCCCGATTGCTATGGCATTGATATGGCCAAACTGGGCGATTTTACAGCGTTTCAGGCAGCCATTGAGCTGCTCAAGGAGAATGAGATGGAGCATGTGATCAACGAGGTATATAAGAAGTGCAACATGCAGAAGGACCTTCCCAAGGAGGAGTATGTAAATTATGTGAAGGATATCTACAAACCCTTTACACCCGAGCAGATAAGCAAGAAAATAGCAGAGATGCTTACCGATACCAGATGTGAAGGCTGAAGTGAAGATTGTTTATCAGAGCATTGAAAACCTTACACAAAGCTGTCCCGGATGACCTGGGTGACTGGTATTTTACCGGAGATTATCCCACACCGGGTGGAAATAAGGTGGTAAGTACATCATTCCTAAATTATATCCACGGGATCAATTCCCGCGCTTATTGAAATTGAACCTTCTTGATCAGTCTCTGGATCTTCAGGTCTCTTCTCCGGATGCTCTTGATCTTCTGAAACTGCTTTGGGAACGTAATTCATTACATGACGCTCTACCTTTGCTTTATAGAGGTCATTCACGGTGATCATGATCCCGGTTTCCTCCACATCCCCAAAGCCCTTATTCAATACAGTTCCAAAGGTTTTCATGGAGGGTGAAAGGTTCATATATGCATTGATCAGCGGAGGGATATTTTCACCACAGGCCCTCACCTCTTTGGATAGAATCTTGTAATCCTCCTCATAATTCTGACCCGTAAAGATGGCAGTAAGTTTGGCCCGGTCTGTGGCCATTTTCAATGGCTCTTTCGGAACTACAAGTCCTCATTATCAGGAAAATACTTATTCAGGAAAAAGAGGATCATATCCCTGGCCATCTGGTGGTAATGGAGGTACATGGTAACCTTCCCAAACATGTACTTCTTATCGGGGTAGTCCAGCACCAGGGTACCCAATCCGTCCCAGAGGTTATCCAGGGCATAAATGCCTTTTCTTCTGAGGGCGGTGGATTGATATTTGGGTTGAACAAATGAACGTCCCAGTTCGATCATATGGGGCAGATAATCAGTAATAAACTGATCGGAAAAATTAAATAGTTTTGAAGTGGCCAGTCTTATCTGTCCGTCTTTGAAACATTTGTTGGATTCACAAATATAGAAACGGTAACCGCCCAGAATGGCTTTCTCATCAGGATCCCATACGATCAGCTGCTGGTAGGAATTCTCTCCCGGTATCATATTCATCCAGGTCACATTCCAATCCTGTGCCTCCCCCGGCATTGCGAAATGACAACTTCCCTTAACCGGCCGATTTCACGCATGGTATTGGGAGAATTTTCAGCATTGATAATGTAGATCTTATTTCCTGCTTTATTGGTTTTACGGATGAATCTATCCTGTGAAAGCTCTTCCTTCAGGGCTTCCAGGGGTACAGGGGGTATGATCTCTTTCATGGGCATGGCTGGCATTTTAATGTGTTGAGTAAACTGAAATTCACTTTGATGAGTCATCTGCGAATCAATAGGTATGGTCCTTTACCAGCTGGGCCCATTCATTTGGGGTGAATCGTTAGTCAAAGGTCTCGTAGGGGATTGGTTTTCCAAAAGTGATTGCAAAATGCTTATTTCGGTGTTTATAAGATTCATTGGGGAGAAAAAACATCTCCAGGTTGGTTTTGATGCCCAGGAATTTCCTAAGATTCGCCAGGTTGTAAAAGAAGTTTGAATTTCTTCCGGTTACGTGGATGGGAACCAGGTCTCGTTTGGTCTGGTGTGGCTTTGGTGATGATGCTCTTTTGCCATTCGCCATCCCTGATCACTCCTTTTCTCCTACGGGATACCAGTCCTGCCGGGAAAGGTCATTACCTGCTCGTCCGATTCAAATATTGCATTGATTCGCCTAACATTTTCAATGGCCTGTGCCCCATGCTTATTGATGGGGACAAAAATCCCTCCATGTTTTTACTTTGGTTAGCAAGTCATTCACAAGCACTTTCAGATGGGGGTAGGTTTCGAAAGCTCGCTGATAATCATCATGCCATCAAATCCACCCAGGGGATGATTGGCCACAAAAATATATCTGCCCCCTGTGGCAGATTCTCTCTTCCTTTTACATCCAGGGTCACATTAAAAACCTCGATGGAGGCCCGGGCAAAATCCACATCTTTCTTATAACCATGATGATAAAGAATGGGATCATTCATGAAATCGATCCGTAAGAATCCTCGAAAGGAACCTGTAAACGAAACCAGGAATCCAACGTGCCAGAGATGGATTCTTATCCATGAATAAGTCCCTGATATTGATGGGTTTAAAATTTTTTTTATGGGTTACTTCATCCATATGGACTAAATTCTGTCTGATTCTGAATTCAGTTTAGCAAACAAAAGTATTAAAAAATTTCCGGCGAACCCTAGGCTATCGGTTTCCCAGGGTTGCAGAAAAGTTATTAACAAAGTGGGAAAAAGTGGGATGAAATGGTGCAAAGTGGTGAAAAAGTGCTATTTTTACGATCAAACCTGCTAAAATCCTATGATAACTTTCATTGGAGACTATACGGTCAGGCTTGATTCCAAGGGGAGACTCTCCTTTCCTGCTGCTTTCAAAAAGCAGATCAGGGAAGCTGTTCAGGACGGGTTTTGTTCTGAAGCGGGATGTGTTTGAAAACTGTCTGATCATGTATCCCATGGAGGAGTGGGAGAGACAGAATAAGATGATCACGGGCCAGGACCAATCCTTACAACAAGGAGCATGCTCGTTTTTTGAGAATGTTTTTTTCCGGTACTGCTGAGGTTTCACTGGATGCCAACAACCGGATGCTGATTCCCAAGCGTCTGCTGGAGTATGCAAAGATTAAGGGTGAGGTTGTGCTGGCCGGTCAATCTGGGAAAGATTGAGATCTGGGCCTCGGATAATTATGGCAAGGTGAGTGAGGCTGATGATGATTTTGCAGCCATGGCTGAGAAAATATTAGGAGGATCTTTTGATGAACCAGATACATAATGGGCTATCATAAGCCGGTATTATTGCATGAAAGCATAGAAGGACTAAATATAAAACCAAAGGGCATTTATGTGGATCTGACCTTTGGAGGAGGGGGGCACTCTCGCGAAGTTCTAAAAAAGTTGGGAAAAAATGGCAGGCTTTTAGCTTTTGACCAGGATCAGGATGCCGAGGCCAATGTTCCGGATGATAAGCGGATCACTTTCGTCGGGGCAAACTTCAGATATTTAAAAAATTACCTGAGATACCATGCCATTGAGAAGGTCGATGGAATACTGGCAGACCTGGGTATCTCATCACATCAAATCGACCGTCCGGAAAGGGGATTCTCATTCAAATCAGATGCTTTGCTTGACATGCGCATGGATGTGCGCAGCGGGAGATCAGCATCCCAGGTATTGAACGAATACACCGGACACGAACTGGCTAATATCTTTCGGATCTATGGGGAGTTGAGCAACTCAAAAGCGCTCTGCTTCAGCAATAGTGGAAGCCAGACAGGAGCGGATTATAAAATCCACAGTTGATCTTGAGCAGGCGTTAAAAAGATTCATTCCCAAAGGTCAACCCAGCAAGTTCCTGGCCAGGGTATATCAGGCGTTGCGGATCGAGGTGAACCGGGAGATGGAATCCCTGAAGGAGATGTTGGTCCAGACCGCAGGTTGCCTTGTGAAAGGTGGACGACTGGTGGTGATTACCTACCATTCCATCGAAGACCGTATGGTGAAAAATTACATGCGATCAGGGAATCTGGAAGGCATCATTCATAAGGACTTTTACGGGAACATTGAATCACCCTGGAAACTGGTAAACCGCAGCGTGATTACTCCTTCAAAGGAGGAGCTTGAGGAGAATAACAGGGCAAGGAGTGCCAAATTGAGAATTGCAGAAAGAATAGAGTAATGGTCAAGGAGAAAAAAAACATAGAATTTGATACCTCCATCGAGGAGAAGGAGAGAAGTTTCTCCTTTCGGGATCTACTAGATGGGAATGTGCTTACTCGAAAAGCGGTGTTAAAGCAGTCCCGATTTATTGTTCTCCTGGTGCTGATTGCTTTTATCTCCATTGCCAACCGGAACCATGCCGAAAAAACGGTGATTCGTCTGAACCGGCTTCAGAGTGATGTGAAAGAGATGCGGGCCGAATCCATTACCATCTCCTCCGACCTGGTAAGAATCAGCCGGCAATCGGAGGTGGTCCGGCTGGTGAACCGGTATGAACTGGGACTGGAAGAGAATCTGGAGCCACCTAAAAAACTGACAGATACTGAGGATTAAGATGTCATTGAAGAGAGACATACTGGTTCGGACATCCCTGGTTTACCTGGGGATGCTGCTTATTGGACTGCTCATTCTGGGAAAGGCCCTGCATCTTCAGATATTTGAGAAGGATACCTGGGCACAGGAGGAGAACAGCACTATCCGGCATAAGGTGATAGAGTCCAACCGGGGCAACATTTACTCGTCCGACGAACGCCTTCTGGCCGTATAGGTTCCATTCTATGAAATCCGAATGGACTTTCAATCCGAATCCTTCACCCGGGAGATTTTTGATGATGGGGTGGATGCCTTGTCTAAATCCCTTTCCAATCTGTTTAGGACCGGCATTGGTCCACCTACAAGCGTGAGCTGGTAAGGGCCCAGGAGAGCGGGAACCGCTATTTCCTGGTCAAGCGAAATGTGACCTACACACAATTACAGCAGGTAAAACAGTTTCCCGTTTATGACCAGGGCAGGTACAAGGGAGGGGTGATTTATGTTCAGCAGAACAGGAGAGTAAGACCTTATGGAATGCTGGCAGCCAGGACCGTGGGATATACCATGAGTGAAAATTTACGAAGTGTGGTTGGAATTGAGGGGGCTTACGATACGGAGTTGAAAGGGGTGGAAGGTTACCGGCTAATGAGAAAAATCCGGGGAGATATATGGATGCCCATCAATGATGCCAATGAGATCGAACCCAAAGATGGATTCGACGTTGTGACCACCATCGATATAGATCTTCAGGATGTGGCAGAAAATGCGTTACACGACCAGTTGCTCAGACATGAAGCAGATCATGGAACAGTCGTATTAATGGAGGTAAAAACCGGAAAAGTGAAGGCCATTGCCAACCTGGCCAGGGAGGAGGATGGGAACTACCGGGAGAACTACAACTTCGCCATTGGTGAGAGCACCGAACCGGGATCCACATTCAAACTGGCATCGATGATTGCGCTGCTGGAGGATGGTCATGTTCGTCCTCAGGATAAGGTGGATGTGGGCGATGGGATTACTTATTACTATGGGCAGAAAATGGAGGACAGCGGCGATGAAGGGTGGGGTGAAATTACTGTTCAGCGTGCTTTTGAGGTTTCCTCCAATGTAGGAATCTCAAAGATCGTAGATGAAAGCTACAAGAAAAAGCCCGAACAATTTGTGGACCGGTTGTACGAAATGGGACTAAACCGGAAGTTGGGCATTGAAATCAAGGGAGAGGGGAAACCGGAGATTAAATATACCGACAGCGAGCTCTGGTCGGGTCTCTCACTGCCATGGATGTCCATTGGCTACGAGGTACGAATGACACCCTTGCAAATCCTGGCATTCTTCAACGCAGTTGCAAACAACGGAAAAATGGTGAAACCTGTCTTTGTGGAAGAGCTGCGATCTCATGGCAAAGTGGTGAAGCGTTTTAATACTGAAGTCTTAAACAATCACATCTGTTCCAAAGAGACACTTGAGCAGGTTAAAAATATGCTGGAGGGCGTAGTGAAAAACGGGACCGCTAAAAATCTGGCCAACAGCAATTATCAGATTGCAGGAAAAACCGGAACAGCACAGCTGGCCCTGAATAAGGAGGGTTATACGGAAGCGTTGTACATGGCTTCGTTTGTGGGCTACTTTCCGGCAGACAAGCCAAAGTATTCCTGCATTGTTGTGGTGAATGCCAAATCCAAGCATATTTATTACGGAAACCTGGTTGCCGGTCCAATTTTCAGGGAGATTACTGACCGGATCTATGTGCGTGAATATGAAATGCATGACAGCAAGGAGGTGCTTGCGGTAGAGACTGTCCAGGCACCCTACTCCAAAAGTGGAAGTGGCAGTGCACTTGAATCCACATTCGAATATCTAAACCTTCCATTTGAGCATGATAACAAGGAGGACATCTGGGTCTCCACCAGAAGCACACCTGAAGGGGTGGTGCTCCACTCCAGGGCAATTAACCATGAATTGGTACCCAATGTGGTGGATATGGGATTGAAGGATGCACTCTACCTGTTGGAAAGCAAAGGAATGGAAGTGCATGTGGATGGAAGGGGAACCGTGAGAGAACAATCGGTTCAGGCAGGTAGCCAGATCCGGAGAGGCACAGTTGTCAAGCTGAACATGAGTATAATAGAGGGATAATTGAAACTTAAAGAGATCATACAAGGATTGGAAATAATCGGAATGACCGGGGATGAGAACCTGGACATTCAGGGGATCACTTTTAATTCACGGGAGGTAAAGAGCGGGGATCTCTTCGTGGCCATTAGGGGCCACCAATACGACGGTCACCAGTTCATCGATCAGGCCCTTTCCGGCGGTGCTGCCGTTATTGTATGCGAAGAGCAGCCAACCCACATTGAAACCAGTGTAACCGTGATCCGGGTCATTGACTCAAGGAGGGCCCTGGCACAGATGGCGGCTGCCTACTACGGTCATCCGTCAAAAGAGCTTCAACTGGTTGGAATTACCGGGACCAACGGTAAAACCACCATTGCTACACTGCTCCACCAGATGCATACCCAGCTTGGATTTAAATCAGGACTGACTCTCCACCATTCAGGTGCTCGTTGGAGAGGAGTCACGACCAGCCACCCATACAACACCCGATCCTCTGCAGATTAATGCCCATACTCAGGGATATGGTTCAGGCCGGGTGTGAGTACTGCTTCATGGAAGTCTCTTCCCATGCCATCGACCAGAAACGCATAGAAGGGCTTGAATTTGATGGAGCTGTTTTTACAAACCTGACCCGGGACCACCTCGATTACCACGAAGATTTTAAGGAGTACCTCTCCGTAAAGAAAAGTTTCTTCGACCAACTGCCGGCAGAAGCATTCGCGCTGGTAAATGGCGACGATAAAAATGGAAAAGTGATGCTCCAGAACTGCAAAGCAGAGCCACATACCTACAGTCTTCAATCTTTATGTGAATTCAGGGGAAAGATCCAGGAGATGCATATGGAAGGCACATCCATGGAGATCAACGATGTGGAAGTCTGGATCAAACTTCCCGGCCGTTTCAATGCAAGTAATCTGCTCTGCGCGTATGGTGTGTCGGTACTGCTGGGACAGCATCCCGAAGATGCAATAAGGGGAATAAGCCTGGTGAATCCAGTACCGGGTCGGTTTGAAACATTCCTTTCAGGAAAAGGGACCATCGGGATTGTGGATTATGCACATACACCTGATGCATTGCAGAACGTACTGGACACCATCCATGAAGTCAACGTGTCCGGAGGAGAGATCATTACTGTAGTAGGGGCAGGAGGCAACAGGGACCGGGGCAAGCGGCCTGACATGGCACGGATCGCTGCCGAAGCCAGTCAGAAACTGATTCTCACATCAGATAATCCCAGGGATGAGGATCCGGAGGCCATACTCGATGAAATGATGGAGGGGATTCCGTCAAATATGCATGACCGTACCATGCGGATTGCAAACAGGGAGGAGGCCATCCGGACGGCAACTATAATTGCCGGGAACCATGATATTATCCTGGTGGCAGGGAAAGGTCACGAAAAAACTCAGGAGATCAAGGGAAGAAAAGTTGCCTTTGATGACATGGAAATATTACAAAGGAATTTAAAGGGATAAGCTATGATCTATCATCTGTTCGAATACCTTGATCAGTTTGATTTCCCGGGAGCCGGAATGTTCCAGTACCTCTCCTCCAGAGCCGCTTTTGCTGTGATTACCTCCCTGGTGATTTCCATGATCGTAGGCAAGCGGATTATAGGGATGCTAAGCCGCAGACAGATTGGAGAATCGGTCCGTGACCTTGGACTTGAGGGACAGTCAGAAAAACAGGGAACCCCCACCATGGGCGGTATTATTATCCTGGCCTCCATCATCATCCCGGTATTGCTCTTTGCTAACCTCACCAATATTTATATTATTCTGATGCTTGTGACCACCTTCTGGCTGGGGTTGATTGGATTTCTGGATGATTATATCAAAGTATTCAAAAAGAATAAGAAGGGTCTGCGAGGGAAGTTTAAGATTGTCGGCCAAATCGTTCTGGGTCTTATTGTTGGTATCACCCTCTACCTGAGTGATGATGTAAAGATCCGGGAGAGGATTACCATTACTGAGGAGAATTTCATGGAATATAAAACCCAGGAAATGCAGGTGGACGATGGGGGGAACCTCTATGTGGTTGCAGGAGCACAAGAAACCGCTTACCACCATTCCCTTTGTGAAGAACAATGAGTTTGATTACTCATGGCTGGTCTGGTTTTCCGGTAAGTATGCCGACCATACTGGTCTGGATCATTTTTGTGCTGGCAGTGATCTTCATTGTAACATGCTGTATCCAATGGAGCCAACCTCACCGATGGATTGGATGGACTGGCCACAGGCTCAGCAGCAATCATTGGAGTAACCCTGGGGATTCTGGCCTGGCTATCGGGCAACGCCATCTATTCTAATTATCTGAATATCATGCATATACCCTATGCAGGAGAGTTGGTGGTTTTTGCCGGGGCTTTTGTTGGTGCAACCATCGGATTTCTTTGGTACAATTCATACCCTGCCCAGGTATTTCATGGGCGATACGGGGAGTCTTGCCCTGGGAGGGATCATTGCAGTTTTTGCAGTGATCATCCGCAAGGAATTACTCATTCCCATTCTATGCGGGATCTACCTGGTGGAAAGTCTGTCCGTCATCCTGCAGGTAAGCTATTTCAAACGAACCAAAAGAAAATACGGAGAGGGCAGGAGGATCTTTCTGATGTCCCCCATTCACCACCATTACCAGAAAAAAGGATATCCCGAACCAAAAATTGTCACCCGGTTCTGGATTGTGGGAATCATGCTGGCGGTGATAACCATTGTAACCTTGAAAATCAGATAATTCTAACGAGAGAAACCCTATGGAAAACAGAGAACGTATAGTGATCCTCGGAGCCGGCGAAAGTGGAACTGGAGCTGCCATTCTGGCCACGGCAAAAAGGATATGATGTATTTGTTTCTGATGCTGGTAAGATCAAACCCTTTTATCGCGACCTGCTGGATGAGTATCATGTGATTTATGAATCGGGAGGACATTCCGAGCGATTAATTATCAATGCCATCGGAGGTCATCAAGAGTCCGGGTATTCCTGAAAGTGCCCCCATCGTAAAGCTGCTTCGAAAGAAAGGAGATCCAGATCATTTCTGAAATTGAGTTTGCCGGAAGGTATACCAATGCAAAGAAGATATGCATCACCGGCAGCAATGGGAAGACCACCACCACATCGCTGATCCACCACATGATGCGTAAAGCGGGAATGAATGTGGGCATGGCCGGGAATGTTGGTCGACAGTTTTGCATTCCAGGTAGCCACAGAGGCATACGATTACTATGTGCTGGAACTAAGCAGTTTTCAACTGGATGGCATGTACGAATTCAAGGCCGATATCGCCATCATGTTGAACATTACACCCGATCATCTCGACAGGTATGACTATAATTTCCAGAACTATGTGGATTCCAAATTCAGGGTTTCACAAAACCTGACCGAGGATGAGTATTTCGTCTTCTGTTCCGATGATGAAATTACCATCAAGGAGCTGGAAAAAATTGTATCCAGGGCAGAACAGCTTCCCTTTGCCTATCAGAAAAAGGAGAAGGATGTGGCCTGGGTGGAGAACGACGAAGATATGCGCATCGAGTTTGATGATGTGGATTTCTCCATGTCGGTAGAGGAGCTTTCACTGAAAGGAAGACACAATACCTACAACAGCATGGCTGCCGGTATTGCCGGTAATGTGCTGAAGATCCGAAACGATGTGATCAGGGAGGCCCTGATGGATTTTCAGGGGGTGGAACATCGCCTGGAAACAGTAATGAAAGTGCACGGGATCAATTTTATCAACGATTCAAAAGCCACCAATGTCAACTCCACCTGGTATGCCCTGGAAAGTGTAAAGGGTAATACGGTCTGGATTGTAGGTGGGGTGGATAAAGGCAATGAATACAGTGAGCTTTTTAACCTGGTGGAAAACAAGGTGAAGGCCATCGTATGTCTGGGTAAGGATAACCAGCGGGTCATTCAGGCCTTTGAAGGAAAGGTGGAGTCCATAGTTGAATCGAATAGCATGGAGGAGGCTGTCAAGGCTGCCTACTACCTGGCCAGGGATGGCGAAACGGTCCTGCTTTCCCCGGCCTGTGCAAGCTTCGACCTTTTCGAAAGCTTTGAGGACAGGGGAAGGCAGTTTAAGGAATGCGGTTAGGAGACTGTAAACTGTTAAGTCAATGAAACGGAAATGAAAATTAGAAGGTACATAAAAGGCGACAGGATTATCTGGATGGTGGTATTGATCCTCCTGGTGATTTCCTTGTTGTCGGTGTATAGTTCCACCGGATCGCTGGCCTACCAGCACCGGTCGGGGAATACCTTCTTTTACCTGTTCCGTCAGCTAAAATATCATCCTGTTGGGGGTGGTGATTATTTTCTTTGTTCACCTGATTCCCTACAGGGTATTCAGCAGGGTATCCATCTTTGCACTTTACCTGGCCATCCCCTTGCTGATCCTTACGCTCATTGTCGGGACCAATATCAATGAAGCTACCCGCTGGCTGCAGATCCCGGGTACCGGACTCACCATACAACCTTCCGATTTTGCCAAGATTGCACTGGTGATGTACCTGGCCAAGATTCTATCGGTGAACCAGAACAACATCAAGGATTTCAAAGGGGTTTTCGGAAAAATATCCCTGGCCATAATTGGAACCTGTGTACTGATTCTACCCGCTAACTTTTCAACTGCTGCCATTGTTTTTGTTACAGCCTTTTCCCTCATGTTTGTGGGTCGGATACCGCTGAAATATCTGTCTCTCTTGATTTTCACAGGGATACTGGCCCTGTCCATCTTTATAGGGGGAGCACTGCTGATCAATAAGGAGGGTCGTATCTCCACCTGGAAAAACCGCATTGAGAACTTTATGGATGGTGATGGGGACAACTACCAGGCCGATCAGGCCAAGGTGGCCATTGTACAGGGTGGTATGTTTGGAAAGGGTCCGGGGAACAGCACCCAGCGAAATCTTTTACCTCATCCCTATTCTGATTTCATCTATGCCATTATTATTGAAGAATACGGTAGCCTGGTGGGAGGAGTGCTGGTGCTTGCCCTCTACCTCTGGCTCTTCTTCAGGGCAGGATTGATCATCCGGCGCAGCAGAAGCACCTATGGCGCTTTCCTGGCTTTTGGCCTCTCCATGGGGCTGGTACTCCAGGCTTTTGTAAACATGGCAGTTGCAGTGGGATTGGTGCCGGTCACCGGACAAACCCTCCCCCTGGTAAGCATGGGTGGATCCTCCATATTTTTCACCAGCATGGCTACCGGGATGATCCTTTCGGTGAGTTGGGGAACCAAAGAAGATGACAAAGAGCAGACGAAAGAGATGCTACCTGAGGATTCGAACCAGGATTCTGAGAAGGTTCTGAGAAGGGGGCGGAGGTATTAAAGAGAAAAGTAAAAATCGAAAATCGAAAAGCCAAAAAACAAAAAACTGAACAAAAGTCTGACAAACATCAGGTAGAATTTGAGGTGAATGAATAGGGAACGACCATATCGCATTCTCATTGGAGGCGGGGGAACCGGGGGACATGTTTTTCCGGCCATAGCCATTGCCGATGCCCTGAAAAAGGTGGATCCGGACATTGAGTTCCTGTTTGTGGGAGCATTGGGCCGTTTGGAGATGGAGAAAGTGCCCGAAGCAGGGTACGCCATAAAGGGATTGCCAATAACAGGATTTCAACGCAGAGTCACTTTAAAGAACCTAAGCTTTTTTTGTAAGTTGCTTAGGAGCATGATCCGGTCCCGTAGGATCATCCGAGAATTTAAACCGGATGTTGCCGTGGGCGTAGGAGGCTATGCCAGTGGTCCTATTCTGAAGGCGGCCGCCAGAAAGGGGGTACCCATCCTGATTCAGGAGCAGAACTCCTATGCAGGTGTGACCAACCGTTTGCTATCCCATTCGGCCAGGACCATTTGTGTTGCTTATGAGCAGATGGAACGTTATTTCCCGGCAGACAGGATTGTCCTGACCGGAAATCCCGTTCGCCAGCATCTGATGGATTTGAATGGGAAGCAGAAGATGGGTCTGAAAGAATTCGGACTTGAAACCGGGAAAAAAGTTCTTTTAGTGGTGGGTGGAAGCGGCGGAGCGCGGACCCTGAACCAATGTATTGTAGAAGGCTTAAACAAGCTGGACCGGGATGACTTGCAGGTGCTCTGGCAATGCGGGAAGTACTACCACCATGAGATAAAGGAATCTGTAGAGAAAAGCGGTATGAAGAACATCCTGGTGCTTCCTTTTATTTCGAAGATGGAGTCTGCCTATGGTGTGGCTGATGTGATCATTTCCCGGGCCGGAGCAATTACCATCTCTGAATTGTGTCTTACGGGCAAACCGGTCATTCTGGTCCCCTCTCCCAATGTGGCAGAGGATCACCAGACGAAAAATGCTGAGGCTCTGGTCTCCAGAAGCGCAGCATTGATGGTAACTGACGCCCTGGCAAAGGAGCAGCTGGTGGACCAGATGCTGGACCTGATGGAAAATGAAGAACGAAAAAAGGAACTTTCAAAGAACATTAAAAAACTGGGTATTCCCGATGCATCTGAACGGATTGCAACTGAGGTGATAAAAATAATGGAACAATAATGATTTGGGTCAACCTGGATAGCGTATATTTTATTGGTGTTGGGGGCATAGGAATGAGCGCCCTGGCACGCTATTTCCTGAGTCAGGGTAAGGAGGTTGCAGGGTACGACCGTGTCTCAACTACCCTGACCGACAGCCTGATCAGGGAGGGCATCGATATTCATTTTGAGGACCGTTCGGTATTGATCCCCGATGCATTCCGGAATCCTGAGCGTACACTGGTGATTTACACACCGGCCATTCCAGAGAAACAACAGCAATTGGAATATTTCCGGAATAGGGGCTTCAGGGTGATCAAACGTTCCGTGGCCCTCGGGGAGATATTTAATACCAAAAGGGGTATTGGTATTGCCGGCACCCATGGAAAGACATCCATTTCCACCATGCTGGCGCATATCCTTCACGGTTCAATACTTGGATGCAATGCTTTCCTTGGTGGAATCAGCAAAAATACCCGGAGCAACCTCTACCTTGATCCCGTTTCTAAGATCATAATTGCAGAAGCAGATGAATACGATCGTTCTTTCCTGACCCTGTTTCCTGAGATCGCTGTTGTCTCTTCCATGGATGCCGATCACCTGGACATCTACAAAACCAAGGAGAATGTAAAGAAAGGTTTTGAATCGTACATTGCCCAGATCCGGGAAAAGGGGAAACTGATCCACAAGTATGGTCTGACACCCCGGGTACCCAATCATGTGGAACGATATAGTTATTCTATCCACAACAAAGAGGCAGATTATCATACCCGTGAATTAGTTCCCAAAGATCTGGGTTTCAAATTTACAGTGGCGACTCCCGATATGATCATCCCGAATCTTATCCTGGGGATCCCTGGTAAAATCAACGTGGAGAATGCGCTGGCCGCCATTGCTGTTTCTCATCAACTGGGGATATCGCCGGAGGTCATCGCCAGGGCCCTCTCCACCTATCAGGGAGTGGAGCGGCGATTTGATGTGCAGGTGCAGCTGAAAGATAGGGTATACATCGACGATTATGCGCATCATCCCGAGGAGATCAAAGCATTTCTCTCTTCGGTTCGGGATATCTATCCCAAAAAGAAACTTACAGGGATTTTTCAACCTCACCTCTATTCCAGAACACGCGATTTTGCAGAAAAATTTGCCCGGAGCCTGGAGATGCTGGATGTATTGATACTTATGGATATTTACCCGGCACGTGAAGAACCGATTCCCGGCGTGAGTGCCTCCATGATATTTGACCAGGTCAGGCTAAAGGAAAAGGTACTTGTAACCAGAGAGCAATTGTTGAGGGTGGTCAGGGAACAGGACCCCGAATTGCTGGTAACCATGGGGGCCGGAGATATTAACCAATTTGTTGCACCACTCAGGGAGTGGATAAAAAAGAGATGATCAACAGCGTATTGAAAATATTGACCTGGATACTGATTGCAGCATGGTTTGTAGTCATCATGGGATTTGTCTCTGGCGAGGCCGAAAAAGTGCTCTGCAACCGCATTGAAGTAATCATGTCTGATACGGTCCATAACCGGTTTGTAACCCGTACCGATATCAGGGCAATGCTGGAAGAGACTGACATGCAACTGCAGGGGTATCCGCTGGCAGAAATCAATATCCGGAGCCTGGAGCATAGCCTTGAAAAAAATCCATATGTCAGAAATGCAGAAGTTAGCAAGGATATATCTGGCAGACTGGAAGTGAAAATCGAACAACGCGAACCGCTGGTGAGGCTTATGCCTGAAGGGAAGCAGGGCTTTTACCTGGATAAGGAAGGAATGAAACTTCCCCTTTCAGACCAGTTTACCCCGCTGATTCTTTTGGCCTCGGGGAACCTTCCGAAACTTGATCAGGGTGGTAAATTGAATAAGCAGCTGGGGGAGATCTACAGGTTCAGCACTTACCTGACTGAACACCCCTTCTGGAGGGATCAAATTGTTCAGATCTATGTGGATCGCAAGGGTGAATACGAACTGATTCCCAGGGTGGGGGCACATCACATCCTTCTGGGGAGTATGGATCATTGGGAAATGAAATTAAGAAATCTGGAGTTACTGTACCGTCAGGGACTATCCAGATATGGTTGGAATACCTATGGAACTATCAATTTAAAATATACAAATCAAGTAATTTGTACTAAACGTTAAGACTATGGCAACAAACGAAAAAATCGTAGCTGCGGTAGATATTGGAACGACCAAAATCGTAAGCCTGGTGGGCCGGTTGAATGAACAGGGTAAACTGGAAGTCCTGGGAATCAGTCAGACCCCGTCAAAAGGTGTCAAACGAGGAGTCGTTCTCAATATCGAGGAGACCGTGAATGCTATTCAGACCACTTCATCAGAGGCAACTGAACAGTCGGGAATTAATTTCAATGAAGTGTTTGTGGGGATCGCTGGACAGCATATAAAATCTGTCCGCAACAGGGGGTACGTCAACAGGGATTCATATGATGATGAAATTACCCGGGAAGACCTTCAGCACCTCATCGAGGATATGTATAAGATCCCTGTGGATGTGGGTGAAGAGATCATCCATGTACTGCCTCAAAGCTATATTGTGGATAATGAAACCGGTGTAAAAAGCCCGGTGGGAATGTTTGGGAAACGACTGGAGGCAAATTTCCATATCGTCATCGGTCAGATCTCTTCGGCCAGGAACATTGAAAAATGTATCAACCGGGTGGGATTGGATGTGAAACAGCTGATACTTGAGCCCCTTGCTTCCAGTGCCGCCGTGCTCACCGAAGATGAAATGGAAGCCGGGGTAGCCCTGGTGGACATTGGAGGTGGTACCACCGATGTGGCTGTCTATTATGATGATGTGATCAGGCATACTGCAGTTATTCCCTTTGGTGGCAATGTGATCACCAGGGACATTAAGGAGGGATGTGCCATCCTTCAACGGCAGGCTGAATCGCTGAAGATCCAGTTCGGATCCGCACTGGGCGACCTGGCCCAGGAAGACAAGGTGGTGACCATACCCGGTATTTCCGGAAGGGATCCCAAAGAGATAAGCTTCAGGAGCCTGGCTTATATTATTCAGTCACGCATGGAAGAGATCATCGATGCGGTCAGTTATGAGATCGAGAATTCAGGCTATATGGACAAACTGAGTGCAGGAATCGTTCTCACCGGTGGAGGATCCATGCTGAAACATCTCAACCAGCTGGTGAAATTCAAAACCGGGATGGATGTCCGGATAGGATTCCCTGGAGAAAAGATGGCAGCCGATTCCTCTGATGAGATCAACCAACCCATGTTCTCCACCTCGGTAGGTCTGCTGTTAAAGGGCCTTGAATATTATGAGGAGAAGCAGGAGGAGATGGTCATCTCAGAGTTGGAAGATGAAGAAGATCATGTTTCTACGGAAGAGACGGAAGAGATTAAGAAAGTGAAGAAAGGTATTAAGAAAGGGAGGATTCTGGAGAACCTGAAGAATACACTGAGTGATATTTTTGATGAGACTGATGTAAAAATGTAGAAAAACTGAACCCATGGAAGATTTAATGAATTTCGATCTGCCGCCAGAGCGATCCTCCACCATAAAAGTGATAGGAGTTGGTGGCGGTGGCAGCAATGCGGTGAACCACATGTACCGGAAAGGGATCAAGGATGTGAATTTTGTGGTCTGCAACACCGATGCACAGGCACTTGCATAACAGTCCTGTTGCGGTGAAACTGCAATTGGGCGATGCGCTGACCGAAGGCAGGGGTGCCGGAAGCAAGGCAGAAATCGGAAGAGAGGCTGCCATGGAGAGCATCGACGGATCAAAGGAGTGTTGTCCAGTAACACCAACATGATCTTTATTACAGCCGGAATGGGTGGAGGAACCGGAACCGGGGCTGCTCCTGTGATCGCCAGTATCGCAAGAGAAATGGGAATACTGACCGTTGCCATAGTCACCATTCCCTTTCGCTTTGAAGGTCCCGAGCGCATCAACCAGGCCATTGAAGGCATCAATGAACTAAAGGACCATGTGGATTCTCTGCTGGTGATCAACAATGAAAAACTGCGGGAAATTTACGGGAACCTGAAGGTGAGTAATGCCTTTGAAAAAGCCGATGATGTATTGGCCATTGCTGCCAAAGGGAATCGCTGAGATCATCACCGTACATGGATATATTAACGTGGATTTCGCTGATGTGCAAACCGTGATGCACAACAGTGGTGTAGCCATTATGGGTTCAGCAACCGCCTCTGGTGAGAACCGGGCCCAGCAGGCCATCGCCGAGGCACTCACATCTCCACTTCTGAACAATAATGATATCACCGGAGCCAGAAGCGTTCTTCTGAATATTACTTCCGGAAGCTCTGAGATCACCATGGATGAGATCTCAGAGATCACTGATTATGTGGTGAGTGCGGCTACCAAGGATACTACCCTGATCTGGGGCATAGGCAGTGATGAATCGCTGGGTGATCAGATCAGTGTGACCATCATAGCCACCGGCTTTAAAATGAACAGCATTCCTGAGCTTTATGTGGGAAGGAAGCAAAAGCATTTTGTTCCTTTGCGGGATCCAGGCAAAGATCCACAGCAGAAAGAATCAAGATCAAATGTGGTTCCCAGCCAAAAGGCCCTGGAATTTGACGTAAGAGAAGGTGAAGAAACTGAAGAGTACATTCTCATGGCCCAATCCAAGGAATCTACACCTGAAGATAAGGAGAAAAAGATGGCCGACAGGGTAAGGAACCTTAGGGAAACCCATGAAAAACTTAGAGAGCAGGGTTACCTTTCAGGCTCGGGAGATGATGAAATTGAGAAACTGGAAAATGTGCCTGCCTATGTTCGAAAGAAAATCCCCATCGAACAAAAAAAACACTCTGACGACCAGGAGGTCTCCCGCTACCGCCTGACCGATGATGATGAAGGGGAGGAGGGTGGTCCGAAACTAAAGAACGATAACTCCTACCTGCATGATAATGTGGATTAGTCAATAACCAGATTACGATCTTTGGGATACTTCAGGGAGTATCTTAATTCAAACTCTTTGCTTTCATTGGGATTCAATTGAAGATTCCATAGAATTTCTCCACTATCTTTATCCCGTTTGCCTCTGGACAACTCCTCAATCTGAAGTTCTATTTCTTCCAGGGTAGGTACGGGAACCTGGTCCAGCAGTACCATTTTGATGGATTGGGCTTTGTTATTTTTTACAGATATTCTCCATGCCCGTTTTTCTTCCTTCTTGTTCCCAATAAATTTCCATGAAGTCTCTTCTTTTATCTTGTCCCGATTAACAATTACGCTTTTATCTCTACCGAGAGAGATGCTTAGTGTATCTGTAATGTACCTCACATCCAGTATGGATTTGCCGATATAGGTTTCTTCAAAAAAGATGTTGGCCTCCCCTTCAAGCAGATTATACCTCTCCCAGTTTGTCACGTAAGCTTTAAGAAATGCGTCAGTATCTATTTTCGGCACACAGTAATACTCATAATTGGCCGGCGCCTCATAGCTTGTCATGTCCACAACGTAGTTCTTGCTATTCGATTTTACTGAATATGGCATATTGATCTTGAATTCGACAGATGTTTGATTTTCAAGTTGGATGGTCGGAATTGGTATACTACTTGCTTTTGGAGTATTTGCCAAAGGTCTTGATCTTGCAACACTACTCTTAACTCTACTTTGAGGAGAGGAGGATGCTTCCATCTCATCAGCCATAGCATATCCGGTGATGGCCACTTCATCTAAACTTGTTACATCCTCTTCAAGATAAACATTGCTTACCGCATTATAAATTGGAATTTCCTTCGAAATATAACCTATATATGAGAACTGTAAACTGGACGCATTGGAAGGGATAGCTATGGAGTAATAGCCATTCATCTCTGCAATGGTTCCTATGGTGGATCCGGTAACAACCACATTGGCTCCTGGAAGAGGATTCCCCTGAGTGTCCAAAACTCTCCCCGAAACCTCATTTATATTTGTCTTGTAGGTTGGAGGCACAGAATTATAGTTGAGATAGTAAGGCTTTAAATCAGGTGCGGTTCCAGAAAGACTGGGATTGCTAGAAGAAAAGGTGAGGTCCACATCTTTCCAATCTATTTTGGTGTCTTGATGAACGTTTGCCTTATAGACGATCTCAAGGGGATCCGAAATACTATGGGCTCTGATATCATAACTGGGGAACCATCCGGCATTATCCACCAGGTAAGCCAAGCCAACGCTAATGGATGCAATTGATTTTGAATCTATGGTTACCAATATCTCTCCACTCGGGAATCTTTTTTTAGTGCTTAACGAATTTATTTGATTGGAGACTTTCTGCAGTTGTTCATTCAGTTTGATTGACATATTCATCCTTTCAATTCTTTTAAGCTTTAGTGCAGTTAGTTTGCTGCTATAGAATTCGGATGCCGCTTTAAGGTTTGATACGTTAAGTTCCTGATTCTTTCCTCCTATTGTCCTGTTTGCCTGAAGAAATTCAATCTCTTCATCGATTACGGAAATGTATGCTTGTTCAACGCTAATCTTACCTTGAATGGCTTTATAGCTTGATTCAAGTTCAATAAGTTCATCTGGCTTGTCCAGATTATCCAGGAAATTCTGCTGATGGTTTACAGAAAGTACCATCACATCGCCATTCACTTTAACCTGAACACTTTTTGGATTAATAAAAGGTGAAAGATTTTTGAACTTGAGAAGCGTTTTCCCAGGTTTTACAGATACTTTTTTACTACGGGTTATCTGGGCATTTTTAAAAAACACTGTGACTTTCTCAACATCTGATTCGATCTCTTTCTCCAGAATCTCCTGTGCCGACCCGGAGGAAATTGAATGCCTGAAAACAAACAAGAAGAATTATTAACTTTTTCATAATGGTTTTATTTTAGGATGCATCTTTTGCATCTATTCCATAAAACTAAGGAGAATACTTGTTCGACTTCAGGATCAGCTTTAGAATAATATGAACAGCTCAATAAGTGAATTCTCTATTGAGAATCAATTTTTTGTTATACATGAATCGTGACTTCTTTTTACCTTTGAGGTACACACTAATACTTAAACCATGAGAAAGCTATTACTTGCAGCAGGAATGATGCGCTCATCTTTTCCTGCGGCAACGACAAGAAACCTGTACAAAAGCAGAATTATCAGAGCAGGACCAACGGATGGAATGGTGGCGGGAAGCCAGATTTGGATCTATTTATACACTGGGGTTTGTATGCCCAACCTGCAGGGGAATGGAAAGGGGAGGAGATTCCCGGTATCAGTGAGTGGATCATGGCCCGGGCCCAGATCCCTGTGGCAGAATATGAGCAGCTGACTACCACCTTTAATCCTGTCAAATACGATGCAGATCAATGGGTGCAGGCTGGCCAAAGAGGCAGGCATGAAGTACATCGTCATCACATCCAAACACCATGACGGATTTGCCATGTTCCATTCCAAGGCCAGTAAGTATAACATCGTTGATGCCACTCCATTTGATCGTGATCCGTTGAAAGAGCTGGCAGAGGCATGCGAGAAACATGGATTGCGATTGGGATTCTATTATTCACAGGCACAGGACTGGCATGAACCTGGTGGAACCTACAGGAACATTGAACAGGGAGAACCTCACTGGGATCCTGACCTGGTGCGCGAACCATTGATGAACTACATCAATGGCAAAGCCGTACCCCAGGTGAAAGAGATCCTGGAGAACTATGGAGGATTGGACATCCTCTGGTGGGATACTCCAATAGGGATGACTGAAGAGGCCGCACAGGTGTTGCAAGATGTGGCTGCTCAATATCCAGCCATGATTACCAATAATAGACTGTACCGTCCCTGGCCAGGGGATTTTTCCACACCCGAGCAGCGTATACCACCCACAGGTCTGGATTATGACTGGGAGGTCTGCATGACCATGAACACCAGCTGGGGGTACAAGCATTATGACCACAACTGGAAATCAACAGAAACCCTGGTCAGAATGCTGGTGGATATTGCCAGCAAGGGAGGTAACCTGTTGTTGAATGTGGGGCCCACTGCCGAAGGATTGATCCCTGAACCCAGTGTGGAACGGCTGGAAGCCATCGGTGCATGGATGGATACAAACAGTGAATCCATTTACGGGACAGAGGCGAGTCCCTTTTTCAAACTGCCCTGGGGAAGGTGTACCAGTCGTAAAACGGAGGACTGGAACGACCCTTTACCTTCATGTATTCAACTGGCCCGAAGACGGTGTACTCAGGGTGCCGGGCCTGAAGACCAAAGTGAAGGATGTTTCTCTTTTATCAGGTACAAAGAAGAAACTATCATCCCGGTTTGCAAAGAATGATCTTCTGATCGAATTACCTGAAGTAATGCCTGATCCCGTTAATACGGTTATTGTAGTGGAGACCAAAGGAAATATGGAAGTAAGCAGCAACATACCTTCATTAAAAGAGGGAAAAATAGAACTGCCGATCGACTTTGCAGATATCCATAATCCGGGCTATGGGACACATATTGTGCTCAAGGATCAGGTGAAGAATGCGCTGATCACTAACTGGGTCGATGCCCGGGCCAGGCTGGATTGGATGTTTAATCCATACAGAAGCCAGGTATCTATGTTGTGAAGGCCCTGGTGAAAGTCAGAAGGTTCGAACAATCTAACCATAAAGGCTTGGAGAGCAGGAAGTGGTAGCTGAGATTGGCACAACCAACGGGGAGTTTGCAGAACTTAACCTTGGTGAGATTGAAATTTCAGAAACCGGGAATCTGATCTTGTCCTTAAGACCTGTTCGGGAAGCGTGGAAAGGTATTGAATTGGGAAAGGTGATGCTGGTCAAGCAGTAGAATCTGTCCTGAGCCACAGGATTTATATGAACTAGGGATTGAATTTGTAACCTGCTCCCCTGATGGTAAGGATGTGTTTGGGATTTGGAGGATTTCTTCGAGCTTTTTACGAAGATCGAGAATAAAATTATCCACGGTCCTGGTTATTGGTGTGACATCAAATCCCCATACTTTCTCCAGCAAGTCATCACGGTGAACCACCTCTCTTGCATGTTCGATAAAGTATTTCATGATGGCGTATTCCCTGCTGGAGAGTTCTACCTTCTTATTGTGGACAGTCGTCTCGTATTTCTTAAAATCCAGTTGTCTACATTGGCCGAATGAATAAGTCTCATTCTCAGTATGTTCCGGTGGATGATCTTCTGAGAACTGCCCTTACCCGTGCAAGCAATTCAGGAATGCTGAATGGTTTTGATATATAATCATCAGCACCGATATCCAGTCCGGCAACCGTATCCATTTCGGTTCCCCTGGCTGTAATCATAATAATCGGCAAGTTCAGGCTTCTCCTTTTTAAGCCTCCGGCATATTTCGTACCCGTTCATTCCCGGAAGCATGATGTCCAGCAAAAGCAGATCCACATGTGTATCCAGTGGCATGCGGTTAAACCTTCCTGTCCGTCCGTGGACGTAATGAACCTGGTAACCTTCAAAAGTCAGGTTATCTTTCAGTCCACGTAAAATACTGATATCGTCTTCAATGATTAATATGACCATTATTCTGAGTTTTCCTGAGTTGATTTCAATTGAATGGTAAATGTACTTCCCTCATTCAGCTTACTATCCACCATGAATTTTTCCATGATGAGCCTCTACAATCTCTTTGACCACCGATAGACCGAGTCCCGTTCCACTGATGTCTTCTGCATTCTTCTGTCCCACCCGGTAAAAGGCTTGAAAAATCATCTCTTTTTGATCATCTGGTATTCCGATCCCTTTATCCTCAACCTGAATCATGATCATCTCTCTCTCTTTTTTTAACCTCACCTCAATCTCTTTTCGATTCACAGAGAATTTAATGGCATTGTTCAATAAATTGATGATGGCCTGTTTAAGGGCTACAGGATCTGCCATTGCTGTAACATTTTCTTCAATCTCTTTTACCAGGATAAATTCTTTCTCCACCAGCCAGTAATCAAGATCATTGATGGCATCATTCAGAAGTAAAGTTACATTCACCTGCTCAAAATTATACTCCCGCTTTCCCTTTTCCTTTCTTGAAAAATCAAGAATATTATTGATCATCCTTTTCAGGCTCTCGGTCTCTTTCAGAATGATCTGCAGATACTCTTTCCTGTGGGCTGCAGATTTAATTCGATTGAGGACAATCGATTCGGTGAACAACTGAATGGATGTGAGGGGTGTTTTCAATTCATGGGTCACATTGGATATGAAGTCAGCTCTCAATCGGGACAGATGCTCTTCCCTGGAAATATCCCTTAATATCAATAGAATACCAAGCACCATTCCTCCCAGCAACAATGTGAGTGCAATCCCGTAGATCCAGCTTCGTCTTCTGACAAACTCATCAATAAGGCTTTCATTTTTTAACCTGATCAGCACCTGGTGTCCTGGGAAATATGGAGATAATCTCCGAAGTTGTAGTCAGTGGACCTTCTGGATTGTTCATTCCATTGACTGACTCCCATCAGTTCAAGCTCATATTCAAACTCGGCATCTTGAATAAGATTCTTGCTCCAAGTACTCTATCCCAAAGCTTTTCAAAGGCAACAGAAAATCCTGAAGCAGTGTCGCCTTCAAGCTTTATCAGGATCAATTCCCCACCGTCCTCGTGAATTACCGTTCAAGACATGGTAACTGTCATTAATTGGTGGAATCTCATCTTGATGTTCCCCTGTATAAATACTCCCGGATCATACCTCTCATTCCTGTCAATGAAAGACAAACGGTTCTGAATCTGTTCAATGGTTTCTTATTATTTCGCAAGCTTTTCACTAGGTGGCGGCTCCATTTCAATCCAGTGTGGAAATCTGTTCCAATATATCCTGGGTACTATAGATTCAATGGGATCTTCCCGGTTTCCATTCCGGTCAGGCAAAATCCCATTTCCTGGAGAACACTATTCCTGTTGGATGGATTGGAAATCTTGATCAGTTGAGGAATGGCATAATAGACATAGGGAAATCCGTAAGGGTCACATAGCGAATAATAGTTTGAAGTAATGGTTGAATAATAGCTGAATGCCTGATGTCGATCATCCAATTTCACCGACAGCCTGGCCAGGGCATTCAGGTTTGTACGGAATCGAGATTCATTGGACGGATGCCTGTCAAGAAGTCAAATAATAATTACTGGCTTTCTCAAAGTCCCCGTTCGACAAATTCCGCCTTTTCTGCCAGATCCAAATTTGCTTTATACCTTCCAGAGGATTCTTTTTTAATAGCGATTTTGAGACCATCCACAAACCAGGGCCTATAAAATGACCTTCCTGGTCCATAACAAATGATTGTTCCACCAGATCAAAGGAATCCCAGCGATATATCCGGAGACTGATCTTCTTTATGACTTTTGAATTCGATGAGAATTGATCAGCTATATCAATCAGGGTTTCATGAATATGATCTGATATTGCAACTGCCAGGTTTTTCTGCTCCTCAAGTACCCTTTTTTCAGTTAACTCCTTAAGGTTCGATATGTTATTGATGCTTAAATAGGCAAGAATAGTGCCCGATGCAATCACCACAGATATGAAAAACAGTGTGAGTCTGAAAACCGGTTTTTTCCTGCGACCCATTATCTGTGTGTGAGCAATATTCGCATAACAATAGCTTTAATCAGAGGGTAAAAAGTTTTCCATCACCCATACGGCTGGGGCAAGGGGTCTGGATATGAGAAGAGAATGCAATATGACGTCCATCTGGATGCATGGTAAGACTGGCAGTTCTTCTTGGAACTGTAATTCCTAGCTTTTCGATCTCCCCACCTTCGGCCGGGATCCTGCACAATTCCAAAAAGGAATCTTCCACATTTACTTCCTTTAGCATAAACAGAATGTAATTTCCGTCACTGGACCAGGTTTCAGAGCCTGTAAGAGCCAATGAAATAGCTTCTTCTTCCTCAAATTTGAAAAGTTCTTGGGCTTCACCCCCTGAAGAGGGGATCAAATGCATGGCCCATATGTTCTTTTTCACTGGCCTCGAGATCACTGCCAGCCACTTCCCATCGGGAGAAAGGGCCATATGCAAAATATCATTCGACTCATAGATTATTTTATCTTCACCACTTTCAAGATCCCTGGACATAATTTGACCAGTCCTGAAGTTATTGATGCGGCGACCATAAAACAGTGTGCCTCCGTCAGGAGACCATTCATGCTTACCAAAAAACCTCATTCCTTCATCAGAAGAGATAATGGGTTTTATTTGACTGGTTTCAACATCGATCTGGTAATAACCCATGGAACTCGCATCGCTCAAATCCACAATTAGAACTGACTTGCCATCTGGTGACCAGCGAGGATAGCCCATCCTGGCAAAGTCAGGAGTGATTTTTCGTTCCTGCTGTGTTTCTAGGGATCGAATGATCAACACATTACCAGCCCCCAGAATAAAATCGACAGTGGGAGCTGTAGGTCCCGTCACAGTTATATATGCCAGGTTTTTTCCGTCGGGCGAGTAGTCGGGTTCCTTATTGTTTCCCTGGAACCTTGCTTCCATTTTTGCCAGCGGCGTAATAATACTTCCACTTTCCTGATCCAGTTCAGCCATATAAATATCACTTACTTCCTGCTTAAGGGCATAGTAAAAAGAACCTTCCGGTGTAAATCCCAGAGCATCACCCGCTTTCATGCCTGACCTTACCAGTAGGGGATCTCCTACCGGTTTTCCTTCTGCCAACTTCATCACATAGATGCTTGAAGTGCCATCACGATCGCTGGAGAAGAGAATACTTTTCCCATCTGGTGCCAGTCCGAGGAAAGAATCATCGGCAAGATTTTTTA
>CAVQAB010000017.1:0-84816 GCA_963710385.1 uncultured Bacteroidales bacterium | reverse complement strand
GGCTATTACAGCTATATTTGGGCCGAGGTCCTCGACAAAGATGCATTCAACGCATTTCTTGAGACAAGCCTCTTTGACCAGAAAACTGCCACAGCTTTCAGAACAAATATTTTAGAAAAGGGTGGCTCTGTGGAGGAGATGCAGATGTATGTGAATTTCAGGGGATCCGAACCCACCATAGATCCTCTGCTGAAAGGTCGAGGTTTACAGTAATGTAACAATCAAACGAGGTAAGGCATACTTTAAATAAAAGGAATAACAGGGGACTAAACTCCCCTGCCTTTTATGATGGTGATGGCTGTATAGAAGAGGATCTTCAGGTCCACAAAAAGTGACATATTCTCGATGTAAAGTATATCGTAGCGAAGTCTTTTAATCATTTCCTGCACATTTTCAGCATAACCATATTTGACCTGTCCCCAGGAGGTGATACCCGGGTTTTACCTTATGGAGATGCACATAATGTGGTGCTTCCTGGGTAATTTTATTAATGAAATACTCTCGTTCGGGCCGTGGGCCCACCAGAGCCATATCCCCTTTCAGTACATTGATAAAAGTTGGGAATTTCATCCAGACGGTGTTTGCGCATAAACTGTCCGAAACTGGTCACCCGCGGATCGTGTTTTGAGGAGAGTTCAGGTCCGTTCTCCTCTGCATTGTGGTACATGGACCTGAATTTGTAGATCTTGAAACTGACTGCCATATCTTCCTACCCGGTCCTGCTTATAAAAAATTGGGCCCGGTGAAGAAAGCTTAACGCCAATGGTCAGAAACAGGATCAGACGGGATCAAGAAGAGCAAGCGAAATTATGGCCAGAATCATATCCAGCAGTTGTTTCACATTTTGCTGCCAGGCGGGCATCAGATCATGGGTGACTTCCAGCAGAGGGGTTCCGAAAATGGTGGTGCTCCTCACCTTTCCTGTAAGAATATCAGTCATGCTGGGAATGGCACTGACCCTTATATCCAGTAAGGATAAGCGGTTTATAATATCACCTATCTTTCCATGTTCCGAAGGTTCCAGTGCAATAATCACCTCCTCCACCTGAAGTTCACGCAGGATGGCCTCCATATTTTCATGACCTCCCAGGTGGGCAATATGGTCCTGCAAGCTGGTAGTGCTCTTTCTGATGAATATTGATAAATCCAAGAATTTCATGCCCGCTGGATTTCTTCTGATCCAGAATGTCCATATATACATCCACTGCATTCTCATTGCTGCCGATCATCACAGTTTTAAATCCGATTTTGCGTCTGGTGCACCTTGTCAACGTGTCCGGCTGGTAATAATCATTCTGGGAATCATGGTGAAGCGTAAAGTGAAGCAGAAACAGGGCAAAAAAGAGGCTGTAATAGTTGGTATAGTCCACAATGGTATCGTCCAGGATCAGCAGGAAGAAAATGAGAATGATCCCCAAGCAGAGAAGTCATGAAAGTACGGAGTGAAATCATCCAGCCTGGAGCGTCGAAATACATTATTGTAAAACCCTGTGAAATAGTAGAACATGATCCAGGCAAAGGGAAGTCCAATCGCTCCAGCCCAAAAGCGGGCACCAAGAGTGATGGGTACATCCACCCCAAATACCTGTGGTTCGATCTGAACCTTACGGAATATATAAAAGATCATCCAGGCCGCAGATGCAGCCAGGAAGTCAAAAAGCAATGTAAAGAAAGCGTTGGTTCCTGTGGTTCTTCATTCAAACAGTTTGACCTCTGTTTATTATAACTGCAAAAGTACCCAAATAATTGCATTGCCGCAAAAAAAAATGGCCATATATGTTCAAGAATATAAACTATATTTAGCAATTCAATTGAAACAGGAATGGACAGTTATAGACATAAAGGGCTAAGAAAGAAGCTGATAGATGACAATCAGGATCCAAGGGAATCAATAATGAGGAAGTTCTTGAGCCATGGGAAGGGTACCGAGGCACCTTTTTATGGACAGCAGTTTTATAAATTTTTCCTACACCGATAAAGCCTTTCCCATTTCTGCAGGTCAAACCATCTCCCAACCCTATACCGTTGCATTCCAAACTGAATTACTGGAGGTGCAAAAACACCTGAAAGTTCTTGAGGTGGGTACCGGATCGGGATACCAGACGGCTGTGCTGCTGGAACTAGGGGCAAGGGTATATACCATTGAACGACAACGTCAGCTCTTTCTTGATGCCCAAAAAACACTTGGGTCCTCTGAACTACAAACCAATCTATTTCTACGGTGACGGATATGAAGGGTTGCCTGCTTATGCCCCGTTTGACAGGATCCTGGTCACAGCCGCTGCTGCTGAGATCCCGCAGAGTCTGTTGGATCAGCTTGCTACTGGGGGAAATCTGGTAGTTCCGGAAGGTGACAGGCATGGTCAGAAGATGATCAGGATCATTCGCGATTCAAAGGACCAATTCCAGCGAAGCGAACATGGTCATTTCTCTTTTGTTCCCTTGTTAAGAGGTAAAAACAATTAATATGATCCAATTAGAATCACTTGTATTTAACTCGTTTCCAGGTGAACACCTACCTGGTATGGGATGAAACCGGGAATTGTCTGGTAATTGATCCTGCATTCTATTCAGATGAAGAGAAAGCACAGTTTCGATACTCTTATCATCTGATAAGGGACTAAAAGTTACAGGGCAGATAAATACCCACTGTCACGTGGATCATGTGCTGGGGTTCAACATATGCAATCTCAATATGATTGTGCCCATTCAGGGCCCACCAGGAAGAAGCCAAACTGGTTGCAAAATGCTCCCTTAATGGGAGATGTATTCGGACTGACTGTTGAGCCCTTTCGCGGAATTGATCAAACCATTGAGGACAATGAAATCATTCCCGTCGGAAATCATACCTCTGCAGATCTATTCATGTTCCCGGACATTCTCCCGGAAGCCTGGCATTTTACTCCAAGAGGGAGGATTTGTGATCACAGGTGATGCCCTGTTTCAGGGAAGCATAGGACGAACCGATCTGCCCGGTGGAGATTATGATACACTGATCCGTTCCATTACGAATCCAGACTACTGATCCTGCCCGCCTGAAACAGTTGTATATCCAGGACATGGCCCATCCTCAACCATCGGTTATGAGAATGCACGAAAATCCATTTCTCACCATGGCTTAATAACATGATTTCTGACATCAATTTAAATTCCCTACTCTGTTTGGCTTCATATTTGGGTCAATTCGTATAATACTGATTTACAGAATGAAATCTGATCCTTTTAGCCATCGTCACATGGGTCCCCGGCAGCCGGAAATAAAAGAAATGCTGGAAAAAATTGGAGTTGGATCAATTGACGAACTGGTGGAAAAGACCATTCCCTCGTCCATTTATAACAAACAAGCACTTAATCTGCCTGAAGGGCTTGATGAGCATACGCTATCTGGAGAGAATGCGTGGAATTGCCGATAAGAATAAGATGTTTCAGACCTACATCGGGCTGGGCTATTACAATACCATACTCCCTCCTGTAATTCAACGAAACATCCTTGAAAATCCAAACTGGTATACCTCCTATACGCCCTACCAGGCAGAAATTTCCCAGGGAAGGCTGGAGGCTTTGCTCAATTTCCAGACCATGGTGATGGAACTCACCGGTATGGAAATGGCCAATGCCTCCCTGCTGGACGAAGCCACTGCTGCTGCTGAAGCCATGATCATGCTCTACAATGCACGATCACGAGCTGATGTGAAGGAGGGTAAAAAGAAATTTTTTGTTGATGAAAATATCTTTCCCCAAACCAGAGCATGTCCTTATAACCCGGGCTGAACCCCTGGGTATTGAACTTGTATTTGGATCCTATGAAAAAATCTCGCTTGATGAATCATGTTTGGATGCCTGGTCCAATATCCGGCTGCAGATGGAGCCCTCGGGATTACAGCTCTTTCACCCTATCGGCTCATGAAAAGGAGATTGCTGTGGCAGTTGCTGCCGATATTATGAGCCTGGTATTGATCACTCCTCCTGGTGAATGGGGTGCAGATGTGGTGGTAGGTTCTACTCAGCGCTTTGGCATCCCAATGTTTTATGGTGGACCACATGCTGCCTATTTTGCAACCAGAGAGAATATATAAAAGACATATTCCAGGTAGAATCATCGGAATTTCAATTGATGTGAATGAAAAACCTGCCCTCAGGATGGCACTGCAGACCAGGGAGCAGCATATAAAAAGAGAGCGGGCAACCTCCAATATATGCACTGCACAGGCCCTGCTGGCCAGTATGGCAGGAATGTATGCAGCCTATCATGGACCTGAGGGTTTAAAACGGATCGCATCAAACATTCATACCGGGGCGGCCTATCTGGCCAAACAAATCTAGCACACTTGGCTACACTGTGGTTCATAAAAATTTCTTTGACACCCTTTTAGTAAAGCTACCCGATGGAGTTTCGACTGAAACCTTTAAAGAGCTAGCAGAAGAAAAGAAGATCAACTTCTATTACCCGGATCAGACCACGGTGCAATTTTCCACCGACGAGACCACCCGTGAGGAACGTCTCAATGAGATCCTGGAGGTCTTTTCTGTGTATATAAAAAAAGGGATCAAGTTCCAGGATTCCATTGAACCCATTACTGGATATGATCAGATCTACTCCAGGAATTCCTCCATCCTTCATCAGAAGGTATTTAACAGGTACCAATCAGAAACGGAGATGATGCGATACATCAGAATGTTGGAGCGAAGGGATATTTCTCTGACCCAATCCATGATCTCACTGGGTTCATGTACCATGAAGCTGAATGCAGCATCTCAGCTGATGCCGGTAAGCTGGCCAGAGTTTGCAACAATTCACCCCTTTGTCCCCATCAGTCAGACGGAGGGTTACCATCAACTGATCAATGAACTGGAGTTTGCTCTAAAAGAGATCACCGGTTTTGATTCCATCTCCTTCCAACCCAATTCCGGAGCTGCCGGAGAATATGCAGGTCTCATGGTGATTCAGGCTTATCACAGGGACCGGGGGGACACACAAAGAAATGTGGTACTGATCCCGGCCTCTGCACATGGTACCAATCCTGCCAGTGCAGTAATGGCCGGATTGGAAGTAAAAGTCGTAAACTGCGATAAGCATGGTAACATCGAAACTGAACACCTGAAAGAGCTGGCAGAGGAATACAGCAATGTACTCTCCTCCATCATGATCACCTATCCATCCACCCATGGGGTATTTGAAGACAACATTCGGGAAATCATCGACATTGTCCACTCAGCAGGAGGACAGGTATATATGGATGGAGCCAACATGAATGCCCAGGTGGGATTGACCAGTCCGGCTCACATAGGAGCAGATGTATGCCACCTCAACCTGCATAAGACCTTTGCCATTCCTCATGGAGGGGGTGGCCCGGGTGTAGGGCCCATCGGTGTGGCTAACCACCTGGTAGAATATCTGCCCACACATCCAATGATGGAGACCGGTGGAATGAAAGGCATTCATAGCGTCTCAGCCTCTCCTTTTGGAAGTGCGGGAGTCCTGGCCATTTCACATGCCTACATCCAGATGCTTGGAGGTGATGGGCTCACAGACTCCACCCGGATTGCCATCCTCAATGCCAATTATGTGGCTACAGCACTGAAAGATCACTATGACATCCTTTACAGAGGTACTGAAGGATATGTGGCTCACGAAATGATCCTTGACTGCAGGAAATTCAAGACCATTGCAGATATTACTGAAGCCGATATCGCAAAGCGGCTGATGGATTATGGTTTCCATGCACCCACACTTTCATTCCCTGTCCACGGCACGCTAATGATGGAACCTACAGAAAGCGAATCCAAAGCCGAACTTGACAGGTTCATCCAGGCCATGATCGATATTCATAAAGATATCATGGAAATCGCAGATGGGAATCTGAAAGCTGAAGAAAGTGTTCTGAAAAATGCTCCGCATACCGCAGAAGTGTTGATGTCAGATACATGGGAACGCAATTACTCCAGGATGAAGGCTGCTTTCCCCCTGCCCTGGGTCATGGAAAACAAGTTTTGGCCTTCAGTAAGCCGCATCAATGATGGGTATGGCGACCGGAACCTGGTCTGTTCCTGTGAAGCCATGGAATTGTATCGGGAATAGCTATTGATTCAAGTCCTTAGATCAACTCCTTTAAGACTGTTTTCAAGTCGATTTCATTGCTTATTCTGTTATAGACTATACATTCTCTGCAATTCTCATTTTTGCACATCCTTCCTTTTTGGGAAGATTCCCAGCAAGGAAGGGAACTCTCAGTGTACCCGCCACACGATTGCCTGTCACTTTCAGAACACTGACGCATGGCCCAGCATGGGATCAATGCCATCATTGCGCGTATCCCGGCAAAATTCAATCCCTTTTCGTGAATAAGAATATGGATGTTCTTTAACCTCAGAATGTCATTTGGAGAAAAAAGATGACGCTTTGAGTCAAGCTTAAAAGGGATAAGCAGTCCCCTGTCGATATATTGCCTGATGGAATGAGCTGGTATATCTGATAGCTGGGAAGCTATACTCAATGTATATACAGGTCTATTTTCAACTTCCTCAGAACTTTTGCTTAATTGGTTTTCCGGATCCATATTACTATTTGTTTGCATTATAAATAAGCTGGCAATTAGACATTTAATATACTGAATTGAATTGGATATAGAATCTTTTTCTGTATCATTATTTCCAGTTTTTATGAGTTACATAATACCCTTTTGCTATGCCTGCTCAACTGAAACGACTCATTCCAATGTTCATAGTCTTCATTGGACTTTTCCTGATTATTCGTTATTTCCTGGTACCTGATTCATTTGGTCAGTTCGGTCATTACCGCGGAGACGCGCTGATTGATGTTGCTTCTCAAGAATTAATACATGCCAGCAAAGAGGATTGTTTTGATTGTCATGACGACATCCAGGCAAAACTTGAAAATGACATGCATGCAGGATTATCCTGCCTCATTTGTCATGGACCCGGACTCGCACATGTAGATAATCCTGAACCAGATAACATTCAGAAGAACAGCGGCAGGGAATTCTGTGGCAAGTGCCATCATCTCAATGCTGCAAGGTCAACCAATGTAATAACTCAAGTCGATATCTCAACGCACAACATTGAAATAGAAGAATTGTATTGAATGTCATAATCCACACGAAGTATGGGAGGGAATGGAATGAAATCTTCAAGAAGGGCCTTTATTAAGAGGTCAGCAGCAGCAGCCGGGACGATAGCAGTATCCTCAATGCTGGAACCATTTGGTATACTTCTTTTTGCCATCTGATCCCCCTACTGACGGGGGCCCCTGGTGGGGGGTAGGAATTGATATAAGCAAATGCATTGGATGTGGTATGTGCGCCAGGGCATGTAAAATTGAAAATAATGTTCCACAAGAACCTTTTTACTATCGGACCTGGGTGGAACAATACACTGTTCTTAATGATGGCACCATCAAAGTAGAATCTCCCAATGGTGGCATTGACGGATTGAATCAATCGGTGGATGAAGAAGATATTTTCAAAACATTCTTTGTTCCAAAAATGTGCAACCATTGTGCTAAATCGCCCTGCACCCAGGTCTGTCCGGTGGGAGCAACTTTTGAAAGTCCGGATGGTGTTGCACTTGTGGATGAAAAATACTGTATTGGTTGCTGTTATTGTGTCCAGGCATGTCCTTATGGATGCAGATATATTCATCCCGAAAAGAAAATTGCTGACAAATGTACGCTTTGCTATCACAGAATTAACGAAAGGACTAGATCCAGCCTGTATGGAGATTTGTCCCACAGGTGCAAGGATATATGGAGATTTGAATGACAAAGAGAGTGATCTGGTTAAGTTTCTGAAGGAAAACAATTCCCATGTCCTGAAACCACATATGAATACCGGTTCTAAACTTTATTATAATGCCTATTCTCAGAAGTAAGATAATATGGAAACCACATTTATTCGAAATGCTTTCAAAGGTGGATGGCTACATCTATCCGAATGAAATAGAACTTCAATGGGGTATCCTGGTCGTACTATACCCATATCTAACGGGACTGGTAGCAGGAGCTTTTATTCTGGCCTCACTGGAACGGGTTTTTAAAGTTAAAGTCCTGGGACCAACCTACCAGCTCGCACTTATTACGGCTCTTGCTTTTTTAATCTGTGCCCCGCTGCCTTTGATTGCTCATCTTGGAAAGCCCGGCAGATTTTATGAGATCATGATCACACCCAATGGCGCTTCTGCCATGGCCATTTTCGGATTTGTCTATTTGTGGTATCTGATGGTGGTATTATTGCTGGAGATCTGGTTCGATTACCGACGTGATTTTGTGATCTGGTCCAAAGAAAAAAAGGGATTTCTAAGAGTGGTATACCGGGTACTGACTTTCGGCGTCAGTGATATTTCACCAAAGGCTTTAAAATGGGATGACCGCCTGGGGTATATTATTACCCTTATTGGAATTCCATCTGCATTTCTGCTACATGGTTATGTTGGATTCATTTTTGGCTCTATTAAAGCAAATCCATGGTGGTCAACTGTGATGATGCCCGTGATTTTTCTTTTCTCTGCCATGGTCTCGGGAATTGCACTTGTAATGGTTCTTTATATGGTAGTATCCTATTCTAAGAAAAGTAAAAATTGATATGCCATGCATGGATACGGTGGGTAAATTTCTATTCTATGTTCTGATTCTCGATTTTTCCCTGGAATCCCTTGACCAGGTCCACAGAATCTATGAAGCAGAAGAATCCTTCGATATATTGCATATGCTGGTAAATGGTAAATTGTACATTACACTTTTCGGCTTGCAAATAACAGCCGGCATGGTGATCCCCCTGTTGGGATTGGGATTCCTGCAGCTATTTAAGCCAAAGGTTCTCATTCGAAAAATCATTTACCTCTCTTCTGGATTATTGGTCCTTGATAGGGATATTTTTTATGCGTTGGAATGTAGTAATCGGAGGTCAATTATTCTCTAAAAGTTTCCATGGATTTACAAGCTTTAAATTGGGATTGGTAGGGTCGGAAGGACTGTTTATGACCATCGTATGGATTGTACTTCCTTTCGCTGTCCTTGCATTTTTACTCTGGTTAATGCCTCCCTGGAAAAAGCAAGAAGCGCTCTGAAACCTTAATCATCGTTATGGACAATCAACCGCTTAACCTGCAAGCTGAATTTGACCAGCTTAACCAGCGGATCACGGATATGGAAAATAGATTGGTCCGGCTTGAAGCAGATATTGCACAATCCCGTAGCGGGAAAATAATCACCAGGGTAAGAACCACAACAACAGAGATTGAACCAGATTCTCAATCCTTCAGCGTCCGGAAGGAATCCCTGGAATCCAGGATGGGTGAGTACGGAATGGCCTGGCTCGGTAATATTGTGTTGTTATTTGGAATCCTGTTCCTTACACAGCTTTTGCACAAGAGCGATCAAAAGGTGTTTTCTCTATTATTGGGTCTTGTGTCAGTTGCCGGGATTTATCTGGCTGGTTTCTTCACTCGGAAATCCTTCCCTTATATGTCCCGGCTCTTTAATTACAACGGACATATCTTGCTCTACATCATCGCCATGCAGGTATATATTCTTCAAGGAACCCGGATCATAGAAAATGCTGTGGTTGGACATGGAATCGTCCTGCTTGTTATTGTAGCCTTAATATACCTTGGATTCAGGAACAAATCCCAGGTGATGGTGATCATTGTTTGGATTATGGCTGTGTTTACTGCTATTGCAAGTAATTCCACACATCTGATGCTCTCTTTATTGGTGGGGATTACAGGGACATCCATATTCTTCGCCCTCAGAAACAGCTGGTGGATCGGATTAATCATTTCTGTGGTACTTGTATATTTTACCTTTTTGATATGGATCATGGGAAATCCCTTTGCAAGTGGTTCATTTGAAATCATTGCAGATCATCAATTTGGCTACATCTACCTTTTCACCTGTGCGATGGCCTATTCATTTCTGGCTATGTTTCAGAATAAAAGATCGCTTCCAGGAACAGTTCTTCAGTGCAGCCATTGTATTAAACGGAATTGGATTCTCATTTATCCTGACCCTTGCCGTCCTTTCATTCTTTACCGATAATTATTTCATTTACTTTGGACTCATTGCAGCATTTTGTATGGGCTACTCCATATTACTTCAGTCGCGGGGTGAATGGAAAACAATTGCTGCATTGTATGCCATTTACAGTTTTGTAGCGCTGAGTATTACCATTGGGGGGATCTACAAATTCCCGCTTGCCTTCTTTCTGCTTTCCATTCAAAGTTTGCTGGTGGTATCCATGGCCCTGTGGTTCCGGTCAAGGTTCATCGTCATCATGAATACCTTGCTATTCGTTGGACTATTGATCACCTATATGACCACTGCTGATTCCATGACATCCATTAACTTCTCCTTTGCACTGGTGGCGCTGATCACAGCCAGGATCATGAACTGGAAAAAGAAGAGGCTTGAAATACGCACCGAACTGATCAGGAATATCTACCTTTTCATTGGTTTTGTGATGATCCTGATAAGCCTGCAAAAGGCCGTTCCAGCTCAGTTTGTGACCCTCTCCTGGGCTCTTTCTGCCTTGTTATTCTTTGTACTCAGTGTTGTAATAAAGAATATGAAATACCGATGGCTGGCAATCTTCACCATGGTCGTTACTGTATTCTACCTCTTTATCGTTGACCTTCAGAATATCAGCCTTGGCTACCGTATCGTTGCACTGCTGTTTATATCCATCATTTCACTGGGCATATCCATCTTTTACACCAGGCGACTGAAAAGTAAAGGGGAAGAGCAGGATCATCATTCCGACTCCCCCCAATAGGCTGCCTGTACACTCGTTAGGACTCCCCGTTATTCTTGGGTGAAAGGAAGAGGAAATTGTCACACACAATTTCAGTGCTGTAGTGTTTATTCCCCTCCTTGTCATCCCATGTATTGGTCGAGATCTTCCCCTCCACATACAAGGCATCTCCCTTCTTCACATATTGCTTTACGATTTCGGCTGCTTTGTTCCATACAACAATCCGGTGCCACTCAGTGCGCCTTACCTCCTCGCCTTCCTTATCGCGCCATACTTCATTGGTAGCCAACGGGAAGTTTGCCACAAAGGCCTCCCCTTCCCTTTCCGATACCCTGGGCACCTCGCCCACGTTTCCGACGAGGGTCACCCTGTTTACTCCGTATTTCATAATGCTTAAGATTTGGTTACAGGGGTTAATGTGATGAAGGGTGGAGATATCGGTTATAACATATTTAACATATTCATTTAGAACTATTTATTTTTAAAGATGTTTGCTTTATAGTAGGTGAGAAAATAATAATCGAATTCTTTGAATGAATAAAATAAAACTGATTGAACTGCAGGGATTAAAGGAAAAACAACCTGCCTATCATCAAGTCAACGGATTGGATTTAGTCATTATCCGATATGATGATCGAGTATCTGTCCTTTACGGCCGTTGCCTTCACCGGGGGGCTTTGATGGCGGATGGACACATTGACGGGGATAATCTGATTTGTGGTGTTCATGGTTGGGATTACAGGTATGACACAGGGGTAAGTGAGTACAATAATAAGGAGGTTCTCTATAAATTCTACTCAGTAATAGAGGACTCCTGGGTCTGGGTAGATGAAGATGAAATCAATCAATATCTCAAAGAACGTCCACAGCCATTTATAAGAAATCAATATTTGGGTCAATTTGCTGATACACATCCGGAAGATACGGAACCCTACACGAATTTTATCAAAGAATTGGCGCAGAACGGATTGAAGAATTTCGGAGCCCATGGGCCTTCAGCAGCAATGGGAGTAGATAGAAACAATTTGCCCAGATGGGAAAACATTCAATTTTTGCCGGCTCAATTAGCAAACAAACCATTATTAGATGAAGAAGAAGTGCGCACCGGAGTAATTATTGGGAGGAACGCCAAAAAACCTTTGAAGCTTGATATTCCTCTGTTTGTATCAGACATGAGTTTTGGAGCACTTTCACGAGAAGCCAAGATTGCATTGTCCAAAGGAGCTGAAATGGCTGGAACTGGTATTTGTAGTGGTGAGGGTGGGATGTTACCGCAGGAGCAGGAAAATAACTCCCGGTATTTTTATGAACTGGCTTCAGGTAAATTTGGATTTTCCTGGGAAAAAATTAAAAAAGTTCAGGCTTTTCACTTCAAAGGCGGACAGGGGGCAAAGACAGGAACCGGTGGTCACCTCCCTGGCAATAAGGTTACGCAAGAAATTGCTGAAGTAAGAGGGCTTAAAGAAGGCACAACCGCAATTTCACCCGCCAGATTTCCTGATTTGCTGACTGTAGAAGACTTTAAATCTTATGCAAACGAGGTCAGGAAAATTACTGGAGGCATTCCGATCGGATTTAAGATTGCAGCAAGTCATCTTGAAGCGGACATTGACTTTGCTCTAAAAGTAGGCGTTGACTATATCATTCTTGATGGGCGGGGTGGCGGAACGGGATCTGCACCGACCATATTAAGGAATAATATTAATGTGCCTACAATTCCTGCATTGGCGAGAGCAAAAAGATACCTGGATAAGGTAGGAGCAAATGAGGTGACGCTAATCATTACAGGCGGTCTGCGTGTGGCTGAAGACTTTGCCAAGGCCATGATGATGGGTGCAGATGCCATTGCAGTTTCAAATTCCGCTTTACAAGCCATAGGTTGTTTAGGGATGAGAGCTTGTAACACAAACAATTGTCCAGTTGGAATAGCCACACAGAAAGAGAATTTAAGAAAACGATTAATTATAGACACATCAGCGCGACAATTATTCAATTTCTTTACCGCTTCAAATGAATTGATCAAAGTAATCGCTCGAGCCTGCGGGCACGATGAAGTACAGAAATTTAATATGAATGATCTATCCACTTTAGATTATGAAATACACCGACTGACCGGAATCAAATATGCCGGAATCTGAACTTATTAAACTGAGAATTATGAAAACAATGACCTGCAAACAATTGGGTGGAGCATGTGACAAAGAATTCCATGCCAACACTTTTGAGGAAATGGCAGAAATGAGCAAAGAGCATGGTTTTAATATGTTTCAAAAGGATGATCACCCACATCTTAAAGCCATGAATGAAATGCAAGAACTTCTGAAGTCTCCTGATGCGATGAATAAGTGGTTCGAAAACAAAAGACAGGAATTTAATAACCTGCCTGAGAACGAATAGCTGATACCAGATGCTACATTACAAGCCTAAGCAAGTATTATTGAGTCTGTTTTTATTAATGTCCTCACAAATATACGCTCATGGAGATCTTCCCATCCGTATCAGGGCAAAAACACAAGAAATTTCAACGGACTCAACAAATGCGAAATTATACTTTGAAAGAGGGTTTCTCTATCAGCAGCATTTTGAATATAATAAGGCCCTTTGTGACTACTTAAAATCAGGAGATTTAGGGTATACCAATAAACTTCTTAACTACAGGATTGCTGAAACTTATATTGATCTAGCTGACTATTCAACAGCATTAGAATTTGTAAATCTATACATCGATACAGATTCGCTTGATGTAAAACCAAAGAAACTTCTGGCTCAAATCTTAATGAAATTAAACCGGTATTCAGAAGCACTGAAAATCTATGATTATGTAATAAAAAACACAATTGATATCAGGCCGGAGGACATACTGGAATACAGCACGATCTTTCTATCGATAGACAGTACGGACTATGCCGGATCTATTAATGCGATCGATTATGGAATGAATAAACTAGGGAATAATATAGTCTCCCTGCGTCTTGCAAAAATAGACTACTTAAAGAAATCTCATCAACCCGAGAGAGTAATTGAACAATACAATACCCTGATTCTGGAAAACACCAGGAAAGAGTTTTGGTACTATAGAAAAGCTGTCTATTTATTTGAATTAGACAGGCTATTCGAATCAGATATAGCATTACAACAGGCTAGAATATCAATAACGCAATTGAAACCAAAAATCAAAAACACCTCAGCGATAAAGGATCTAATTACTGGAATTAACAAAATTGAAAAGAGCATAAATCATGAAATATAAAATTATTACCATTCTAATATTGTTTGGATCAGTATTATTGAATGCCCAGGATACATTAATCTTGAGTGGAGACAACTGGAAATACTTGGATGATGGCTCAGACCAGGGAACAGCATGGTATGAATCCGGATTTAACGATGAAGCATGGAGCTCAGGAAATGCTCAATTGGGTTATGGCGACGGAGATGAGTCAACGATAGTAAGTTATGGAGATGATGCAAACAATAAATACCCGACAAGCTATTTTAGAAAATCATTCAATGTGACAGATCACAATATGTATAATCATTTAGTATTTGAAGCAATAAGAGATGACGGGATGGTGGTATACTTAAACGGTTTAGAAATTTGGAGAGAAAATATGCCAGCATCAAATGACTACATCACATATGCTTCGGGTACGGTTGGCGGTGACCAGGAATCTGCCTGGATATCAACTACATTAGATAGCCAACTGGTAACTGGAACCAATGTAATAGCTGTAGAAATTCATCAAGCAAACGGTACCAGTTCTGATATTAGCTTTGATTTAAAACTAACAGCGTACGATGAGTTACCAATTGCTATTCTCAGGGGTCCTTACTTACAATCCGGCACCCCACATAGTGTCCTCATAAAATGGAGAACAAACACTCTGGCCGAGAGCATCGTTCATTATGGTACTTCTTTAGATTCATTAACAGAAACTGCATTGGAAAACACTCCAAAAATTGATCATGAAATATTACTTAGTGGTTTAATCCCAAATACGAAATACTATTATGAAATTTCAGATTCAGTAGATATTTATGTTTCAAAAAATAGTGAAATGTTTGTAATAACATCTCCTCCGGTAGAGACCAGACAATTTGTAAGGGCCTGGATACTGGGAGATGCAGGGACGGCTAATCAAAACCAATTGAATGTCAGAGATCGATACTATGAATATGTTGCCAGCGCTCCAATTGCACCAAATCAAACAGACATGATGCTTTTTTTAGGTGACAATGCATACAACGATGGTACAGATTCTGAATATCAGAACGCTCTATTTGATGTCTATTCAGATATGTTGAAAAAATCGGTCTCATGGTCCACTTTAGGAAATCATGATGGACATTCTGCTACGTCAAGCACACAATCCGGTCCCTATTATGATATCTTTTCGTTTCCAAAAACCGGAGAAGCAGGAGGCACTCCCTCGGGCACAGAAGCCTATTATTCATTCGATTATGCAAACATTCATTTTATCGTATTGGAATCACACCAATCATACGATCTTACTACTCAAATAGATTGGTGTCTTGCAGACATTCAGGCAACGACTCAAGACTGGATTGTAGCCTTTTTCCACCATCCTGCTTACACAAAAGGTTCTCATGATTCAGATACTGAAATGCAATTGGTTGCCATGCGTAATAATTTTTTACCAATTTTGGAAGCGAATGGAGTTGATTTAGTTTTAAGTGGTCATTCACATTCCTACGAAAGATCTTATTTCATTAACGGTCATTACGGAATTTCAAGCACCTTTGATTCCATTATACACATTGTTGGGATCAATGGAGGCTTATCAGGGAAAGATGACACAGCAGATGGTGCATACAGAAAAACATATTCGGATACAGAAGGGGCTGTTTACATTACGACAGGATCTGCAGGTAAAATTTCCGGCGGAGATTTAAATCATAATGCCATGTACGCATCTTTTAATCAATTAGGCTCAAGTGTATTAGAGGTTGAAGGTGATGGAGGATCAGGACAAAAATTAACAGTTAAGTTTTTAAGAGACAATGGAAATATCGATGATTATTTCACAATTCATAAATCTGATATTTCCCTCTCTGCAGATGAAAATTCCCAACTTGTGCCTGAGTACGTAAGCCTTTACCCTAATCCCTCTAAAAAGTTTTTGAATATTGAATTAAAAGGAACTGAAGAATATAACAGTGCGACAATTTTCAGCACCACTGGAGAAATAATAAAAATTGAAACGAATCAAGAAATTGACGTTAGTAATCTTTTTCCAGGGCAATATTTTATCAAAATAAATACCAGCAGGCAATCCTATTTTAAATCATTTGTAATAAGCTAATCTTTATCATTTGGGGAGGGCTTGTTACAAAGAATTCCACGCCAACACTTTTGAGGAAATGGTTGAAATGAACAATTGATGGTGATAAAGCGCTATGTGTAAATTGGAAGTATCCAACACAGTTTTTTAGATAAAGTAGTTAGTCATGAAGTACGGTGGAAAAACAAATGAACAGTTAATAAAAGAAATTGAAATTCTTAATAAAAAAGTCATAGATCTGGAGAAATCCCAAAGGAAGAATCTGGCCACTATTCAAGCGAACCTGGAAGATAAGCAGGCATTAGTGATCCAATCCAATCGCAACCAACTTATTCTCGAAACAACCATGGACAGCTATATATTAGCTGATACTGATGGTAAAATCATTGAAATCAATCAAGCCTATTGTGATTTGATAGGATATTCGAGAGAGGAACTATTAAAGATGAATATCCGTCAACTTGAAGCCAGTATGCCTTCAGAGGAAGTTGAACATCGAATTCAGAAGATGGTAAGCCTGGGAAAAGATCGATTCGAGACGAAACATAAGCATAAAGACGGCTATTTGCTGGATCTGGAAACCAGTATCAGTATTTTAAACGAGGTTGAGAGGCCTATGATTGCTGCATTTATGCGTGATATTACCCAACGCAAAAAGGCGGAGAATGCGTTAAGGGATAACGAATATTTGTTGAGGGAAGCGCAGAAGGTTGCTGCCTTAGGCTATTATAAATTGGACATACAGAGTGACGTTTGGGAAAGCTCCTCTCATCTGGATTCTATTTTTGGTATTGATAAGGAGTATAATAAAGATGTAAATGGATGGATTGGTATAGTCCATCCTGATGATCAAGCCGAAATGCAGGATTATTTTTTAAGATCGGTACTGGAAAATCACGTCTCCTTCGATAAAGAATATCGAATTATCAGAATGAATGACCATCAGGAACGCTGGGTTCATGGCCTGGGTCAACTGGAAATTGGAGACAATGGAGATCCTGTTAAAATGATCGGTACTATTCAGGACATCACGGACCGTAAGAATGCAGAAAAGGAATTGCAGGAGAGTGAATTTCGATTTAGAACGATCATCGAAGAAGCAACTGATGCATTATATATTAGTGATTTTGAAGGCAAATCTGATTGAAGTTAATAATAAGGCATGTGAGAATCTTGGTTATTCAAAAGATGAATTGCGTTCCATGAAAATCGGTGATATTACCGAGCAATACGATGAAGCTGATTTTAGGAAATCAGTACTCATTAGACTATTGCGCGGTGAGACAACAACTATAGAATCTTTTCAACGACGAAAAGATGGCTCAGTCTTTCCAGTTGAAATAAGCCTGAGCATTATTGAATTAAGTAGGAGAAAAGTAATTCTTGGCTTTGCTCGTGATATTACTGAACGTAAAAAGGCTGAAGAGGTTTTGCTTAAAATGAACATGGCAATCGATAATTCCAGTGAAGTGATTCTCATGACTGACAAAGAAGGAATAATAACCTTTGTAAATCCGGAATTTACCAAATTGTATGGTTTCACAGCCGAAGAAGTTGTAGGAAAGGTTACTCCGAGAATATTAAAGAGTGGTCAAGTACCACCAGAAATAACTAAACAACTTTGGGATGCATTGCTCAATAAACAGTCCATTCCCTCCAGTGAATATGTGAACAGATGTAAGGATAACAAACTCATTGATATTGAAGGGTCGGCGAATCCGATACTGGATGAAAAAGGTGATGTGATTGGATTTTTAGGCATTCAGCGGGATATCACGAAGCGCAAACGCACAGAACACATTCAGAGCGTATTATATAAGATTTCAAATGCAGTAAATACAACGGATAATCTTGAGAACCTGATTAGTATTATACAAAAAGAGCTGGAACTGGTTATCGATACATCCAATTTTTATGTTGCCCTTTATGACGAAACAACCGATACCATTTCTTTACCATTCTTTGTTGATGAAAAAGATAAAATAGATTCCATTCCTGCAGGCAAAACTTTAACGAAATATGTAATAGAAACTCAAAAATCTCTGTTAATTGACAAGGAAGAGATCAGGAATTTAGAAAACGCAGGAATTATTGGAAAGTTTGGAACAGATCCGGAAATATGGCTCGGAGTCCCTCTAAAGAACAATGGAAAAGTAACAGGTGTTCTTGCAATTCAAAGTTATTCAGATGGATCTGCATATAATGAATCAGATATGAAAATGCTTGAATTCGTATCTGACCAGATAAGTGTATCCATTTTTCGTAAAAAAGCTGAGCAAGAATTAATCGAGGCGCTTGAAAAAGCCGAAGAATCAGATCGCTTGAAATCAACCTTTCTGGCAACGATGTCCCATGAATTGCGCACGCCGCTGAATGCCATCATCGGTTTCTCAGATATTATTAATGAAGAATTATCTGTTACAGAGATTGTCGATTTTGTAAAGATTATAAACTCAAGCGGAAACCAATTACTGGGTATTGTTGAAGATCTGTTCGATATTACATTAATTGAGGCGGGAGAAATAAGAATCCGAAAAAGGAAAGTAACCCTCTATTCAATTATGGAATATGTTTATAATGTCATTGAAGTCGATCGACAAACCACATCCAAGGAGCATATTGAACTTAAACTTTTTATTGAAAATGAAGATGGTGATCTGATTATAGATACCGATCCTGTAAAGCTTAAACAAATACTGATAAATCTATTGAGGAATGCTTTAAAATTTACTCAGGAGGGACATGTTCATTTTGGTTGCAAAGTTGTAATAGAGGAAAATAGTAAGGCAATATTGTTTTATGTGGAGGATACAGGAAAAGGAATCCCTGAGAATAAACGAGACCTCATTTTTGATATTTTTGCACAGATTGAAGATACTACTACCACGGCGTTTGGCGGAACCGGAATAGGATTGTCCATTTCCAAGAAACTTACAGTACTGTTAGGCGGGAAAATATGGGTTGAATCTGAAGTAGACAAAGGATCGTTATTTAAATTTACCATTCCATATACGGATGATGGAATTGAGGAAATATCAAACCAAACAAGGAGTGAATCAGATTCCGGAAGGACTGACATGCTCATCAACAGAACCGTATTGGTTGCTGAAGATGATGAAGCTAGTTATACCTACTTAAAAATAATTCTTGAGAATAAAAAGATAAAACCAATTTGGGCTAAATCTGGTTTAGAAGCAGTTCAACATTGCAAAGAAAATTCTGAAATTGATTTAGTACTAATGGATATCAATATGCCAGAAATGGATGGCTACGAAGCAACTCAGGAAATAAAGAAATATAATCCCAAAATCACAATAATTGCACAAACTGCCTATGCAGTGGAAGGTGATCATGAAAAATCCATCGAAGCTGGATGTGATGACTATATCTCTAAACCAATAAAAAAAGATGTGCTTATGTCGAAATTAGAAAAATACTTAGCTAAGTAGGGATACATTTTTTCACAATGGAGTGCCCTGAATAGGAAGAAAATGAATACTATATAACTTATACAAAATTGATATGCAAACAATATTAGGTTCTGGCGGAGGAATCGGCATACCCCTGGCCAGAGAATTAAAGAACTACACAAAACAAATTCGACTGGTTAGCAGAAACCCAAAAAAGGTGAATGATACAGACGAACTTTTCCCCGCAGATTTAAATGAACTAAGCCAAATTGACAAGGCAATAGCAGGAAGCGAAATAGTATATGTTGTGATTGGCTTTGAATACAAGTTAAGTGTTTGGCAAAAGACCTGGCCACCATTTATGAAAACGGTAATTAATGCCTGTAAAGCGCATAATGCAAAACTTGTTTTTTTCGATAACGTTTACATGTATGCTGAATCTGCCATTCCACACATGACTGAAGATTCATCATTACAACCTCCCAGCAAAAAAGGAGGAGTTAGATTGCAATTGCACGAAATGATAATGGAAGAAGTGGAGAAAAAAAATCTGACTGCACTGATTGCAAGAGCAGCTGATTTTTATGGTCCTTATAATAAAAACAGTGCGTTTTCAATAATGATTGCTGATAATCTGATGAAAGGGAAAAAAGCTCAGGCATTTGGAAACTTAAACAAAATACATACTTACACTTATACTCCTGACGCAGCAAAAGCAACAGCATTGCTTGGTAACACCAATGATGCCTATAACCAGGTGTGGCATGTTCCAACGACAAAAGAAAAATTAACCAACATACAATGGATTAACCTGGTTGCGGATGAATTGGAGGTAGAAGGAAAGATTCAGTCAATTCCAATTTGGATGTTGCGTATCCTCGGTTTGTTTGCTCCAGCAATGAAAGAGTTCCCGGAAATGATTTACCAATACGAACAAGATTATTATTTTGATAGCAGCAAATTTGAGAAAGAGTTTGGCATGGTAGCAACTTCACCTGAAGATGGCATTAGAAACCTAATTGAGAATTTACAGGGACAAAATACCAGCCGCTAGCTTCGAGTAATAGTAATGGTGGGGATTGTGTCATATTCAGGCATTCTACCACACATCAAGTACGATGTAACTTGAAAGGAAATTACACCGGCCCTCCAATGCTCATACTCACGACCTTTGTTTGTCAATATAAAAAATGAGTGATCAGATAACATTTTAAAATTGAATCGTGAGAACACTAACATCAGTATGCTTATTATGCATTTTAATTGCTTGCTCTGAAAATAAAGCATCAAGATTAGACTTTATGGTCGGAACATGGAAAATGGAAGGTAAAGAACAATATGAAGTTTGGGAAACAAACAAAAACAAAGAACTAATTGGATATTCATATAAGATCGAAAACAATCAAAAAACAATTACAGAAACTCTGTCCATAAAAATAATAGACAATCAATTTATTTATGAAGCCACTGTTCCAGATCAAAACGAAGGAAAAACGATTCAATTTACTTTAAATAATAAAATCCAAACATATCTATCATTTGAAAACATTGAACACGATTTTCCGAAAAAAATACAATACAAAAGAATTAACGATAATGAGATTGAAATTACAGTATTAGGAGATAAGGGCCAGGGATTTTCTTATACTCAGATAAAGCAAATATTAAAGTAAACGAAATACCCTGTCTAGGGACTCTTCTTATAATTAAATTCACCCAAAATTATCGGCACAGCAATCTTCAGCATTAAAGTATAGATTAGAAAACCTGCTGAAAATATACCGATGGTAACGAATATTTCTGTTGATGACGGGAAATACTCATAAATTTCTCCGAGTACATCCGGGGTAAAACCTGGAATTATTAGTCCGATACCTTTTTCAATATATACACCAAAATATATTAATACAGCACCGATATTGAGAGTGATAAAGTTTTTTCGTGTGGATGGCACCAGAAAAAGAACAAAAGCAATCACATCGAAAATGATCGCCATCCAGCCAAAAGGCACAATTTTATTGTGTTCTCCTATTCCGAAATAGAGGTACTCTGTAAAAACCCGGTGTTCCGTATCTGAATAAACCTCTTTAAATATTTCAGCTCCCGTAAGAAACAGATTAAAGAACATTGTATATGCCATTAACTCAGCAAGTTTCCATAGCGCCCTGTCTTCAATATGCAATTTTGTTGTTTTTCTTAAAACCTGGAATAGAATAATCATAATGGCCGGACCTGAACAAAATGCTGAAGCAAGAAATTTGGGAGCAAGAATTGCACTGTTCCAAAACGGTCTTGCTGCAATTCCATTGTAAAGGAATGCGGTAATGGTATGAATGGCTATACCAGCGGGAATTGAAAGCAGAATTAATGGTATAACATATTTTTTACTGTATTCTTTGATTCTAAAAGCCCTGAACAGGATGTGAGAGACAATAATGAAATTTAACATCAGGTAAAATGTTAAAGCAACAGAGTCCCAGGCTAAAATTGACTGACCCAGACGCAGTTTTCCGATGAAAGGAATCATATGCCAGAAGCGCTCGGGATGGCCCATGTCTACGAGTATAAACAGAAGGCACATAATGATTGCACTAATGGCCAGAAGCTCTCCTAATATCACAATCTCCTTGATGGGCTTCCAGTTGTAGATGTATGCGGGAACCACAAGCATGATGGCAGCAGCGGCAATTCCTACCATAAAAGTGAAATTGCCAATGTAAAAGCCCCAGGAAACCTGGTCTCTCATCGATGTAGTAATCAATCCATCAGCAGCCTGGTGGTAGTAACTGACAATACCCGTAATCACCAGTATCAGAAGCACAGAGACCCAGGCCCAATAAGCTTTCGAACCTTTGAATACTAATTTTATACTACCAATGATGAATTCCTTTAGATGCATAGCCATCCTCCATAATTAGGTGCCATAGAAATAGTAAAAATTCGGTTGTGTATTTAATTCTTCCTTAAAAATAAAAACCCTCTTATTCTTCATGATCATGCGGATTTCACTCTCCTCATCCAACAGATTCCCAAATTTCCTTGATCCTACAGGGCAAATCTCAACACATGCAGGATATTTTCCATTTCTTACCCGCTGAATACAAAAAGTGCATTTTTCAACAACTCCTTTGATCCTGGGCCTGTTCCCCAAATATTCAGTATCCGTGTTGATTTCCTCAACCGGTAATTCCGGAGATGCCCAGTTGAATTTCCTGGCTCCATAGGGGCATGCTGACATACAGTTGCGACAACCAATGCACCAGTTGTAATCAACAACTACAATTCCGTCGGGTTCAGTCCACGTAGCTTCCACCGGGCATACTTTAACACAGGGTGCATTCTTACATTGCTGACATTGCACCGGCATATAAAAGTGCCCCTCCTCGGGAACTTGATCAGGATTATAATAGACGTCGGCATGCAATACATCCACACCTTTATCCTTCTCCATCTCAAGAACCTTAATATAATGGAGCTCAGGGTTTCTTGACAGATTGTTTTCCTGGACACATGCATAAACACACCTTCGACAGCCAATGCATTTGGAAAGATCAAGTCCGTATCCAAAAAGGACATTATCCATGGGTAAAGTGGAGCCTACCTTGATGTCGGTATTATATTGCTTTTTGTACTCTCGCTCAAGACGTTCCAGCACCTCTTTCAACTCATTTTCATCCAGCTCTTTAAATTGCTCCTGGAAAAAAGACTCTATTTTATCACTGTTACATGAAGAGAGAAGTGACAAACTGGCAATCGAAGCTGTACCCACAGCCATCCATTTCATAAAATCTCGTCTTTCGATACCCTTATGGGGATGTTGAAATTTTGGCCGGTTTTTCATAGATAGAATCAATAAATAAAGTATCAATAAATATTTGCTCAGGCCTTCTTGGAGGTGGCATCGGGGTCAGACTTTTAATCTTCGGAGCATGGGGATCGTGGCAATGGACACAGAGACGGTATTGTTTTTTTCCATCCCATTCACCGGTTCGCTTTCCATGTATTCCAAGTTTCCAATCCCTTAACTTGGGACCATGACACTGGCCACATAATTTGTAAGATTCATTAAATCCAAGAAGTCTGCCACCAGCAAGAATTAAAGAATCCCGATCGCCTGTGTTATGGCACGCCAGACACCATCTATTCTCAGAATCATGGTCGAATATGATATCATCATGCATTTCAACAAGCGCTCGCCTCTGGGAATTCGGTACAATATCATTATGGCAGTCGTTACAGGGAAAATAATCAGAAGAAAAGGATTCAAAAGGAACCAAATTAGCTGAATCAATAACAATTTCGGTGCTCTTCACAGTCGAAATATAATGATCCTGATTATCCTTTGATTCACGATTACATCCTGTAAATTCAATAAAAAGCAGGCTAACTAAAATACAAATTTGAATTGTCCTCATTTCTAATGTAAGATTGATATATTTCAGGATAACATGAAGGAACAGATGGTTTCAGTAAAGAAGCTTTTAATTGATAGTCAATAATTTATTACTATAAATCTATCAGATAATGGGATATGTTGAGTAATCTCAGACTATAAATTTCAACAATAAATAACAAATCCAAATAACAAGATAGGCCATTAGAAGGACATATCACTTTCACGGTCTGCACTGAAAAGTGACATGCTTTCGAGTGGTGTATGGGAGATGTTCATCAGGCTGTCCATAATAACCACCATCCCAGGGTAGTCTCTTGCTATATCCTGGGACTCTGTTGGATCCTCGGTCAGGTTATAGAGTTCCATGGGTTTAGGATTATCACTCCTTACACCTAGCTTGATTGCTTTCCAGTTGTCCACGAGGACCGATTGCTTTCCGCCTTGTTCGTAAAACTCGAAATAGAGATAAGGGTGCTTCTTTTGCTCCCCACTTTTGCCTAATAAGGTCGGTAGAAAGGAAATACCATCGCAATTTTCCGGAGCGTCAATACCGGTAATCTCACAAAAGGTGGGCATCATATCCCAGAATGCGGAGACATGGTCCGAAGTGGACCCGGATTCAATGGTCCCTGGCCATCTTGCTATGAATGGTGTCCTGATCCCTCCTTCATAAAGGTCACGCTTAGTTCCCCGGAGAATTCCATTGCTGTCAAAGAATTCGGCATCATGATTTCCCTCCATATGTGGACCATTGTCGCTGACAAAAATCACCAGCGTCTTATTAGATAGTCCTAGCTCTTCCAGCTTTGCAAGAATGAATCCCACTGACCGGTCAAGGTTCTCGATCATAGCCGCAAATCCCTTTTCCGGGTCAGGCCAATCCATCTTTGAATAGCTCCCGTAATGGGGCACTTCCATCCCGTTCCCCAACAACCGACCAGCTTCATTGTTGGCGTGGGGAACGTTGTAGGCCATGTAAAGGAAAAATGAAGTATCGCGGTGCTGTTCAATGAAATTCAATCCTTCATTATCGAAGAGATCATGGACATACAGTGCTTTTTCTTCTGCTACTCCGGTTCCCTCAGGTGCTTCTGACCAAATATTTTGACCGTCCACAAGCATAGTCCTGTTTCCCTCCAGTTTCACCTTTTCTCCATTTCTGTACAGAAACTCAGGGTAGAAATTATGGGCGTGCCACATATTGAGGTACCCATAGAAGTAGTCGAATCCATTCCTCTCAGGGTCATTGGCAGGTGGAGGATGCCCTACACCCCATTTCCCGATCCCTCCTGTAACATAACCGGATTTTTTGAAAATCTCCGCAAGGGTGGTCTCCTCATTTTTCAGTAACATTCCCTCATAATTTCCCCTTACTGAAACATGTCCGGGGTGACGGCCAGATAACAATGAAGCCCTGGAAGGTGCGCATACCGTACTGCCCGTATAATGGTTTGAAAACATAATCCCTTCAGCTGCCATTCGATCAATATGGGGTGTCTTCAAAGTTTCTTGCCCGTAACATGCCAGATCACCATATCCCAGGTCATCAGCTACGATCAGGATTACATTTGGCTTAAGCCCATGATTATTTTCTGAAGTTTGTTTACAGCTGAATATAAAGCATATGCTAGTAATTATAAAAGAGATAGTAATTGTATTCTTCATCTTTTGGGTTTAAGCCTGTATAGAGCAGCAGCATGAGGTCCCAGTGTAATACATAGAGTTCCTTCTGCGGTCCCAACATCTGTTTTCTGCCAGAGGTCGCGTACATTGTAAGTTCCCCGAAGCATTTCCCATTCCATGTTGAAGCATACTTCAGATTCCTCATCAAGGAGGTTGAAAAGTCCAATGAATTTATCATTATTCTCAGGATCTGTTGCCGACCATATGGCGTAATGATCCTTTGGTTCACTGGATCCTGTCCTTCGCTCACGCCTGACCACCTGCCGGTTATCAATACTATGCTGGTTCACATAGAGCACCTCCTCATTCGTGAGCAACCATTTGGTTGAGTCATCCAAAGTCAGCAGGTCCGCCCCTATCATCAGGGGGGACCGGGCCATGCTCCAGAGTGTCATTAAAGTGATTTGCTCATTCCATGAAAGCATGGTACTTCTCTCCGGCCCATGCGGTCTGTCGTTCAGTGATATCTTACCTACCGGTATCATATCTGCATCCGGCCAGCTACCAGGTCCGAGGTGGGAAGACCATGCCTGGAGTAAACCGAAATTATGCTCGATATCTTCCCACTCATCCCAGAGGTCACCCGAGATACGCCAGAGATGAGCGTTTTCAGTGATGTGTTTTGCATCTGACAGAGGAGCCTCACCAGGGGAAAGACTGAGCACCATGGGCCGCCCGCTGTTTTCAATGGCATTCCTGATCAATTCAACCTCACCCCTGTGGTAAACCGGAGCCAGCACATCATCGGCCTTAATATAATCAACACCCCATTGTGCATAAAGCTCAAATATAGAATTGTAATATTCCTGTGCCCCTGGCTTGGTGTGATCAACCCCGTACATTTGATTACACCAACTGCAGGTATCCCATGTTTCCCCGATCTGACGAGCAGTATACTCAGTGTACTTAATTGGAGTATCATCATACACAGCACCCCGGTGGATGCCCCTCATGATGTGGATACCGAATTTTAATCCTTTGCTGTGGACGTAATCAGCCAGAGGCTTGAATCCTGCGCCTCCGGCTGAGGAGGGGAATCTTTCCACGGCAGGCAGCAACCTGCCAAACTCATCCATTGTGGTATATTCAGGATGCAGCAGGGCCCCGTCTGCAGTATAACGTATATTGGGATGTCCCCAACGGCGTGGGGTATTCCAGTTACCTGGTTCCGGATGCCACCAGACATAGTCCAGTACCACATACTCGTAGCCATAGGGTTTCAGGTATTCAGCCATGTAATCTACGGTAGCTCTAAAGTCTGTTTCATTGATTCGGCAGTCATAGGCATCAAAACTGTTCCAGCCCATAGGAGGTGTGGGAGCGATTTCTTCATAGCTTGATTTTCCTGTATCTGAAGGCATCTCCGAATTGCAGCTTAATCCGACGCAAACAAATACTACGTAGAGAGAGGAATGCATGTGGTTCATAATAATATAAGGTGATATTTTCTTAGCTATAGTTAGTTTGCAGTTATTCCAAATATACTGATTACTCCTATAAAACACTCCTTCATTTTCAGATAGCCATGATACTGTAAATGGCAATGATTTCTCGTTGATGCACAAGTCCGTTGACCAGGGTGAATACAATCATCAACTTAAAGGTCCTATCCATCCCTTACTTTCTTACTCATTATATCTCACTAAGCTATATCTGAAATGAACCCATTAATACAATTGATTTTGGTGCTGTATTCAACTGTACCAAACAAAAGATGGTCAAAAAAACCATAAATATGTCATATTTATTAATGAGTAAATACACTATTAATCAATGGTTTTACAAGAGACTCTTTAAGTTTACGAAGGTACAAAGTAGCCATCAGCCCAAGTTTGTTGAAACATTTTAGCTACCTATGTGTTATAATTACGATATAATAACCAATTTTTTAATAAAACAACAAATCATGAGTAACGGTACAGTAAAATTTTTCAATAATGCCAAAGGTTTTGGATTCATCACTCCCGATGAAGGAGGTAAAGATGTTTTTGTTCACCAGAGTGGATTAATGGACGATGTCACAGAAGGAGATAAAGTAAGCTATGATGTGGAGGAAGGTCCAAAAGGACTGAACGCATCAAATGTCAAGTTAGTATAATACTACGTTTTTGCTTTCTAGCATTGTTAAGCCTGTCAGAAATGACGGGCTTTTTTTTGCTCCTAATTATCTGTTAAAAAGCAAACATACTCGTATATGATTGTTAATTGAAATAATCCATCAACAATCCCATGCTTTTCGCAGGTCTTATTCAAGGGAGTATTTACGAAAGCATATACCATCCGGGAAGAATGGATGAGCAATTTCGTGAATACAATTATTCACTAACTTTCGGGATATAATAGCGATTATGGAAAAAACATCAACGCTAATCATAGGTTTTATTTTTGTTACCGCCTGTTTGGTTGGTCAGGCAATAAAAACAGTTGACTTAGAACACCTGGACAATTACTATAAAGAAATGGTGGAAGAGTGGGATATCCCTGGTGCTGCGATTGGGATTGTGAAGGACGGAGAACTCATTTTTAAAGGGTTTTACGGTTCGCTTGAAGAAGGAAAGCCAGGTGTCCCCGATGAAAATACATTATTTGCTATCGCATCTAATTCTAAGGCATTTACCAGTGCCATCATCGGAATGCTGGTTCAGGAAGGTAAACTGGATTGGAATGACAGGGTCAAGAAATATATACCATACTTTGAGTTATATGATCCATGGGTAAGCAAAGTGGTCAACATCAGGGACCTTTTATGCCACAGGGTTGGCCTGGGAACGTTCAGCGGAGATATTATGTGGCTTAAATCAGATTTAACTTCTGAAGAAATGATCAGAAGAATCAAATATCTGCCGCAGAGATATGATTTTAGAGCAGGTTGGGGTTACTCAAACTTAATGTACATCACTGCGGGGGAAATTATTAAAGAGGTAACAGGGAAAAGCTGGAGTACAGTAGTAAAAGAGCGGATATTTGATCCCCTGGGAATGAACAGGACAATTACCTCTCCTTATGATTTGGATTCGAAAGGAAATTATGCAACTCCACATGCCAGAGAGAATGAAATAAACATCCCTATCGAATGGGTGGACTGGGAGGAAATTGGCGCTTTGGGCGGTGTTATCTCAACCGTTGAGGACCTTTCCAAGTGGATGATATTTAATTTGAACAATGGGATCCACGGAGATGATACACTGCTTACAAAAGAAACGCGGAACCTGGTGTGGACCCCCCATAACAATTTCGTTGTTGACCACACAGATAAAACTGGCACGAATAACCATTTCAGTTCTTATGGATTGGGTTGGAGCATCAGTGATTACCATGGACATTTTTCAGTCGGGCATGGGGGGGCTTATGATGGAATGATCAGCAGAATCACGCTGATTCCTGATGAAAAACTTGGTGTCGTAGTACTCACCAATGGCATGAAGAGTCCCGCCAGAGCTGCCGCCAATTATGCATTGGATCTGTTTTTGGAAAGAGAACCAAAGGATTGGTCGGAGGAGCTGTTGGAACAGGTCAACAATAGAGAGAAAGAGGATACCCGAATACCTGAAAGAGTGGCGAAAAGGATGCAAAATACCAATCCTTCCATTCCAAAAGAAGAAATACAAGGGACCTACTTCTCAGAAATTTATGGTAAAATATTCGTAAAACATTTAGACGATCAATTAAGATTGGAATTTGAGCACTCGCCTAATCTCTCAGCCACCCTCAGCCATTGGCATTACGATGTATGGAAAATCGATTGGGATCATAAACATGCGTGGTTTAGTTTTGGAACCCTGAGATTTGAACTGGATAATAACCTGAATGTAAGTGGTTTGTACTTTGATGTACCCAATGACGACTTCTTTTTTGAGGAGTTAAAACCCTATAAAATTAATATACTATAGAGCAACGTTTCCCATGGGCCTCTATCAAAAATACTGGCTTCCAGGGGTGATGGATTCAACTTGCAGGAAAGAGTCCATTATGCAACAGAGGCATAAGGTAGTACCCTATGCCCAGGGATCTGTGATTGAAGTCGGTATTGGATCCGGACTAAACTTGCCCTTCTACAATAAAGAAAAAGTGAAGCACCTTACTGCAATTGATCCATCTGCAGACAATTGGAAGAAAAATGTTGTTGATATTTCTAATCTACCGTACGATTTTGAATTTATAAAAGGATCTGCTGAAAGTATTCCTCTGGATAGTGACAGCTTCGATACAGTTGTGCTCACCTATACGCTATGTACAATCTCAAACTTCCAGGAAGCGCTTTCTGAAATGAGGAGGGTACTAAAGTCAAGCGGTACCTTGTTGTTTTGTGAACATGGAAAGGCTCCGGAAAAGAATGTTCAGCGCTGGCAGAATTTAATTAATCCCTTTTGGAAGATAATTGGTGGCGGATGTAATTTAAATCGAAATATTCCACGGATTATTGAAGACAACGGTTTTAAAATCAGCAAAATGGACACAATGTATATCCATGATTGGAAACCTGGCAGCTACAATTATTGGGGAGAAGCTAGAATTAGATGAAATTTATTAATCTCTTCAGAATCACGTAACTTGTAGACAAAGCATTTCATTTCAATAAGTTTCAAAAGCGTAAACGAAAACTGTTCTACCAATGAAAGAAATAGTAGATAGAAAGTATTTCAAGGACTCTTTAAAACTATTGTATTGGTCCTCACTGCTTATTGCACTCTTAGTCGCCTTTTCAAGTGTCCTCGGAATAGTATCTCAAGAGCGTATTTATCCTTCGGAAGACCTGTTGCAGTCTTTCGTTCCCAACGATTTTGTGAATCTGATTGCAGGATTGCCATTATTGCTTATTTCTATTTGGCTTGCCCGTCGAGGAAAGTTAATTGGTTTGCTTAGCTGGCCAGGTGCATTATTCTATATGATATATGTATATTTCCCTTACCTTTTTTGTGTTCCCTTTGATGTTCTGTTTATACCATATCTCATTATATTTTCATTATCTATTTACACATTAATTACCCTTATCGTACGAATTGATGGTAAGGAGGTTAGTGCTCATTTGTCTGGCCTAGTACCTGCAAAAATATCTGGAAGCATTCTTATGGGTCTTTCTGTCCTGATCATAATAAGACAGGCCTTTTTGATGATAAACGCACTAGTAAATCATACTGTAATCGGACCACAGGACCTGGCCATCTGGATTGATGACTTTTCAATGGCAAGTCCTGCGATGTTCATTGGAGGTTTCTTATTATTTAAAAAGAGACAATTTGGCTACGTCGTGGGCACTGGATTATTTTTGGTTTATGGAATACTTTCTCTGGGGCTCATCCCATTTCTTTTAATTCAGTCTCACTTAAAGGATTCTTCCATAGATTTAATGGCCATAGTTATTCTCATGATTATGGCTGCAATTTGCCTGATACCCTTTTCCTATTTTGTACGAGGTGCTAATAGTAAGAATACAAAAAATAGAGGAATTCATGAATAAGACAGTATTGGCTCCCATTGGATTTCTTCTTTTACTTCTATCCTGCGAAAAGAAGGAGGACAATATGGATTACAAACAGGAAATGCGAGCGTTTGTAACTGGAATCAGCGAATACTCCAAATCAATATATCCTGACTTTTATGTAATTCCTCAAAATGGCATTGAACTGGTAACTACCTCAGGAGATGAAGACGGACAACCCCATTCCGATTATTTAAATGCCATAGATGGAAATGGACAGGAGGATTTATATTATGGGTATAATAAAGATGACAGGGCTACCTCCGCAGGAACAACTTCCTATTTAAAAACTTTGTTGAATGTTTCAAAGAATTCAGGGAATATCATTCTGGTAACAGACTATTGTACAACACCATCCAAAATGGATGACTCTTACAATCAAAATAGTATCAATGGTTTCGTTTCTTTTTCAGCAGACCAAAGAGAGTTGGATAATATCCCATCCTATCCAAATCCTATTTATTCCATGAATAACAATCAGATCACAACACTAAACCAAATCCAGAACTTCCTCTATCTGATCAACCCTGAGAATTTCGGCACAAAAGCAGATTTTATTAATTCGATAAGCTCAACCAACTACGATCTGTTGATAATGGATTTATTTTTTCACGATGGGACAGCGTTTACAAGCGCAGAAATAAATGAGTTGAGAATCAAAGCTAATGGTGGGAGCCGGCTGGTTATTTCTTACATGTCCATCGGCGAAGCTGAAGATTACAGGTTCTACTGGCAAGATGATTGGAAAATCAATATCCCATCATGGATGGACAAAGAAAATCCCAATTGGGAAGGGAATTTCAAGGTTAAATATTGGATAGAAGATTGGCAGAAGATCATATATGGAAATGAAGATTCATACCTGGATAAGATTTTGGAATCCAACTTTGACGGAGTCTATCTGGATATCGTAGACGCTTTTGAATACTATGAATAAATGACAACCACCCAATCTTCTTCAGGATCTGAAGGTGGATCACCCAGATTTTGAAATCCTTTTCCCTGCAATGATGTGATGCTTCCCTCCTTTAACTCTCCGCCTTCACGAGGATTTAACCATCTGACAAAGAAGGGATCTTCAATATCAACCTGAAGTTTTGCATCATATGTTCCAGCAGGCAAATAAACAATATAGACTCCTCCGGTTTTGGCCAGGCAATAGGCTCCTCTGGCATTTACAAGCTCATCGTGACAGGACATTTCCTCTAATGGAAATTGTCCGATAAATTGGGTGGCTATGGTAGATTGCTTGAACCAGTTTTCACGACTTCGAAAATCCTCACAGGCCAAATCGTTGTGAGGAAATCGGTACCCAAAATACCATTCCACTCCCCCACCTCCGGCCAATAAAGTCCCCCATAAGCAATGTTGCCGTATGGTATCGTGACTGGCATCATGTGAATCAGGCAAGACTCCTTTCCAGGCAGGGCCAATTTCATCAAGATTAACTATCCAGCGATCACCTGCCTTTTCTGAGGCTGCAACCCACGCTTTGATACGGTCATGAACCCTGACCGGGTTTCCCACTTGCATGGAAGGACCATCAAGGTAAGCGAATCCCAACATTGGAGTCAGGTATTCATCCTGTTTGTTGTCGTTTGAATGGGTGTGTAATACCACATTACATGAATAGGGATTGGTCTCCTTGATGTAATTTGCCATGGCTTTTTTCTGAGCATCGGTTTGACCGATGGGAGTCCAGGAAGCGGGTCCGTTTTCTTCACCCAAATTCCAGGTTAAGGCCAGATGATGGCCATAACGTGCAATGAGCTCACGTAGATATACCCGACGCTGTACTCCGGTATTTCCAATATCAAGCAAACATTCATTCTCAGTTTCCTGTAATACAAAATGAGCCATTATTCCCATTTGCTCCATATGGTCGAAAACAATTTCCCACTGGTCAAGTTTGCTGCAATCAAACCTGTAACGCTCATTATGGTCGGAATAAGGCCAGACATCTTTTCCGTCTCCATAAATATTCAGGGTTAGCATGTAAACCGAATTAACACCTGCTGATTGAAGATAATTCAAGGCTCCGATGATACCTTTTCCCTTTCCGTTCTGCCACGTGGGATTACCTTCTTTCCAATCGGTAACATGAGGTTCGTATTTGTGCAGACTCTCCCTGGGATCTGCTTCGCCTTCCCTGACCTCCTTTATTAAGCCAAAACGGGAAGTCTGGTCAAAATCAGTATAGGCCAGAAAATTCTCGGGGCTATCGGTGCCATTTTTTATCCAGACTTCTTCCGAGCCTTGAAATTTAAAATAACCATTCCCACCGTTAATAATTCTTCCCATAGCGCGAAAATCGGCTCCTGCTTTGTCCGATTCCACAATTTCCACAGTTCCTTCATAACCATCCACAGCAATTGGCTCTCCCGGATCTTCTTCATCGAGCACAGCAATATTCTTTCCTTTTCTGAATAATAATTTATAATTCCATATTCCTGCTTCATCGGGCCTGAAATGGACTTTCCAGATACTTCCCTGGTCTGCTGAGGTTTCTCCAGCATTTCCGTCAGCTGCGAAGTAGCCAGGAACTTTGTAAGATTTAGTACCCATCGAAAATATAGCTTCCAGTTTATAATCCAGAAACGGATTTTCTTTAGCCCACTCGGAGGTTTCAGGGCCAGGAATAACAAGCGTGACTTTGTGCCATTTCATCAATTCCCCCTCAACCCGGACTTCTTGTTGGGTGGTTGTTTGACATGAAACCAACATAGCAGTGATAAATAGGCAGATCAGGTTTTTCATTTCGTTGGACTTTTAAAGGAATTGGATTCTTTATGGCGGTATTTCTCCGTACCATTTCACTCTAAAGATAGAATACAGGAATGACAAATTCATTAACTTACGGTTAAAACCTGTTTTATGAAAAGGAGCATTTTGATACTGGGTATGGTATTCTATTCTTGAAAAGGCAAATTGAGTTGGATGAATCCTCATTCAAGTAACCTTACCCGTTATTGTGCCAATCACGTAAATTGTAATTGGGGATTTATTTACTATTTTAGGCGAAGCCTGCTTAAACTCTGCTATCATGAAATTACGTCCTGGATTTATAGTAATGCTTGTGTTGCCTGTGATCTGCTACAGCCAGACTTCAACCTCTTTATATAAATCGCCGGACTACAATGATGACACTGAATTCGCTTTGGAAAATTTCGAATTCAAGCAGGAACCCATTTCGAAATTTGCACTTTCATTTAATCCACTGGGTTTTGTTCAATTCGGACCGGTAATCAATGCAGAGTTCGGTATCAGGGAAGATTTTGTAATTAATACGCATGTCAGGGTTTCTCTACTTGGAATGCTGACCTATGTGGCAAAATACCATGCAGACGGCCTTGATGATCTGGGAGGAATAGCTTTCGGGGGAGGTGTTATTAAGTTCTTCGGGGAGAGGATACATAAACCCTATGTGGGTATTCTACTGGAATATGATCATTCCTCAGCCGTTTATGCAATGTATGAACAATGGGAGTGGTCCCAGGTTGACCAGACGATAGTATTCATATTCAATGGGGGATACAGGTTCAGGTTCGATGGCGGTCTCTTCATCAACACCGGCGCGTACCTGGGTGCCGCTACTGGAATATATGAGTGGGAATATGCAGATCCATACTATGGTGCATATGAAAATACTCCGCGAACCGGTACTTCCCTCACGCCATTTGGCATGCTGGAGGTTTCACTGGGAATTGAATTTTAGATTTACACTGGTACAGAATACTGGACTCAATCCTGATTTAAAATTGGATTTATGATAGGTATAGTCGGAGGTGTCGGTCCCTATGCAGGCCTGGACTTACTAAAGAAGGTTTTTGATAATACTGTGGCCGGAAAGGACCAGGACCATATTGATACAATACTCTTATCAAAGCCCTCCTCCATTCTGGATCGAACCGAATATCTGGTTGGCAAGGTAGCGGAGAATCCAGCTCAGGCCATCGCAGAGGTATTGAAGCGCCTGGAATCGGGTGGGGCGACGGTAGCGGGAATCCCATGTAATACAGCTCATGTGGAAGAGATCTACCACCCAATTCTGGAGGAATTATACAGGGTGGGTTGCAAGATCAGCTTACTGCACATGATCAATGAAACTGTATCATTTATTGCTGACACTTTTCCGGAGATGAAAAGGATAGGGGTGCTTTCAACCACGGGAACATATCTGAACAATGTGTACCGTGAAGCTTTAGAAGCCAAAGGATTCGATGTTTTCAGACCCACTTTCGAAATGCAGGAGACCCTGATCCACCCGGCAATCTATCACCCTGAATATGGGATTAAATCGATTTCAAATCCGGTACAGTCCAGGGCGAAACACAATCTGTTGGAAGGATTCAGCCACCTGAAAGCACTGGGGACCGAAGCTGTGATCCTGGGGTGCACCGAGATTCCCATCGCATTTCCTGAAAAGAACATTGATGGAATGGTGGCCATTGATCCGACCACTGTGTTGGCCCGTGCTTTGATCCGGAATGATTCGCCCGAAAAATTAAAGCCCTATTTTGATTAAGATGAGCAAGAAACTATTGACGATTTATGCATTGTCCCTCTTCTTTGTTTCCCTGGCTGCCCAGGAGCGAGGCAGAGTGCGGGACTTCGGAATTGAACCGGGGATTCTTTCTCCCGGCAAATGGAATGCCATTACCGATGTGGAAGGTGTATTGATCGGACACCAGACCCTGGTAAAAGGTGATTCGGTTCGAACGGGTGTTACCGTGATACTTCCCCATGAAGGAAACCTGTTTCTGGACAAAGTCCCCGCAGCTGTAAGTGTGGGAAATGGTTTCGGGAAGGCTCTTGGTTTTACCCAGGTCATGGAGTTGGGAAACCTGGAAACCCCCATCGCCCTGACCAATACTCTGAATGTCTTTACCGTTGCTGATGCGCTGGTGGACCATATACTGTCACTACCTGGAAATTCTCAGGTCAGATCGGTAAATCCGGTAGTGGGAGAAACCAATGATGGATGGTTGAATGATATAAGGGGAAAACATGTCCGTAATAGTGATCTCCTCGCTGCCTTGGAGAATGCCACTTCGGGTCCGGTTACAGAGGGTAATGTCGGAGCCGGTACAGGCACTACCTGTTTGGGTTTTAAAGGTGGGATTGGCACCTCTTCCAGGTTGATTCCTGAATCAGAAGGGGGGTATATTATTGGGGTGCTTGTCCAGTCCAATTTTGGGGGAATCCTGACCATCAACGGTGCCCCGGTTGGTGAGGAGCTTGGGAACCATTATCTGGCAGAACAGGGCAATCATGAGGTGGATGGTTCCTGCATGATCATTGTTGCCACCAATGCTCCTCTTTCGGACAGGAACCTGGAAAGGCTCGCAAAACGGTCATTTCTGGCCCTGGGCAGGGTGGGATCATTCATGAGCAACGGAAGCGGGGACTATGCCATTGCATTTTCGACCCACCCCGACTGCAGGATAGATCACCGATCGGGGAATCCTGAATTAAACAATCTACAGCTGGCAAATGATGAACTCTCCCCATTGTTCCTGGCAGTAGTAGAAGCCACCGAAGAGGCCATCTACAATTCTCTTTTCAAGGCATCAGATATGATTGGTTACGGGAAAAAATTTGTCCCAGCACTTCCCATTGCAAGGACATTGGAGATTATGGACTATTACCATGCCCGCTGATGCACCACATGATTTAATGCCAGAGATGTTCAAAAACGCCATCGTTCGTACACCGTGCCCTGAGATGATTCACGGGATAACCTCATCTTCATTGGGTAAACCTGACTATGAGATTGCATTGGATCAGCATGTGAAATACATTGAAGCGCTTCAATCCTGTGGATTGGAAGTACTTGTACTGGAACCCGATTCCAGGTTTCCCGACTCCACTTTCGTGGAAGATGTGGCTTTATGTACCCCGGCTTGCGCCATATTAACAAATCCCGGTGCTCCATCCAGAAATGGTGAGCGGGAAGAGATGAAAGCCATACTTCAATCTTACTACGACATCGTCGAATTCATAGAGTTTCCAGGCACCCTTGATGCAGGGGATGTCATGATGACCGGAAAGCATTTATTTATCGGTATTTCTTCACGTACCAATCAGGAAGGTGCCGATCAGCTCCTCACTATTTTGAAAAGATATCAGATGACGGGAGAAAAAGTGCCACTGAACAACATGCTGCATTTGAAAAGCGGTGTCTCTTACCTGGAGAAGGACCAGATGCTGGTTGGGGGTGAATTCATAAACCATCCCTCCTTCAAAGGTTTTCAAAGACTCAAGGTGGATTCTGACGAAACATATGCTGCCAACTCTTTATGGATCAATAAGACCGTATTGGTTCCTGCAAAGTTCCCGAAAACCAGGGACAAAATTGAGAAAGCAGGTTATAAAACCATCACCCTTGATGTCTCAGAATTTCAGAAACTGGATGGTGGATTAAGCTGTCTATCCCTGAGGTTTTAATAACTTGGTACCATGGGAGCAGAATATCTAAGCATCAGGATCACTGAAGATCAAGCAGCAAAGATCGCCCAGGAATTGTATGGCCTTAAAGGGGAGATTATACTACTACCCGGAGAGCTTGATTTCAATTTTCGCATAAGATCTGATTCCGGGACCTATCTGTTGAAAGTAAGCAGACCTGAAGCTGACACTGAATACCTCCAATATCAGCAAGCGATTCTTAGCCACGTAGCCTCTTTTGGGAAAGGGCTGGAATCTCCTACAATTATCCCGGACCTCAAGGGCAATCAACTAAGTGAGATCAAAGATGAAACAGGACGTACCCGAATGGTTCGATTGTATTCCTGGGTTGAAGGCAGGCTCTGGTCAAGTGTTCGGCCCGTGAGCAGTCGTTTGTTATTCAGTCTGGGGGTACAGCTTGGAAATCTCACAAAATCACTCCAGGACTTTGACCATCCGAAGGCACACCGCATTTTTGAATGGGATATTGCACAAGCCCGTTGGACGTATGATTACCTGCATCTGTTTTCCAGGGAGCAAAAATCAATTGTAGAATATTTCCAGGATCAATACAAATCATGTCTGGAGGAATACCAAAAATTGCGAAAAGGAATTGTACACAACGATGCCAATGACAACAATATAATTGTTACCCATGATCTGATAGAACCTCAGGTAGAGGCAATTGTTGATTATGGAGATGCAGTCTACACCCAGATCATCAATGACCTGGCTATTGCCATTGCCTACGCCGTGATGGATAAATCCGATCCCCTGAGTGCTGCACTTCCCATAGTAGAGGGATACCACAGCCAATATTCCCATGCAGGAAACCGAACTGGAATTTCTCTACAACCTGGTGGCCATGCGGCTGGTGATCAGTGTGACCAAATCGGCCATGAACAAGCAAGCAGAGCCGGAGAATGAATACCTGCTTATCAGTGAGAAGCCGGCATGGGAAGTACTGGAAAAATGGAAGAAGGTCAAGCAGGAACATGCCCTTTACAGTTTTAGAAACTGCTGTAATTTCACTCCTCACCCCAGGGAGAAGGAATTTAAAAAATGGGCAGTGAAAAACCGGATTAAAGTAACATCCCTCTTCCAAAATTTTGAAAAAGAGTCGGTTCATCCTATGGATTTAAGTGTATCCAGTTTTTGGGTGGGACATCAATCTGAGATGGATGATCCGGATCATTTCCAATACAAGCTGGGCAGACTGCAATCCAGTAAACCGGATATGATCCTTGCAGGCGGTTACCTGGAACCCAGAGCGGTATATACTTCCTCTGCATATGATAAACAGGGCAATAACGGGACTGAAAGCAGGACCATCCACCTGGGGATTGATTTCTGGGAGCCAGCCGGAACGCCTGTTCATGCTCTGTTTGAAGGCAGTGTTGTCACTGCAGCTAATGATGCAGGAGAGAAAGAGTATGGCGGACTGGTCATACTTAAACACCGGGCGGATCGCTTCGATTTCTTTACCCTTCATGGTCATCTTTCCTTAGAAAGTCTGGAGAATATTGAAGTGGGACAACATTTGAAACCGGGTGATCGCATCGGGTTCATTGGTAATTATCACGAGAATGGCAATTGGGTGCCCCACCTTCACTTCCAGCTCATGCTTTCAACTCTTGGCTTTGTAAATGATTTTCCAGGAGTTGCTTATCCCAATGAGCAGGAAGTATGGAAAAGCATTTGTCCGGATCCCAACCTTCTGTTTAATAGTCCAGGTCTCCATCCCCAACCAGTTATAGATATAAAAGAGACCTTTTCAAACAGGAAGAAACACCTGGGAAAAAGCCTGAGTCTGTCATACAAAGAGCCCCTGAAAATAGTCAGGGGTCATGGTGCCTACCTGATGGATGAATCAGGTAGAAAATACCTGGATACGGTAAATAATGTGGCACATGTGGGACATGAACATCCGGATGTGGTGAAAGCTGGTCAGCAGCAGATGTCTATCCTGAATACCAATACACGCTACCTTCACGACAACATCAACGAATTCGCCGAGAACCTTTTAAATACTTTACCGGAAGAATTATCAGTAGTACATGTGGTGAATTCAGGAAGTGAAGCCAATGAATTGGCACTAAGAATGGCACGTACCTGTACCGGAGAGAAGGATATGATTGCTGTGGAGGTGGGTTATCATGGCAATACCAGTGGATGTATTGATGTGAGCTCGTACAAATTCGACGGCAAGGGAGGTGTTGGAGCACCTGAACATACCCACATCGTACCCCTGCCGGATCCATACCGGGGCATATACCGGGGAGAGAATACCGGTGAGCGCTATGCAAGGCACATTGTGGAACAGATCAATCATATTTCATCCAGGGGCAGAAAATTAGCAGGATTTATTTGTGAAAGTATAATCAGTTGTGGAGGGCAAATTGAACTCCCTGACGGGTACCTGGAAACAGCCTATGACTCGGTAAGAAATGCAGGTGGTATCTGTATCGCCGATGAAGTGCAGGTGGGGTGTGGTCGTGTGGGTAGTGCATTCTGGGGTTTTCAACTGCACCATGTGATCCCCGATATCGTTACCATTGGAAAACCCATAGGCAATGGCCACCCTCTGGCAGCCGTGGTCTGCACGAGAGAGGTGGCTGAAGCTTTCGCCAATGGCATGGAGTACTTTAACACCTTCGGGGGCAATCCGGTTTCCTGTGCCATTGGGAATGAGGTGTTAAGGATCATCAAGGATGAAAGACTACAGGAAAACGCATTGGAAATTGGTAATTATCTGAAAACTTTGCTCAATAAGATGAAGGAGGAATTTCCAGTCATTGGAGATATCAGGGGCCAGGGATTGTTCCTGGGCATTGAACTGGCCGACCAATCAAAAAATCCGCTCACTGAAAAAGCTGCATACCTGGCAAACAGAATGAAGGAGCTGGGAGTTTTAATGAGTACCGACGGGAAAGACAACAATGTACTTAAAATAAAGCCGCCGATGGTCTTCTCTAAAGAAAATGCAAATGAGCTTCTTTCCGCATTAAGAACTGTATTTCAAGAAGATTTTATGATGCAATGAGACCATGCTGATTTCTTTGCTTACGAAACGGCATCCCATCTTCCTTTTGTTATTATACCTCTAGAAATTTAAAAAATCCAGGATTTTCTCACTCACAATTTCAGGATTTGTAAAAACCATACAATGCCCCGTATTCTGAACTATTTCAATTCTTATTCCAGGGGCAATCCTCTCTAATCTTTCAACTGCGTCCTCAACCGGATAAATTACCTCATTTTCACCAGCTAAAAACAATACTGGATTCTTTATACACCGCAATTCATCATCAGATAAAACAGTCATACTTGCAGGCATTTTTGTTTTGAAGCATCGAATGGCGAGTCTATGATCGACCACCATGTTTTCTGCCATTGATTTACCTTCTTTTGTCTGAACCATATCCTCACATGACCAACAGAGGCTCCTTCTCATGAAATATTTAAGAGGAATAAAGCCAGCCAAGGCCCTTTTCTCGAATTCTTTATTGCCATGGAATACTGTGTAAGCTGGTGAGGCCAAGACTACTTTATGGAGCCTGTCAGGATATACTAATAAGTATTGACTTGCCAACCATCCTCCGTAAGAATACCCTACAAGGTTAATAGAGTCTTCCAGCTCCAGCGCAGTAAAAAGTTGATCGAGCCATGTGGTGAGATTCTCGGGGCATCCCATTCTTTTTGTATAAATACTTCGCCCCCAGTCATATATATGATCCAGCGCATAAGTTCTGTAATTCTCAGAAAGTGCTTGAATATGGTTGCTCCACATGAGTGATGTTGCACCACCTCCAGGCAATAGGACAAGGGGTGGGGCGTCTTCGGGCCCATTTATTCGTACAAATGTCTGTCCAAATGAAGTGCTTACTGTTCTCTCTTCCGAAACACCTGGCCACCCCTTTGCCTGGTTATCATAGTATTCCAGGTATTTTTCTCTGGTTCTTTCGGAGCGAAACGGATGAAATTCATTGGTGTCAAATGCACCGGGTCCCCAGAAATAGGATAGGTAGATCCATACAATACAACCGGTGACCAATAACATTAATGACCCAAATCCAATTAGAAAATATTTCAGCAAGTTTCTTGCTAATGATTTCTTCTTACCATTTTGTTTTGGGAATTTCTTTGAATTCCCTCTTTTAAAATTTATAAACATGATATAATCCTCCCATTTAAATGATGAATCAAGTAGTGAAATTGAATGAAGAACTAGCTGGTTGGGCTGGGTTCTTCATCGGAGGTTTTATGCCATGTATTACTTTTCTGTAATACTGAAACCAAAGTAAAATCAATCATATAATCTGAAGTATTGACCGTTAACTTCAAATTTATCAGGCAATTATAACAATATAAAACATCCCTGAAAGAAGATTGAAAACCTTGTTTTGAAAAAACAGTTGCTATACAATGATCGTTCTTATCATTGTCATTGTTGTTAAACACTTCGGATGATCGATCAGAATTTACCCATTCATTATTTTCTTGATCAGGATAGTAGCAAAAATCATTTGATACATGATACGTGCTTTCAAGCTTAATGCTGATAATTGAAATCCCAAGAAAGATAATTGCATGGATGAGATATCTGGCCCGTTCTCTCTTTAACAATGTATGGAGTATTTTATAGCTCAATTGTAATATAATATTTATTCCAAAAAATATTCTGATTGCATTAAGTAATTAATATTACCACAATTAATCCTTTTACGGCCAATTTCCTGCGTGTTTTTTCTAAATTTAGGAGTAATGGAAATGCAGAGGGAACAACCAACAAATTAACTGCCTGTTACAAACATTGTTGATATTTACAAAATAAACCATCAGGAGGATAAAATATGAAATATTCAATTAAAACATTAGCCTGTACTATTGTAATGATGGCTTTGGTTTCATGCAATACTGTTCCCGATCTGGGGATTTTCGAAGGGAATGGGGATATTGGAAATGTCGGCATTTCCGGATCGGTTGAGTTCAATCCCGCCGACAGTTCATATACCATATCAGGAAGTGGCACCAATATGTGGTACGAAAGTGATGAATTGCACTACGCCTGGAAAAAAGCCTCTGGCGATATTTCAATCACGGCCGATATCAGGTGGGTGGATGAAGGTGTTGATCCCCATAGAAAAGCATGTCTGATCATCCGTCAGAGTCTGGATACCAGCGCAGTATATGCCGATGCAGCCGTACATGGAGATGGATTGACTTCGCTTCAGTACAGAGGAGTCCCCGGGGGAGTGACCCGGGAGGTCCAAACCAATATCTCTTCACCCGGAAGAGTTCGGATCGAAAAGAAGGGAGATTATCTGACCATGTCAGTCGCTTCCAGTGATGATGAGCTAAAATCTTCAGGAGGAACCTTTAAACTGCCTTTTAAAGAACCTTTTTATATCGGATTGGGGGTCTGTGCTCACAACAATGAAACCATTGAAACAGCAATATTCTCCAATGTCCAAATAGAATCCATCATGGAAAAGCCAGATTCATTGAAAAAATTAGAAAGCACACTTGAAACCATCTCTATTGCTTCATTTGACCGCAGGGTTGTATACCATACTAACAAACATATCGAAGCTCCCAACTGGACACCCGATGGTAAATCTCTAATTTATAACAGCGGGGGACAGCTATACAAAATCCCTGTGGAAGGGGGTGAATCCGAGTTAATTCCCACAGGGTTTGCAAAGAGGATAAACAATGATCATGGTATTTCCCCAGATGGCACCATGCTGGTGATCAGCGACGGAACAGAAACCAGGCGTTCCCTCATCTACACCCTGCCCATTGAAGGTGGTGATCCAAAGAAGATCACCCCGGTTGGCCCGTCTTACTGGCATGGATGGTCACCCGATGGTTCAACCCTGACCTATTGTGCTGAACGAAATGGCAACTATGATATATACACCATCCCTGTCAGGGGTGGTAAAGAAATCCGGTTAACCACCACAGAAGGATTGGATGATGGTCCGGAATACTCACCCGACGGGAAATATATCTATTTCAATTCTGTTCGTACAGGGACCATGCAAATTTGGAGAATGAAACCCGATGGAAGTGACACAGGAACAGGTGACGACTGATGAATATAATGATTGGTTTGCTCACCCTTCCCCCGATGGCAAATGGATTGTCTATGTCACTTTCGGAACAGACGTGCCAGCAGGATCACATCCACCAAACAAAGATGTGATGCTCCGGCTGATGAATCTTGAAACTAAAGAGGTCCAGGTAATGGCTAGACTATTCGGCGGACAGGGCACAATTAATGTTCCTTCATGGTCTCCTGACAGTGAACAGGTGGCATTTGTAAGCTACCGTTTGAACTAGAGACACCCTTTAATGAAACAGGAAGATTACATTTTATGGGAGATTGAGCTCACACTCTTCTGGATATAGGGCACAATCAGATCATTCATGCTGTCGCTGGTGCCATCGTAAGTGATCGTTACAATGGGAACTCCGGTCAGTTGGCGAATCTGACGGGTCATGGCTTCCGTAACCAGGGCAGGGCAACAGAATGAAGGATTGGTCTGGACAAACAGCGATACTTCCGGGTAGTTTTCCATGATGAAGAAAATCTTCAGAAGATTATCATAGGACTCTCCCGAGTGGAGAAGATCGATATTAAATTCGCTGAGGTGTTTTTCCAGTTCCTTTGGTTTGATCACAGGTGCCGGTCCCAGGTATTTACTGAATGGTTTATAATACCTTTCATCCATGAATTTCAACACATTCAGCAGAATCCTGTTCAAACTGGTCTCCACATGCTCCCCCCGTTGATAGGCCCGGCGAAATATGTTCTCTATGGTAATCTTGGCATACTCGTGATAAGGAGTTTCAAGGACTTCTCCACCGGCCTCTTCAATGGCTTTTACCAGATCCTGATTCATAATATCATTGTCCCTTACATAAAGGTCCCCGAATATGGCGACCAATGGCTTCCGGGTGGTCTTATCATATTCAATACCTTCAATCAGCTTGATTCCATCCCTGATGGCTTTTTCAATGGATTGTTCACCGGAAAGAGCACTGACCAGGATCTTATGGACTTCTTTAAATACCTCATCTGTGCGGCCCGGAATCAACTCATAAGGTCTGATTCGACAGGCGGTCTTTCTGAAGAGTCCCCCCAGCATGTAAGCGAAATAGGCATAGTAGGTTACACCCACTGACATCTCCCTGTGGGTAAGCTCACCAGAATAGACGGATGCCTTTTCAAAGCCCTTTCCATAATTTTCCAGAATACTTTTAATATAGTATGGGTATTGTCTCAGGTTGCAGGATCCCCTGCCCTCCATCATCCAGAGCAGCGTCCGGGATGGATCAAGTTGATGTTTCTCAATATAATCGATATAATTCTGTGCAACGATGTTGATGGGAAGGCACTGACCCGTGTTGTGAACCATGCTTTTCCTGATACCAAGTTCAGTGGGTTCAAGTAACCTGGCATCGACACCTGCTCTTCTAAGGTTGGCTGTGATCAGAGGACTCACAAACATATCCCAGTTGGGCATTAGAACTGTTTTGCCATCCATACTTTTTTCCACATGTGGGAGGATGGATCCCAGGTCAGGATCAGAAACGGCATTCTTAAACTGAGCATGGTTCCTGAAAGAGCGCAGGGCTGACTCAATTCTGGTCTCATATCCAACATTCGAATCATGCTCATCAATTTGAATGATCAGGTATGGTTTTCCGTACAGATGCATCAACTGCTTGAAGTATTCAATGATAAATGAATCGGGAGCACATTTGAAAGCAGTGATCAGAACAGGGTACAGGTTCTTGGTCCTTCCTACCACTTCGGCAGCACGAAGTATATTTGAGGCGAAGTACCAGGGGATTTTCTTAAGCAGGTTATTAAATGCTTCATCACGATTAAAATCCACCTGAAGCATGTCCTGATAAGCTGCACAGATTCCCATCCTGGTGAAAATATCCGGAATTCCTTTATTCAAAGTTTTGGACAAAACCACATAAGGCCTGCCTAACAAAACCACTGAAACATCACCTTCGGTTGAGAAAGTGGATTCATAAAGCTTCTTCAGTTTTCTTTCATATTGTTGAGCATGAGTATCAGCCTCCTTCAGTGCTCTGGATACATCTGAAGTGGTCAGAGCATTGTAGCCCATCTCCTTCAGGCTTTTGATCAGGATTCTCACATTGTGGTCACCGCTTTTATTGAAGTTAATCATGGGACTGATCAACTTCTTGCGAACATGTTCACCTAAAAGATAAGCAAGGGAAGCACTGTAGTGTGTATAGTAGCAGAAATTCTGTTCGGAATTTTTTGGTTTTACCCTCGATTCCAGATATACAGGCATAAAAACAAAATCGTAGTTTTCAGCCAGAAAAGCCACATGCCCGTACATGGAATCTATGGGGGCACAGAATTCAGCTCCGGCAATTTTCTTCCCGGTTTTCAATGAGTCTTTAAATCCCTCACTGGAATAGAGGGTAATACCCAATTCATTAAAAAAGGTGGTCCAGAACGGAAGATCCTCCAGGAGATGCAATGTGGCTGGAAAACCAACCACTGGATCCCTGTTAGCCGACTTTGAAAGCGTTCCCAGATGGTCTTTCATCAGTTTCCTTCGCTCCTTCAGCAATTCAAATCCGGTGGTTTCCTTGCTCACAAATTTCTTGGTATCATAGTCCCTGCCGCACAGAAAACCATAGGCCTGTTTTTCTCCATTAATACTGGCCACACTGATGGTACACCGGTTCAGACACAGTTCACAGGTTTCGGTCTGAACAGGAATTGTTCTTTTATACAGATCCAGGCCCCTGAAGCGGGTTGGACCTCTATGTTCCTCCTTTAGGATAAGTGCAGTACCAAGTGCCCCGGTGAGGTGACAGAGCCTGGATACATAAATGGGTTTATTCAGACGTTGCTCAAATGCTGCTACCAGGGCTCTGTTTTTTGCAGTGGCACCCTGGAAACAGATATGATCTCCAATATGCGATTCACTGGCGACCTTTTTCAGATAGTTTTCACGAACAGAGTGAATGACTGTGGCGAGAACCTCCTCCACAGAGTATCCCTGGCTAAGAAGCTGGTTTATATCCCGTTCCATAAAGACTGTACACCGATCACTTGCCAGAGGTGCAGGCCGGTTAATGGCCTTATGTTCGTAATCTTCGAGATCCACTCCCAGTCTGCCCGCCAGTTCTTCAATGAAGCTCCCGGTTCCTGCTGCGCATACGGTATTCATATGGGAAAAGGTCACCATACCATCCTTCATCTGGGTGAATTTGGCATCCTGACCACCTATCTCAATAATAGTATCGGTGAGAGGATTAAGCTCATATGCAGCCCTTGCATGTGCCGTTATCTCATCCACATCCTGGTCGGCCCTGATGATGCTCCCAATAAATTTCCGACCTGATCCAGTTGTTCCGCAGGCCTTTATCTGAAATCGGGTGGCAGCTTTCACAGAAAGATGATCTATGGCTTCAAAAATGGCCTGGACCGCTTTTAAGGGTTGTCCTGAAGTATAAGTATAGAAACCAGCAAAGGATTCTCCCTTGTCATTCAGCAAGATAGCTTTGGTACTGGTAGATCCCACATCAATACCCAGGTAGAATTTTGTAGAGTCCCGACGAAGACATCTTGAAACGATCAATTTGCACGCCCATGGTATGATCGGTTCTGGTAGGCTCATACTTATATTGTGCACTCATTTCCAGATCATTTGAAAGTGCCTCGGATGCTTTTAGTGGTTCAAAGAAGTACTCAAGTTCTCCCTGTTCAACCAGTATACTTTTCAAATCGAAATCTGGTCCGTCCTTCCCAGATTGAATCTCTTTGAGCAACAGATGGGCAGCTCCAAGGGCCGGTAAGTGATGAGAATTGGGATCTATTATTATCTCTTTTCCAACGATCCGTTGCAGATGTCTGACCACCGATCGGTTTTTTGATACACCTCCTGACATATAGATGGGGGATTCCGGAACCGATTTGTTAAACAAGTGTATCGGCAATATTATCAGCCAATCCCTTGCAAAGGCTGTCACAGATAGCTTCCAGACCATATCCTTTCTGTTGTGCATGAATCAGATCCGTCTTTGCAAAAACAGAACATCTTGCAGCAATATCCGGGATGGGAGATTGGTTTTGAAGGGCCATATCTGAAAGGTGAGAAGTGTCTTTCAGCATCAACCTTATGGCCTGCTGGTCAAGAAAACTCCCGGTTCCGGCAGCACAGGATGAACTGTGACTGGTCTGCAAATAGTTACCTTGCTCATCAAGCTCGATGAGAAAAAAGCGTTCAGCACCCACATGAAGGATTGATCTGGCCTTCAGCCCCAGGAAAGAGATCCCTTCCATAATGGAAACCTGCTGATCGAAAATAGAAACATGATTCTTTGAAATAGTGCTTTTCCTGAAGGGCTGGCTATCCCAGCAATATCCAAGGCATTATAGGTTTTGAAAATCGCCTCCAATGCCATCCGTATATCACCGTGATGGAGTACATAGTCCTCTTTTATGAGATTTCCGTCGGTATCAATACATACCGCGGAGATTGAAACAGAACCAACATCAATCCCAAGAATCAGTCCCTTCGAATTATCTTTTCTCTTCGTCATAACTGAGACAAGATTTGATTCCTACTAAATGTATTGAATTAAATGTTGATTTGAAAAGAACCAGTATGTTTTTAGCGTTATCAATAGAAAGTCTATGAATTACTGAACATTTTGCCAATAATCAGTACTTTTAAGAATGGTTGACAACCTTACAAAGTACCCTCGTTCAAAAGATCGGAATTATCTGTTCTCCATCGTCATACCATCCTGGAATAATCTTGATTACCTGAAGAATTGTATTGAAAGCATCCTCCAACATTCCACACACCAGCATCAGATCATCGTTTTTATTAATGAGGGCTCCGATGGGACGCTGGAGTGGCTGAATGATCATACCTTCCGAAAACCTGGATTATATACACTCTCAGGAAAATGCAGGAATCTGTTACGCGGTGAACCTGAGCAGATCCATGGTAAAGTCTGACTATATCGTTTATATGAATGATGATATGTATGTGTTGCCAGGCTGGGATGAAGAGTTATATAGGGTGATCAAGGAGCTGAATACAAAGTTGTTTATGTTATCCTCCACCATGATTGAGCCTTCCCAAACTGGAAATAATTGTGTTATAGTCAAAGACTTCGGTTCAAATCTGGAATCATTTAAGAAATCAAATCTCCTTAAAGAGTTTCACACCCACAAAAGAACCAACTGGCATGGGAGCCACCTGGCCACCGGTGCTATTGCAGGTGGATACCTGGGACATGGTGGGTGGATTCAGTACTGAGTTCAGCCCCGGTATGTATTCCGATCCCGATCTCTCTTTCAAACTGTTTCATGCCGGAGTAAGGGAATTCATGGGTGTGGGATCCAGCCTGGTTTACCACTTTGGATCAAAATCCACAAATCGGATTCAAAAAAACCGGGGCAGAAAAATATTTCTGACCAAATGGGGGCTCTCCTCCAGGGTCTTCCGAAAAGAGTATTTGAAAATCGGAGAGGAATATACCGGTCCATTGCCTGATCCAGATTATCAAATCCGGAATCGGTTGATTAAACCGGATAAAGAGAATCATTAACAGCTGGGACTAGTGGCTCATCAGCAACAACTTCCTGGACCACTGATGCCCGGATACCAATCTTCATTCGGTAGAAATATATTCCCGGAGTCAGTTTTTGCCCATTTCTGTCGTGACCATTCCACGCTATTCTATGGGATCCTGCAGTTTTAAGACCATCCTGCAACATTCGAACGACCCTCCCCTGTGCATCACGTAACAAGAATGGTAACCTGACTCGCTTCTGGCAAGAGGTATTCTATGTAGCTCTTTTCCCAAAATGGATTCGGGTAGGTCCTGAAGAAAAAATCGGGCGAGGATCGGTCCCCTGCGGACACATTTGAAGCGGTGTCAAATCTGGTTAGAATAACCTGGTCATCATACACCCTTCGTTCAAACTCTGAATAGGTCGAATCAACAATATTGAACAGAGGGAAAATATAGACTGGCTTAAGGATGGCTTGCCAGGAATTGTTCTCCCGGGGCACTATATCCACTTCCATATGACCGTAATGTTTTCCACCCTCCGACAGGATATTTTCATCCCACACTTCGGGTACATCTCTATGAACCAGAAACTTCTGAAATGGATTATCGGTTCCGGTCACAGGTCCCCTCAGACCATCTCCACCGGTCCCCACATCATAGAACTGTATGGAGTGATTCACTTCAGTGCCATCCTGCTGAATTTCAGAACCGGTCACTTCCGAGCGCTCCCAAATTTCGTCATGTCCGGAAAACACTGCATCCACTCCGTACTTCATGAACAGCGGGGTTAAGGCCCTGACAGGTATTCCTGATTGGTTATCAAACAAATCACCAACACCAGAAGGGAAACCATGTGGACCAGAGGAATAAGGTGCATGGTGAAAGAACACAAAGGTAAACAGACTCTGCTCCTGCGCATCAACAAGCTGTTGCTCAAGCCAGTTATACTGCCTGGAACCCACTCCGAAGTCAGGAGCGTTCCCACCTCCTGAATCACTCTCTCCCAATAAATAGTAATTGGTATCCTCTTCCGAACCGTTGATACCGTTGTTGCACAGGTCCAGGGCAATAAATGAGGCAGGTCCATATTTGATGCTATAATATCGTCCCTTCCTGTTCAATATTTGGAGCTAGATTTGGTGGCGACTCAAAATAGGTCAGAAAGCGATTGATGGCTCGTTCCGAACCCGGCTGATTGTATTGCCCAAGAGAAGTTCCTTCATAATAGTCATGGTTTCCCGGAGCAGCCAGGATGGGAACCTTCCCGGCCAGACTCAGTTCAGAATTAGCATTTGTATTATGGTTCCAGAACTCATCCCAGTCCCGTTGTTCTCCACCATGCTGGGTCAGATCCCCTGCAATAAGTATGAGATCAGGATGACGTAATCGGATCACATCCAGATTATTGCGGTACCCTGCGGTCTGATCAATGAGATAGTTGCGCGAGATATTGGTGTCCGGATTGGCCCAATTGGTATATTTACCGGTGGACTCCGGCTCGGTTTCAGAATCTGAATAGACTATAAACCGTATTGAATCATTTCGGGCTGGCGCTGTCATGAATGATGCACTGAAAGAGTCCAGTCCCTGATTCACAGAATATTCGTAGTAAGTGCCGGGAGCTAAGTCCTTCCAGTCTGATCCGGTGCCGGTAAGGAAAAGAAGGAGCCCCTGCCTCAAAAAACATGGTATCCTCCCAGGTAGGATAAGCCAGGCCCTCTGCAGCGAGTGGGATTGCTTTCAACAATTATTTACAGATTGCAGGTCCTTTTCCCACCATGATAGCTGACCCGGTGTCCTGCTCCTCCGAAAACCAGAGAATAGTCATGGCATCTGGGGCAGGGTACTGCAAGTATGGAAATACCCTGAAACCATCCTGAGCAACCAGTGAACCTGAGGCTAACTGCAAAAGGATGCATATCAATAAAATTCGCAATGTTGCCTTCATGATCCATTAAATTTACGCATTCTTGCGCTTATACCGAACACCAGGCTTGTGATCAGTCCAATAAATGCAAAAAGAGAGAGCAGCAGAAATACATATTGATGTCCTGAGGCTCCAGGATTCCTATCCAACAGATGACCCATCCATGGACTCATAAATATTTCCGGAGTAAATCCTGCAAAGGAGACAATCCCGACGGCTGTACCTGTCAGGCCAATCGAAATGCGGGCCTCCTTCATGATGGCAAAATAGAGTGCCCGTACACCATAGATCCCGGTGGCTGTAAGTGTCAGCTGAAGCAACACCAATCCCATCACCTGGTCAAGGAACCCCAGTCCGATCAACAATGCGCCTGCAATGGTCATTCCAAAGCTTACAGTTATTACATACACCCTGTTCATCCTGTCCGCAAGAATTCCTGCCATGATGGCTACTCCGGCCCTTATCCAGAGCGAAATGGTCCCTATACCCGCTGCTCCTACCTCTGAAAAACCCAGGATCTCCCTGGCATACAAAGAAAAATCATCCGTTATTTTATATCCGGCATAGGCACAGATAATGATGATAGAGAGCATCCAGATGGAAGGATTCCCCAGTAGTTTTATACTTCCTGAAATACGGCTTTTGGTAGTTTGCTTCGGGATTCCGGCATGCGCACAGGAATAAAAAACCAGACCAGGAAACCCGAAATCATAGTAAGTCCCGATGTGGCCAGTATGACAAACTGAAAAGGATGCCAGGCATGCAAATCCACCGCCTTGACCGGTACCTGTTTCGAAAACCACGAAAACAACAAAAATGTGATAGTTCCCAAAAGGGCTGCTACCGCTCCCCTTCCTCCTTCCAGCCATCCAAACGCCCTGCCCTGGAAGTTCGCTCCTCCCCATTCACGGGTGGCCCTGATCATGGCTGCCCAGAATAAGCAAATGGTGGTAAATCCCCAGGCTGCGTAAAGTATTCGCATCATTCCCGGTTCGGGAATGAGGGCCATTAGAAATCCTCCGGATGCTGTGGACCAGAGGGCAGCAGCCATAAGGTTTCGTGCCGAAAAGCGGTCAGCCAGGGTTCCTCCAAAGAGGTAAGAGATCATGGCCACCACCCCATAAATGGAGAACCATCTTCCCAGTTCCGTATTTGATATATCAAAGAATGCCAGCAAGGTTGGACGAAATATTCTGGCCATTACAAAGGGAAGAAAGAAAATGGCTTCACCGGCAATGATCAGAATTACCAATGTGGAAATTCGCCTTTTTTCCGCGCTGGATACCTGCATAATCAAAGGTAGGATTATTTTCAAGAGAGAATTTAATTCCTATCTTTTCGCAAATTAAGCAATGAGATGAACAAATTAAAAGAATTGACTACCACTGAAGTGAAAGATTTGTTGGACAGGAATGAGGTGAAATTTATTGATGTACGTCCAGTTGATGCTTACAATGGATGGAAACTGAAAAACGAAACGAGGGGCGGTCACATCCAGGGGGCAAAATCACTCCCTGTCAAGTGGGCCGATTACATGGACTGGATTGAGGTTGTGAGGCACAAGGAGATTTCAACAGATGATAACCTTGTTGTATATGGATATACTCCCGGGCAAAGTCAGAAAATTGCCCAACTTTTCATGAAGGCAGGTTACGGACAAGTTTCGGTTTATTATGGATTTTTAGATGAATGGACAGCCCGGAGTGAATTACCCATGGAAAAACTGCAAAGGTACTCCCACCTGGTCTATCCTGAATGGATTAAGACCATCCTTGACGGAGGAACCCCACCAGAACATGAGGGAGGAAAAACCGTCATCTGTCATGCCCATTACCGAAACAGGGAAGCTTATTTGTCCGGTCATATTCCAGGAGCCATAGACATCGATACCCTGGCACTGGAAGCACCTGAAACCTGGAACCGCCGTTCACCTGAGGAGCTGAAGAGAGCCCTGGAAATGCATGGGATTGATGCCAATACCACTGTGATCCTCTATGGCAAGTACATGGATCCTGATAATGAAGATGAATTTCCCGGTAGTGCAGCAGGACATATCGGCGCCATCCGGTGTGCATTTATTATGATGTACGCAGGTGTGAAAGATGTAAGGATTCTGAATGGGGGATTTCAGTCCTGGTTAGATGAAGGGTTTGAAATCAGTACAGAGGATGTCCCAAAAAAACCGGTGCCCGATTTTGGAGCCAATATTCCAGCAAATCCACACCTGGCGGTTGATGTGCCAGAGGCAAAAGAGATGATCCAATCCATAGATGCAGACCTGGTTTGTGTTCGCAGTTATCCCGAATACATTGGGGAGGTAAGCGGCTACAATTATATTGAACCTAAGGGACGAATCCCTGGTGCTGTATTTGCTAATTGTGGCAGCGATGCCTATCACATGGAGAACTACAGGAATGTGGACCATACAATCAGGGAGTTCCACGAAACTGAGAAAATATGGAAAGACTCTGGTATATCGCCTGATAAGCACCTGGCCTTCTATTGTGGAACAGGGTGGCGGGGGAGTGAAGCCTGGATCAATGCATGGCTCATGGGCTGGCCACGTGTTTCACTTTTCGATGGAGGCTGGTTCGAGTGGAGCAGTGATCCTGACAATCCATTTCACACAGGGATTCCCAATTCATGATGTCAACATTAAAATAACTATAAAAAAGATCAAATTGATGAGTAAGTCAAGTCGGATTTTCACACTGGGTCTTTTAGCAGCTTTTTTGACAATTGAGACCGTCCATAGCCAGATCACTTCCGTTGAAATTGATCAGCTGGTGGAAGATGCCATGAAAAAGTTTCATGTGGCAGGAGTAGCCGTAGGAATTGTTAAGGATGGTGAAATCATCCATGCAAAGGGCTATGGGGTAAAGTCTGTGGAGACAATGGAGAGCGTAGACGAACATACCTCTTTTGCCATTGCATCCAACAGCAAGGCTTTTACCACCACAGCTTTGGCCCTGCTTGTTGAGGAGGGTAAAATATCGTGGCAGGACAGGGTGATTGATCACATTCCTGAATTTAAAATGTACAATGACTATGTGACCCGGAATTTCAATATCCAGGACCTGCTGACCCATCGCAGCGGATTGGCACTTGGTGCAGGAGATCTCCAGAAGTGGCCCGATGGATCAGACTTTACAATGGCTGATATACTGACCAATTTCCAGCACTTTGAACCAGTGTCAGCTTTCCGTACCAAGTATGATTACGACAATATCCTTTATCTGGTAGCGGGTGAGGTGATCAAACGGGTAAGCGGTATGAGCTGGGAAGTATTTGTGAAAAAAAGGATCATGGATCCACTGAACATGGACCACTCCTCCACCCTTCCGCCCGGCATGTCAGGTTCGGATAATCTGGCCACTCCTCATATGGCGGAAAGTGGAGTACTAAAAACCATTCCCCCTTATGAATTGGATCCTGAAAAAATCAACGGGGCCGCCGGTGGCGTACTATCCAATGCGGATGACCTTTGCCGGTGGATGCTGGTGCACCTGAATGAAGGAAAATATGGTGAGAACCTGGAGAATCAGTTATTTTCAGAGGCAAGTCAGCGTGAAATGTGGAAGATCCATACCACCCAGAGATGTGAAGCCAAATCCAAGGTATAATTCCCATTTTGCGGGTATGGACTGGGATGGAGACTGGCCGACTTGAACGGATACCATGAGTGTTTCCCATAGCGGGGATCTGAGAGGGATGCTTTCAAAAACCATGATGATCCCGGATTTGCAGCTGGGTGTGGTAGTATTGACCAATAGCTACTACGGAGGTGAGGGAGTTTTCGAAGCAGTTTCCCAGACCATTGTGGACAGCTACCTGGGACTGGATAATTACGGATGGATCGATTTATACCTGGAGTCATTCCAGAATCAATCAACCATCGCTGATGCCACAGTGGCCAGGAGTCTGGGAAACTGTCGAAGCAGCAAAAGATGTCTGGATCGATACAACAAACTTCACGGGTATTTATAAAGATAAATGGTTTGGGAAGGTGAACATTCACATGAAAGGGGATCAGCTCTGGTTCACCTCCATGCGATCCCCTAAACTTACTGGTCCCATGTTTTTCTACAAGGCCAATGCATTTGCCATCAGATGGGAATTCAGGGAGATGGATGCAGATGCTTTTGCCATCTTCAGTCTTGATGAGGAAGGGAGAGCGGTCAATATGAAGATGAAAGGCATCTCACCAGATATTGATTTCAGCTATGATTTCCAGGACCTGTATTTTCAAAGGCTTGCTAATTGATCAAATATGCAGGTCAGGCTGGCCAAGGTAACCAGACGCTATCCTTTCTGGGAGATGGCATGGAGCCTGTCACTATCCAGGATCTCAATGTTGCGACCATCCAGGATGATGATGCTGTCCCGTTCAAATTCCTTCAGGATACGGATGGCGCTGTCTTTTGACATACTGGTATAATCGGCGATATCTTGCCGGGAAATCTCCCCGCCAATGGTTTTGGAGTTATAGATCTCTTCGGACAGGTAGATCAGGGCATCCGAAATCCTGACCATGCATCTGCTTTTGACTCAGACCAACCATGCGATCCAGGGCCCTGCTGTAATTTCCACTACACATGCCAAGAAACTGTTCTGAGAATCTGTGATTGGATAGCAAGTACCTTTTTGAAATTCTTTACATCGATAAAACAAACCAGTGTCTCCTGAACAGCAACTACGCTATACCTGTGTTTTCAATTCAACTGTGCACCCGGACCTCCGACCAGCTTCCATGGTTTGATGAAATCCAGGATCAGATTGCGGTCGTTGTGACCCTCAATGTACATCTTGGCGAATCCTTCTATGACAGAAATGAAATAGTTGGCCTGCGTACCCTGTTTCAGTATCACCTCACCTTCATGAAACCGAACCGAATAGCGGTCCTTGTTGACCAGCTTCAGTTCCTCCTCGTTTAGGCACTTCAAACAGAGGTGATTTCTCATTGCAATTGTCACAACCGACACATAGTTTCTCAACATTCATTGTTCCATCCTGATCTTGAATCTTCAGTCGATGCAATATACATAAAAAACGTTGTTACTGATATAGGTCATCCAATAAACTGATCTATCTCGATAAAAAACATATTATATGTCGTTTTAATTTCTTTTCCCCACTCTGTGATTACATCTATATTTAATCCCTTCTAATTATAGTGAAGCATCACCGGAGAATTCAAAACTATTAATAACATGAGAAGAACGATTTATATTTTGACAGGATTGCTAATTCTGATCCTGTCAGGGTGCATCAAATATGAGATCCCGGCGCCCGAATGTCCTGACAATTTACCAACAGGTGTGAGTTTTGCTACGGACATTCAAACCATCTTTGATCAGAAATGTGCTGTTTGTCACTCGGGAGGACAAGCACCCGACCTTAGTCCCGGGGTGGTCCTATGACGAACTCATCGATGGTGGATATGTGGACACAGATTTTCCTTGTGTCAAGTTTACTCTATGAGATTTTCTCTGGTACACATGGACGGCCGTGCTACAGAAGAAGAGATTTTATACATCCTTGGCTGGATCGATGAAGGAGCCCAGAACAATTGAACCCTAGAAAAACCAATAGCTATGAAACGAAATATTTAATTGACCAACCTTGCTTGCATCATTGCATTTTTGTATTCGGGTGTTGTATTTGCCCAGGAGGAAGACAACGACAGCCCTATCATTCCTCCTTTTGAGACCCTTACACTGATCGATAACCAGACCACGCTCAATCCTTACAAAGGATCCTTAAACCTGGAGATTCAGCACCGTTTCTCACAGATCAAGGAGCTTGCTGACCTATTTGGAATTTACGGAAGTGCCAATACCCGTACTGGGAGTCTCTTACGGGGTTACAGATAAAATCATGCTTGGGTTTGGTACCACCACGGATCCAATAAGCTCCAGGACCTGGAATGGAAATACAGTATCCTGACCCAGACTGAGTCGGGGAGAATACCAGTTTCCCTCTCCTATTATCGGAAATGCTGTACTGGATGCCAGGGACGCTAAATTTTTTGGATCCGAAGAGGAATATTTGCTGGCCAAACCCGATCGATCCGACGGGCTACATATTCCTTATCCTTTTGTGGCCCGCATCTCCTATCTGCATCAGTTGATCGTATCCAGGAAGGTTGGGAGACAAAATCAGGTCTGCAGATGGCCCCGACTTTCGTATACTACAATGCCGTTCCGGAAGGATACAGGAACGATAACTACTCCCTCAACTTTGGTGGGCGATTCCAGGTACTTGGATTCCATTCCATCATATTTGAATATGACCAGCCTCTTGTCCAGCCTGAGGGTGATAATGCAAAGACCATTTACCCGAACATGGCCCTGGGAGTGGAAATTGGAACCAGCACCCACTCATTCAGGGTATTTGCATCCAACTACAACGCCATCGTAAAGAGCCGGAGCATCGCATTCAACGACAGAAATCCGTTGGACGGTGATTTTCAGTTTGGTTTTAATATTTCCATAAGGTTCTGACCATGAAAACCCTAACAATCATCTTTATTGGAGTCCTGTTTGCTACGCTTGGACTCTATGCACAGCCGTCTGACTCTACAAAGTTAAAAAGCTCATATTTTGAGGTTAATCCCTATGTGGAAGACAATGAGAATTGTCTGAAGTGTCACGGTGAGTTGAAATATACCCTTGAAGATCCGACACTTGGAAGAACCATGACAGAACACATGTGCCCGGACAGGATTATCGACAGAGACGCCTTTTACACAGGAGTACATAAATCCTTTGCATGTGCCGATTGTCATAACTACGGTTTTGAAGAATTCCCCCATTCGGTGGAAGCCCGGCTGGAGGAAATGCTTTTGTGCATGGATTGCCATGGTTATGATGAGAGTTTTGCTCAGTACCATTTCGAAGATATTGAAGTGGAATTCTCAGAAAGCATCCATAACATTGAAGAGTTCACCTGCTGGAAGTGCCATGATCCTCACTCTTACAGGGCTTTCATGAGAAACGCCGAGGATATCGAGGAGGCTGTGCTTTACGATAACAACATGTGCCTGAGCTGTCATGCTGATTTTGACCGCTTTATGCTTTTGACCGACCGGGAAGAAATCAATGTGGTGGAAAGCCATGGCTGGCTTCCCAACCAGGTGGCTCATTTCCGAAGTGTACGGTGCATTGAGTGCCACACCGAGATCAATGATTCCATATTGATCGCACATAAGATCTTGCCAAAATCAGAGGCAGTCGAAAATTGTATTGAGTGCCATTCACGTGATTCACGTCTAATGCACACGCTTTATAAATTCCAGAGTTAAAGAGGAACGAAAGGTGGGATTTGCAAATGGAATTATCATTAATAATGCATATGTGATCGGTGCCAACCAGAATATTTGGCTCAACAGGCTCAGCGTGTTGGTATTTGCTCTGACCTTTCTTGTCATACTATTTCATTCCATCCTTCGCATTAGTCAAACTAAAAAACAACTAACATGGCAACAAAAAAAATATACCTATATCCGGTTTGGATCCGGATCTGGCATCTGATCAATGCACTCATGTTCATTTTATTGATTTTCACCGGTCTCTGTTTGCATTTTGCCAGTTCCGGATTTCAAAGTGATCAGTTTCGGGGCTTCAGTAGCGATTCATAATGTAGCTGCGATTATTGTCACCTTCAACTACGGCATTTTTGTCATTGGAAATATGGTGACACAGAAATGGAAAGTTTTACAGAAAGTGGAGAAAGAACCTGGCTACCAATCTCTGGAAACAATTTATATTTTATGCCGTAGGGATATTTAAGAAAGAACCTCACCCCTTTCCCATCACAGAAAAACAAAAATTCAATCCGCTGCAAAAGTTCTCCTATGTGATTGCCATGTATTTTGGGATGCCCTTACTGATCGTTTCAGGTATAGCGCTAATGTTCCCGGAAATGATCTGCATATAATGTTTTTAACATCAGCGGACTGTTATTTTATGATGTGCTTCATATCATTGTTGGATTTGTACTCTCCCTTTTTCTCCTCATACATATCTATACCTGTACCCTTGGAGATAAACCGGGCACCCTGTTTAAAAGCATGATCAACGGCTATCACGAAGAGCACGAATAACGCCTGGCCAACCTAATAAAACAGTTCCCTAGGAAATTCTAGTATCCGGTTGTGAATCTATCCTCACAACCGAGTTTTTTCTGTATTCAGATTTGATATAAATTACACTCACACATCAATATACGTGAATTATTACATATAAAAATCACTATTTTAACATGGTCTTTGACAAGTGAAAACTATTAAGATATAAGAGATATACTCTACAATCTGAACACTAGCCAATATGACCCACAATCCCCACTTGTTTTACAGGAACCTAAGAATCCTCTGGCTCATTTCGTTATTTGTAATTGGGCCGATATTTGCCCAGCTCCATGCCCAAACAGATGAAGACTGCATGATGTGTCATGAGGACACTGAACTGACCAAAGAACGGAATGGAAGGACCGTATCGATGTTTATAGACACCTCAATTTTTGCAGGATCGGTACACCACAGCAACACCTGTATTTCGTGCCATACCGATGCTGATGATGAAGGCTTCCCTCATCCTGAGAACTTGCATCCAGTCAATTGTGGCATCTTGCCATACAGAACCCATGGCCACTAACACAAGGGGTGTGCATGGACAGGCGCTGTTGATGAATGATCCAAATGCCCCCAGTTGCAAGGAGTGCCATGGCAACCATGATATTCTGCACTATTCCGATCCCAATTCCCGTACCTATAAAATGAATATACCTTTCCTTTGCGGAAAATGTCACAGAGAAGGTGAAGTTGTTGCAAGGATTTATGACGTATCTGAACACAATATTGTTGAGAATTATACCCAGGGTATTCATGGCCAGGGGCTTTTCGAAGCTGGACTGATTGTTACTGCCACCTGTAACGATTGTCACGGCAACCATCTTGTGCTGCCTCATACCAGTCCTAATTCATCCATTTCCACTAACAGAATTGCGGGTACCTGCATGAAGTGCCATACCAGGATCGAAGCAGGCCCATACAAAAGTGATCAAAGGTGAATTGTGGGAAAAAGATCCCTCTGTCATTCCATCCTGTTCTGCCTGCCATCCACCGCATAAAGTGAACATTCCTCAAATTCAGGCCCGGGTATCTGACAATACCTGTATGAAATGCCACAACGATGAAGATATTCATAAGATGGTTGGTGATGAAAGGATCTCCCTCTATAGAAATCCTAATGAGTTGCCCATCTCTGTTCACAAGAATATTCCATGTGCAAAGTGCCATACGGCAGTTTCAGAACATCTTCAAAGGCCCTGTTCTACAAATGAACCGGTTGATTGCTCTTCCTGCCATGCTGAAGTATTTGACAGGTATTTTGCCAGTGGTCACGGGAAGGCTCACTACAATAAGGTTGAAAATGCTCCATATTGTACAGACTGTCATGGTACCCATGCAACCAAATCAAGGTATGATGACACATCACCTGTCTACAGAACGGCCATACCCGGTCTCTGTGGTGATTGCCACCGCGAGAATGGGAAAGCACCCCTGTCCACAGAACTAAAGGAAGTCAATGCTTTTGCCGATTACTCTTTAAGCGTACATGGCCAGGGACTTACAGAAAAAGGCCTTACAGTGAGCGCCGTGTGTACAGACTGTCACTCCACCCACCTCATGCTGAAGGAGACCGACGAGTGATCATCCATCCATCCCACCAATGTTCAGCAAACATGCGGTAATTGTCATAAGGGGATCTATGAACAGTATTTAAAAAGTGACCACTGCCTACACTTTGGAAGATAAGGGAAAGGAATACCCTACCTGTGTTAGATGCCACAGTGCACACGTGATATCTGAAGTCAGTCAGGATAAATTCATGAATGAGGTCACGACCCAATGTGGTTCCTGTCATGAAGAAACTGCCGAAACCTACATGGAAACCTATCATGGAAAAGCCTATCAGCTGGGATACTATGAGTCGGCCAGGTGTTCTGATTGTCATGGTGCACATAACATCCTGAAAGCCGACAATCCGGAATCCATGATTTCAGAGGAGAACCTTGTCGGCTACATGTGCAAAATGTCATGTGGGTGCCAACAAAAGGTTTTCCGGATACCTGAGCCATGCAACCCACAAGGACGATCCCAGGATGAATTTTGCCTATATTTTTATGACAACCCTTCTGCTGGGTGTATTCATTTTCTTTGGGATCCATCTGCTTATGTGGTTGCCCAGATCATTGGTTGAAAGATTAAAGAAAAGGAAAGCCAAACCCAAAGAGGTAGGGAATCAGTACATCAGGCGATTTACAAAGAACCAGCGGATCACCCACATCTTTGTGATCATTAGTTTTATACTGCTGGCCCTGACCGGAATGATGCTGAAATTTGCCCACATGGAGTGGGCCAAATTCCTCTCCAGGTTTATTGGAGGTGTTGAAGCGGCAGGTGTATTGCACCGCATTGGAGCAGTCATTACTTTTGGGTATTTTGCGTTCCATGTGACCAACCTTGTGAGAGAGAAAAGACAGAGAAGATTATCCCTCACAAAATTCATCCTTGATAAAAATTCCCTGTGGTTCAACAAGCAGGATATCAAGGACTTCTGGGCAACCATGAAGTGGTTCGTGGGCAAAGGCCCCAGGCCCAACTATGGCAGATGGACCTATTGGGAAAAATTCGACTACCTGGCAGTATTCTGGGGCGTAGCCATTATCGGATTTAGTGGATTAGTTCTATGGTTCCCGGTATTGTTCACAAGGTTTCTACCCGGCTGGGTGATCAATGTTTCACAAATTATCCACAGTGATGAAGCACTCTTGGCAGTAGGATTCATATTTACGATCCACTTCTTCAATACCCATTTCAGGCCGGAAGCCTTCCCCATGGATACGGTTATATTTACCGGTCACATGCCACTTGAACATTTCAAGCATGAAAGGCCCCGGGAGTATCAGGAGTTATTGGAATCTGGTAAGCTGGATGAATTAGTCACAGAGCAGACATATTCAAAAGAGTCCCTGCGACTTATTCGTTTCTTTGGATTTCTCGCACTCTCCATTGGAGTGATCCTGATCGGATTTATTGTATACTCTTTCCTTGCAGGATAGAGGCCAACAGCGGTCAGATTAATTGACCGCTGTTGCTTTTTCCAGGAGTAACTCATAACTGTAGCCATAGCCAAAATCCTTGTTCAGTGCCAGGATTCCTTCCAGAGTTACGATACTGCCTACTTCGAAAGATTCGATTGACGTGGCGGTAAGGTCGAACTTACCTTCAAACTCAGTACCATCCTGGAGATGTACCCAGTTTCGCTCCATAATGGCAGGATTGAATTTGGTGACTTCCCCTTTGACTTGAATTGTTTTGCCCTCGTAGGAATCAGGATTGGAGAATAGCTCAGAAATGGTAATTGTTCCTTCACCGGCATCCACCTGTACATTTGATTTTTCCACAGCCACATTACTACCTGCAGTTGCCCCCTGCATGCTACCGGAAGTTGCTCCCTGCATGCTGCCTTGTGCAGCTCCCTGTGGCGGTAGAGCCGGCGTGCTATTTTCGGCAAAGATTGCTTCCAGGAACACAACCTTATCAAAGGTCCTGTCCAGCTCCTTACTATAAAACTCCTGCATCAGCATTCCCCCCTGATACTTGTAGGTTTCCCCCGGGCTCGCCTCCATGGAGGGTACTGCCACCCAGTATTCAGGACCTTTGGCTTTTACCAGTAAATAGGTATAGCTTCCGACCTGTTCAACCTCTTTAACTTTTACGGTAGTAAATCCATCTGTCGTATTGCTGCTACAGCTGGCCAACATCAAAATTAGCCCTGCAATGAATAAGTTTTTCACGTTTATAAAGATTAAGTTTTTATTATACTCAAATATGCGATGCCAAAGAAAAGAAAAATCCTCTGGTTTTAAAAACCAAAGGATTATCAATTCTCTTATATATAATGAAAATTCGTATTTCTACTTGGCAGGTGTGGGATGTGCAATTTTTGCTGTGTACTCAGCATAATTAAATCCTTTGAAAGTTGGACTCTCTTCATTGTGACATTTTTTGCACACCTCCTCTGTGGGGAGAATCATTCCTTTTGTCATGGCCAATTTTTGATTCTTCATAACCGATGCACCTTTGTACATACTTCCCGGTCCGTGGCAAGATTCACAGGATACGCCCTCTTCTGCTTTAATCCCGGCTATCAGACCTGCATCAATATGACCCACAGTAGAATGACATTTTAAACACTTCGGGTCTTTGGCTTCTTCTGCGCTTAAACTTTTCAACGCGTTGGCATGGGGACCTTCCAGCCATTTATTGTATTGATCGCCCGTCGCGGGTTTGAGATGGCACATTTTACATTTAGAAGCGCCAATGTACTTGAAATTCTGGGCCATCATTGTACCGCTTCCAATTAGCGCCAACAATGCGATAAATAAGGTTCTCTTGAGTAACATAGCTAAAGATTTTAATTTGTTTTTTTAGGTTCGAATTATAAAAATATCTAAATCTTAGTAATATCAATTCAATTATCGGGCCATTTTATGGTGCATATGATTAATATATAACCAGTATAAATATCAAAAGGAGCTGCCTGATGGTCAGACAGCCCCTTTTCTTAAGAGGATTTTAGGAAGTCTTTATTTACGTTACATATGCGTATTCCTTAATGTGTTGAACGCCCCATGTGGACTTTGGCATCAGATCATAGATCATACCATTGGTGCCAAACTTTAACGATTTAGCATCGTAACCAATCAAACGCAAATAACAGGCAACAGCTGCACTGTTCTGACCAGAATGACAATAGACTACGACGGTCTTGTCTGTGGGTAGCGTCTTCAGATAAGCATCCAGCGCAAAGGATCCCTTTGGAGTATACTGAATAGCTCCAGGGATGTGTCCAGGATCCAGGTATTCGTCCTCAGCCCAGTAATTTACGATATAGTAATTGGCAAGAGCTCCGAATACTGTTTCACTGAGTATGTTGACTCCGGCAAATCCTTCGGCATTTACTGCATTAACCCTGGCCTCCAGAATGTCCTCCCCTGTTTCAGAGCCTGTATTCAAAACAGGTAGCTCTCCTGCATTAGCTTTAGGGCTTGCATCTGCAGTAAATTGTTGTGCACGTGTATTGCCAATGGCACCGTTCCAGGAGGCGGCAAAATCTGAATGCCATGAACACATTCCCCACTTCATGGCAAAGACATTGTCATATCCCAATACTCTGGCAAGACAGGCAACCCAGCCAGCAGTCTGGCCTGATTTACAGACGATAGATATTTCGTCATAGGAGGATAGGTCTGTGTTTTCAAGATGGGTCAAAACGTCCTTCTCACCCACATTCACAGCATTTTCAATATGCCCGGTTGCAAAATCGGATGCTGAACGGATATCTATAATATAGACCTTACTTAAAGCATTTAGTGCCTTTACATGTTCTGCAAGATGAATGGCAGAAATGGTAGTATTCCCATAGTTATTTGCTGTACCGGTAGGAGATTCAAGGTATTTAACAAGGACCTCGGCCTCGTTAATCGCTGGCGGATCTTCTTCTTTATCACAAGAAACAACAACAAAAGAAAGCAATAGGATGGCCAGCATCCAAATTCTGTTTTTAATCATAATTCTAAATTTTGGTCCGTTAAACAATATTTATATAATTTATTCTCATACTTAATTTGGCCAGTAAGAAGGCAATTTACCATCCACTGTAATAGAGGTGGTTGCATCAAGCTCCCATTCCAAAAGATCTGACTGGAAAAGATAGAGATCCTTATTGATCAATGAGTCCCCCTCCCTACGTATATGGCAGTTCTTTGAACACATGCCTGTCCCAACCTCTGTCCGTCCAGTCCACCTGAGAAGGTTATGGGGGGTGGTATAATTATAGGTGGGAAGAACATCAAAACTAGAATATGCTTCCACCCCGTATTCTTTCCAGTTATCAGGAGCAGCCAGCGTCCTGCGAACCAATGCCAGATCGTAGCCTTCTTTGATATCAGGCAGAGGATTGACAGCAATCTTGAATCCCAGGTAAGAAGGGACCCTGGCTCCTTCTCCATGAATATGACAGCTTCCGCAATTGTTATAATCCTGGGAATGGCATACCTGGCAATTGAAATCAGCAAAGTGCTTTGAATGATAGCTATTGGCTTCCTCAAGGCCTGTATGACAATCCTCGCATTTAGGAAGTTCCTCATAAGCATAACGTTGCTCCACCTTTTCTCCGTTACCATGCAATTCAAGGCCGTCATGACAGGATAGACAATCGAAATCCTTCTTTGTCAGGTGAACATCCGGTTGAGTTCCAGAGGCCACGCCAAGGTAGGCATGACCACCCCGGGAAACATGACAGGTAACACATACATTAAACATATCGGGAGTTTTATTGAAATTATGCCCGAGTGACAATCCACCTCCACCGATGGGCGGTCTGACCACATGACAATTTCCGCAGGTGCCGTGACAGGTTGCACAGTTGTTGTTATACCCTTCGATCTGGTGGGCGGGAAGTTGATCGAACTCGTCAGGTCCACTTTTCCCACTACGCAAGGCTACCTTTCTTTTCTGGCCTGTCCCCTGATGTATGCTGGTGGTGAAATTGTCTGTGATATCTTTATGACAGGTGCCACACTTGTCTTCGTAAAACATAGAAGGGTGCTTTGTCCAATCACCCGAATGGGCCTCTTCCTTCTGTCCGGCCTTTGGGTCTCCATTATGACAACCCACACATCCAAGCCCATAGTGACCAGATTCTTTAAAGGCATCATAACCTTCTCCTCCTAAAAATACCCTGTCATAAGGTTCGTAATGCGGAGCATCTCCTCCACATCCACTCACTGCAGCTGCTGTATCAGGAGTATGAACCAGTATCAGTCGTTCATAGTCTGTATGACACTCTTCACAGGAGTTGTCTGTTCCAGATCCCCCACCTGCATCCCTCCCGGGGATGGTATAATTGGTACATGCAATGCCTGCAATGACCATTACGACAAAGATCATGACCAATCCTGACCCAATTCTAAAATTTCTCATAACCAAGTCTCCTTTAATGCGTGTCTATTAAGTGTAGAAAAAAATTTGCCAGCCGAAAAAACCAGTAATTGTGTGGGGTGACTACGGATGTAAAGGTTGTTGTTTTAGTGGAATTGCCAAAGTAAATGCAGCAGGAATAGCCATATATTTGAACTGATCTGGATTGACCCAACAGCTGATATAGATCATACTTTTATATGATTCTTTTGTATATTTGTTTTTTTAATTGAAACCAGCCGATGGATGAGTCATTTAGATTTTCGGGTTGTACATTAAGTTACCACCAGAACCGATGTTTCGAGAAGTTGACTAGTGAGCAGCAGGATTTTCTGAATGCAAACTCAGTAACGATCAAGTACCGTAAAGGTGAAATGATTTGTAAACAGGGGGGCTTTGTTTCCCATGTGATGTATATGGAGAAAGGCCTGGCCAAGGTCTTCCTCGAAAATGGGTCGAATACACTTGTATTAAGAATAATCCCGGACGGAAGTTTCCTGGGATTGGCTTCAATATCAGAATCACACTCCAATTTTCCATATTCGGCCATGTCCTATGTGGAATCAGAAATCAGGCAAATCGATGTAAATGCTTTCAGAAAACTGATGGAGCAGAATTCCAGCTTTATGAAGGAGATTGTCGATATCCTGAGCGCCAACAGCATTCAGATCTACGGCAGGTTTTTTTGCCTGACCTACAAGCAGGCCTTTGGGAGGCTGGCGGATATATTATTATGCCTGTCGGACCGCATATTCAAGAATGCAGAATTTGACCTTCCACTGTCCCGCAAGGAGCTTGCAGAGCTTTCTGGTATGAGTTCTGAAACGGTCATCAGGATGCTGAAGGAGTTCAATGAGGAAGGCCTTATAAAAATAGATGGCAAAGCCATCGAAGTACTCGATTATCAGAGGCTGAAAAAGATCAGCGACACCGGATAACTTACTATAACTACCTCCGGTTTTTCAATCATAGTCTTAGTTCATTTTCCGCGTTTTACTACCAATATGGATGATTTGACCTAAAAGTACTTTGATCCGGGGGACTCATTTTTAGGCAAAACGGGAAGTAACAATGATGTGACCTATTTACAATGATGTGACTCATTTGTTATTTATCCGAAATTGAATATCGACTGTAATATCCTTATATACTGATATATATTAATAAGCATTCGGCGAAGGTTCAATTACTAAAACTCACCACGTTGTGACTTGGTCACTGGAGTGTGACTTCCCGAAATCGCAGAACAATACTACTCCTTATTTTTCACTGAACTCAATCAAAAGTCAGAGGCCGTCCCTGGTGAGACAGCCTCTTCAGTTACATTGGGCATACCAAAAAAAAGATACCCCTTTGAAAAAGTTGTTTCAGTTGCATTTGGAGGTACCTATAAAAAAAGAGCTGCCCTTTTGAGACAGCTTCCTTAGTGGCTTGCTATAACAAAAAAGTGTGCCGTATGACACCCTTCTTTTACGGTTAAAAATTCACTTCATTAAGGCGTCAGTGACTCTAGTGAGTTTGTCAGCAATGCCTCCATATACCTTGGATTATGAATCCCCCTGCTGCGGTCTTCAGTAACCGTTTTGTAGTTCAACATAGCACCTGCCTCATCTGCTGTAACTTTAAGGGGATTAGATGAACTGGCATTCCATAAATCGCCAGGTGCATCTATCCAACCATTTGCAACAAAGATGACTTCAAGAGCTGCAACCAGGGCGTCAATGTCAGTTTGAAGATCATTCAGGTCAAACGTCTTCCGAATCTGCAATTGAACTGTGGCAACCAATACATGGCGCCGATATTGTCTTCAGTACCTCCATGATACTCGTAGGTCATATTAAAGGTGTGTCCACCGGCTGTACGTCCACCATAAGGCATAGGAGCCATATGACAATCTACACAGCCTACTCCAGCATGTGGATGAGATCCTGCAGCTGAATAACTCATTGAACCTGCAATTTCATATCCACCAACACCCCATACATTATTGCCTTGAGGTCCGTGGTGCGGTCCCCAGCGGCTGCTTGTGATTGAAACACTATCTCCACCCATCATAGGTAGTGGGCTAATGGCCCTGGACATGTGACAGTTCACACATAGGTTTGAAGAGCCTCCCAGATCTACGGTGGCATCTCCATGGGTAAGAACAACGGCAGATTCTGAAACCAGCGTCCAGTCCGTTTCATCATAGTTCACATGGATCATGTGACAGGTTCTGCAATTAATGGGAGCAGGATCCAGGATGTCTTCAGTTCCTTCAACACCGGTCGCCAAATATTCTGTAAATCCCTGATGGTTATGGCAAATTGAGCAGTCAGCCACTGTTCCGCTCATAATTTCCACCAGCCAGGTGATGAGAACTCATAGACTGCTGTTGCTTGGCCAGCAGAACTACTTCATCATCATGACAAATGATACATGTACCATTGCCATCAATACCATCAGCACCGGGTATGCCATCAATACCATCAAGACCATTAGCACCATCGGCTCCGGCGGGTCCGGCGGGTCCGGCAGCTCCTGCTGGTCCGGCGGCTCCATCAGATCCAGATGGACCGGCTGGTCCCATTGGTCCTTCACAACTACTTAGGATAAGTGCACCTGCTATGAGCAGGGCAAATCCACTTAACAGAGTAACAATTGAAATATTCTTTTTCATAGCTTATAAGATTTTGGTTAAATATATTTCAGCCAAGCGTATTGTTCAAAGATTCACAATAGAGATTTACATTCCAATTTCTTGATATTTCCGCGTATTATATCGACTTTTGTCGATGTGTGTATCGCTTCGGAGCGTTTCTATTGCCCCTTTCTCTATCTCAGTTTATTTATCAGCAATCACTTACGACTTCAGATTATTCACTGTCTCTAAAGGTACAAAATTTGAACACCGTTGTTAACAACCGATTTACATGCTCTGCAACACGTCATTTTTTTCACAGCTAAACTTTTTTTCGGATCATTTCATACCCAATCCATGTAAAAACCTTTACTTGTTTTGAAATAAGAAACTCATGAAATCATACTTAAATTATTACATCATAATATTCTTGATTCTCATTTCCGGTTGCAATCAAAAGGAGACTGTGGTCAGAATCGCTGTCACCACCGATGTACACGGGATGATCTTCCCATATGATTTTATTGCCCGCGAAGACTCTGATCATTCCCTGGCCCATATATATAGTTATGTATCCGAACAACGAGAAACGGAAAGATACCCTCTTTTTTTTGCTGGACAACGGAGATTTTCTACAGGGTCAACCCACCGTCTATTATTACAATTTTATCGATACCCTTACACCGCATCTATCGGCCCGGGTGATGAATCACATGGGATATGATGCCGGGACTGTGGGAAACCACGATATCGAGGCTGGACCTGCAGTATATAATAAAATCAGGTCCCAGTTTAAATTTCCCTGGCTGGCTGCCAATGCGGTTCACTCAGGATCAGGAGAACCATTCTTTGAGCCCTACACCATTCTGAGAGCAGGCAAAAAACGTATTGCTGTCCTGGGATTGATCACTCCGGGTATTCCCCAATGGCTTCCCCGCAATCTCTGGCCTGAGATGGAGTTCAGGGACATGGTGGAAACTGCCCGTGAGTGGATTCCTTTGATTATTGAAACCGAAGATCCCGACCTTGTGGTGGGATTGTTTCATTCAGGTACCAATTCAGCTTATGGAGGCAATAGTGAATCGCATTTGAATGAGAATGCAGTTTTGCTGGTTGCTGAACAGGTACCGGGATTTGATGTGATTTTTGCTGGTCATGATCACCGAGTTTCAACCCAACTGATAGCCAACTCGTTGGGTGATAGCGTGCTGGTGATTGATCCGGGGAGTCATGCCAGGTTTGCAGGTGAGGTAACCATATCCTTCCGGGAAGAAGGAAGAAAGGAGATCACCAGCAGGATGGTTCCCATGAATCAATACACCCCATCAGAAGATTTCATGATCAAGTTCCAACACGATTATTTGAAGGTATCTACATACCTGGATGATACGATCACATGGCTGGATGAAGAGATGAATGGATCAGATGCCCTCTTTGGACCTTCTTCCATGATGTCATTAATCCACAAAGTGCAGATGGAGCTGTCCAGGGCTGACATTTCATTTACCGCACCCCTCTCCCTCTCCGCAACATTGGAAGAAGGTCCCATCTTAGTCTCTGATATGTTCAAACTGTACCGGTTTGAGAATATGCTCTACACCATGAATCTTACGGGAAGCGAAATCGATGCATTTCTGGAATATGCAACAGGGATCTGGTTCAATACCATGAGAGAACCCGATGATTATCTGTTGCAGTACAGTGGCAGTGATCCGGAAAGACTTGCCAATCCATACTATAATTTCTCTTCTGCAGCGGGTATCGATTATACCGTCGATGTGATGCAAGCTCCGGGAGAACGTGTCTCCATTCTGGGATTCTCAAATGGATCTGCATTTCTGGAGGATGCAAGCTACAAGGTTGCTGTGAATTCCTACAGAGGCAACGGTGGCGGGGGTCACCTTACCGAAGGGGCTGGGATTCCCGGAGATGAACTCGATTCACGAATCTCCTGGTCTACCAATATTGATCTCCGATATTACCTCATGCAATATCTGTCTGAGCATGACACCCTGCATCCTGAAATCATGGACAACTGGCATCTGATACCCTCCGACTGGACAGAGAGCGCAACATCATCAGAACGTGGATTATTCAGGTAACTTGCTCTAACAAGGCCCTGTTCGATAAATGAATACCATAAATCTCTTGTCATCAAAGGGATCTATGATAACGGATCAACAAATCCGGATATAAGATTCGAAAATTGATATTTATTTATAGTTTTGCACCCATGATTATGAGACCTGTAAAACTTTTTTTACCTTGATGGGTCTTATCATAAGCAATACGATCTAACGTATGGATGTTAAAGGAAGAAACTTTACCCGATTCCTTGAACGGCAGAAGGTGTATGACGCACAACGCGATGCCAAAGCAGAAGGAAAACAGCATGCAAAGGGTAAACTGACCGCCTGGGAGAGACTCGAAATCCTATTTGACGAAGAAACCTTTGAAGAAATAGATGCCTATGTTACCGCCGACCGGTCCGATACCGGTTTTGGAAAGGTGAAACAGGCCTATGGTGACGGAGTGATTATCGGTCATGGAATGATCAGGGGTCGACTTGCATTTGCCTATGCACAGGATTTCACCGTCATGGGTGGTTCGCTGGGATCGGTGCATGCAGCAAAAATCATGAAAATCCAGGACATGGCCCAGAAAATGGGAGCTCCCATGATTGGACTCATCGATTCGGGTGGTGCAAGGATACAGGAAGGTGTGGCCAGTCTTGCCGGATATGCAGGTATTTTTTACAGGAATGTTCAATCTTCCGGAGTAATACCACAGATATCGGTAATCATGGGTCCTGCAGCCGGAGGTGCTGTATACTCTCCATCCATCACCGATTTTGTCTTCATGACCAACCAGACCAGTTATATGTTTGTGACCGGTCCCAATGTGGTGAAAGAAGTGTTGAATGAAGATGTCTCTCTCAATGACCTGGGTGGTGCAGGGGTACATTCCAAAAAAAGTGGTGTGGCACATATGGTTTATGAAGATGAAGAGAATACCCTGTTAGGGGTGCGCCAGCTGCTCTCCTATCTTCCTTCCAATAACATGGAGAATCCTCCTGAAATGGAGCTTTCGGAAGATGAGACCAAAGACATCGAAGAGAAACTGAGAGATATTGTACCTGATGATGCCAATAAGCCTTATGATATCAAGGATGTGATTAACCTCATTGTTGACAAGCGCTCCTTTTATGAGATATCTGAAAACTATGCGCAGAACATTGTAGTTGGATTTGCCCGGCTGGATGGAAAGGTAATCGGTATTGTAGCAAATCAGCCCAAGGTACTGGCCGGAACACTTGATATCAACTCCTCCACCAAAGGAGCACGTTTCATCAGGTTTTGTGATGCATTCAATATATCCTTGCTGATCCTGGAAGATGTGCCGGGATTCCTTCCGGGTATTGACCAGGAACACAATGGGATCATTCGTCACGGGGCCAAGATGCTTTATGCATTTGCTGACTCCACCGTTCCCAGGATTACTGTAATTCTGAGAAAATCCTATGGTGGAGCCTACTGTGTGATGAACAGTAAGAACCTGGGGGGTGATTTCAATTTTGCCTGGCCCACAGCCGAGATTGCTGTGATGGGTCCTGAAGGAGCTGTTGCCATACTTTACCACAAGGAACTGGAAGCCTCAGATGATCCGGTGGCAATGAAGAAAGAACTTACAGCCAAATACCGCAATGAGATTGCCAATCCTTACGTAGCAGATGAAAGAGGATTTATCGATGAAGTAATCGATCCGGCAGTTACCAGGTTGAAACTGATCCGTGCATTTGAAGCACTTGAAAACAAATTCATGAACAATCCTGCCAGAAAACATGGCAACATACCGCTTTAGTTTTCAACATGAAGATTAAGAGTATACTTATAGCCAACCGCGGTGAAATAGCCATCCGCATAATCCGTACTGCAAAAAAAATGGGCATCCGGACTTATGTGATCAAGACCGCCAAGGAACCCAATGCCTGGTACCTTGAGGAAGCCGATGAGATCATCGATTTCTCCGAGTGTTTCGATGACACTCCCGAATTCCTTGATATTGAACGAATCATTTACCATGCGAAACAACATGAAGTAGATTCCATTCATCCCGGTTATGGATTCCTGGCTGAAAATCCAGATTTTGCCAGAAGATGCGAAGAAGAGAAGATTATCTTCATTGGTCCTTCTCACGATGCCATCTATCGGATGGGTAACAAAACCATTGCCAAAGAACTGGCCAAATCTAACAATGTTCCTCTGCTTGGGGGGAGTGAAGGTACTGTGGCCAATCCTGAAGAGGCCAGAAAGATCGCAAACCAGATGGGCTTACCCGGTTATACTTAAAGCTGCAGCAGGTGGTGGTGGTCGCGGAATGCGTGTGGTGGAAAAGGAAAAGGACATAGAACGCATGTTCACCCTGGCCACCAATGAAGCCGAAAAAGCATTTAACAATCCGGATGTTTTCATTGAAAAATTTGTTCGCGAACCCAGGCATATCGAATTTCAGATCCTGGCCGACAAACACGGAAATGTGGTACACCTGGGGGAAAGAGAATGCTCGATACAGCGCAAACACCAGAAATTACTAGAAGAGTCTCCATCACCTGCCTTGAATGATGCCCTCAGAAAAAAGATGGGAGATGCAGCCATCAGCATTGCTAAATCGGTGAACTACTATTCAGCAGGAACAGTTGAATTCCTTCTGGATGATAAGAATAAGTTCTCCTTCATGGAGATGAATACCCGAATCCAGGTGGAGCACCCGGTTACTGAAATGGTTACCGGCATTGACCTGATCGAACAGATGATCCTGATTGCTGAAGGTGAAAAGCTTGCCTTTTCTCAAAAAGATATTAAGCTGAATGGCTGGGCCATTGAATGGCGAATCAATGCCGAAGATGTACAATCGGGATTCTCTCCGAGCCTGGGGACCATTGAAAAGATCTCCTGGCCCGAAAGTGAACACATCAGGGTTGATACAGGTGTTCGGGATGGCTCAGTGATCACACCCTATTACGATTCCATGATCGCCAAGCTGATTGTTCATGCAGAAGACCGGGAAAAAGCCTTGCAGCTATCCAGTATGGCCATCCGGAAGTTCTGGATCAAAGGGACCAAGACCACCCTGGCATTTTGCAGGGCAGTACTGCAGAATCGCAACTTCAGGAAAGGAAAGTTCAACACCTCCTTCCTCAGTAAAGAGCTGAAAATTCATTATCACCACGAGCCGGATGAAGAGATGCTGGCTGCTTTCTTTGCCGCCTATGATTATGCAAGAGAAATTCATGAAATCGAGGATAAACCCCTCTACGTGGAAAAGGGCAAAGAAATTGCACCCTGGGTACTCAATAAACGCTTACGATAAATCAGGTATCTGCCATGGCACGTGAACCAAAGAAGAAAAAAGCGACCAAACTCATTGCCCTGAGTGCCACCAATAAGGCTTTTGAGTTTAAAAAGCCTCTGGAAAAGACGATCAAATACCAGGGAAAACAGGTGGATATCAAGCTTCGTGAAGATCCCAATGGATTTTCCTACATCGTTTGGAAGAATAAAAAGTACATGCTCGATGTGATCGAGAAGAACCAGAACCGCTATACCGTCATGATCAATGGAGTCTGGCATTCCTTCACCGTTGAAACCCCCATCTCCCTCAAGCGAAGAAGGTACCTGGAGAAACAGGGTGATGCATCCTCCTCTCTCTCCATTGAGGCTCCCATGCCTGGAAAGATCATCGATATTCTGGTGGAGGAAGGGTCAGAAGTAAAAGAGGGAGAGCCGATCATCATTCTGGAAGCCATGAAGATGCAGAATGAGATCTCCAGTCACGTATCCGGTGTGGTCAAATCAGTATCTGTGAAGAAAAATGATTCGGTCATGAAGGATGATGTACTGATCGATATCCAGAGAAACTAAATCGATATCCAGAGAAATTATATTGGAAATCCGCCAAATCTAATCCCGGAACTCCATTTGATAGAGAGGAGTATAAACCGGGCCTCCCTTGCCCAGCTCACTTCGATAGAAAATCATTTTATAAAGCATTACCTCTTCGCAGAAACGATCCTGCATGGCGGCTATCGCATTATAAAAACCACTCAGGTCCCTTATGCTCCTGACCCTTCCTAGGGTTAGGTGAGCCCTGAAGGGCTGATCCACAAATGGGATTCCGCACGCTTCAAGTACCCTGTCCACATCACCTTTTAATGATTCAAATAGTGTAGTAGGTTCAAATCCGATCCAGATAACCCTTGGTTTCTTCCGGGGACCAAAACTACCTGGCTGGGTAAGATGTGTAGTTGATTTCTGAGGAGGTTCTACCCCCTCCCTGATGGCCTTGCTAATAACCTTAACGGAATGAGATTTCAGTTTCTCCTAAAAATCTGAGTGTTATATGATACCGATCCGGATCCACCCAGCTGATTCTCTCACCCGATAGTGTTCTCATCAGCTCCATGCGTGCTTCCAATACACCATCTCCCACTTTCACCGGCAAACCAACAAATGTTCTATAAAATTGATTTTCCATTTATAAAGCAATTGGATTTCCATAAATTAGCCACTACAAATGTATCAAAACGTGTAAAAAGCTAAATAGATGAAAAAGTTCGCAGTTGTATTATCCGGATGCGGTGTCTTTGACGGTGCCGAAATCCATGAGGCCACCCTTAGTTTGCTTGCCATTGCCAAACAGGGTTGCAGTTACGAGATATTTGCACCTGATACCAAGCAGCACCATGTGATTAACCACATGACCGGCAAGGAGATGGACGAAACCCGGAATGTACTGGTAGAGTCGGCACGTATCGCCCGGGGCAACATTCATGATCTGAAACAGTTCAAGCCTGAAGAGTTCGACGGGTTGCTTTTCCCGGGAGGATTTGGTGCTGCCAAAAACCTTTCCAATTGGGCATTTAAAGGAGCTGATTCAACGGTATTGCCTGAGGTAGAGGAAGCCATCAAGGGAATGGTAGACCTGGGAAAACCGGTGGGAGCACTCTGCATATCACCCGTTATTATGGCAAAAGTCCTGGGTGAGGTAACCCTGACCATAGGAGATGATGAAGGTACCATCGATGCACTGGAGTCCATCGGGGCATCCCATGTTTATACCACCCATGGCGAAGTGGTTGTGGATACAGATCACAACCTTGTAACCACACCCTGTTACATGCTCGAAGCCACCATCGACCAAATTGAGCTGGGTGCCAATAATATGGTGGACGCCATGATCAAAATGATGGAATAATCCAAACCTGAATCCTGCCTTGTGTATAATTAGCAGGATGTAACAATTGAGGCATTTGGACGTTAAACTATCGTACACATTGCTCTATTGATAAATCATGCAAGTGAGAAGGTTGCTCAAATATAATTTCTTTCTGTTGGTAGTATTCTTTTCAATACCCCGGCTGACCGCTCAGGTCACAGAAAAAGATAATTCCGGGGTAACCAGGACAGTCATCGAAGGAAATGACACGATCCCCATGATAGATTTACCAGAGATCAGTGTTTACCAGAGGCAGGACTACGAGTACCTCTATCTGAAAAGGAGATACCGGCGGCTGATTCGCAATGTAAAGAGGGCCTATCCCTATGCAAAAGTCGCCGGGGTTCAGCTAAAAGAGCTTGATACTCAACTGACCACCATCGACAATGAAAAAGAGAGGAAAGCCTATATTGAAGAGGCCGAAAAAGAGATCATGAATAAGTTTGAAAAAGAAGTGAAACGACTCACTGTCACACAGGGGATCATCCTGGTGAAACTGATCGACAGAGAAACAGGCAGAACCTCATACCAGGTGATCAAAGATTTGAGAGGAGGCTTTACTGCCTTCTTCTGGCAGGGTATTGCCAGGATCTTTGGAAACAACCTGAAGGCAGAATACGATCCCATCGACAAGGATAGAATAATCGAAAACATCGTTCAGGGTATCGAGGCCGGCTTCATCTAAGAAGACCATCTGTCAGCTTCCCGGGGAACCATTGAACATTCGATCCCCGAGTTTGTTTTTTATTGCTGAACAGATACGAACATCATTCATGACAGATCCGAGAAACAGACAATACGCCAATGGAGAGATCACTGTCTTTTGGGTCCCTTCCAAATGTATTCATGCCACCACGTGCTTCAGAGAACTGATTGAGGTATTCAATCCAGGCAGAAGACCCTGGGTGATCATGGATGGGGCTCCCACCAGAAGGATCACCGAGGTCGTTAATAAATGTCCAACCCAGGCCATTACCTGGAAATATAATAAAGACCTCACTGAACTTGAAAGGGCTGTACAAAGAGATGCAGGAAAAGAGGAAGTAACTCCGGAAACCATCTCAGAAAATCCTGAACCAGATAAAAAGAGTGCGTCGGTGGTGAAGGAAACCAGGCCAAAGCCAGCCAGTATCAGAATCATGAAAGATGGACCCATTGTTATTGAAGGACAATTTAAAGTGATCGGTGCTGATAATAGTGAACTAAATCCCGCCCTAATGACTTCCATCTGCCGGTGCGGAAATTCCAGAAGTATGCCTTATTGTGATGGTACCCATCGGAAAATAGGATTTGCAGAATAATTATTTTATATACTCATGGATGACAACAATGCCCTGTTCAAAGTATTTGCCAATGGTCCCCTCGAGGTATCAGGAAGTTTCCGCCTTGTGAACTCAGAGGGGAAAATCATCCAATCTGAGGGGACTACCTTTCTATGCAGATGTGGCGGTTCTGCCAATAAACCCTTTTGCGACAATAGCCACAAGCGCAACGGGTTTTCCGACTGATTCGTCTATTAAAACTATTACCTTTGCGGCATGTCGACCATCCAGGTATTTTCAGAAATTGGAGATCTTCAGGGAGTGATTCTTCATCCACCCGGACCCGAGGTTGAGAACATGACTCCCAAAAATGCTGAACGGGCACTCTACAGCGATATATTAAACCTGGCAGTGGCTAGGCGAGAATACAACCAGCTGGAGTGTCTTCTTGAAAAATTGGTCCCTACATTCAGAGTCATGGATCTCCTGAAAGATATACTGAGATCAGCTCAAATACGGGAAAAGATCGTCAAGAAGGCTTGTTATAATGAGGGTCATCCGAAGTTGATTGACAAGCTCCTGAATCTCAATGAAAAACAGTTAGCCAAACAGCTGGTTCAGGGAGTTCCTTTGGAGCGAACCACCCTGTCCGATTACCTGAGTTATGAACATTATTCCTTACAGCCCCTTCATAATTTTTTCTTCACCCGGGATTCATCCATGGTTTTAGGGGAAACTTTGCTGATCTCCCGCATGGCAAACAGGGTGAGGGACAGGGAAGCACTGATCATGCAGGCTATTTTTGATTATCATCCCCGTTTCAGGGTAAGGACTGTAAATCCGGACGATGAGAATTCAGGAATGGAAAACCTCTCCATCGAAGGTGGAGACCTGCTTATTGCTTCCGAGAATATCACTCTTGTAGGATTGGGTACGCGCACCACCTCCAGGGGAGTCGATTTCCTGGTTAAAATGCTATCGGATCGAAAAGAGAAACACCACATTCTGGTCCAGGAGCTGCCCTCTTCCCCTGAATCTTTTATTCACCTGGACATGGTCTTTACCTTACTTGACCGAGATTCGTGCATGGTGTATGAACCACTGATACTGAAATCCAATAAATACCAGACCATTCAGATCGATATTGACAACGGCAAAGTGATTTCCATTCGGAATGTGGATAACCTGGTGGGTGCGCTGGCCTCCCTGGGAATGGACCTGAAGCCATCTTACTGTGGAGGAGAGAATGATACCATAACTCAAGAGCGGGAACAATGGCACAGCGGAGCCAACTTCTTTGCTTTGGGACCGGGCAAATTAATTGGATACAACCGAAACGTGCATACGCTTGAAAATTTACATCAATCGGGGTATGAAATCATCAGGTCCGGGGAGGTGATGGATGGAAAAAAAGATCTATCAACTTTAGAGCGATATGTGGTCACCGTTGATGGTGCCGAACTCTCCCGAGGAGGTGGTGGAGTCCGTTGTATGACCATGCCTTATAAAAGAAAAAAATAACATAATTGTAATCATGTAGGGATGAGAAAAACAAACTGGATCCTTCTGCTTTTTTTAAGTCTGGTAAATCTGCCCCTCCTGGCTCAGCAAAATTTTGCCAGTATTTCATTCGGGGCCAGCATGCCCATTGGTAATTATGGTCTAACCGGTGATCTGGCCAGCAATGGTTATGCCAGAACTGGAGGTGCCATCAAATTCGATGCTGGATATTTCCCAGTTTCATACTTCGGGATTGGCGGATCTTTCTCCTTCGGTTCGAATTATGCTGTCAGGGATTCCATTTTTAATGACATGACCGGATACATTGAGGAAAATGCGGCTTCTGTGATTGATATTCCAGAAAATGCAGAAGTTCGCTATGGTTCAGGATTCTGGAACTACATCAACCTCTTTATGGGCCCTCATTTTTCAATCAGGGCTTCCCAGAGGCTATATTTCGATTTCAGGGGACTGGCGGGAATGAGCATACTCAGGACTCCGGATCAGGAGTTAAGCATTATCTTCGACGAAACCCAAATATTCTCCGAGAACAGCAGAACCAAGGTCGCGTTTGGCGTGACTGCAGGAGGTGGCCTGAGGTACAGGTTTAATTCCAACCTAGCACTGAAACTGGGTGCAGATTTCTTTCAGAGCAAGGCGAAGTTTGAATACACATTTGATCTTTTTCGTGGCGTGGCTGAAAATGTGCCCCCCATCGACTCTGAATTCTTTGTCAGAACACTGGAGTTAACAGCGGGACTGGCATACTCCTTCTAAGAAGTATTTCTTTATTCTGGCTCTGTTTCATATCCACCTTCTTCATTGGAATAGCTCAATTCCTGTGGAATATTAAAAATGAATTGCGAGTAATCCATGCTTCATCACATAAAGGATTATGGCCAATGAAGACCTCCTTCACCATGTATGGAGATATCAGTTGTTTTGCAGGGGAGAAATTAAAACTACCTGTGGGAAAAACCTGAAAGTCCTCAGACCTGGCGTACAGAATTTTCACGCTGGTCCCGATTTTTTTAATGCCCGGATCATGCTGGACCAACTGGTTTGGGCGGGAAATGTTGAGATTCACCTGAATGCATCTGACTGGCTGAAGCATGGCCATCATGAGGACCCTGCCTATGACAATGTGATCCTGCATGTGGTTAGAAATTGTGATAGTGAAATCTGGAATAGTCGCGGACGTAGGATCCCTACCCTGATCCTGCATTACCCCGAACACATTAATGCAAGGTATGATAAGTTACGGAGCAACGAAAACTGGTTACCCTGCAGCCTGTATATCAGGAAAGCGAATAACGTATTGGTGCAACAGTGGTTTCGTGATCTTCAGGCTGAGAGGCTCAGACAGAAGACCCATCGGATCAACAGGATTCTTATGCATCAGCCCATTGGACGTGAAGAAACTCTATACAGGGCCATGGGTTCAGGTTTCGGCCTTCCCATCAACTGTGTTCCCTTTGAGATGGTGACCTCGGGGCTCCCCCTGAACTTATTGATAGAGCTCAGGGATCAACTGCAAGACCTGGAAGCCATACTCTTTGGCCAGTCAGGATTCCTTCAAACCAGGGCAATCCAGGGACCATATGCATCTGACCTCCGGAAAAGATACAATGAACGAGCTCACAATTTTAAAGTGAAACCGGTTCCCCCACATCTCTGGAAATTCTTCAGATTGCGCCCGGCTTCATTTCCAACCCTGAGGATCTCGCAGTTTGCTTCCTTGATTCACCATCGATTTCCCATGACCGATTCCCTCCTCCTCAATACTTCCATTAACGAACTGGAACAGTTGCTCAGGGTAAGGGCAACTCAATACTGGGATACACACTATGTATTTGGAAAATGTTCTCCTCCATCTGTAAAGCATTTGGGATACCAGTCTATCCGCACACTTATCATCAATGTGATTGTACCATTTCTATATATGCTGGGAAAAAGAGAACAAAGAACAGATGCCATCAAACAAGCTACAGCAATTCTCCTTGAACTACAAGCTGAATCTAATCATATAATTAAAAAATGGACTAAATTTGGAATGAAACCTAACAATGCATTTGAAAGCCAGGCATTGATCCAGCTTCACAACAACTATTGCCAACAAAAAAGATGTCTCGATTGTCAATTAGGTATGTTTTTTCTGTCAACAAGCATAAATGAAAGATAAAGGTATAAGGCATGCTTACTATACAATGGGATTGCTCCTGTTTATTGTAGTCGCTGGATCAATAGGGTATATGTCTCTTGGTTTTACCTTTTCGGAAGCCATTTACCAGACCATTATTACCATTGCCACAGTTGGATTTGAAGAAGTACACCCCCTTGACAACTCAGGAATGTGGTTCACGTCTGTACTGGTTATTTTTTCAATCGGAATATTTGCATATGCAGTAACCACATTAACCCGGTTCATTGTTGAAGGCGTATTCAGAAACTCATTTAAAGACACCAAAGTGAAAAGGAAAATTGATAAGTTAAACGGGCATGTAGTCATTTGTGGCTATGGAAGAAATGGAAGGCAGGCAGCCATCGAACTTCTTGAACATCATGTACCTATTGTAATTATTGAACAGAAGGATGATATCGTTCAATCCCTCAGGGAAACACCAGGCATGCTTTATGTGGAAGGAGATGCATCCGATGAAGATATCCTTTCGCAAGCTAATCTTTTGACTGCCAGGGCTTTGATTACTACCCTACCCACAGATGCGGATAATCTCTTTGTAGTACTTACAGCCATGGAGATAAGTCCCAAATTGAAGATAATCTCCCGCGCTTCCATGGATAACTCGGATATAAAATTAAAGCGAGCCGGAGCTTCAAATGTGATTATGCCAGACAAGATTGGCGGACAGCGAATGGCGAAACTGGTGGCACAACCAGACATTGTCGAATTCGTTGATTTCATGCTGTTGCAAAGTGTGGAAAATGTAGTGCTGGAGCAAATTTCCTGTGAAAACATAGCATCATGCTTTGCAGGTAAATCCATCAGGGAACTGGATATCCGGAATCAATCCGGTGCCAATATCATCGGCCTCAAACGGTCCGACAAATCTTACTTGATCAATCCTGTGCCGGAAACAAATCTCCAGAACAACTGATAAGCTTTTTGCCCTTGGAACAAGAAAACAGATTGAACGCCTGATCAGTACCATTTCAAAGGAAGTTTCAAGTCATTAGAATACCTTATTTGATGAGCACCCAAGCATTTGATTATCTGCGTGCTGGTTTACCTGAAAATCTTATTTCCGCATATTGTTAAATCAAAAAAAATAAATACCTTTGCAACTCAATTTTTGAAACAGGTTTTTAAAAGCAGATTAACAGGATGTATTTAACAACGGAGAAAAAGAAGGAAATTTTCAAAAAGTATGGCAAATCCGAGGCTGATACAGGTTCAGCTGAAGGCCAAATCGCAATTTTTACAACCAGAATCAATCACCTTACACAACACCTGCTGTCCAATAAAAAAGATTACAGCACGCAGAGAGCCCTTCTCAAGCTTGTGGGTAAACGGAGGAAATTGTTAGATTATCTCAAGGAGACTGATATTGAGAGATATCGCGAGATTATCAAATCCCTGAAAATTAGAAAATAAAATATTTACTACTGAAAAAAGGCAATTGTTCGATTGCCTTTTTTCGTATTCAAAGCATATAATAAAGCATTATGTCGAAACCAAAAGTTATAAAAGAGAACATCGACCTGGGAGATGGTCGTTCAATCATTATAGAAACAGGTGTACTTGCCAAACAGGCTGATGGATCAGTGATGGTTAGAATGGGAGACACCATGATACTTGCCACTGTGGTTAGTGCAAAAGAAGCCAGAGAAGATGTGGATTTTATGCCACTCTCAGTAGATTATAAAGAGAAATATGCCTCCCTTGGTAAATTCCCCGGGGGATTCCTGAAGCGTGAAGCCAGGCCTTCCGATTATGAGATCCTGGTATCCCGTTTGGTGGACAGAGCACTAAGGCCTCTGTTTCCAGATGATTACCATGCAGAGACATTTGTAAATGTTACACTGATGTCTGCTGAAAGTGATACTCCACCTGATGCTTTGGCTGGATTAGCAGCATCAGCTGCTCTGGCAGTATCTGATGTACCCTTTCATGGTCCCATTGCAGAGGCACGTGTAGCCAGGGTCGATGGACAATTGGTAGTGAATCCCACTTTCAGCCAGCTGCAAGAGGCTGATATCGAAATTATCGTTGGTGCCACGATGGATAACATCCTGATGGTTGAAGGTGAAATGAATGAGGTTTCTGAAGCTGAGATGCTTGAGGCCATCAAATTTGCCCATGATGCCATCAAACCCATGTGCAAAGCTCAGCTAGCCCTTACTAAAAAAGTTGGAAAAGAAGAGAAACGCGAATACAGTCACGAAGTCAATGATGAGGATCTGAGCAAACGGATATGGAAAGAAACCTATGATGCAGCTTACAAGATAGCCAAGTCAGGCAATAATGATAAACACAAGCGAAGTGAAGCATTTGAGAAGGTGAAAGAAGATTTCCTCGCAAAATTGATTGAAGAAGCCGGTGAAGACGGAGAAGTGAATGAGAATCTGGTAGGAAAGTATTACCATGATGTTGAGAAAGAAGCCGTTCGCCGTGCTATCCTCGACGATGCCATCAGGCTCGACGGCAGAAAAACCGACGAGATCCGTCCCATCTGGTGTGAAGTGGACTACCTGCCATCAGCTCATGGTTCAGCAGTATTTACACGGGGTGAAACTCAATCCATCACTACTGTTACGCTGGGAACAAAAATGGACTCAAAGATGATCGATGATGTACTGAAAAAAGGAAATGATAAATTTTTGCTGCATTATAATTTTCCAGCCTTTTCAACAGGTGATGCACGTCCCAACAGGGGAACCAGCCGAAGAGAAGTTGGACATGGTAACCTGGCTCACAGGGCGTTGAAAAGAATGATTCCGCCATGAAGATGAAATGCCTTACACACTCAGAATTGTTTCTGATATCCTTGAGTCAAACGGTTCATCCTCAATGGCAACCGTTTGTGCAGGTACCTTGGCACTGATGGATGCAGGAATTCAAATTAAAAAACCTGTTTCAGGTATTGCAATGGGACTGATCACAGATAAGAATCAGGTAAATTTGCCGTCCTTTCCGATATTCTGGGAGATGAAGATCACCTGGGTGATATGGACTTTAAAGTAACAGGAACCAAGATGGTATTACTGCTACTCAAATGGATATTAAAGTAGAAGGTCTGTCTTATGAGATCCTTGATAAAGCTTTGGATCAGGCAAAAGAAGGTCGTCTGCACATTCTTAAAGTTATGACAGAAACACTTGCTGAACCAAACCCGATTACAAACCTCATGCTCCAAGAATTGTAAGAATAGAAATTCCTAAGGAAATGATCGGTGCAATTATTGGACCTGGTGGAAAAATTATTCAAGAAATTCAGGCTGAAACCAACAGTACCATTGCCATTGAAGAAGTTGAAAATATAGGTATCGTTGATGTTTCTGCAGTTAACAAAGCTGACATCGATGCAGCAATGGCAAGAATTAAAGCTATTACTGCTGTTCCTGAAGTGGACGAAGTATATAAAGGGAAGGTGAAAACGATTGCACCTTTTGGTGCTTTTGTTGAGATTATTCCCGGAAAAGAAGGACTCCTGCATATTTCAGAAATCGAATGGAGAAGACTTGAAAAAGTTGAGGAAGTATTGAAAGAGGGTGATAAGGTGGAAGTAAAACTAATCGCTGTTGATGAAAGGAATGGAAAATTGAAGCTTTCAAGGAAAGCACTTTTACCCAAACCGGAAAAAAAGGAAGACTAACTATATTTCGCAGGGACTGCGAAAAGATTCCATAAGTTTATTATTTAAAAAACTTGTCAGGTACAACCTATTGCTGGCAAGTTTTTTTTATTTTAAAGGATTGAACTTGTATTTAATAAATAATTGAAATACAACTATTTAGTAATTGAAGGTAATATTGGAGCCGGAAAGACCAGCTTTGCAACCATGTTGGCCGAAGAGACTGGCAGCCGGCTTGTCCTGGAACAATTCAGCGACAATCCATTCCTCGCTAGGTTTTACGAGGATCCGG
>CAVQAB010000016.1:0-17856 GCA_963710385.1 uncultured Bacteroidales bacterium | reverse complement strand
CGGTCATACCAAACCAGTTCACTCCTTTTAGGATCCATGAATGCACCTCCAAAAAGAGTCACCTCTGTCGTGGGATCATTGCCAGGAAATCGGGTCCGCAAGTTGATGGCACCATTGAGTGCAGATGATCCGTACAGCACCGAAGAGGCACCTTTAATGATTTCAATCTGGTTCAGGTTTTCCACAGGCATGTAATTCCACTTAATATCCCCTGCATCGCCCGAGATCATGGGAAGATCATCCACAAGCATCATTACCCTGCTGCCAACACCGTAACTAAAACCACTTCCTCCCCTGATGCTGGGCTGTCCATCCAGGATACTGATTCCAGGTGTCTTCTCCAGAATTAAATCCAGGGAGGTAATGTTCTGGTTTGAGAGTTGATGAGGTTTGATTATTTCAAGTGATACGGTTACATCGGAAAGTTTCTGCTCATATTTCCCGGCGCTCACCACCACCTCATCCAGCATCCTGCTGCTCACTTTCATCTGGATTTGGAGCTGGATGGTTTCACCTGCTTCAATTGTAATTTCCTTCCGGACTCCTTCATATCCCACATAATAAAACTCAATCACATGATCTCCTGTCCCCAGTGATAATGAAAATTCTCCATTCAGATCAGTGATGGTCCCTGAGCGACGGTCAACACCGATATTTACAGCCAACATCGGCTCACCTCTTTCCGAATCACTGACCGACCCTCTTACCGTTCCTCTTTCCTGTCCAAACAGCATTGTACCGATCAGGATAAACAATATGGGCAGCAAGTGTCTCATAAAAACAAATAAAGAAAAAAGTCCTACACCTTTGTACGCACAATACGCTCCTTTGTTAACAAAAGATTATCAATTAGCATGTCCAGCTCCTGGGGGAAAAGTTCACCGGTCCACTCATCCATAAAAATCTTTTTGTACTCAATAGCAAGAACAAGAACCTTCCGCATATGGGATTCAGCATATTTTCTGGTAAGGAATCCTCCAGGGAATAACACATTTTCACCTACCCTAAGAGAATGTCCGTTTATCTCCATTTTTGAGGTATGCTGCAGGAATAGGTCCACAAGTGATGAAAAGTGTGCCCTGTTTATAAATCGGGTTCCAAGATTTACTTCTGGTTTATCATCTTCCCACCATTTTAACCGCTCCTCTCTCTGATAACAGAAGGAATGTATATCAAATAGAATTGCAAAACTTTGGTATTCAAGGATATATCCTATTAATAGATCCATTAGTCCATGAAATTCTTTGTATTTGTTGTAGGTCCATTCTATTTCACTATCCATCAGCGGACGATTCCAAACCTGCAATCCCCACTTCTTCTCCCCGGCTGGATATATGCAACGATCCATCTCCCAGTTCAGATCGTATTCAAACCTGGAATCACGGGCAATCAATTGAATAGGAAAATCATATAAAAAATACTCAGTGTAAGGATCTTCCTCCCTAAATCTTTCCTCCTGCTCCGCCTCCATCGCTCCCAATAATTCCGGCCTGATCCTGCTACCGTTGTGCAAAGCCACTCCCAGATAATTAACCGGTTTTTGAAAATGAAACTCGGCCGATCCCAGCTCTGTAATGCCCGAAATTGGATACTTCTCCTCCTTCAGGCATTGTCCGATCTCTTCGAGGGAGTATTTTTTCAATTGAGACATACCGTACTTAATCAGAATCAGTTTCCAGTCTGGTAGATGTGAGGGTAGGAACCAAACCTCCACCGGCGCTCACATTGATAACCTGGCTGTCGGATACCCTGGTTATGGTGCCGCAGTATTTGCCATTCAGTGCAAATGGATTGATATTTACATACTTCCTTTTAAAGGTGACCGAGTTGGATATTTCCGGATAGAGGTCTGTTGGAATATCTACAAATTCTTGTACTACCCACATGTTGGACTCTATGTGTTTGTTCATTATCTCTTCCCAGGTGGACTGTGAGGTTTCCTGCCCTATGTACACATCTTTACCACCATATTTATTACTGGGTTTTAGAACCAGAAGGTCCTTGTTCTCTGGTACAAATGATCTTAAATCTACCTCTTCCCCCAGGTATTTCACCTTAGAATAGGAAAGAATGCGGGTCCAGGGGATGGTATCTTTGATAAGTTGTTTCTCCCTATCGGAAAAAATGGAGTTAAAGCGTTGGTCAGTGATTACCGAAAGAACTTTTTTATTGCCCACTACAAAGGATCGAAACGAGTTGCAGCAACATACCAACCCATCCCTGACTGCCTCAATAAAATCTCCAACCTCGTCCCAGTGTATCACCAGTTCTCTGGTAATTACCCGCTTGTAAACTAGATGAACTTCCTGTCCTCCTGCCAGCGCTTTTCCATTTCGAATGGAGAATTCCTGAGGAGTTACAATGATTGTTTCAATTCCTTTCTCTTTGAAATATTTCTGATGAATTTCAAACTCAGAATAGGTTGATACATTTTCCCAGTCAACAATGGCCAACACCGGTTTTTCCGGCAATTGCCTATGACCCAGCCTGAACTCAGCATAACATTCCAAAAGTGATGAAAGTAATATTTGCTGTCTGTCTATATATTCAATACTGTACTTTTGAAGGAATGGGTAGAATTTAAATAGTTCACGGAAACCTCCCTCCTGGATATCCGAATATGCTATCCCGGCCGGAGAGTCACAATTAAACTCCAGGAACTTTATTGAATACCCGTTCAGGAAGGCATCCAAACGGGATACCACCAGTGGATTACTATATCCAGGATCGATGCAGAAAAGCTCATGTTCCTTTTCAGAAAAACCCATGATCTCTTTGACCCGGTCATCGGAAAGATAAAGTGCTATAAATTTAGTGAGTGCCCTGCCCATTCTTTCAACACTGTCTTTTAATAGTTTTGATTGTTTCCTCGAAATAAAATTTGGTTTTAGCAGGGTGGGCATGGCAACCCCATTAAACGTGCAGTTATGTTCAACGAGGTACCTCTTAAGAAACATATCATGCTCTTTCACCTGCTCACTGTTTTTCAGGTAATGATCCTGATACAACTTATTTAGTAAGTGAATGGATGCTGTCATTTCTTAATAAATGGATCAAATGCTTATATTTATCTAACTAAATTACCCTTTTTTAATCTAAATACTAATCATTATGCTGCTTCATCAAGAATTCGTCAGGAATGCAAAAAAGTATTCTAAAAAGCTTGCCATCAAAGACAAAACCACAAAAAGTGAAGTCCCTTACAGCAGAGCTTTGATCGGAGCCCTGATCCTTGCCAAAAAATTTCAAAAATATGACAAGGGATACATTGGGATCATGATCCCCACTTCAGCGGGTTGTGCCCTGGCCACTGTCGGGGCCTTGATGAGTGGAAGGGTTCCTGTAATGATCAACTACTCTACGGGAGCCGACAAGAATGCAATATACGCACAAGAGAAATGTAATTTCAAAACCATCATCACCTCAAAGGCGCTGCTTGAAAAAATTAATTGTCCAATGGTAGACGGAATGGTTTTGATCGAAGACATTATGAAAAGTGTTTCCACGGGAGATAAACTAAAAGCAGCTTTGAGAACAAAGCTTCCATTGGGTATGATACTCAACAGCATTCATAAAGGAAATGAAGATGATAATGTAGCTATTCTGTTTACCAGCGGAAGCGAGAAGGATCCCAAAGTGGTACAACTGACACATAAGAATATTGCATCGAACATCCAAAATTTCTGTGATTACGTGGATATAAAGGCAAGTGATATCCTATTGGCCAATCTGGTCTTCTTCCACATATTTGGACTGACTGTGAACCTCTGGGTCACCTTTGTCAAAGGTATGACCATGGTAACCTATGCGAATCCCACCGATTTCCAGACCATCAGCAATATCGCCAGGGATGAAAAGCCCACCATCATGGTAGGTACACCAAGCTTTTTCTGGGGATACCTTCAGAAATCGGAACCTGGGGATTTTAAATCACTAAGGCTTATGGTTGCTGGTGCTGATAAATGCCCCGATGCTTTGCGTGATGGTTTTCAGAAAAAACATGGTGTCACCCTTCTGGAGGGTTATGGAGCAACAGAAACTTCACCTGTGGTTTCAGTTAATTCTCACGAATTCAACAGGCCTGGAAGTATTGGGAAGGTAATTCCTGGTGTAAGTGTAAGAATCGAACATCTGGAAACCGGAGAGGAATGCAAAACCGGGGAAGTTGGAAAAATCCTGGTAAAGGGCGACCTGATTATGAAAGGTTACCTGGGCGAACCGGAACTTACAGCAGAAGCCATAGTGGATGGATGGTATAATACAGGTGATATGGGATACCTGGACAAAGACGGGTATCTGTGGCATTCAGGAAGGTACAAGCGATTTGTTAAAATTGGCGGTGAGATGGTTTCACTTGTCAAAGTTGAAAATGTGATGGAACAGCATCTGCCTGAAGGCGTTGCATGTTGCATTGTTGAGATCCCCGACGAAGTTAAGGGAGCCACCATTGTTGCAGCTGTCACAAAAGAAATCAATAAAGTAGCCATTCTCAGAAAAATGGGCGAGGAACTCCCCAATATCGCCCTTCCACGACAGTTCTTTGTGATAGAAGAACTTCCCATGATGGGGACTGGCAAGATTGACTTCAGGACAGTGACAGAATTAGTGCATGATATGGTGAACAATCCAGATGCCAACTGATCCTTTGTATGATTGAGTTTTCCTGGAATTCGGAATATACACATTTCATTGTTGCTGTTCTTTGGAGTGCTGTGGGTTTCGCTTGCTATTACTTTTTATCCCTGAATGAATCATTGGCAGTTAAGATTTGGAAGTCTCATCCAGGTCTTGATACTCAGGTAAAACATGTGGTATTGCAAAGAGGTTTGGGTTTGCTTTTTCTGGGAATAATCTCAGCCATACTTGTCCTGGTTTTACCGGATATCGGCCTGAAAGGTTCCGGACTTGGTTTCTCATTTTTGGCACCTCTCCCCTGGTGGTCATACCTGTTTATTCCTATCATCCTTGTGGTAGGCTATTTGAATGCCCCAAAACCCGGAAACCTAGCACTCTATCCTCAGATCAGGATTAAAAACTGGACTCCCGGTATATTGGCTCTGAGTGGAATAAGCTGGATGGTATTCCTAATTGGGTATGAATTCCTTTTCAGGGGATTCCTTCTGTACGCTTCTTTGGATGTGATGACACCCTGGGCTGCCATAGGTTTGAACTGTACGATCTATGCCTTTGCCCATTTCTATAAAGGTCCGGGTGAAGCTTTCGGTGCCATTCCTTTTGGAATTTTGCTGTGTTATCTTACTTTATATACGGGGAATATATGGACTGCTGTGGCAATCCATTTGTTGATGGCTCTGTCCAATGAGTGGTTTTCGATCTGGAGGAATCCAGAGCTTAAGGTGATGGGTGAAGGGTGACATGGCCTTCGGCCAGTGAATGGTGAAGGGTGACATGGCCTTCGGCCAGTGAAAGGTGAAGGGTGACATGGCCTTCGGCCAGTGAATGGTGAAGGGTGACATGGCCTTCGGCCAGTGAATGGTGAATGGTGAATGGTGACATGGCCTTCGGCCAGTGAAGGTGAAGGTGACATGGCCTTCGGCCGTGAAGGTGAAGGTGACATGGCCTTCGGCCAGTGAATGGTGAAGGGTGAATAGTGGATTGGAGAAAAGAAAAACGGGAATAATCTGACATGAAGGTATTTGTATCCGGGGCAACGGGATTTATAGGGATTCAGCTGGTCAAACGGTTGGTTGAAAGCGGAAGCATTGTCCATGCACTTTACCGATCAGAGTCTAAAGCTGATCTGATCAGAATGGAGGGAGTGGAGCTTTATAAGGGGGACATCCTGGATATGGATTCACTTGAAATGGCCATGTCGAATTGTCATCAGGCATTCCACACAGCAGCATTTGCTGGTGTCTGGGCTAAAGACCCGGGCTTCATTCACCGACTTAATATCGATGGTGCACTGAATGTAATTAACGTGGCTGGCAAATGTGGAATTCGTCGTGTCGTGGTCACCTCCACCGCAGGAATCCTTGGTCCATCAGACAGTGATCCACTCCATGAAAATAGTCCTCCCCCCTCTTCCTTTTTTACTCACATATGAGGAGTCAAAATTCCTTCTGGAGCAGAAGCTTAAGCTTAGAATAGAAACTGCAGCCAGAAGTGGTCATTGTTAATCCTACCCGTGTTTTTGGACCCGGATTCCTGAGTGAATCAAACGGGGTAACCAAAATGATCAAGCAGTATGTGGAGGGAAAGTGGAGGCTCATTCCCGGAAACGGAAATCGCTCGGGAAATTACGTTTTTGTAGAGGATGTGGTGACCGGACACCTGCTGGCCATGGAGAGAGGAAAATCAGGAGAGAGATATGTGCTTGGGGGCGAAAACATCTCTTACAATCAACTCTTTCAGTATACCAGACAGGCTAGCGGAGTCCATAAACGTCTTTTTAAAATACCTCTATGGATCATGCTTGCTGCAGCTGGAATTATGAAGATCTTCTCAACCCTCACCGGAAAACCACCATTGATTGTTCCGGACCTGGTTCGAAAATTCAATCATAACTGGATCGTCTCTTCAGATAAAGCGATGCAGGAATTAGGTTACGCTCCCATGCGGGCATCGGAAGGAATTGAGAAAACAGTGCATTGGCTAAAGTCTAACCACTAAATCAAAATATTATGAAAAGGCAATTCTTCATTTTTCCAATGGTCAGCGCTCTTTTGATTTCAATGCTATCATGTAGCGGCGCGAAGAAAACAGATGAAAATCAAGAGGTGCAAGAGACCACTGTAAAAGTATATCCAAAAACCGGTTTTGTGCAACAACTTGACCCTGCACTTGATCTGATTATCGCTACTGGAGAACAACCTGAAATCCTGGCGGAAGGATTTGACTGGTCAGAGGGTCCTCTCTGGCTTCCAGATCAGGAAATGTTGATCTTTTCTGATATCCCTAAAAACTCTATCTATCAATGGTCTGAAACTGATGGTTTAAAGCTTTACCTTAAGCCATCAGGATATACTGATACCGTATCACGTGGAGGCGAAACCGGATCCAATGGTTTGCTGCTAAACCAGGATGGGCAATTGATTTTATGTCAGCATGGTGACCGCCGGATAGCCCGGATGAATGCCCCACTGGATCAGCCGGAAGCGAACTTCGAAACAATAGTTGGTGCATGGGAAGGCAAGCGGTTCAATTCTCCAAATGATGCTGTTTTCAGTAACAAAGGAGATCTCTTCATCACAGATCCTGCTTACGGCATGGAGCTTCGTTTCCAGGATCCAAAACGTGAGATGGATTTCACAGGGGTATTCAGGTATAGCGCTTCAGGAGAGCTCAAGCTATTAACGGATCAGATGAGCGCCCCCAATGGGATAGGCTTATCACCTGATGAGGAGGTTTTGTACGTAGCTAATTCAGGCGGAGGCAAAAAATCCATTTGGATGGCTTTTGAATTTGCAGAAGATGGTTCATTAATGAATGAACGTGTTTTTCTTGATGCCAGTGTGGCTTCAGATAGTTTGAAGGGGTCCCCCGATGGATTGGTGATCCGCGATGATGGGATCATTTTCGCAACTGGCCCGGGAGGTGTCTGGATCATAAATCCTGAAGGTGATCACCTGGGCATTATCAGAACAGGCCAGGCTACTTCAAATTGCACCCTGGACTCGGATAATCAATATCTTTATATGACAGCCGATATGTACCTGATGCGTATTAGGTTACTGAATTAGCAAATAGTCAAACTTACACCTGTGGCAGAGCCCATGGCTTCCGGTATTCCGGAACCAGATAGCTGTCTGCTTCGGCATCATTGATAAACTTGCTATTGGCGGCATCCCAGTAAAGCCTTCTGCCAGTCTTGTATGCCACATTCCCTAAGTGACAGGTCCGTGCTACACCCGCAGCGATTTCAATGGGACAATTCAATTTAGCTCCGGTTTTAATGGCATCTATGAAGTTGGCCATATGATTTTGAAGTCCTTTCCCATCGCCCTTGATCAGGTCAACTCTTTCAAGAGTGGGTTCACCTCCTTTGGGTTCTGGGATTACCTCCCATCCTCCCCGGTCCACCACCAGGGTACCATCATTACCAACAAATCCAACACCGTGTGACCGCCCATAATATCCCCCGTCAATTCCAATGCCATGGTCCCAGAGCATGGTAAAATCATCAAATTCATAAATGGCCTGCTGGGTATCGGGAGTTTCGCATGCATCATCCGGGTAGGCAAATTTGCCACCAAGCGACATCACAGATTTGGGGGCATATTGCTGCATTCCGAAGAGGGCATAATCTACAATATGCACGCCCCAATCGGTCATCATTCCACCTGCATAATCCCAGAACCATCGGAAGGTGAAATGGAACCTGTTCTTATTAAATGGTCTTTTTTGTGCTGGTCCCAGCCAAAAATCGTAATCCACTCCCTTCGGCGACGGAGAATCAGGGGCCACAGGAACCGAACCCATCCAACCCTGGTATGACCAGGCCCTCACTGTGCGTATCTTGCCCAGTTTTCCCGAATGCACATAAGCAACAGCATCCTGCCAGTGCTTGTCACTGCGTTGCCATTGTCCCACCTGAACCACGTTACCATATTTGGCTACTGCACGTTCCATGAGATTACACTCCTCAATGGAATTGGCCAGCGGCTTTTCGCAGTAGATATTATACCCTTCCTGTGCAGCATTTACAAATGGTATGGTATGCCAGTGATCGGGTGTGCCAATGATGATCACATCCAGTCCTGTATGCTCCAACAGCCTCCGAAAGTCCTTATACCCTGTGGGAGCCTTACCCTGGATCCCTTCCACATCCCTGATCCGTTTCTGTAAAACATTGTCATCCACATCACAAAGGGCGGCACACTCTGTATTGGGCTGGTTTAGAAAGGCTTTCAGATCAGAAAAGCCCATTCCATTTACGCCAATCACCCCGCAAACCAGTTTATCATTGGCCCCCAAAATATGCGCATTTAATGTTGGAAATGACGATGCAATACCTATGGCAGCAGTGGCTGCTGCAGATCTTTTAATAAACACTCTCCTGTCTGTATCCATTTGCCGAAAGATTAGGTTTATGAAATCTTGAATGTAAAATCTGGTTTGTTAAATATAGTGATCTTCCTTGGAAATTATTCTCCCCAATTTACAATAAATGAGCAAGGATCTTAATACCACAGATTGATCCTCACATTACAAATTGTGATATCGTCTAATCAGATGAGATACCACCTGACTATTGAAACTAACTTTCTTGGGACTGGACTTGTATCTATTTGTTTCATAATTTAGTTGTCACTTTGCGCTGGTAATTTTCATCTAATTCTTTAGCCATGAATCAAAAAATAAATGAACTATATCAGGAATACAAAAAAGGAGGTATAGACCGTCGATCATTCCTTGGTAAACTGGCTCTCCTTGCCGGCGGAACTGCTGCTGCAGTTACGCTTCTTCCTATCCTGGAAAAGAACCAGGCCTATGGAGGCATTCCTTCAACCGGCGATAATGATCTTCACACCGAAATTATTGAATACCCGACGGAAACCGGTAAGATGCGTGCATATATGGCCAGACCCAAGGTAGAGAAGAAATTACCTGCAGTCGTCGTGATTCATGAAAACAAGGGATTACAACCCCATATACAGGATGTCACCAGACGCATGGCTCAGGAAGGATTTATAGCCATAGGCCCGGACGCATTATCTCCTATTGGTGGAACTCCTGAAAATGATGTAGACAAAGCCCGTTCATTGATGCGTGAATTGAATTATGAATCAACCATTAAGGATTTTGTGGCTGCTGTTGCATATTTAAAAACGAATCCCTTGACCACCGGGAAAGTGGGGTGTACAGGTTTTTGTTGGGGAGGAGCAATGACCAATCAAGTTGCGGTTAACGCTACGGATCTCTCAGCGGCAGTCCCTTATTATGGCAGTCCGCCATCTGCAGAGGATGTCCCGAAAATCAAGGCTTCTATGATGATGCATTATGCAGGTGAGGATGAACGAATCAACAGCAGGATACCTGAATTCGAAGCAGCTTTGAAGAAAGCGTCCATTGAATACAAAACCTTTATTTATGAAGGTGCCCAACATGCCTTTAATAACGATTCAAATCCTGAACGATATCACGAGGAAGCAGCCAAGCTTGCATGGAAGCGAACCATTGGGTTTTTCAGGGAGAAATTGAAGAGCTAACTTTTCCAAACAGCTGCCACTTCCTGTACAAATGGTCTGCAGTGAGTAAAGAAATTTTTATACCCAGAGCAGAGGTAGTTTAATCCTTCCTCACCTGTGGGTGATTGAATAAATCGGTTTTTGGGACATTCGCCACCGCACATATCACGAACCACACATTGGAGGCAGTATCGTGGGAGGGTGCCTAATTTGGCCCGCCCAAAGGTTTTCTGTTCCTGGCTGTCCAACATTTCTGCAAGTGTACGCTCCATAATATTTCCCAACCGATGGACATCATTGACATAATGATCACAGGAGAAGAAATCACCATTATGCTCCACCACAGGAACTCCTCCACAGGTTGTTTTAAATATGCATAGGGTATGCTCCTGTCCGAAAGCGGTTCTGAGAGCCTCCTCAAAGATCTGAACTTTCACTTTCCCAATATCCTTGCTCTTCCACTCATCAAATATGGAGCATAGAAAGATCCCAAATGCTTCGGCCGAAACCGAATGATCACTTACACCTGTATCTGATCCAGGCATTCTCTCCACCAGGGGCAGGAAAGTAATATATTTAGCCTCTAACTGTTTAAAGAACCGGTAAACTGCATGTGGGTGCTCAACATTATAGGCACTGACCACACAAAGGATCTCTGTTGGAATTTCATATTTCTGCAGCAATTGGTATCCCTTTAAGGTTTGTTCGAAAGTTGGATCACCATTAGTCTTCTTGCGATGCCGGTCATGAAAATCCTTTGGTCCGTCCATGCTGATTCCCACAGTAAATTCCTCATCTGAAAGGAACCTGCACCAACGCTCGTTCAGCAAAGTACCATTGGTTTGGATTCCATTGACAATCATCCTGTTCTTAGGATAAAATCTGTTTTGATACTCTACAATTTTCATGAAGTAGTCCAGACCAGCCATCATTGGTTCTCCGCCATGCCAGGAAAAATTAATGACCTCTTCGGTGGATGCTTCAATGTGTTGAACAATGTATTCCTCTAACAGGATCTCAGGCATACGAAATGTTGATCCCTCCGGAAACATCTGCTCTTTCTCAAGATAATAGCAATAGGTGCATCCCATGTTACAAATGGGGCCCACCGGTTTGGCAAAGACCTGGAATTCTCTGGAGACAGTATTCATGATCAAGGATTTCTACATATAAACTTACTACACATATTCCGCATATAAAAATGGAACCCCTCTCATTACTTTACAAAGTTTTACAAATACATTATTGATTTGCATCTCCTTTGTTCATACATTCGTATGTGTTTGAATTTCTGAAACATATCACCCCAAGGATAAAGATACTCTCTCTTTCACTAATCCTTATTCTTTTGCCGGGTGCCATTATCAGCTATCTGAGCTTAAAATCAATTCAGGAAAAAGCTGACAACCAGAGAATCAAGTACCAAGGAACTGTAAATTTAGTAAGGGATAAACTGGAAAGCGAAATCTATCAGCTTGAGACAAGTTTCAGAAACGGGGTCATCGATTCACTGTTGAGAACTGAATACGAAACTGATATTCTAAGGTACTCCGAGGATTAAATGATGAGTATCCTGCCTTTCGAAACTCTATACTATTAGGAATTAATGGTGAATTGATTGGGAGCAATGTTTCATTCGGACTGAGCAAATTTAAGAGTTCAGAACCTCATTTAAACCGTGATCTATCCAGCATCTTTCTCAGGGCAGAAAAAGTAGAGTTCATAGATAAAAATTATTCCAGCGCTATTAATTTATATGCAAAGGCCCTTACAAATTCAATATCTCTCCAGGAAAAAGCATTGATTCTTTCACGGATAGGACGCAACTACTATAAATTACAATACTTCGAGAAGGGAATAATTGAATACACAAAGATCTTGGAACTTGGAGAACAATCCCTTACCATAGGTAATATCCCAGCTTCCATCGTGGCGCTTTATCAAATTGGCGAAGGTTATAAAAAACTGAGTATGGCTCAAAACTACGCCAGTACAATTGTTGAGCTATACCAGTATTTACTCGATCATCCGTGGGACCTCTCAGGTGGTGAATACCTTTTTTACCTGAAATCAACCATGGCAGAGATCCGCGAGATTGAGTCCTCGATTAAAATCAGCAACGCTGAAACAGGTATTCTTGATGAAATGAGGAACCACGAAGAACGAATCGTTGAACAAGCCATGTATATCCATCTCTTAGAAGGAGAAATTCTGGAAGAATTTGATTCTGATCTAAGGCATCTGACTTCTTCTGAGATAAAGCATAAAATATACCAAACCGGAGAGGATTCAGCCATTGAAATAGGCTACTTCAGCATCCCGCAAACATTTCCACAGCATTATTTAAAGGCGCTTGTGTTTCAGTTCAATGAACATTATCTTCTTACCGAGCTCTTCCCCCGGGTGTTATCCAAGGTTGAACTGGGAAAAGACATTACCGTGGGTATTCTGAATGAACAAGACAGTTTGCTTTACCTCCAAGACAATCATCATGTATCCAGATATCTTGTAGCTGAGAATTACACTCAATTTTTCCCAACCTGGAAAGTGGCGCTCTTTGAAAAATCAGGCAAATCTTTAGAGCAATTGGCCGGAAGAGAAAGGTCGCTGTATCTCGCCCTTTTCATCGGAATTCTAGCAGTGATGCTGATCGGGATTATTGTTCTGGCTCGCGCAGTAATTCATGAAACAGAAGTTTCACGCATGAAATCAGAATTTGTCTCAAATGTTACCCATGAGCTGAAAACTCCACTCTCACTGATCAGAATGTTTGGTGAGACATTGGACTCGGGTATTGTTACCGATGAAGACAAGCGACGGGAGTTCTACAGCATTATCAGGAAAGAAAGCGAACGCCTTACCCATCTCATCAATAATGTACTTGATTTTTCAAGAATAGATTCAGGGAAAAAGGAGTATAACCTCGAAGAGACTGATCTGGTGACTGTAATCCGGCACTCTTTGGAAGCATATAAATTCCACATACGCGATAGGGGATTTGAATTTGATAGCAAACTACCAAAGGAACCCGTGATGATAAAGATTGACAAAGATGCAATCTCACAAGCATTCCTGAACCTTCTTAGCAATGCAGTGAAATATTCTGAGGATAGAAAGTATATTGGAGTTGAAATTACGCAGGGAAGCTAAATTCAGCCTTGATTACTGTTACAGATCATGGAATCGGGATAGCGAAAGATGAGCTGAAGAAGATCTTTGATAAATTTTACCGGGTTCCCAACAATATGGTGAAGCAAGCCACGGGGAAGTGGATTGGGATTGACCCTAACCAGGCATATCGTTGAGGCGCACAATGGTAAAATAGAGGTTGACAGTGCACCTGGGAAAGGCAGCAGGTTTACCATCAGGCTCCCGCTTACATAACCTTGAGAAGACAAAATTGGATGTATAGCTGATCAATAGATACTATGAAAAAGATCCTCATTATTGAAGATGAAAAAAACATGGTTGAAGGATTAAAATTCAACCTTGAAGCAAGGGATTATATTGTTATTGCTGCTCTTGATGGTGAAACTGGATTGAAAAAGGCCGTCGAGAACAGACCTGATCTGATCATCCTTGACCTGATGCTGCCCGGACTGAATGGTTACGAAGTCTGTAAAAAACTGAAAGAATCAATACCGGAAATCCCAATTGTGATGCTAACGGCCAAAAGTCAGGAATCTGATATTGTCACAGGCCTGGACCTCGGAGCAGATGATTACATAACAAAGCCTTTCAGTGTCCTTGAATTACTTGCCCGTATCAATGCATTGTTGCGGCGTTCAAATTCCGATCTCCTCGATACCAGAAGTATTCCAGTTTGGAAATCTTGAGATCAATTTCAAAAAGTACGAAGCTCGTAAACGGGAAAACACTCAAACTCTCACCTCGTGAATTTGAAATACTCCGATTCCTTTTGGAGAAAGAAAGGGAGGTAGTTTCCCGCGACGACCTCTTAATCAGGTCTGGGGATACGAATCATTTCCATTTACCCGTACCATTGATGCACATATTGCCACCTTGAGAAAGAAAATCGAAGAGATGCCGGATAAGCCAGCGTTGATTATCACCATTCATGGCAAAGGATACAAATTCCTTTAAAAATCCCGCTGATGGATTTTACGTTCTTTTACATTCTATTCACAACTATGCACATATTACGAAATTACCTTTCACGTAAGAATTTCAATACATAAAAAATAGGAGGGTATCATGAAAGCGATCCATAGAATTTCAATCCTTATCCCGATCATCCTGGTGATGGTTGGTCATAACTCTTTTGCCCAGACAGCAGAGGAACTCATGCCATTAGCTATTCAACTGGAAGAAGTAAATGGTGAACTGGATAAGGCCATCGAGGTATACCAGGTAATCATTGAAAAGTATCCGGATAACAAGCCCATCGCAGCAAAGGCATACTTCCATATGGGGATGTGCTACGAGAAGCTAGGCAAACAGGAAGCAGAGAAGGCATACACCACCTTGATCAGGGATTACAGTAAGCAGGAGGACATGGTTAGTGCCGCAAGGATCCCGGCTTGCTGCACTCGCGCACCCATCAGATCCTAAATTGGCAAAGGGCATGACCGTGAGAAAAGTGTGGGAAGGTCCCGAGGTTGATGTAATGGGAGAAGCTTCTCCCGATGGCAAATATATCTCCTTTGTGGATTGGAATACCGGTGACCTGGCCATTTACGAAATTGGCACCGGAAAAAAAGCCGTCTTACCAGCAGTGGTTCCTGGAATGATCCTGTTGAATATGCCTTGTTTTCAAGGTGGTCACCCGATGGGAAACAAATTGTTTATGACTGGTTTAATGACGATAATCCGTCCTACGTTGACCTCTACATCGTTGGGTTGGATGGGAAGGAACCTCAAAAGCTATGGAGTAATGAAGAAATGCAATGGACCAAGGTTTGTGACTGGTCTCCCAATGGAAAACAGATCCTGGCATTGTTCTCGAAGAAAGATTCTACCACCGATATTGGAATTATTTCCACATCCGATGGTTCTTTTCGAATTCTCAAAGAACTGGGTGGAAGAAAGGGTTATCTTTCATGGCCAAAAAATGCGAGATTTTCAGCCGATTCGCGATTCATTGCCTATGATATTCCTGCTGATAAAGACAATCAGGCTCGTGATATCCACCTCATTTCAATCGATGGAAGCATTGAAACAACACTGGTGGAGCATCCTTCCAATGATTATTTTCTGGGGTGGACACCCGATGGAAAGGGTATCTTGTTTGCAAGCAACCGGAATGGTGGAACACTGAGCTCTTTTTTCCTCCCTGTGTCTGAGACAAAAGCTTATGGAGAACCAATGCTTGTTACACAGAATATGGGGCCAGTTGAAACTTTGGGATTTACTGAGAATGGCACCTACTTCTATGGCTTTTCTCAGAGACTGACTGATATTTATTCTGCTGAACTCGATTCAGAGACAGGTAAGAATATCGGTCCGGCGGTGAAGTTCATCCGGGCATATGAAGGATTTAACCAGACACCGGCCTACTCCCCCGACGGGAAATATCTGGCATATGTATCCAAACGTTCCCCTATAGTCAGGCCATTCGGCTACAGGTGGGGAGGTAATATTCTCTGTATCAAATCTATTGAAACCGGCAATGTGCGTGAATTCTATCCTGACCTTTATTTATTTGGTTACCCCGTCTGGTCCCCGGATGGGAAATCAATTTTTCTTGTCCACTGGAACGAAGATGATGAAATCGAGTTATCCGGGGTTGATGCTCAAACAGGCGACATTACTCTTGCTTTGAGGCATGAAGATCAACTTTCACACTTTGGGGGCCATCAGTTCTCACCTTTTAGTAAAATGTTATATTATGGTCTAAGAAACTTTAAAACAAGAGACTGTAATATTATTACCAGGGACCTCGAATCAGGTAATGAGGTGGTTCTTTACACAAACAAGAGATTCTTTACCTTCTCCCTTTCTCCGGATGGCCAGTGGCTGGCCCTTGGCTTCACTGGCAGAAATACTTCAAAGCTGGAACTTTTATCCATTGAGGGAGGTGCCACCAAAGAATTGTACAAATTTAAAAAAGGGATTGGACTGGGAAGTACCCAAGCAGTTGTATGGACGACAGATGGCAACTACCTGCTTCTAACTGTAAAAGATTCAAATGATGAGAGCGGTAGGCATGAATTATGGCGCATCGCTGTTGATGGAGGAGAACCTGAGAAACTTGGATTGAAGACTGATAATAGTATCGATGGTTTGAGCGTTCATCCCAATGGACGGCACATCACATTCTCAACTACAGCAAAGGACATATCGGAGGTCTGGATGATGGAAAACTTTCTTCCTGTAGAAGGCGACAAATAGTATGACAATTGTCTGTTTCGTTAAAAGTGTTCAACTAGAAAGCCATACTTTGGTTTACTCCGTCTTCACAATTTTATTTACACCCCTGATCTGATCGGCTTCATACCAGTAGAGGATATACATTCCACGTTGAAGATGCTCAATTCCTATCTGGTAAATCTGATAACCCGGTGGCACATGTTCTGTTAGAACTGTTCTGCCATTCATATCCAATAACCTGAACATTCCTGCTTCTTCTAGAGTCCTTCCAAGATTTACATGAATGATGTTCTTAGCCGGATTGGGATATATATGCAATGGTGATACCTCCAATATATTTATAACTCCAACAGGCTTATTCCTGGAATTGACAGAAGCCTGAAGGATCTGACCAGTAACCCTGTCCTGAACAAATGCTGCAACTGCCAGATCATTCATGTCTTCCACATAGGGTTGGTAAGTCCAGATATCAGACCGGATTTCACTTTCTCCCAACTCCCAATTGCCCCCCAATAATTTGCCAGCAGGTGTCGGCAACATATCCAGGACTACATTCCTGAATGCCGTATCACCATTATTTCCAGTATATTCAGTAACAGAAGTCTCAAATACAACCAGATATAACTGAATATTCTCTTCGTATTCCTCTGTGTTGCAAGTTACAGTGGTGGTAGTTTCCAAACGCTCATCCAGCCAATCAACTGAAAGTTCGATATCAAATTGTGGGATTTCAAGCGTAACCAATCCTATGTAATCATCGACCGGTGCAGTTTTAAGATCTGAGAAATCGAACCTATAGGAGTTAGCTAAACCCCCATCAAGAATAGCATAAGGAACCCCTTGAATTCCATAATAGAATGATCTCGTCGAAGCTGGAACTGGATTGTTTATATTCATTGGATCGAAACCCGGATAATCCATGTGGTATTGTATATCTATAATATCTTTTGAGTATGCCCTACCCAGGGAATCAATTAATTTATCGGTAGATACGGCTTGTACACTTGAGGCGTTTGTAAAGTACTCCAGCACTGACATCTTTGTCCGCTCCGCAATAGATACATTGTCAAATGCAAATCCCTGATTACCTATGCCTTGAGCTCCGGTACTTGCCAAGGCAATTCTAAATGTCACACTTGATTTTCCTATTAATTCATCCAGATTGTGACTTGCCCTTACCCATTCTGTATCCGGATTGAACACATTCAATCCCCATCCAATACTGCTGCCACCCGGTTTGTTGATCAGGTTGAAAGCATTATACCAACCCACACCCGGGGTAGAACTCCCTACGGTTTTCCATCCTTCTTCCACTACATCTTGATACTGAAGCACTGCACCATTTAAATTGGGAACAAAAACTGCGCATGATTTC
>CAVQAB010000015.1:0-29945 GCA_963710385.1 uncultured Bacteroidales bacterium | reverse complement strand
CTGGGCCTTTTCCAGTCCCATGACCATGCAGGCAGTAGCATAGGCATCTGCGGAGATGCATGCATCAGTCAGCACCGTTGCGCTGAGTAATCTTGAAACCTTTGGGTATCCGGAGGCCGGATCGATGGAATGGGTGATCCGTACACCCTCTTTTTCATAGAATTTCCGGTAATTCCCTGAAGTAGCCAGCGAACGGTTGTGCATACTGATGATCACCTGCAACTGTTGTCCGGGGATCATGTTCCCGTAGTCGGGCCGGTCTACCCCGATCCTCCAGAAACTACCCTTGGAATTTATTCCACGGGTCCGGATCTCACCTCCGATCTCTACCATGTAATTCCGGCATCCCAGATCCTCCAGGTACATAGCCACCACATCCACTGCATAACCCTGGGCAATGGCGTTTACATTTAGATTTACAGCTGGATGGCTTTTATAAACCGAGTCAGCCACTAATACCACCTTCTCCATGCCCACATATTGCAACAGGCTGTCCACCATTGCACTGTCAACCTCCAACTGTTCGCCCGGTCCGAATCCCCAGGCATTGATCACCGGTGCCAGCGTAATATCAAAAGCGCCCCCTGAAAGCTGATAGACTCGTCCGGATTCCCGGAAAACCGTACGGAACAGTGTATCGGTCTTCACACCGGCATGATTCTGGTTGATGGCACTGATGATACTGGTTGAGTCATAGGTGGAGAGGGAACCATCGAATACCCTGAGTAAAGAATCGATCCTTCTCCTTCAGATCAAATTCTGTGGGATGCTGGTAGGTAATGTGGTAGGTGGTGCCCTGGGTAAAGCCCTGAATGGAATGGTATTCTCCCCTTTTGGCTTCACCATTGCATGCAGTGATCAGTACAGCTGCAATGACCGTTAAAGAAACTGAAACAAAGGAAGAGAACCTCATGCTAAAAAAGTTTTTACAAATACACAGCCGTGAAATTATAAAAACTTTTAAGATGGAAGCTAAATATATTGCTAAACGAATTGGGTTGAAGCAAACTGCAATAATTCTAAGGAGTGTTTTTTATCCGAAATCGTCAAAATCGACCATCTCATCGGGCACCCCCATATCATAGAGCAACTTGGATACGGCACTGTTCATCATGGGTGGCCCGCACATGTAGTATTCAATCTCTTCGGGTTCTTCATGATACCTGAGGTAGTTGTCATAAAGTACCTGGTGAATAAACCCGGTATAACCGTCCCACTTATCCTCCTCGGTGGGTTCCGACAGGGCAATGTTAAAGGTGAAATTAGGAAACTCCTTTTCAATGTCCCTGAAATGATCTTCGTAAAAGATCTCCCTTTTAGATCGGGCACCATACCAGTAGGTCACCTTCCGTTTGGTTTTCAGGGTATGGAACAGGTGGAATATGTGCGAACGCATGGGAGCCATTCCGGCTCCACCACCCACGTAGACCATCTCATTTTTGGTCTCTTTAATGAAGAATTCTCCGTAAGGACCCGAAATGGTTACTTTATCCCCGGGCTTCCGGGAGAAGATATAGGATGAACATATCCCCGGATTCACACTCTTGAAACGACCATGGCTCACATCCCAGGGAGGTGTGGCAATCCGGATATTCAGCATGACAATGTTGCCTTCAGCAGGATGATTGGCCATGGAATAGGCCCTGTAAGTCTCCTCCGTGTTCTTCATTTGGAGGGACCACATATCAAACTTATCCCATTCGTCACGATACTCTTCTTCCACATCAACGTCTTTGGAAAAATCCACCTCCAGTTTAGGGACATCGATTTGAATGTATCCGCCAGATTTAAAGTTGAGCTTCTCGCCTTCCGGCAGTCTCACCACGAATTCCTTGATAAATGTGGCCACGTTATTGTTATTTACCACTTCACACTCCCATTTCCTGATCCCCATTACCTCCTCGGGAATCTGAATGGTCATGTCTTCCCTGAGCTTCACCTGGCAACCGAGCCTCCATTGTTGCTGCTGCTCTTTCCGGGTGAAAAAACCGGTCTCCGTAGGCAGGATGCTTCCTCCTCCCTCTAATACCTGACACTTGCACATTCCGCAGGTTCCACCACCACCACAGGCAGAGGGAAGGAATATGTCATTGCCTGAAAGCGTATTCAGCACAGTGGATCCTGGTGATACGGTGAACTCCTTATCGTTGACTTTCAGTTGAACATCACCCTGGGGTGTGAGCTTATACCTAGCATAGAGCAACATAACCACCAGCAGCAGGATCACAAAGAGGAACACTGCGATGCTGATCAGGATGACAGAGACTGTTGAAGTGAGAAATACCATGTTGACTTCGTTTTGTTACAATTTGATACCCATAAAACTCATGAATGCAATACCCATTAAACCTGTAATGATGAATGTGATCCCCAGGCCCCGGAGAGGTGCCGGTACATTGGAGTACTGGATCTTCTCACGAATGGCTGCAATCCCCACAATGGCCAGGAACCAGCCCACTCCGGAACCCAGTCCGAATACGGTGGCTTCACCAATGTTGGCATATTCCCGCTCCTGCATGAAAAGTGATCCACCCAGGATGGCACAGTTCACTGCAATCAGGGGGAGAAAGATTCCCAGCGATGTGTATAGCGAAGGTGCATATTTTTCAATCACCATCTCCACCAGCTGAACCATGGATGCGATCACGGCAATGAACATGATGAAACTAAGGAAGCTCAGATCCACATCAGCGAGGCCCGGACTGAGCCAGGCCAAGTGCCCCTTCCTTCAGAATGTAATTCTCGATAAGGAAGTCCATGGGGACTGTAAATCCAAGTACAAAAATCACTGCTATCCCCAGTCCTGTGGATGTCTTCACTGTTTTGGAGACAGCCAGGTATGAACACATGCCCAGGAAATAGGCAAAGATCATGTTGTCGATGAAGATGGACTTGACAAATATATTGACCAGATTTTCCATGAAGATTATATATTTCTAGTTTTTGATCAGGCTAATTTTCGATTAGATCTTTCCTGCGTGATCTTTGTATCCAGATAATGATACCTACCACCACCAGTGCCATGGGAGGAAGGATCATCATTCCATTGTTCTCATAACCGGCATCGTAAAAGGCCTGGGGAATTACCTGCATGTCCAAAAGCGTTCCCGATCCAAGCAGTTCCCTGAAGAAAGCCACGATGATCAGGATCACACCATATCCGGCTGCATTGCCAAGTCCATCCAGGAAGGAGGGCCAGGGCTTATTACCCAGTGCAAAGGCTTCCAATCGTCCCATGATGATACAGTTGGTAATGATCAGTCCAACGAAGACCGATAGCTGTTTACTTACATCGTAAGCATAAGCTTTCAGCACCTGGTCCACCAGAATCACCATGGTGGCAATGACCACCAGTTGAACAATGATCCGGATCCTGGGTGGTACCATTTTCCTCAGGAGTGAGATCACCACGTTGGATACAGCCATCACAACAACCACTGACAGCGCCAGTACGATGGAAGGCTTTAGTTTAACGGTAACAGCCAGTGCTGAACAGATCCCCAGTACCTGCACGGTAATAGGATTGCTCGATCCCATGGGCTCACTCAAAAGCTTGAGGTTCTTGGCTGAAAATAAAGGTTCCTTTTCGTTACTCATGATATTATTTTGTTGCTATCTGTTGAAAATACTTCACGTAACCGGTCATGCAATCCTTAATCATCTCCTCCAGTGCTTTGGATGTGATGGTGCCTCCCGATATGCCATCCACAGCATGTGGATCTGCAGGATCAGCGCCTCCTTTGACCACTTCGATGGAAACAAATTCTCCATTCTCATCAAAGAGTGTTTTCCCGATGAACGGCTCCTGGAACCATTCAGTGTTGATCTCTGCACCCAGACCGGGTGTCTCGCTTTTATGATCAAAAACAGCCCCATAAATTGTATTCAGATCATCGTTCAGGGCAATATACCCCCAGATGGCACCCCAGAGTCCTTTTCCCCTTACCGGAAATATATATTTCTTCTCACCTGATTCGTTTATGTAAACAAAGACAGGATAATCTCGATCTTCCTGAGTTTTGCGAATTTCAGCATTCAGATTGAGCATCACTTCAAACGCATCCATTTCAACCTCTTCTCCATTGAAATTGATAACATAGGATTCAGTGATGTATTTGCTGAACTCCTCCTCAATGTAACTATTCTTGTCACTCGCCTCGGCCACCTGACCGGCCTGTCCAACCGAACGAAGGATGTCCTGCTTCTTTTCAATTTCCAGGTTCATTTGCTGGCGAGGCTTCAGCTGCATGGATACAAACGAAAGCAGTATAGCCACAATCGTAACCATGATCAGCGAAAAGACAAATATGTAGGTATTGCTAAAACTTCTCATGCTCGTCTCTATGATATTAGTTTGCAGTAACTTTTGCTCTTTTCAATCTTTTGCGGATGTTGGCCTCAATCACATAATGATCGATAAGCGGTGCAAAAACATTCATCAGCAGGATAGCCAACATTACTCCTTCCGGGTAGGCCGGATTAAGCACCCTGATCAGGATGGCAAGAAAACCGATGAGGAATCCGTAAATCCATTTCCCTCGTTCAGTTTGTGTTGCTGATACAGGATCGGTGGCCATAAAGACCGCTCCAAATGCAAATCCACCCAACAGCAGGTGCTGCCAGAAAGGCATGGCCATAAATTCGTTCACCGCAAAGGCATTCAGTATTAGTCCCATAAGGGCACCGCCGGCAAAGACCGAAAAAAGAATCTTCCAGCTACCAACACCCGTCAGGACCAGGATCACTGCCCCGATCAGAATGGCCAGCGTGGATGTCTCCCCGATGGAACCGGGAATGGTTCCCAGGAACATATCCCAGGATGTATACGTTTCTCCCAATCCATTTACAAAAGTAGAACTATTCCCTGCAGCCTGACCAAGGATGGTTGATCCTGAATATCCGTCTACAACCCCTGTTCCTTCAGTAAGACCCGCTATCCATACCTTATCTCCCGACATACTGCTTGGATATGCAAAAAAGAGGAAAGCCCTGGCTGTCAGGGCCGGGTTAAGAATATTCATCCCGGTTCCTCCAAATACCTCTTTGCCAATAACCACAGCAAAAACAGTGGCCACAGCCACCATCCAAAGGGGTACATCTGCCGGCATCACCAGGGGGATCAGCATCCCTGTAACGAAATATCCTTCGGCAACCTCCTCGTTTCGCATTTGAGCAAATGCAATCTCAATCCCAAGGCCCACAACATATGAAACGATGATGATGGGAAGTATCTTCAGGAATCCAAACCAGACCATCTGCCAGAATCCTGCTTCGATCCCCAGGGCCTGGAAATGATGAAATCCTGTATTCCAGATCCCAAAGAGCAGGGCTGGGACCATTGCAAATATTACAATAATCAGGGACCGCTTCATATCGTTGGCATCCCGGATATGTACACTTCCTTTAGTGACTTTGTTTGGGACAAAGAAAAAGGTCTCAATGGCTTCAAAACCGGCAAGGAATATGTGCAGCTTTCCTCCCTTCTCAAAAGGTGGCTTGATTTTATCAACAAATCTTCTTAAAGCACTCATGTGAATTGATTGGTGTATGTATTAATCTTCCATTTCTTTTCGCAGTGACCTCAGACCATCCCGGATGATATTCGTAACCGGGGTCTTGGAGGTACAGACAAATTCGCACAGGGCGAAATCCTCTTCATCCACCTCATAGATGCCCAGCTGCTCCATTTTATCGATATCGTTGACCAGGATGGACTTTAACAACTGCATGGGATAGATATCCATTGGTAGTACTTTTTCATACTCGCCGGTCATCACAAAAGCCCGCTGCCCTCCATGCAGGTTGGTATCCACGTGGAATTTCCTGTTGGGAGCGAGCCATTTGGATGCGAAGGATCTTGAAACCGATAACTTCTTGAAACCGGGCAAGATCCATCCAAACATTTCGTAATAATTTCCTTCCGGAATGACCGTCACCTGGGAATCCAGGAAACCCACGTAACCCTCCACCGGATCTACCTGTCTGCCCTGAAGAACACTTCCTGAAATAACCCTGTTTTCTCCCTCCTTCATTTGATTCTCCAGCAGGGGAGCTATTGCGGCACCTCGTATGGTTTTATAGTACTGTGGTTTTTCTACCTGGGATCCGGTGAGTGCAATTACCACAGATGGATCGTATTTGCCATTTTTGAATAACCTGCCAATGGCAACCACATCCTGTGGTTTTACTGTCCATATCAAATCGCCCTTATTAATGGGATCCAATTTGTGAATTTGAATACCCACATTACCTGCCGGATGCGGACCCTTGAAACGATTTATTTCCACTCCTTCAATGTTGCTCAGTGTCCTGATGGAGGGATATCTTCCGTCAAGATTCAGATGAACCTTTCCTTCTGTCAATTGTCTCAAAACATTAATCCCCCATTGGAATTCCTCTTCCAAGTCTTTCAGCAGAAAGTCATAATCAGGAGCCAGGGGGGAAGTATCAAATGCTGAGATAAAGATCGATTTGGGTTTCGAATCGGGCCTGGCAATCACTGAATAAGGGCGCTGTCTGATCATGGGCCAAAGACCACTCTCCAGAAGATTCTCAACGATTTGCTCCCTGGTCAGTTTTGCCGGATCACCCTGAAGGAAACTCTCCGGAGTATCCTTCCCATCATCCTCCACAACCACCTCTGTGATCCGCCTTCGTTCACCCCTGTTGATTGACAACAAGATCCCGCTCACAGGAGATGTAAACTTTATCTCCGGATGGTACTTGTCATAAAAAATTGGAGTACCGACCTTTACAGTATCGCACAATATTGGTATGATCTTTGGAGTTAGTCCATGCCAATCAGTCGGCTTTATTGCAAAGGTTTTGGCCCTGGGGGCCTTCACGTAAATTTTTTCGGCCTGTCCATTCATTTTGATGTCCAGACCTTTTTTGATCTTGATTACCTCAGCCATTGTGAACTTTGTAACAATAAAAGAATTCGTAAAAATAGCTATTTTTATGAACCCACAAAGACAGAATTCAGATAATGTATTTTAAAATCTAGATTTGTAAATATATTTCCTTCGATTCAATGAAATTAGCTCTTATATTATCTAACATGTTTTATCCTGATCCATATCAGTGTCGTTCCTGTCCAGGGTCAGCAATCCGTTGAAGATGTCGACGGTAAGATGCGGGAAATGGTGCTGACTCCCAATATAAAAACGGTGCAACTTTATCGTGAAGGCTGGCCATTGAGTTATCCTGTCATGAGGCTCCAGGAAGATGTCCCGCTCGTGCTTGAATTTGATGACCTCTCAAAGGATCAACCTACCCTTTCATATAAGGTGATCCATTGTAATGCCGACTGGACACGTTCAGATCTCATCGAACAGGAATACATGGAAGGCTATCCCGAAAACGAAATCAGGGGAAGCGTCCCTTCATTTAACACCTATTATACCTACCTGCACTACACACTTCAGATTCCCAATGAAAATACCCGGCTCCTGGTTTCGGGAAATTACCTTTTGGTGGTATACCGGGATAGGGATCCTGATGATGTGGTCTTCACCAAACGCTTTATGATCACCGAAAGCATTGTCAACATTGAAGCTACAGCTGGCAATTCCGGTATTGAATCAATACAAAGATTGCTGTCACGAAGTGGATTTTACAGTGCATCATTCAGGGGTAAGAATTGACGATCCCTACAATGACACCCGTGCTGTCATTTACCAGAATGGTCTGTGGGACCTGGGCATCGAAGGATTGCAACCTTATATGGTCAACGCCAATAACCTGGTCTATGATTACCATGAAGAGAACATCTTTCCGGGGGGAAATGAATTCCGGTTCTTCGATACCAAAAATACAAGGATCCCCACCTATTATGTACAACGCATCGATTATGTGGATCCCTATTTTCACTTCGAGCTGAAACCCGATGCAGCCCAATCCGCCCCACAACTACTTTTCAAAAGAGGATATCAACGGCAGGTATGCCATTGAATCGGAAGGAGGCCAGGATCCAGGTGTGGATGCCGACTACGTATTTGTCCACTTCAGACTCAACATGGCATTGCCACTGGATGGCTCGGTCTATATTGCAGGTGCGCTGACCAACTGGCAGTTCAATGACCTGAACCGGATGGATTATAAGGCTGAAGAGGGGGCTTACATGAAAACATTGTTGCTCAAGCAGGGAGTCTATAACTACAGATATCTGTACCTGCCTGCCTTTTCAGAACAGTTTGATATGGCCGAAATCGAAGGGAATCATTTTGAGACAGAGAATGAATACCTGATCCTTTTCTACCACCGTCCACCCGGAACACGCTATGACCGCCTGCTTGGGGCATCAGGTGATTCATAGCAATCAGACCTGGAATGAGTGCTGAGTGATTGGTGCTATGTGAGTCTCCTGGAAAATGTCAATACCTAATTGAGGTAGCTATCAAGTCCGATTTCATCAGAGATTTCCCGCATGGCATCCACGGAAATCTGGATAAATTCATCCAGAGGGATCCCTATCTTTTCACACTCCATGATATGGTCGCGGCTTACGTTTGCTGCGAAAGCTTTTTCTTTCATCCGCTTTCGCACCGACTTATACTTTACACTGGCTATTTTCTTATCAGGATAGACCAGTGTTGTGGCATAGATCAGACCGGTGATGGTCTCACCTGCAGCGAGGGCATGCTGAAAGGGAGTGGATCTGGGTATCCCTGTGGCCTCATCATTGTGCATGCGAATAGCTTCTAACATTTCATGGTCCAGCTCAAACTCAGCCAGCAACTCTTCAGCTTTCAGGGCATGTACCTTAGGATCAGCATTGGTCACTTCCATATCAATGTCGTGCAGCAATCCTGTCAATCCCCAACGCTCTTCATCCTCGTTAAGTCTTCTGGCTATTGCCCGCATTACTGCTTCAGATGCCAGACAATGCATGATGGTCTTTTCGTGCTTCACATACTGGTGGAGCTTATCAATGGCTATTTCTCTAGTCACCATTGTACTTACTTAATAAGAATAATACTTTTTACCACCAAGTTCTCGCCAGAAAACAATTTCACAAAATATTGTCCAGAAGGATGAGTAGAAATATTAAATTCAATAATAGGTGATCCTTGAGTCGGTTTCAAATCCAATACTAAAGAACCATCTTGATCAATGACCTGAAGTAAATCGATCATTTTTGCCGATGTATTGAGAAAGAAAATCACCTTTTCCTGGATTGGGGTAAATAGGATACATAAAAGAACTGAAATTCTCCAGATCACAGTAGTTTTTCCAATATATCAATTGTCATGGATGTAGATACACCTGAACCATCATCTGCTGTGGCAACAATAATCTACTGTACCCGCTGCGGTTGCCGTCAACAATCCATCCTGGGTGATAGTTCCCGAACCTGTCTGGTTAGTTACACTCCAGGTGATATCTTTTATCCGTTGCATTTTCAGGTAAAACCTCAGCTGAAAACTGCAATGTTTCTCCATTCAAAACCTCTGTCACTCCACCTGCGGACGAAACATTGATCGAACTCACCAGGATTAATGGAGAAGCAATTGTAATTTGCATGCTGCCTGTTACTCCTGATCCATCCATGGCAGTAGCCACAACTTCAACCGTCCCAGCCGAAGTTGACCGTAAACAGGCCATCCTGAGTGATAGTCCCTGAACCTGTCTGGTTCGTTACGCTCCAAATAATACTTTTATTGTAGCATTTTCAGGCAATACCTCTGCCGAAAACTGCAATGTTTCCCCATTAATAACCTCTGTAACTCCGCCTGCAGACGAAACATTGATCGAACTCACCAGGATTAATGGATCAGCGATCGTAATTTGCATGCTCCCTCGATTACTCCTGATCCATCCGTTGCAGTAGCCACAACTTCGACCGTGCCTGCTGAAGTTGCAGTAAACATCCCTTCCTGAGTGATTGTCCCTGAACCTGTCTGGTTCGTTACACTCCAGGTAATACTATTTACTGTAGCATTTGCCGGTAAAACCTCCGCTGAAAACTGCAACGTTTCTCCAGTTGAATATCTCCGTCACTCCTCCTGCTGAGGAAACATTGATCGAAGTCACCGGTATCTCCGGATCGGTAATCGTGATCTGCATCCTGCCTGTTACTCCTGATACCATCCTGAGCTGTAGCTACAACATTTACTGTACCCGCTGATGTGGCAGTCAGTAATCCATCCTGGGTGATGGTTCCCGAACCTGTCTGGTTCATTACACTCCAGGTGATATCTTTGTTTGTTGCTTCTGCCGGTAAGACCTCCGCTGAAAACTGCAAGTAGTTCCCCGTCGAAACCTCTGTCACATCCTCCAGCTGAGGTAACATTTATCGAAGTCACAGGTATGTGGATGATTCCATCCCAACCTGCTATACGTGCCAGGATCCACCACATAGCATACCCTTTTCGATTGGCAGTTATATGTTGCGTATTGTGTGCTCCAAAAATCACGCTTCCTCCTGGAGTATTCTTATTTTCATAATAGTCCACCCCCAGTACATGAGAGTTTTGCCAATCTTCATAAAAGTTACCTCCGTAAGTCATCAGAATTTCCATTGTCTCCAGTATCCTCCCAATAGTTGTCATCCATATCATGGGTGTCGATGGAATAATAATCCAAACAGAAATATCCATTTGTATTACAATGATCAATGATTAATTCCGCCTGGCTTTTTGGATTCAGTTCTCCAACATTGGCATTTTTATTGGCATGTCCCGTCATAAAAATGAATGTCACCGGTATCTCTCTCTGACCTTCCCCTGTTCCAATCTTTGTTCCTCCTGGACCATACTCGGAAATCAAGGAATCCATCCCGGGAAGATAATTACCTGCAAGCATCATGACCTGCAATATTGCACCAAGACCACATAATAACATTGACACTTGCATTTTCAGGTGCATCTAGGTAATTCCTGGTGGTCTGGATAAATGCAGTTTCATCCATGCTGAGATCCATGCCGTCAATACCCGCAGGAGCATAACTATCAAGTGCATAGTCTCTGAAATTCAAGTTTCCCTTCCTGCACTGGTATTCGATATACCAAATAAAACATGCATCTCCTTCCTTATAATCCTGGTAATCCGAAAACACCACTGAATACATGAGTACCATGAGATGTATGCTGATAGGCACATAACCAGATTCGTGCGAGCTAAATTGATGAATTCCTCAGGAATACTCTTAGAATTTCCTCCTTTGCAACTGAATAATCAGCAATGTATTTCTGGGAATGCAAAGGAAGAATTGCTGCATCAATAGCGGAACAAGTATGAGTTGTATTTTTTTCTTGATTCCATATCACAGATGAATTTAAGTTATGTATACTATTCACTTAGTAGATTTAATGCTTTACAACAAGGGCTTTTCTCAATTCAGACTTTTCAAAGTCTAACAACTTATACCATAGATTCCAGAAGGATGATCACTAATGTCAATAATTATTGTAGCGTTTGAAATTGAAACTGGAGCTGCATAACTTTTACACCTTGAATTGAAAATTTGGATCTCACTAAACTTGAAGTCCTCATTTCTTACAAAAAATTCCCCATTCCAGGATTTGGGTAAACCAATAACTTATCCTCTTCAAATAGATCTTCAGTTGAAGATAAATCATCCTCCCAACCTGCTATACGTGCCAGGATCCACCACATAGCATATCCTTTTCGGTTGGCAGTAATATGTTGCGTATTGTGTGCTCCAAAAACCACCTCTCCTCCTGGAGATTTTTATTCTCATAATAGTCTTCCCCCAGCACATGAGAATTCTGCCAATCTTCATAAAAGTTACCTCCATAGGTATGCAGAATTTCCATTATCTCCAGTATCCTCCCAATAATTGTCATCCATATCATGGGTGTCGATGGAATAATAATCCAAACAAAAATATCCATTGTATTACAATGATCAATGATTAATTCAGCCTGACTCTTTGGGATTTAGTTCACCCACATTGGCATTTACATTGGCATGTCCCGTCATAAAAATGAAATGTCACCGGATATCTCTCTCTGACCTTCCCCTGTTCCAATCTTTGTTCCTCCCGGTCCATACTCAGAAATCAAAGAATCCATTCCGGGTAAATAATTACCTGCAACATCATGTCCGGCAATATTACACCAAGACCACATAATAACATTGACATTTGCATTTTCAGGTGCATCTAAGTAATTCCTGGTCGTTTGAATAAATGCAGTTTCATCAACTGCTAAGATCCGATGCCATCAATACCCTCAGGAGCATAACTAGTCAATTCATTGTCTCTAAACTCAAGTTTCCCATCCTGCTACGGATTCGATATACCAAATAAAACTGTCATCTCCGTCCTTATAATCTGGTAATCCGAAACGCCACTGAAACATGAGTTCCATGGGAAGTATGTTGATAGGCTAATGACCAGATCCGATCGGGCTTGATTGATGTATTCCTCAGGAATACTTCTCAGAACCTCCTCTTTCGCCACTCGATAATCAGCAATGTATTTCTGGGAAATTACAGAGGAGTTAAGAAAGACCATTTTACATATTACTAAAGCAACTGTATAGCCTCTCATATTTAGATATTTATTTGTTAATTGAGTTCATTTTATACTCAATAATATGAATATTAGGTAAGTTTCACTACATTATTAATTAACCTAATTTTCATTAAGATAGTTGCACACATAATCCTTCACTCCTACCTCCAGGAAGTGAATTCCTTATCATAACCCACACTTCTCAATTTTTGCATATTGGCCTCGGTGAAATACTGGTAATTGTCGCGAATATCTTCAGGAGTATCCATAAAAGAAATTGAGGGCTCAAGATCCATAGCCTGAAAAGTATAATTGACCAGGTCCAAGAAAGTTAGAAGCCTTTCCTGTACCCAAATTATACAATCCACTGGCTGGCCGGTTTTCCATAAGGTAAATAATCACATCCACCACATCCTTCACATAAATAAAATCACGTGCCTGCTCACCATCCCTGAAATCCGGATGATGGGACCGGAACAGTTTCATTCCTCCTGTCTCCTTAATCTGGTTAAAAGCATGGAAAACCACAGAAGCCATCCGCCCTTTGTGGTATTCATTGGGTCCGTAAACATTAAAGAATTTCAACCCTGCCCAGAAAAAGGGTTTCCGCTCTTGGGAAAGAACCCAAAGGTCAAATTCATTCTTACTTCGGCCGTAGGGATTGAGGGGCTCCAGACTGGGTACCAAATCATGCGAATCGTCATAACCATGCTCTCCCAATCCATAAGTAGCAGCAGAACTGGCATAAATGACAGGTAATCCATATTCGATACAAAGGTTGAAAACCTCTTTTGAATAATCTACATTCAGTTCCTGGAAAACCTCCCAGGAGAACTCAGTAGTATCGGTTCGTGCCCCCATATGAAGAATCATCTGGATAAACCGATGATTATCATGTACCCATTGGGGAAATTCATTGCGATCCACCATGGCAGTGAATTGCTTACCAGCATAATTCCTTTCCCTGTCAGGTCGGCTGAAATCATCCACCAGGACAATATCCTTATAACGGGCATTATTCAATCCCGTCACAAGATTACTACCAATAAAACCTGCAGCCCCTGTCACAACAATCATATCTCACAATATAACCATTTTAGGCTATTAAATCCACACTTTTTTGACGACCATGGGAGTTTTGCTGGCCTTAATTCAATTTGACCTGATGAACATACTCTTCAATAATTCGTTAACTTGTATAGAACTACTTATGGTATACCTGACACGAAGAGAACGATTTAGTGCTGCACACCGGCTGTTCAATCCAGCACTTTCTGACGAAGAGAATGAACGGATCTACGGTCCGTGCGCCAATCCCAACTGGCACGGTCACAACTACATTCTATGGGTAACCATCCGTGGGGAGGTAAATCCCCAGACAGGATATGTGGTGGATTTGAAGAAAATAAGTGCGATTATTCGTGAGAAGGTGATTGTAAAGCTGGATCATAAGAATATCAATACGGAAGTCGATTTCATGAAGGATCAATTTATCTCCACAGAAAACCTGGCCATGGGGATCTGGAATGAGCTGGAGCCCTTTATAAAAGAGCTTGATGTGGATTTGCATGCAGTTAAGATTCAGGAAACAGAGAACAATACAGTGGAATACTTAGGAAAATAGATAGATATGGATATAATTAATAACGGACTTGGGGATAATCAGAACGGCGGGTATGACAAGATCGAACGCTGGGACGATGCCACAACCTCTAAGCTTACGGAACACTACAGAGGGATCCTGGATCTTCTTGGTGAGGATGGAAAGAGAGAAGGATTAAAAGATACCCCCAATCGGGTGGCCAAATCCATGCAATTCCTCATGCAGGGCTATGGATCAGATCCTGCGGATATACTAAAATCAGCCGTGTTCCACGAAGATTATAGTGAAATGGTGATTGTCAAGGATATCGAATTGTTCTCCATGTGTGAACACCACATGCTTCCTTTTATTGGGAAAGCACATGTGGCCTATATCCCGGATGGACGCATTACCGGTCTCAGCAAGATTGCCCGGGTGGTGGAAGCCTACGCCAGACGGCTCCAGGTCCAGGAACGACTCACCGTTCAGATCCGGGACTGTATCCAGGAGACCTTACGGCCACTGGGAGTGGCTGTGGTCATTGAAGCCTTGCATCTTTGCATGGTCATGCGCGGTGTTCAGAAACAGCATTCGGTCACCACCACATCTGCTTTTACAGGAGGATTTATGACCCAGGATAAAACCAGGGAAGAGTTTATCCACCTGATCGGCGCCAATCTCCGCTAACTTTCATTACTTTTGTGGAAATTTTAACTACAACAGATGCAAGCATTTGTATTTCCTGGACAGGGAGCACAGTATGTGGGGATGGGCAAGGATCTTTATGATCAACATGCTCAGGCAAAAGAATTATTTGAACAGGCCAATGAAGTGTTGGGTTTCAGGATCACCGACCTTATGTTTGAAGGGGAGGAGGAGGACCTGAAACAGACCCGGGTTACCCAACCAGCCATTTTCCTGCATTCAGTCATCCTTGCCAGCACATTGGAAGGATTCCAGCCCGACATGGTGGCAGGACATTCTCTGGGTGAATTCTCCGCTCTGGTGGCCAATGGAACGCTTTCCTTCGAGGATGGGCTGAATCTGGTTTTCAAGCGGGCTCTTGCCATGCAAAAGGCATGTGAAGCCGAACCATCCACCATGGCCGCCATCATTGGCTTGGAGGATAGTCAGGTGGAAGAGGTTTGTGAGGAGATTGAAGAGATTGTGGTTGCCGCCAATTACAACAGTCCGGGTCAAATCGTCATTTCAGGTTCTGTTCCCGGGATCGATCTGGCTGTCGAAAAGCTTACTGCCCTGGGTGCCAAACGTGCCCTTAAACTTCCTGTAGGCGGGGCATTCCATTCTCCGCTCATGGAACCAGCCAGGGTTGAATTGGAAGAGGCCATCCAATCTGCACCTTTTACTATGCCAGTTTGCCCGGTGTATCAGAATGTGAATGCATTGCCTTCCAGTGATCCCGGTGAAATCAAGATGAACCTTGTAGCCCAGCTCACCGCACCGGTGAAGTGGACCCAAACCGTTCAAAACATGATCGCTGATGGTGCCACCTCTTTTACGGAAGTGGGTCCCGGAAAAGTATTGCAGGGATTGATCAAGAAAGTTGACAGGGGAATGGAGACACGGAGCGCGTGAATCCCAACCTCCATATAAATAGTTGAAGGGGTTGTAAAAAGACCCCTTTTTAATTACTGCTAGGATATGATGAAGGTCTTAAAATTCGGGGGAACCTCAGTGGGAACCCCAAAGAACATCCGCATTGTAAAGAAGATCCTGGAGGACCAGGATCAGGCATGTGCTGTGATTGTCAGTGCATTTGGAGGAGTAACCGACCAGATCATACGCACAGCCACCATGGCAGGCGAACGCAATCCCGCTATTCAGGGATGAAATGATTACCATCCGAAACAGGCATGTTGAAGCAGTCAATGAATTACTGGAGGGTGAATCCCGCGAATTCACACTTAAAGAGATAGAATCCTTGATCAGTGAATTTCAGGATGTATTACAGGGTATTTACCAGTTGCAGGACCTGAGTGATAAAACCCTCGATTTTCTGCTCAGTTTTGGAGAAAGACTTTCGGCCACCATCATCGCCAGATTTGTGGATGGGGCCATCTACATCGATTCCAGGAAATTGATCCGTACGGATAGTAATTTTGGGAATGCAAGCGTACAGTTCGATTTTACCAACCAACAAATTAGAAAGAAGTTAAAGGAGGTCAAGCGTGTTGCGCTGATTCCTGGTTTTATTGCCACTGATGAACATGGACGTACCACTACACTGGGCAGGGGTGGTTCTGACTACACTGCGGCCATTGTTGCTGCAGCAGTCAAAGCCCAGGTACTGGAAATCTGGACTGATGTCAACGGTTTCATGACAGCTGATCCCCGCATGGTCCCCAAAGCCTACTCCATTGACTGCATGAGTTATGAGGAAGCCATGGAACTATCACATTTCGGAGCAAAGGTCATCTATACACCTACGCTTACCCCGGCTTATAACGAAAATATTCCCATTCGGGTAAAAAATACCTTTAACCTGGCCGAACCCGGAACGCTCATTGCGAAAGAAACGATTTGTGGAGAGGGTGAGTTAATCAAGGGAATTTCTTCCATTGATGAAGTTTCCCTGATTACAGTCAAGGGAACCGGAATGGTGGGGAAAACCGGCACCTCAGCCAGAGTTTTCAGCTCCCTGGCAAAGTATGATGTGAACATTATCCTGATCACCCAGGCATCATCCGAGATGACCATTTCCTTTGCTGTATCACCGGGAGACACAAGCCTGGCTGTTGAAGCTTTGCAGGAAGAGTTTGAGATTGAAATTAAGCACCGCAAAGATGTGGAGATAGAAGTGATCAATGATCTCTCTATCATCGCTATTGTTGGTGAAGGGATGCGGCATACGCCTGGTATTTCAGCCATCCTGTTCAGGTCACTGGGTCGAAACGGGATCAGTGTGATTGCCACTGCCCAGGGAAGCAGTGAGCTCAATATTTCAGTGGTCATCAAACAAAACAGCCTGAAAAAAGCCCTGAATGTGATCCATGAGGGATTCTTCCTCTCAAAATACCGCGAACTGCACCTCTACCTGGCAGGAATTGGCAATGTGGGACAAAAACTGATGTTGCAGCTGCAGCAACAGCAGGAGAAGCTCATTGAGACCTTAAAACTGAAAATAAACCTGGTGGGTATTACCAACAGTCGAAAAATGGTGATTGATCCCAATGGAATCGATCCGTCCACCTACCAGGAAAGACTCGAACAGGGCGAAGCGGCTGATATTGACAGAATGATTGAAACCATCAGGAAGGACAACCTTCGAAACTCGGTTTTTATTGACTGCACAGCAAGCGACTCAGTGGCACTGGTGTATGATAAATTATTCGACGCTTATGTGTCGGTAGTGGCAGCCAACAAAATTGCCTGCAGCTCGTCTTATGAATATTACAGCAAATTGAAGCAGAAAGCGATCCAGAAGGGTGTGAAATTCAACTTTGAAACCAATGTGGCAGCAGGTCTCCCCGTGATCAACACCATCAATGATCTGATCAAGAGTGGAGACAGGATCCTCAAACTGGAAGCGGTGGTTTCGGGAACGCTCAATTTCATTTTCAATATCATGAGCGAAGAGGTACCTTTGAGTAAGGCCATAAGAATGGCCAAGGAAGAAGGGTATTCAGAACCAGATCCCAGGCTTGACCTGAGCGGGACCGATGTCAAACGAAAGCTGTTGATCCTGGCCAGAGAGTCAGGTTACAAACTTGAGGCAACCGATATTGAAGTGCTCCCATTCCTGCCCGAAGAACTCTTTGATGGTACCCTGGAAGAGTTCTGGGACAAAGTGACCAGATTTGATCAGGAATTCGAAGAGAAACGAAAGCAGATAGCAGAAAGTGGATTGAAGTGGCGTTACCTGGCCTCCCTGGATGGGGGCAAAGGAAAGATGGGACTGGTTGAAGTGGATTCCTCACACGAAGCCTTTCCGCTTGAGGCCAGCAATAACATTATCCTGATCACCACTGATCGTTACAGGGAACTTCCTTTGATTGTCAAAGGATATGGGGCAGGAGCTGAAGTGACTGCAGCCGGAGTTTTCGCTGATGTAATGAGGGTGGCAAATGTATAATGCGATTTTATGATTAAGGCAGTTATCTTTGATATGGACGGTGTGCTGATTGATTCGGAGCACCAATGGCAACAAACCGAAAGGGCTATTTTTCGGGAGTTGGATATTGACCTTACTGATGAATTGCTTGTACAGACCAGGGGACTCAGGACCGAGGAGATGGTGAAGCACTGGAGTAACAGGTTTAACCTGGATGGTGTGAATCATGCAGAGCTCATGAAAAGGTATGATGAGATTATGGTCGTCACCATGAAAACCGATGTACCCTTGATGGAAGGCGCTGTGGAGGCTCTCCAGTTTTTCCATAAGAAAAATATCCCCATTGCCCTGGCCACCTGTTCAACCGCTGCCCACATTGATGCAACCCTGGAGACCCATGACTTGAAAAGATATTTTAAACTGACCGTATCGGCGGCTCATAAAATGCAGGGGAAACCCCACCCCGAAGTATACCTCCAAACCGCTGATATGCTTGGGATTGATCCAACCTATTGTCTGGCCATCGAAGACTCCTTTTTTGGAGTCATTGCTGCCAAAGCTGCAAGAATGAAGGTGGTGGCCATGCCCGATCCCGGTGAATTTGACCAGGTAAGGTTTGGTGCAGCCGACATGAAAATAAGGTCATTGACCGAATTAAATGAAGAAGCTTTTGACAAGCTACAGAAGAATTAAATGAGAAAAGAAGAAGTCAGGGTATTCGGACCGGCAACGGTCTCCAATGTAGGGCCAGGTTTTGACCTCATGGGATTTGCTTTGGAAGCACCCGGAGATGAGATGATCATTCGAAGGAATGGATCAGGCAAGCTGGTGCTGATGGATGAATCGGGATGTAACCTTCCCCTGGACCCTGAAAAAAATGTGGCAGCTGTTGCAGCCTCATCTCTTCTCAAAGAGTTTGGGATCAATGAAGGATTCGACCTTGTATTTACCCGGAAGATCACTCCCGGAAGCGGAGTGGGTTCAAGTGCTGCCAGTTGTGTAGCTGCAGTGGTGGGGATCAATGAACTCCTGGGGAATCCCTTCGAAACTGCTGCACTGATCCCCTATGCCATGGAAGGTGAGAAGATCGCCAGTGGCGCCACCCATGCCGATAACATTGCACCTGCCCTGCTGGGAGGTATTACCCTGATCCGGGGATATGATCCCATTGACATCAAACATATTCCTTATCCGGCTGACCTCTGGTGCGCGGTGGTCCACCCACATCTGGAAATAAAAACCCTGGAAAGCAGAAAACTGATCCCCACCGAAGTGCCGCTTAAGACTGCATTGCAACAGTGCGGTAACCTGGCCGGACTGGTGGCCGGACTTACCACAGATGATTATGGACTCATCAGCCGTTCTATTACTGATGTATTTGCAGAACCGTATCGCAAACAACAAATACCTGAATTTGAAAAACTCAGAACATCAGCATTGGATTCAGGATCGCTGGGAACCGGACTTTCGGGATCAGGACCCTCTGTTTTCAGCCTCTGCAGAGGTGAGGAAATGGCGGAAAGCGTGGGTGAGGTTATGAAGAAACATTTTAGCGAAAGAAATATCGAAGCCGATATTTACATTTCAAAAATAAGCGAAGCAGGTTGCAGAATCATATAAGATGCACTATTACAGCACAAAAGATAAAGAACTTAAATTCGGGCTAAAAGAAGCGCTTTTGAAGGGCCTGGCACCTGACGGGGGACTATTCATGCCTTCTCCCATTCCCATTCTTACCAGAGATGAACTTGAAGGATTCCGGGATTTAAACCTTACGCAGATAGCACTTAAAATATCTGAACTTCTGTTTGGTGATGATATTCCAGCAGAAGATCTGTCGCAAATCGTTAATGATGCGGTCAATTTTGACACTCCTGTGGTAAAGGTAGAAGATGGCATATATTCCCTGGAATTGTTCCATGGACCCACCCTGGCTTTCAAGGATGTGGGAGCCCGGTTCCTGGCCAGGCTACTGAGCTATTACACCCGAAACATGGAACGAGGATATCCATGTGCTGGTGGCCACATCGGGTGACACAGGAAGTGCTGTGGCCAACGGATTCCTGGGTGTGCCGAAAGTGAAGGTACATGTGCTCTACCCCTCCGGGCTGGTGAGTCCCCTGCAGGAGAAACAGTTCACCACCCTGGGTGAGAACATTTCGGCAGTGGAAGTGAAAGGAACCTTTGATGATTGCCAGAAACTGGTGAAAGAGGCCTTTATGGATGCAGAATCTTTCAGAACAAATGACACTCACCTCGGCCAACTCCATCAACCTGGCCCGGTTTCTTCCCCAGGCGTTTTACTATTTCAGGGCCTGGGCCCAGATGGATCCCGAAGCACAACTATTCTTCTCGGTGCCAAGTGGAAATTATGGAAACATGACTGCCGGATTGATAGCAAGGGAAATGGGATTACCAGTGCACACTTTTCTTTCGGCAAACAATCTGAATGATGTGGTCCCTTCATACCTGCTCACCGGAAAATTAATTCCCAGGCCCTCTACCCCCACCATCGCCAATGCCATGGATGTGGGCGATCCCAGTAACTTTGACCGGATACTGGATCTGTTTGATCACAAACATGAATGGATTACCGAACATATGAAGGGTTATAGCTATTCCGACCAGGAGATCAGGGAGATCATTAGAGAGGTATATAAGAAAACCGGGTACCTCTGCGATCCGCATGGCGCCACCGGTTACCAGGCTGCGCGATCCTATCTGGATGAACATCCCGGACTAGACTGGAATTTTCCTTGAAACAGCCCATCCGGCTAAGTTTAAGGAGAGCGTGGAAGAGGTAATTGGGAAATCGGTGGAGATTCCGGATCGTCTGGCAATATTTGCAGCGAAAGAAAAACATTCAACCCTGCTTAAACCAGCGTATAGGGATTTCAAGAATTATCTGATTGAAAAGAATTCAAAATTCTGATTATCCTTTTTTGGTTTTTTTCCCAGTAGGCGCAATCTCCAGCTTGCTGCTGAATTCTATGACCTGCGGCACCTTCTCCGGAGCCAGCTTTTGTGCACAGAGCTGTTTTATGGATGTCTCATCCATCGCCGGATCATTCAAATCTGAAACCACAATTTCAGCTTTCAATGCTTCCCCAAGGATCTCATCAAAAATACCTGATATGGAACAATCCACTACTCCTGGAATGGTTACAATGACCTCCTCAATCTCTTTTGGACTGATTCTTCTTCCTCCCACTTTGATAATCTCCTTTTTCCTGGCCGTATGGTAGAAAAATCCCTCTTCGTCTTTATAAGCAAGATCACCCGTACGAAGCCAACCATTCTGAAGGGTTTCATTGGTACTTTTTTCGTCCCCCAGGTAACCCTTCATGATGTTGTCTCCTCTTGGCAACCAATTCTCCAACCACACCGGGCTCCTGAATTGATCTTCCCGATTCATCAATGATGTCAAGCTCAACTCCTGGAATGGCTTTTCCCAATGAACCCAACTTTTCCTCTAATTTTTTCGGCGGAAGATAAGAGAGCCTGGCTGTAGCTTCAGTCTGACCGTACATCACAAAGAAATCAACATCGGGAAAACTGTCCACAAACTCCTTAATAAATACTTTGTGCAGTTTACCTCCTGCCTGGGTCACATATCTCAAGTTTGGGAATGAAAGAGATTTGAAGGACTTGGACTTTCTTAACAGCACCTGAAAATGGCTGGGAACACCTGAAAAACCTGTACACTCATATTTATTCAGATCATTAATTACAGATCCCAAAAACATGAAATTATTGTTAAAAACAACGCTCCCGCCTACCTTCATGTGGGTATGTAACAACGAAAGACCATAACAATAATAAAAGGGAAGTACGATCTCAATTACATCATCTCCACTAAGATGGAGGTAACTGATGATAGAATCTGTATTGGCGATGATGTTCTGATGGGTAATCATTACCCCTTTGGGTTCACCTGTGGAACCTGATGTGAAAATGATCTCCGCCAACCTGCTGCGATCAAATCCTTCTTCCTCGAACAGGTTCAGAGAAAAATCATTGTTACCATTTACGTAGTTCAGGAAATTCATAATATAAATGTTTCATGATCTCCCATTTGCTATCCTTCAAAGAGGGAGCAATAAAAGCAATATTTGAATTACATAACTCGACTACAAAGGACAGGTTATGATCCTCAATGGAGGGATTCAGGGGAACACAAACATTCCCGGATTTCATAATGGCCATATATGCTACCAGGAAAAAGATTGAATTGGGGCTGACCAGAATAATATTATTATTTTGACCGTAAGTTTCCCTCAGGTACCGTGCAAGCTTCAGAGATTCATGTTGCAAGTGCAGAAAAGGTCATTTGCTCCCTGTTTCCAAGCAGGAAATTCTTATTCAGGAACCCGGATTCCCTTAACAGATAATCGTAGACATTCATCTATATAATATGATGGTCAAAAGTACTTGTAGTCATTAATTGTCTGCATCCTGAGGTATTCTGTTGTGAGGTATCTCCTTTCAAAATTCCTGTAAATCACTGAAATATCTTCTTCACTCATTCCCATTACTTTACCTACTTGAGCTTCATTGCATTGGTTCTCATATGCGTACCATAAAAGATCAAGCTGTTCATATGGGAACTCATAAAAGAACTCTTCCTGTGTTTGTTCAGCGCTATAGGTATCGGTTGTGGGTGTCCTTTCCTGTATATCCTTTGGGATACCGAGGTATTCCGCCAACTGGTAAACCTGGCTCTTATACAATCTGCCAATGGGAAAAACATCACTTCCTCCATCGCCATATTTTACAAAAAATCCCTGATCCACCTCATGCTTATTGGGAGTACCTATCACTGCATAATGAAGTCTTTCAGCATGATAATAAAGAAACGACATTCGGGATCTTTGCTTAAAATTAGATGCAGCGATTATGGTTCTCATTTGCTTGGTGGGCAGTCGTTTCACAATTTCAGTTCCATCCGGATTCACAACGGTGAGATGAAAAAGAGGGGGTAATTTGGAGCTTGAGCCCTCATGCTTGATCCCAATCTTCATTTTGTGTTTCAGGGGATCATATTCGGGGATAATTTCTTTGACTGCCCGATCTCTTCTTTCATAACATTTATAACCTTCCAGTGCACCAGTGATCTCCTCTGTAATAGTAGCAACTCCAAATTGATCAGCCAACAGTGTGGCCAGCTCCTTGCTATCCGGGCTTGAATCTTTCTCAGGCATCATTACTCCTAAGATTTTATCAGGTCCCAGAGCCCGGACTGCCAGGGCCATGGTAACAGAGGAATCGATCCCCCCGCTCAGACCAATGACACCGCCAAATCTTCGGAGCCTTTCAGAAACATCTTTTTTCAGCCTCCTGGTGATTTCTTCTACCAAGCGCTTCTATATCATTAATCTTTATAATATCCTTATGAAATTCCGGTTTACTCATCGTTTAATATTTTAATGGTCTTATCATAAATTACGGGGCACTTAATACGCATATCTGTCTCTTTAAATGGATTGTTTCCGGCAACAAACAGGTCCATGAGGATCTGAGTGGAGAGAATCCCGGCAACGGCCATGTTTTCATTTTCTGTGATCGCTTTTCCATCTCCCATCTTCCCAATCAGTTTATCAACCGAATCAGTCTTAAAAATGCCATACTTTTTAAGCTGTTCGTGTGACAGCATCTCTCGTATGTATTCAGGAGCCCGGCGGGAAAGCAAACTGGTTCCAACAGGTGCCCGGTATGCTTGTTTCGGACGGGCGACTACCTTATCCGGGAGACGGTCTTTCATCACCTGTTTTAACAAGTACTTCTCATTCAATCCCTTGATCTTATGATTCGAAGGGAGTCTTGAACAAAACTCAATAACCCGATGGTCCAGAAATGGATACCGTCCTTCCACAGAATGGGCCATGGACATCCTGTCACCCTGGGAAGATAGGAGGTAACCGGACAGAAAGAGTTTGGATTCGAGCCACTGTGCCCTGCTGAGAAGGTCCCACTCCGTAAAATCAGATGGGAATGTTTCAGACAACTTTTCAATAGGATCCCTGTCAGGTAAATCGATGAATCCATCGGAGAAATGCTCACGAATATGAGTAGAGTTGTTCCAGCGGACAAGGTGTGAATAGGCCGGTGAATCTGTATCTGTTAACCGGTAACCGAAGAAGAATCTGAGCAGACTGCTGTTTTTTCCTTGAAATTGAGTAAGATAGGGATACAATTTTTGTAGAAGTAACGGTCTGATTTTTGAGTCAGGTTGACGGGACCAGAATTCCCTTATCAAGGCTTCTTTAAATATGTTATACCCACCAAGGAATTCATCTGCACCTTCTCCTGTGATCACCACCTTAATTCCATGATCCTGAACTAATTTAGACAAAAGAAACATGGGTACAGCTCCGGTACGCAAAATGGGAATCTCGGTGTGCCACAATACTTCGGAGAAATTTGATGCCACATCCTGGTTACTGCAGGTAATAGATCGATGTTCAGTATCCAGCCATTTTGAAACGGATTGCTGGTATGAGGTCTCATCAAATTCCCCCTCATCAAAGCCAATTGAAAAGGTATTCAGTACTCCTGGTTCTATCTTTTTTATAAAAAAAGTTGTTGCACTGGAGTCAAGTCCACCGCTCAGGTATGCAGCCACCTGCACGTCCGATCTGAGCCTGAGTCTTACCGAATCTGAAATCAGGGATTCGAATTCTTCCATCGATTCATGTAGACTAGTCGGAGTGCCAGACTCAACACCGATACTGAAACTGAGGTCCCAATAAGGTTTTACAACAGAAGAGTCTCTGTCAATGATCATATAATGACCTGGAGGTAATTCATTGATCCCTTTGAACATGGTTCCGGGTGTGGGTATGGACCAGAATGTAAAGGCCTGGTTTAACGCTTCCGGATTTAGCTCCGGTTGTACGCTTCCGGACTCCAGAATACATTTGATTTCTGAGGCAAAAACAAATGTGTCTTTTGATACGGTAGTAATATAAGGGACGGATCCCCACCCTGTCGCGTGCAATGAAAAGTTCCTTTCGTATAGTGTCCCAAATGGCAAATGCAAATTGACCATTGAGTTTCTCAAGACATTTTTCCCGATAATGCTTATAGAGAAGCAATAATACTTCCGTATCACTGCCTGTCCTGAATTGATAGCCCAGGTCAATCAGTTCATTCCGGAGCTCTATGAAATTGAATATTTCACCGTTATAAACAATCCATAAATCTTCTTCCGGGGTCGACATGGGTTGCTGACCTGTCTGAAGATCAATGATACTTAATCTGACGCTTCCAAGTCCGATGCCTTCACCGATATAAATACCGGATTCGTCGGGCCCCCGGTACTGAATTTGCATGAGCATGCCCCTGATCACATCGGGATGCACATGATGAGTCTCAGGATTATATATACCGGATATCCCACACATTACAGAACTATTGAACTACTGTAGAGTTCTTCCGTTCCATGAAAGCAATGATGGCATTGATGGATTCGAAGTTTTCTTCAATGAGATCCTCATCACCAGCAACAATTTTATATTTTTCCTCAAGAAAATCCAGTAAAAGCACAAATCCCATTGAATCAAAAATACCCTCCACAAACAGTTTTGTATCTGATGTAAGACTATTAGTTTCCTTGAAGGTATTGTCTTTTACATAAGCAATTAATTCTCTCTGTAGGGTTTCAGTATTCTCCATAGCATATATCTTTATTGGTCGTCAGACTACTCCGAGTCTAATCTGGTTGAATTTATAAATGTCTGTTTTTGTGTTACTTGTAAATAATACTTTAATTCACATATCGCAATAGTAAATTAGTATTTTACTGAAAAGCCTACAGCATCAATTTGACAAAACCTACAAATGTGTTGAGAAGCGCTGAAAGTAAAATCCACAAAAAATGATGACGCTAAAAAAGGAGCGGAACTATATATTATAAATAGAGTTTTCTTGTTATAAACGTACGAATTTCTTTGACTAATCTAATTCAGATTGAACACTGGACATTATTTCAATTCCTCAGCAAGAAATGCCAGCATATTGAAAGCTACTATTCTTGCTCCATAATCATTCAAATGTCCAAGATCACTGATGTATAATAATCAGGCATACATGGATACTCGTTTCCATTGTATTTAAAAGTTTCATTGAACCATCTGGACGAGTGGCTTCAACAGCAGCAAGATCAAATACCGGAAATTCAGCTCGAAAGTTCACTCTCAAAAGTCTCATTAAATTCATTCCTTTTTATATTTCTCCAAAACTCCACGGTTGCCTGCTCAAGAACTTTCTTTGCAGTAGCTTTTAATCCTTTTTGAATGCCTGTTAATGGTATAGTAATCAATATAATATTGCAATTTGGAAAATTATCTTTAAATAATACATCTTCTCCTTGTAGTATTCGAAAATTGCTTCAACATCAGATGAATCATTAATATCCACATAACAAAATTTAAAAAACGCCACTGAATTAGTGTCACCTGGAATATTTTCAACAACATGAAACAAAATCATCAATCTTCGAATAGGGATCTCCGTTTTCTACCTACTCTGAAATGAACAAATGAAGCGTCATCCAGTGTTGGAAAAATCCCTTGATTCAACTTTCTCTAAGCTCAACTCCTGTTTCCTTTTCCCATTGTTCAATTCCATCTAATATATTAAATCCAACCGACTGGTGGCCAAAATAGATCTTATGATTAGCAACTTCCTCAATCAAAGCGCCAACATCCTCTGTGTCGCTCTCCATACATTTTGTGAAATTCATTCATATCAGTATTGATTCTTTATTACAACCAGCAAATACAAGAGCACTTAAAATAATTATAGAATACTTCATAATCTGTAAAAATAAAATAATTAGTTTAATCAGTCTGGAACATAACTATATAGATTCACTAAACATCCTATGCTTTGACTAAACAATCCCATGCCACAAATTACTTAATCCGGCATTTCCCTGGATCAGTTTCAAGACCCTCCATGAAGTATTTGTGATCTTGTAATCATCAGGGATCTCAGAATATGTAGTGTTCTTATGCTCACTGATAACAAGTGCAATGGAATCAAGAACCCGCTGGGGTTCAAAACCTGTCAGGATGATCGTACCCGCATCCTGTGCTTCCGGACGCTCCATGGATTGCCTGATTGAAATGGCAGGGAATGAGAGGATTGCAGATTCTTCACTGATGGTCCCACTGTCAGAGATGGTACAGAGTGCATTCTTCTGCAGGTGAACATAATCTGTAAAACCAAATGGTTTCAGAAATCGGATATCCTTTCCTTTCAGATCAATTCCATTTTCCTCCAGGCGTTTCCTGGTACGCGGATGAGTGGATACTATGATTGGGACACCATATTCCGTAGACAAGCAGCTCCAACACAGTAACTATCTTTATAAGATTCTCCTCATTGTCCACATTTTCTTCTCTGTGGAAACTGGCCACCAGATAGCTTTTCTCTTTTAGTTTTAATTCCTTCAGAATAGAGGAATTCGATATTTTTGACTGGTAATAGCTAAGTACCTCATTCATGGGAGATCCGGTCAGGTAAATCCTTCGATGAGGCAATCCTTCACTGATTAAATGTCTGCGTGCATGTTCAGTGTATACGAGGTTAAAATCAGCGATGTGATCAATAATACGTCGATTAAGTTCTTCAGGAACATTGAAATCAAAGCTTCGGTTTCCTGCTTCCATGTGGAATACGGGGATCTTGAGTCTTTTGGCCATATAGGCGGCCAGGCAGGAATTGGTATCACCCAATACGAGCAATGCATCGGGTTGGACTTCCTTTAGTACCTCTTCAGACTTTCGAAAAATATCTCCAATAGTAGCTCCAAGTGATGAGGTATCTGCCTCCAGGAAATGATCCGGTTTCCTGAGTTCAAGGTCCGCGAAGAAAATCTCATTCAATTCATAATCATAATTTTGCCCGGTATGCACAAGGATATGTTCTAACTTCTCGTCTAACAAGGATAACAACCCTTGATAACCTTATGATCTCAGGGCGTGTACCTACGATGGTCATTACCTTCAGCCGGGACTTATTCATAGCATAATAGTTTTTTATCAAATACCTATATCCAAATCAGAATCCGCTCAACCTGAAAATCATACAGTTTCATAAAATGTATCCGGATCGTCGGGGTCATAAAACTCATTGATCCAGAAAAGTGTAAAGAGGTCATCATTCCCTGTATTCGTAATATTATGGGTATACCAAATAGGCATATCAACATAGGAAGGACTATTTCCGTCAAGTTCGAAATTCATCACCTCTTCTGTCCCGATTCTGCGCAACTGAATCAAAGCCTTCCCTTTGATCACGGCAAATCTTTCAATCTTCCTGGTATGATAGTGATTTCCGCGTGTAATCCCTGGTTTGGTGGTAGAAAATGAAACCTGACCTCCTATTCCAAGATGCATGGTCTCCACAAAACTCCCACGTTCATCCGTATGCTCTTTAAGCATGACCGGATAATGCCTGGGAATATCCATATAGCTTCTGAATGTATTAAATAGATTTATTTCAAAACCATTTTTCAGGTAAGGAATCATCCCTTTCTCAGTATACTCTGAATGGAAAGTTTCCAGGAGTTTTAAAAGCTCTGTTACTTTTAATTCGGAGGTGTGCCGTATTTCATGCTCGGAAATGGAAACTCTTTTAATAATACAATAACGAATCACTTCCACTAATTCTTCCACATAAATTAATTTCAGCAATTTATCCACATCAATTCTGGTCTTTTCTCCATGTGTAATTTGATGTGAGAAAGTAGCTACCACAGAATTATAGTAAGGATTCCCAAAAGGGCCGAATACGTTTGGGATCACAAGGCCTGTAAAAAGAGCACCTGAATCAGTAGCCCATTTAATTAAAAGCTCTCTACCCTCCTTTTTCGATCTTCCATAAGGATTATCAAATTCCTCCTGGGTGGAACTGGAGAACAAAAGATGAGGTTTCGATTGCGTCTCCTCCAATGCAACAATAAGTTGCTTTACAAGCTCCACATTGGTGTTATAGATTACTTCAGATTCATGATGCCGGTTCAGTGCTGCCAGGTGGACAATGACATCACATTTAGATACCCACTGCTTTTAAAGTCACCGGATCTTTATAATAATCATCTTTGAATGGAACCAGATTGAATTGCTCAGGTTCGAGGCTCAAATAATTGAACAAATGAGTTCCAACAAAACCGGCTTGTCCGGTGATTCCAACATTAATCATAAACAGAATCCTATATGGATATTTAATTTATATCCTCCTGAATAAAATCGAGTTTTAAAAGCAGCTTTTTCATTCCTTCCACATCCAACCTGGTTGTATTATGAGAGTGATAATCTTCAACCTTAGCAACACTTTCTATCCCTTCGGAAAAGAAACTGGCATAATTAAGGTCACGTGTATCTGCCGGAATGCGGTAATAATCTTTCAAATCTTCTGCCTTGATCATATCTTCCCGGGTGACCAGCGTTTCATATAGCTTCTCGCCATGACGGGTCCCGATCAGTTTGATCTCAACTTTTGATTGATAGAGATCAATAAGTGCCTCGGCGAGCGTTTTGATGGTTGCGGCTGGGGATTTCTGTACAAACAGGTCACCATTCTGACCATGTTGAAATGCAAAGAGCACCAATTCAACAGCATCTTCAATGGTCATCATAAACCGTGTCATCTCCGGATCCGTGATGGTTATGGGAGAATGATTCTTTATTTGTTCTACAAACAGAGGAATCACAGATCCCCTTGATGCCATTACATTCCCGTATCGGGTTCCGCAAAAGATCGTCTTGCCTCCATTGAGATTTCGTGACCGGGCAATCATCACT
>CAVQAB010000014.1:0-45565 GCA_963710385.1 uncultured Bacteroidales bacterium | reverse complement strand
AAAGCCTTCAAAGTTCAACTACTTTGAGGGCTTTTTTCATTCCCCCTCACAATCAAGCCCTTGCCTAAAATGGTCCCCCGGACCATTTATTCACGGCAAGTCTAGGTGGTTTTTTCTTTGGTGCCAGTTTATTGCCAGGATTTTGTAGTAGAGATCAGAGGAAATTGCCACCTTTCTTTCGGCCTCCTTTATTAATACATCCTTAATCATAATAACTCTTCGAACACAAAGTCTTGTGCTTACGAGCATTAGAATTAATAAGGTTTATAAGCACAAAATGAATGCCTTTGCTGGGTGAATATTTGACTTTATTTCATTGATTATATGTATATTTACAAAATATACTTAAAACCACACAACAAAATACACTTAATGTTATACATCAGAATATACTTAATTCGGCATATAACTATTCACTTAAAGAGATACAGATCCGATTAATGAACATTAAATAGAGACTGTCATGGCCACGCCCGCAGAAAAACTTGCTGAATCTTTGGTCGAACTTGAGAAACTTCAAAATGAAAGAGGTATTGCTATTATCAAAGCGGATGATCTATCCCGAACTCATAAAGAACGGCTAATTAAAAATGGTTTCATTCGGGAAGTAATCAAAGGTTGGTATATTTCCTGTTCTTCTGATGAAAAACAAGGTGAAACGACATCGTGGTACGTTTCTTTTTGGAATTTCATCGCTTCATACATTGATACCCGTTTTGCCAAGGAGTGGTGCTTATCTCCTGAACAATCCCTTTTATTACATAGTGGTAATTTCATGGTACCAACCCAACTTCTTATACGTTCTCCCAAAGCCTCTAATAACAGGGTGAATCTATTACATGGCTCTTCAGTTTTTGATTCAAAAGTCGAAATCCCGCATCAAAAAGAACGTATGGAAATTGAAGGTGTACAGGTTTATTCTTTAGAAGCGGGACTTGTTGGGGTTGGTGCTGATTTTTATACCCGTCATCCAACCGATGCGCGAACCTGCTTGGCCATGGTCAAAGATTCATCGGACCTACTGGCGATACTTCTGGATGGGGGTAAAAGTGTGGTTGCCGGACGACTTTCCGGCGCGTTTCGCAATATTGGAAACGACAAGATTGCCAATAATATTCTGGCCACCATGAAATCAGCTGGTTATGATGTCCGGGAAACCGATCCGTTTATGGAAAAGATGGAACTTGAGCTAAGTTCACGTGAGGTATCACCCTATGTCAATCGTATTAAAATCATGTGGAAACAAATGAGAAATGTCGTGATAAAATATTTTCCCGATGCTCCGAATAGAAGTATTAAGTGTTAATGATTATCTCAAACAGGTTCAGGAAAACTATAGCAGTGATGCTTATCATTCACTTTCCATTGAGGGGTATCGGGTTACCCCTGAACTGATTGAGAAAGTAGCAAGTGGGGATTGGGATCCCGATCAGAGCGGAGAAGATAGACAACAAAAAGATGCCATGGCTGCACGTGGTTATTTTCAGGCCTTTCAGGTTGTTAAGGATAGTATTAAATCTATCCTGGAAGATGAAAATTCCGGAGAGGTGGTGGATAACGACCATGGTAGTTGGTACCGTGAATTATTCGCTCCTAGCGTAGCTGTAGGGCTTGCAAAAGCATCGGATTTGGCTGGATATCGTAATGGGCCGGTCTACATAAAAGGTGCGATGCATACACCGCCCAGACATGAAGCTGTTCGGGAAACAATGCGCATTTTTTTCGATTTGCTGAAAGAAGAGCCTGAAGTTAGTGTCCGTGTGGTTCTTGGTCATTTCATCTTTGTTTATATACATCCATATTTTGATGGTAATGGAAGGATGGCTCGTTTTCTTATGAATGTGATGTTGGCATCGGGAAACTATCCGTGGACAGTCATAAAGATGGATAAACGCGAGCAATATATGTCCGCATTGGAAAAGGCCAGTGTTGGTAGTGATATCACCGATTTTGCTATATTCATTGGGGAACAGGTCAGCAACACCCCGGGTCAGTAAATCGTATAAATGTAAAGATGTTGAGCGTTAAAAAAATGGTGCTAGTTTTTTCGCCAGTATTCTAGCAAATCAATGCAAACCCCTGCCTAAAATGCTCCACTGGAGCATTTCTTCACGGTAGGTCTAGGTGGTTTTTTCTTTGGTGCCAGGTTTGTGCCAGGATTTGAGGGGAAAGGTTGGTGGGAATTAACACCAATTATGCCAACTTTTCTATTTTTGAATGATGCGTTTTTCAGGGAGAAGATCATTAATGCCTTATGATAAGTTTTCTCTGAAATCTTATACACGATGACTACTATATGTAAAGAAAAGTTGGAATTCTTTACAAAAGGGGGTTTCTTTGTAAAGAAATATCAAAAATCTTTACATTATGAGTAATGGACAAGATTGGCAACCTAAAGAGTTACCCTTAGCTATTGATGTTGAGTCAAAGGCTGTCTTGAAAAGATTGCCAAAGGCACATGCAGCACTTGCCGAGCTTAAAGGCATTGCATCAACAATACCAAATCAAGGAATTTTGATAAATACACTTGGCCTGCAAGAAGCTAAAGACAGCTCAGCTATTGAAAACATTATCACCACACATGATGATTTGTATAAATCGGGGCTAAATATTGAAACGGTAAAGTCATTAAGTGCAAAAGAAGTACAGAATTACATTAGTGCTTTAAAAGCAGGATTTGAGCTTGTTTCTGAGAATGGTTTGTTGACGAATAAAACCATTCTAAGAGTTCAGGAAATATTGGAAGACAACAATGCCGGATTCAGAACACTACCTGGAACGGCATTGAAGACCTCAGACAGTGGAAAGACTATATATACTCCTCCTCAGGATATCGAGAGAATAAACCAATTAATGTCGAATCTCGAAAGATTTATTAATGATCCAAATATTAGCGATCTGGATCCCCTTGTAAAAATGGCGATAATACATTTTCAGTTTGAAAGTATTCATCCTTTCTATGATGGAAACGGAAGAACAGGACGAATAATGAATATTCTGTACCTGATTCTTCAAAACCTTCAAAATCTGCCAATTCTGTACCTGAGCAGTTATATAATTAAAACCAAATCTGAATATTACAGACTTCTTCAACACGTGCGCGAGACGAATAGTTGGGAAGATTGGATTATATATATGGTTGAAGGCATTGAACAAACTGCGATTGAAACCACTGGATTAATTAAGGATATTAAAGACTTAATGCTCTATTTCAAAAACAGACTTAGACAAGAGTATAAATTCTATAGTCAGGATTTGCTAAACAACCTATTCAAACATCCATATACAAAAATTGAATTCATTGTTAATGATTTAAATGTTTCAAGAATAACTGCTGCAAATTACCTGAACAAGCTGGCTGAAGACGGACTAATCAGAAAAGAGAAGCTTGGAACCGGGAACTATTATATTAATGAGCAGTTATTCGAACTCTTATCAAGAAGATAATTGTGATTTGGTGCCAGTTTTTTTGCCAGTATTCCAACAAATCCATGTAAACCAGTGTAATATTTTACATAAAATGAACAGTAAATTACACTGACACAAACGCATAAACCTCTGTTAATGTTGAAGATAACTCAAATAACCCGACTTTTTCGAAGTGGATAATATATCGAATAAAGGAGACTCATAATCAGGGGGTCGAACTTGGGCCACTGCCGCAGTCAAGCCCTAGCCTAAAATGCTCCACCGGAGCATTTTTTAACGGCAAGTCTACCCTGCATGCTGGCCCCTCCCTAAAACTGTCCACAGGACAGTTTCTTAACGGTCGGTCCTGAGCCCAGCTGGGCCCACTATTTCATGTTGCTCTATTTGACATTCTTGTATTTAAAACTTAAATTTGTTTATTATTAAAAGAGAATAAACCTCCGAAGAGGATAATTCAATATGACAATTACTATTGGTCAAATCAAAGACAAACTGGTTGAAAAAGGTTTGAAAATTACACCACAGAGAATAGCCATTCTGGAGGCAATTTACACCCTGAATAATCATCCAACTGCTGAAATGATCATGGAGTATATTAGGGATACTCATCCAGGGATTGCTTCAGGAACCATATATAAAGTACTCGATGTATTAAATGAGAACCAGCTTATAATAAGGGTGAAAACAGAAAAAGATATTATGAGATATGATGGGATCCTGGAGAATCATCATCATTTATACTGTTCAGAATCCGAGGAGATAAAAGATTACATGAATAAGGATCTTGATCAGCTTCTGACAGACTATTTTAAACAAAATGGAATTGAGAATTTCGAAATACAGGAAATAAAGCTTCAGATAAACGGCAAATTTCTAAAATCAAGGAAAGATGAGTAAAGCAAATCTGATTTTAATATACATCTAAAACGATTAAAAATGGAACATAACAAACATTCGGGCACATCAAACCGTGACTGGTGGCCAAATCAATTGAATTTGAACATCCTTCGCCAGCACTCTTCCGTGTCCAATCCGATGGGTGAGGAATTTAACTACGCAGAGGAATTCAAGACCCTCGACCTGGATGCCGTGAAGAAAGACATCTTTGATCTGATGACCACATCCCAGGACTGGTGGCCGGCCGACTATGGTCACTATGGACCACTCTTCATTCGGATGGCGTGGCACAGTGCAGGGACTTACCGCATCGCAGACGGCCGTGGTGGTGCGGGCTCAGGCACCCAGCGCTTTGCGCCGCTCAACAGCTGGCCTGACAATGCGAACCTGGATAAGGCACGTTTGCTGCTCTGGCCGGTCAAAAAGAAATACGGCAAGAAAATCTCCTGGGCCGACCTGATGATCCTTGCCGGCAACTGTGCGCTCGAGTCGATGGGCTTCAAGACCTTTGGTTTCGCTGGTGGACGTGAAGATGTTTGGGAGCCTGAGCAAGACATCTATTGGGGTTCTGAAGGTGAGTGGCTTGGAGACAAGCGATACACCGGAGACCGGGATCTTGAGAATCCACTTGCGGCTGTTCAGATGGGTCTGATCTATGTGAATCCGGAAGGTCCGAACGGCGAACCGAGTCCAATCGCTGCTGGCCGTGACATTCGTGAGACTTTTGCCCGTATGGCGATGAATGATGAGGAGACCGTCGCGCTTATTGCTGGCGGACATACCTTTGGTAAAACACATGGTGCTGCCGATCCAGGCAAGTATGTCGGTCCTGAACCTGAAGGTGCACCTATTGAGGAGCAGGGCCTCGGCTGGAAAAGCAGCTTCGGCAGTGGCAAGGGCGGCGACACGATTACCAGCGGCCTTGAAGGTGCATGGACACCTACCCCGACCAAGTGGGACAATAGCTTTTTCGACACCCTGTTCGGCTACGAATGGGACCTGGTGAAGAGCCCTGCCGGTGCCTGGCAATGGGTACCAACCGATCCAGCAGCAGCGGATGCTGTGCCTGATGCTCATGATCCATCAAAACGGCATGCACCGATTATGCTCACGACAGATCTTGCCCTTAGGATGGATCCAATATATGAACCGATATCCAGGCGCTTCCATCGAGAATCCGGATGAATTTGCAGATGCATTTGCACGTGCCTGGTTCAAACTGACACATCGGGATATGGGTCCACGTGCGCGTTATCTTGGTCCGGAAGTACCTGAAGAAGACTCTGATCTGGCAGGATCCTGTTCCGCCTGTTACCCATGAACTGATCAATGATCAGGATATTGCTGAATTAAAGGATAAAATCCTTGCTTCAGGACTGTCTGTGTCTCAGCTGGTATCCACTGCCTGGGCATCAGCATCTACATTCCGTGGTTCTGATAAACGTGGAGGAGCAAACGGTGCACGCATTCGTCTTGCTCCGCAGAAGGATTGGGAAGTCAACAATCCTGCTCAACTTAGCGACCGTGCTGAAGACTCTTGAGGGCATCCAAAAAGAGTTCAACAAAGCACAATCTGGCGGTAAGATGGTCTCACTCGCCGATTTGATCGTTCTGGGTGGATGCGCAGGCATTGAGCAGGCGGCGAAGAATGCCGGTCATGATGTGAAAGTGCCCTTCACACCGGGACGCGCCGATGCATCAGAAGAGCAAACCGATGTGGAATCATTCGCCGTCCTCGAGCCGGCTGCAGACGGATTCCGCAACTACATGAAAAGCCAGGGCCAATACACCTCTATCGGCAGAGGAAATGCTGGTTGACCGGGCGCAACTGTTGACCCTGACCGCGCCTGAGATGACCGTTCTCATTGGTGGTATGCGTGTCCTTAATACAAACTTCGATCAGTCACAACATGGCGTTTTCACCAAACGTCCTGAGGCACTCACCAACGACTTCTTCCTCAATCTGCTTGATTTGGGCACGACCTGGAAGGCGACTTCGGAGTCCGAAGAAGTGTTTGAGGGTCGTGATCGTAGCGACTGGCGAACTCAAGTGGACCGGCACCCGTGTCGATCTCATCTTCGGTTCGAACTCAGAGCTCCGGGCTCTCGCTGAAGTCTATGGAAGTGAGGACTCTCAGGAGAAGTTCGTGCAGGACTTTGTGGCAGCATGGACCAAGGTGATGAACCTTGATCGCTTTGACCTGGCCTGATTATGTAAGACCTGCAGATCGATTTGGAAGTCAATGCTCTTTTCAATAGCTTTAACCGTAAAGCATATCATTCGCAATGAGCAACATGCAAAAAGGTAAATGGATATATCCGGGAATTCTGGCCATTCTTTTTTTCCTGAATTCTTGTTCTAAGGTCTTGGAATGGCCGGAGTCTCCTTTGTATAATTTCGAACAGGGAGAATCGAATTCAATTCAACCAACAGACCTGGAAAGTGCCCGGAAAGCGATTGTGGGGCATTATGCACATTATGATGTAGTGGCATACGAAGACACGACCACCAGAACCACAATGCGGACTTTTATCATTTCTTACGGGTTTACTGATTTTTACCTGGAAGACGGTAAGCTAATGCAGTCTGACCGATTTGTGCATGCTGAACAAAAACTAAGTAAAAAGAATGCTAAATCAGTATTCAGCGACGAAGCAGTCCAGGCCATTAAACCCAGGGTTCAGGAAGTTGAATTGTCCAGAAAAGATGGAAGATGGCATATTTACCGGCCAGCGACTCCAAGCCTCTTGGGTATAAAAGGAGACCCCCTGCATACCTTATCGAACGATCCCAACGATCCCAATTTAACAGATCCTGATCAGGATGGTCATCCCGGAGTTACTGTTAAAATCAGTGTGGGAAGATTTTTTAAAGGTGAGATCTATATAACACGAAGAGAAATATTTAGCAACTACTTGACAGTGAATAATAACGGCACCTTGAGCGGATACGTTATTGACAGATCAGAGCAATTCGTCGTTGGAGCTTCAAAAAAAATATTAAATCAGGAATCCAATTCAATTCAGCATCCTGATCCGGGGCTGAGTCCGGTTTTGTTGGTTCCGGTCGACCCAAACATAGATACTCTCGAGGAACTAATGCAGATAAGAGATGAGATCTTCCCTGAAGAACCTGAATTCTTTTCAGAGAAAATGAGTGAGCGTAGAAACTAAACCGAAAACCCCATGGAATTAAATGCTGAAAGTATTAAAGAATTGTGGTCAAAAACCTATAATACTGAAGGAAAACCGGACTGGTCACACATCCTTCCCTATTACGATGAGGATATCTACTTCAGGGATTCCATTCAGGAACTTCGGGGAATGGAAGAATTTAAAGCCATGACTGAGCGACTTACAGATCGATCTAAGGATTTATCAATGAATATTGTCAGAACCGCCCAGCAGGATAAGGACATCTTTATTGAATGGGAAATGACCATTAAGTTTAAAAAAAATCCGAATTCCGTATTATATGGTTCCAGCCGTGTAACCCTTAATGAAGAAGGAAAGATCATTGAACAACGGGACTATTACGATCTCTGGGGAGATATATTTGACAATATTCCAAGGTTTGGAAAGGCTTACAGGAGGTTTATGAAAAGGAAATTTGGCTGAGCAATATGAAGAAAAGGATGGTATCTAAGTATTTCAAAGAGTATCAGTGGTCGAACATAGCGGCGATGATCAAAAACAACCGCCGGGATCCGAAGATCTGTACCGAAGATTTCAAGAATCGGCTTGTGGTGATCAGTGGTGCCACATCAGGAATAGGGTACCTGACAGCCAGAAAATTTGCCTCTCATGGAGCCAGGCTGCTTGTGCATTAATCGGAACGAGAAAAAGAGTGCGGTCCTGAAAGAGGAGATCGAAAAGGAATTTGGCGTCAGCTGTGAGTATATCATTGCTGACCTGAGCAATTTGGAAGATGTACATCGTTGCGCAGAGGAACTTCAAAAGATCGATATCCCGATTGACGTACTGATACATAATGCAGGTGTCTATCTTACCAAAAGAGAACTGACCGCAGAAGGAATTGACAAGGTTTTTATGGTACAGCATCTTTCTTCATTTATCATCAATATCCTTCTTAGTGGAGAAGCTAAAATCCCAGGAAAGAGCAAGAATCATCCTGGTCAATTCCGAAGGTCATCGTTTTGCTGCCTGGGGATTGCGACTGGATGATTTGAACTGGGAGAAACGCCGTTATTCCGGATTGAAAAGCTATGGTTCGGCCAAGCTGGCGCAACTTCAATCCATGCTTGTATTTGATGAGTATTTCAGGCATTCGGGAGTGACCATAAATGCCATGCATCCGGGTGCTGTCAGATCGGAGACCGGACAGGAAAACGGTGCTTTTTACCGCTGGTTAAAAAGGAATTTTTACGATAAGATCCTGAGACCTACGGAAATATCATCAGAGTCGATCTACTACCTTGGGGTTTCCAGTGAAATGGAAGGTGTAAGCGGAAAGTTCTTTAACCTGACCACAGAGGAAGAACCTGCACCCCCCGCCCTGGACAAAGAAGCTGCATATGAACTCTGGGCAAAAAGCGTGGAAATGACTGAAGTACAGGATATAATCCAGAAATTGTGAACATGTATGGCTGAAAAGAAATACCATTCAGTTGTCGTCGGAGGGGGGATGGCAGGACTGACCTGTGCAGCCTATCTCGCAAAGGAGGGTCGGAGTGTTTTGCTTATTGAAAAGAACAAGGAATGTGGAGGTCTGGTGAATTCTTTTTCGCGGGACGGTTTTCAATTTGATGCCGGTATCAGGGCTCTTGAAAATGCGGGGATCATTTTCCCCATGTTAAAGGAACTGGGCATTGAGCTCGAAGTCGTTAAAAGTCCTGTATCTGTGGGTGTGGAGAATGAGATCCTGCATATCGAAGACATCAACAGTTTAACAGAATACAGGAACCTGCTGAAAAAAATCTATCCGGAAAGTGAAGCAGAAATTGATGAGCTCATAAAGATCATTCGGAAGGTCATGAAAAACATGGATGTGCTCTATGGTATAGAGAATCCCATTTTCAAAGACCTGAAGAGAGACAGAACCTATTTGTTTAAAGAACTTCTTCCCTGGTTGCCAAAATTCTTGTTTACAATAGGAAAAATCAACCGGATGAACATGCCGGTTGAGAACCTTACCTTGAAAAGATTATAAAAAACCCATCCCTGAGAGACATTATCTCCCAGCATTTTTTTAAAAACACCCCTACATTTTTTGCCCTGAGCTATTTTTCCCTCTACCTGGATTATTTCTATCCCAAAGGAGGAGTGGGAAAACTGGCTGAAGCCATGGAAAACAAGATTCATTGAATCGGGGGGAGAAATAAAGACACGAGACCACGATCATAAAAAGTTAATGGCAGGCGAACATATTGTAATTGACCAGGATAAGATTAGCTATAAATATAAGAATCTTATTTGGGCTGCAGATCTGAAAACATTCTATAAGATCACTGAAGTACAGAGGGTTCTCCGAAAAAATCCAATCGAAATTCGAAAATGTAAAAAGCCAGGATGCTGGCCCAACGGGGAGGAGATTCGGTCTATACCCTCTTTGTGGAAGTGGATGAACCGCTGGATAGTTTTAAGGAATATTGCCAATGGACACTTCTTCTATACTCCTTCAAAAATAGGTTTGGGAGAAACCCACTGGAGGAACTCAATGAGCTCCTTGACAGACCTGGGGAAAAGTAAGCAAAGAACAAGTGATCGAGATGGTTGGATAAATTTACCAGCTTAAATACCTATGAGATTTCTAGTTCCGGGACTTAAAGATCCTGAATCTGAGCCCCCGAAGGCAAGATCAGGACTGATTATTAGTTTTCTTGCAGAATATGACTTATTTCAAAGGATTCAACGATGCGGGTTGGTATGAGGAGTTTATCTCTGAAATGGAAAATCGTATCCTGAAAGTACTTGCCGATTCTGTCTACCCATGCTGAAAGAAAAGGTAATTGGCCAGTTTTTCTTTTACACCCCTGAGTATTCAAAACAGGGTGGGTAGTTCAGAAGGAGCGATTACCGGGTGGTCTTTCCAGGAACCAATTCCGGTAATCAATAAAATCCAGGCCGCAAAGCGGGCAGTCGTAACACCCATACCTTCAATCTATCAGGCAGGACAATGGACATATAGTCCGGCCGGAGTACCCATGTCCATTCTTACCGGTAAACTGGCTGCCGACAAGATCTTAAACATCTTAGTTACAAAATGAGAAAAAGGAATATTGCAATGAGTATAGAAACAGCAATTCCAACGGAGAGCTGTTTTACTATGGTCCTGGCAGAGAAGGTTTTCCATTTTTCAGAGTCCGCTATTTTGTTATACTTGCTGATCAAATCATTACGGTCCTTTACAGAGGTATAGCAACCCGGGCTGTCAGCAATATAAGTGCTGGGCGAAAGGAAAACAGACTACCTTGCTGATTTCCGGTTCTGCCAATCCCGGGAAAAGTGTGTTTTCGTTGATGTGAATATCTTCTGTTGGAATATCCAGGGCTTCATCAACTTCAGCCGGATCAAATATCACGGCAAAAGGATTATCATCACCATCTGCAAGTTTCTTACTGTGACCAATTGAGGTATTCCCCATGAGCCAAAGTCTTTGATCCAGTCTGCGCAATCTTTCCCCTTTTTATACTGCCAGTTAACGAAAGTTTTCTGTTTGTTTTGTCTTCCTGAACATCCAGAAAGACTTCTCCCTTTGAACTCGTTGTGAAAACTGCCTTTTTGCAATTTGGATCAGCAATACCCTTTGAAGGCAGGGCAATTAGGGTATTGCTTAATATATCGATGAAAATAAAAGACAAAATTCCGGTTTTTTTGTCTGTTGCAATGAGGTAAGACTCCTGCCTGATGCCCCAAAAAGTACTTGCACGTGTACTAAGATTACCAACTCCCATGTAATAATCTGGCTCGTCATCGGCAAATAATCTTAGTCTTTGCAAGCTCATAACGATCCGGCAGCATTGATTTTGCGTATTCAATATCCCTGAGCTTGAAGAACAGAAACAGACTATATGGCTCAATCACAAAACCTATATAGGGAGTATTTTTTGCAGCTCTAAACAGCAATCTCTTCATAATAAACGGAGGCAACAAGCCTTTGAGTTTCTGGAAGAAGAGCAGATTGCTGACTTCCATTGGATTGATTAAGCTCTCAACACCCTTAATGAATTTTTCCTCATTCCTGTATTTCCATATGTCTGACTTCAAATAATAGTGGAAGGACTCTTATAAAAATCTAAGATATAACTTTCACTTTTAAAACTATGGAACCAAGAGATTGACTTTACATGTCCTGAAGATTCTTTCGCCCATCAGAAAACTAAAGAGGTTGTCTCTGTTAATCTCGACAAACGCTGAGTCAGGATAATCCTTGCTCCAGGTCCTGGGTCCGCGGGGCCAACATGAGCTCACATGCACAGGATTTTCAACTATTTTCCAATGTACCTGGTGCCGGTTCCTGTCATCCCCTCAATCTCTATTTTATTCAACTTTTCTCCGGAAACATCCTTTAATATAATCTGTTCCGTTTTGGAGGTGGGCTCAATGGTGATGTTTTCCAATTTCAGATTGCTGACATCATCAAAGACATAGGCGGGCCGGAAATCATGCTCCAACACTTTCAAGTGTATATCTTTCATGGTTAAACCACTGACGTGACGTACATAAAAACCCCACGATGGCAGTTCTCCGAACATGTGAAACTCCGGGTAATCCGATTCGTTCTCAGGCACATCATCAAGACGGTGTAACGGGATATATGCATATCCTTTATTGGCACGTCCAGGATAAATGATCTGTATGTTTTCGAGAGAGACATTTTCTACATGGTGACCCGGTAATCCTGTTATGGATGCGGGGAATATATTGTGAAAAAATGGCAGTTCCGGTCCCCTGATCTGGTATTTCAAATCCGGTGCTTCGAAAGGAACCTGAACGACCACATTTTTAATGGAGATATTTTTCAATGACCCCACTTTTCCGTTTGCGTTACGGTGCCCAAGTTTAATAAAGATTGCATTCCCTGTATTGTTGGCTGTGATATCTGATATTTCAATGTTTTCAAGTATTCCTCCATCCACAGATTCCAGTGCAATGGCTGAGCGAAAGGTATCATATATGTAAATGTTTTCAATTTTCACATTCCTGAATCCTCCCATTGAGGCTGTCCCAAATTTTATGGCACTGGCACTTGAACGAATGGTGCAATTGGCGATATATATACTGTCATTAAAATGACCTTTATGATGCGATTTCAGGCAGATCCCATCGTCGGCTGAATTTACATAGCAATCTGTTATGCGGACATTCCGGCAGTCACCAATATCCATTCCATCATTGTTCCAATAATCATCACTTTCAACTGTCACACCATGTATGATCATGTTTGAACACAGATCGAAGTTCATCACCCAGTTTGCTGAATTTTTAAAAGTTATCCCATCAATATAAATATGATGACATTCCCGAAATTCCAGCACTTTAGGTCTTTTACCCGGCCTGTGTCTCCGGTGGTTATAGCCAGGATCATCCCAGCTGCCTGCATAATACATGCTATCGATTACAAGCGCCAGCTTCCTGCCCTGACCATCAATGGTTCCCTGGCCAGTAATGGCAATGTTCCTGGCATTTTCAGCATCAATTAGATGTTTTAGTTTTTCTCCGTCGAGGTAATGAAAAGGATTCAGGCTTCCCAGTAAGGTAGCGCCAAATTCAAGATGAAGTGTTACTTCAGAATTAATATTCAGGCTGCCTGTGAGATATTTCCCGGCGGGAATAGTTACAACACCACCGCCCGATTTACTAACTTCATCAATAGCGGACTGCAGGATCTCTGTGTTCAGGAATATTCCATCCCCAATGGCTCCCCTGTCTGTAATCCTGATATCCTGGCCGCTTATTGAGCGAAACATAAAAACGAAAAAAAGCAAAATAATAAATGGAAAAGGAATGGATTTTTTCATCATCAAAACATTTATGTTAATTCTGGGGGAGGGGGGATTCAAAAGAAATATTGGACAACATATCACTTCATTTGCCCCAGGGTTCTGTCAATAATCAACCCTCAATATTTTTATAATACTCCACCTTATCCCTGTCCGGGGCACGGCTTGCCTTATCTAAGATCTGTTCTTTTTCCTCCTCTGAGAGCTTGGCAAATTCCCTGGCCAGCTCAATTTTCTCTAACAAAAGCGACTTGTTCTCAGCACCCGTGATCAATACACTGACAGGCAAAGACCAGCTGAAATAAATGGCTTCCTTTACGCTTATGTAACCCGGAATGACCGGTGCCCCTGTCTCCCATCTTACCTCGTCGCCTATCTTCGTTCTCCCGAAAAATCTCCCTGCGGCAAGTGTTTTCATAGCCAGAAGGCCCAAATTATTTTCCAGGGCAATAGGAAGAGTCTTCCTCACAAAACTGTGCTCGCTTGCGAAATCTACTATGCTGAGCGGCATCTGAAGGGTGGCGAATCCCGGGAACTCAGACATTCTTTCCATCATGCGGAGATGGGCATATGGACTCTGGTGTCCGGTAAATCCAATATGCCTGGCTTTCCCTGATTCTTTAACTGAGTGAATGGCATCCATGACGCCATTGCTGATCCGGAAATCCACATCCCTGGGATTTTGAAATGCATGCAACTGAAGGAGATCAACATGATCGGTGTTCAACCTTTTGAGGGAGAGGTCTACCTCTTTTAGTAAGGTCTCTCCGTCAGGCGCTGTAGTTTTGGTCATAAGAAAAATATTGTCCCGGTATTTGGGGACCAGGAATTTGCCATACCTTTCCTCACTGATTCCCGGCCCATAACTATGGGCCGTATCGAAAAAGCGGATTCCACCTTCAATGGCGGTTTCGATCACTTCCTGAGCGTCTTTTTCTGTGGTCCAGCCAACGTGGTATCCTCCCACACCAAGCATGGTGACCTTCTCCCCGGTGGACCCTAGTTTGCGCATGGGAAGCAATGCTCCCAGTGTGTCACTGGCTGATTGTGAATTGCTGCATCCCCAACCAGCCGGGATCATCATACCGGCAGTGATTCCTGCCATGTTTCTGAGAAAATCTCTTCTAGTTTCCATATGCTGCAATTTTTTGATCGTTGATGAAAGATAATACTTTTTCCTTTTTGCAGGTATACACTGCATAATGAGGGCCTTCTCCAGAACAAGGTTTATTATTTTTCTTTAAAGGGTTCTACTGTTTCGTCAAGGGGCATGCCAAGCTTATCAAATCTTTTCGCCCGGGAGGTTTGATCACCAATCATTATTCCCCGGGCCAGTCTACCTACTTCCAGAGCATGCAGGCGTGGAACTACAATAACACCGTCCCCGTCTGCCACAATCAGATCACCCGGATAAACAAGAACACCCCCGCAATTAATGGGGAAATTATAGGATTCCAGAATCAGCCTGCCCGGCCTTATTCCCCTTGTACTATAGGCATCCCGACAGTACACGGGAATTTTTTTCGTTTTAATGATCTCATCGGTATCCCTGGCACCCCCGTTGGTAATAGCACCCACAAAGCCTTTTTCTACCCAACCCATACTGTTATTGGACCCGATGTTACCACATTCCTTTATGCCGTTCACATCCATCACGACCACATCACCGGGTTTACCTGAATTCACCCAACCGCCATCCGGTGCTCTGGCGTACTGTTCGCTTTTCCACTCTTTGGCATCTTCGGTATTGTCGAAAGAGCTCTGGCCCACCCGTAAATCTGTAGGAACATACCTTACGGTGACGGCAAATCCTAAAACCCGGTGAGAAAAATCGTCAACATCCCTCCACAGAGGACGGATATCATTTTGCATAAGGCCTATGTCCTGCAGGCCGATGAGGTCCATTCCATCCAGCACGTCGGTTAATCTGAGATTCTTGTAGAGGTCCAGGATCGCCTGACGGGCAGTGTCAGAATTATCGAAAGATTTATTTTCGAGAAATCTGACTCCCTGCGGGAGATACATTTCCTGTCCAGGGAGATTTAATGTAAAAAGGGTGAAGATCACACAACCCAGGCAACTTTTTGTTTTCATGGTATATGATTTTTTGGTCCATATAAATTTAATAATGGGTAAGTTACAAAAAGTTAATATTTTTAAGCATCCGGAAATGAAGATGAAGGCTGGACAAGAGGCAGTTGATTCTCCAATCGTAACCTAAATAATCAAAATTATGAAGCAGGTAAAGATTTTACAAATTACATTTATTACGTTTCTCACCGCCACCGCCATACAGGGTTATTCTCAAAATATTGCGAATCCTTTACCGGCAGGAGATATTCACACGGCAAATGATGTAATCGGAAACGATCTGGTTCCTTCAGCATATTCGTTTTCTACAAATTTCAAGGAAGTGGTAATCGTCAGGTTAAAGTACAAAACCGATCTTTTACAGGGACTGAAAGATGCCGTAATTGAACAGAACATTAAGAATGCGGTCATTCTTAGCGGCATCGGATCGGTTTACAGTTATCACGTTCATTCGGTAGACAATGCCGCATTCCCGTCAGAGAATGTCTTCTTCAAGAAAGAAAAGCCTGCCGATGTGGTTTCAATAAGTGGTTATGTCATTGATGGAAGGGTTCATGCACATATTGGTGTTTCTGACGGAGTTACCTCTGTCGGAGGACATCTTGAACCGGATACCAGGGTATTCACTTTTTGTATTGTTACCATTGGAATCCTTGAGGACGATGTATCGCTTCAGCGGTTGGATGATAAAACCTGGAGGTAAGATTTACATTGGATCGGGGATTTAAGTCACTCTATAACGGATTGGTCAATGATGGAAAAAGCAGTGCTGAAAGGGAGGATAAACATTTATATCAATGAATTATAAGTAGGCTCTGCTCATATAATATCCTCTTTATACGCTTTCTACTTCATAGTTAAGTTTTGCCCGAGGGAATCTACAATGTATTTCATAAAATCTTAATTGTTAATAATCAGTAAAATGTAATATTTTATTTTACTGATTTATAACGAATTAAACATTATTGTTTAATTAAATATGTTAAAAAGTTAAACAATATCAAACCGACGTTGTTTAACTTTCGAAACAAAAAATTAAACAAAAAATCATGAAAACAAAACTACAAATTTTAAACCTTGAGAATCCGGCCTTAATACTGAAAAGAGGTATTATGGCCATGATGTTAGTCCTGTTTACCAGCATGGCTTTTACTCAAAACACTGTGGTGAACGTTATAGTTAACAGTGATGACCACACCATTCTTGAAACAGCAGTTATTGCTGCGGAGCTGGACGATGACTTAGCTGGTACTGGTCCGTTTACTGTATTTGCTCCCACCGATGCTGCATTTAATGCATTGCCCGCGGGCACTTTAGCCTCCTTGCTTGAAGATCCCACAGGAGCCCTGGCCCAAATCCTTCTTTACCATGTAGTAGGATCGCAAATAGTATCTTCTGAACTGGCAGATGGTCAGGTAGTGACAACCTTAAACGGAGATAGTATTACCATCACTTTTCAGGAGGGAAGTTTCTATGTGGATAATGCAAAGATCACTGGAACCGATATACACACCGACAACGGTGTGGTTCATGTCATCGACGCTGTGATCCTTCCTAAATCCACTGTTGTAGATATTATCGTTGGAAGTCCCGACCACACCACCCTTGAAGCAGCAGTTATTGCTGCGGAGCTGGCCGATGACTTATCCGGTGAGGGTCCATTTACTGTATTTGCTCCCACCGATGCTGCATTTGATGCATTGCCCGCAGGCACTGTAGCCTCCTTGCTTGAAGATCCCACAGGAGCCCTGGCCCAAATCCTACTTTACCATGTAGTAGCCGCCAAGGCGCTTTCAACCGATCTTTCAGACGGACAAATGATCACCACCATGAATGGTGATAGTGTTACTGTCAAAATCATGGATGGAAACGTATATATTGATGATGCCATGGTAACATCAGCCGATCTTATGGCAGACAACGGTGTGGTACATGTGATCGACGCTGTGATCCTTCCTAAATCCACTGTTGTAGATATTATCGTTGGAAGTCCCGACCACACCATCCTTGAAGCAGCAGTTATTGCTGCGGAGCTGGCCGATGACTTATCCGGTGAGGGTCCGTTTACTGTATTTGCTCCCACCGATGCTGCATTTGATGCATTGCCCGCAGGCACTGTAGCCTCCTTGCTTGAAGATCCCACAGGAGCCCTGGCCCAAATCCTGCTTTACCATGTAGTAGCCGCCAAGGCGCTTTCAACCGATCTTTCAGACGGACAAATGATCACCACCATGAATGGTGATAGTGTTACTGTCAAAATCATGGATGGAAACGTATATATTGATGATGCCATGGTAACATCAGCCGATCTTATGGCAGACAACGGTGTGGTACATGTGATCGACGCTGTGATCCTTCCTAAATCCACTGTTGTAGATATTATCGTTGGAAGTCCCGACCACACCATCCTTGAAGCAGCAGTTATTGCTGCGGAGCTGGCCGATGACTTAGCAGGTGAGGGTCCGTTTACTGTATTTGCTCCCACCGATGCTGCATTTGATGCATTGCCCGCAGGCACTGTAGCCTCCTTGCTTGAAGATCCCACAGGAGCCCTGGCCCAAATCCTACTTTACCATGTAGTAGCCGCCAAGGCGCTTTCAACCGATCTTTCAGACGGACAAATGATCACCACCATGAATGGTGATAGTGTTACTGTCAAAATCATGGATGGAAACGTATATATTGATGATGCCATGGTAACAACAGCCGATCTTATGGCAGACAACGGTGTGGTACATGTGATCGACGCTGTGATCCTTCCTAAATCCACTGTTGTAGATATTATCGTTGGAAGTCCCGACCACACCATCCTTGAAGCAGCAGTTATTGCTGCGGAGCTGGCCGACGACTTAGCTGGTGAGGGTCCGTTTACTGTATTTGCTCCCACCGATGCTGCATTTGATGCATTGCCCGCAGGCACTGTAGCCTCCTTGCTTGAAGATCCCACAGGAGCCCTGGCCCAAATCCTACTTTACCATGTAGTAGCCGCCAAGGCGCTTTCAACCGATCTTTCAGACGGACAAATGATCACCACAATGGCGGGATCTGATGTCATGGTAACCATTAGCGATGGAGATGTATTTATTAATGATGCAAAGGTAATTGCTGCTGATATCGAAACAGATAACGGAGTAGTGCATGTAATAGATGCAGTGATCTTACCATCAACAACGGGAATTCGTGAAATGATTATTGAAAGTGCGGATGTATCAGTATTTCCGAATCCAGCAAGTGAGTTTGTAAGCGTAAAATTCGAAGTGCTCAGCGCAAATGAAATTAGTCTTGAAATGTACGATATGCTGGGACAACAAGTTCGGATTCAGAAGTTGGGTTATATAAACAAGGGTAGCCATACTGCTGAATTAAGCGTAGGCGATCTGGAATCCGGAATGTATTTATTTATAATCAACACCGGTAATAGTCAAATTGCAAATAAGGTTAGGGTTGTGAAGTAGTGGTTATTTGCCGGTTTAACGGAAGGCTGTCTGCGCTTGCAGATGGCCTTTTTTCAAATAGCACCTTTTGGTTTTATGATTTTACATAATTAACTTTTTATCTTGTACACCAATACAAATGTAAGATGGCAACAGTTTTAATAACCGGAGGAACAGGTCTCATAGGGGAACATCTTTGCAAGAGATTACTAGAGCGAGGATATAAAGTCGCTATTCTGAGCAGAACAAGCAGAAACAGGGAACAAATAGCCACCTACATTTGGGATATAAACAAATTGGAAATAGATGAAGAAGCCATTGCTGATGCAGATTATATCATCCACCTTTCAGGAATAAATATTGGGGCCAAAAGATGGACCACCAAAAGAAAGCAGCAGATTATTGACACCAGAGTTAATTCAGGACAATTGGTTTTCGATGAAGTAAGAAAACAAAATAAAAATCTGAAAGCTTTCATCTCGTCATCAGCAACAGGATATTATGGTGCAATAACATCCGACAAAATATTTAGTGAAGTAGATCCACCCGCAGATGACTTTCTTGGCCAGACCTGCAGAGCATGGGAAGACGTTGCTGACAAATTTATGGGTATTGGAATAAGAACGGTTAAAATAAGAACAGGTGTCGTTCTTACAAAAAAGGGAGGAGCATTATCAAAAATGATCATTCCTGTAAAAACTGGTCTTGGTTCTGCGTTGGGCAATGGAAAACAATACTTACCATGGATACACATTGAGGATCTATGCGGCATTTACATCAAAGCAATTGAAGATACACAAATGATTGGTGCATATAATGCCGTTGCGCCAGAACACCTTACAAATAAGGAGTTTACTCAGAAATTGGCTTATACTCTAAAAAAAGCGTTCTGGTTCCCGAATATTCCAGCCTTTGCCATGAAATTAATATTTGGTAAAATGTCCGAGATCCTTTTACAAGGGAGCCGAGTTTCAGCTCAAAAAATTCAAGACAGGGGATACAAGTTTCTGTTTCCCGGTCTTGAAAGTGCACTAAAACAGCTGATGAGTTATTAATTGGATTACACGTTATCGAAAATGGGACTTTACAAGATATTTCATCCGGAAATGTTTCAAGGGCACCTGAAAAAGAAAAACTACTTCGAAGGTTGGTTCTTAAAACATTGCTCATCAGATCAGGATCATGTAATTTCAGTTATACCGGGGATCGCTCTTAATACAAAAGATCCTCATGCTTTTATTCAAATCATCGATGGCATAACAGGCGAAACACACTACATCCCGTACCCTGTGGAAACCTTTCAGTGGGATCGCAGGAATTTTGAAATTAAGGTCGGTGATTCCAGCTTTTCCTTGAAAGGGATCAGTCTGAATATCGAACATGAGTCCACCACACTGACAGGGAAAATGGATTATCTAAATCCTGTACAATATCCTGGCACAATATTATCTCCCGGTATCATGGGATGGTATTCCTATGTTCCGTTTATGGAATGTTATCATGGCATTGTATCTGCCAATCATGATTTGCTGGGCTTATTGACCTTCAACCATAAAGAAATAGATTTCTCAGGGGGAAAAGGCTATATTGAAAAGGACTGGGGGACATCATTTCCTGAAGCCTGGATATGGCTGCAATGCAATAATTTCTCTACCAGGGATGCTTCCCTATTTGTTTCCATCGCTAAAATCCCCTGGCTGGGCAAGTTTTTCATGGGATTTATCGCTTTTTTGTATCTGGATGGTAAGTATCATCAGTTTAGCACCTATAATCACTCCAAAATTTCCCATGTATCTTTTGACGGAGAAATACTGGACATAGAAATGAAGCAAAAATCCTACACACTTAAGACCCGGGTTAAAAAAAATAGCACAGGAGAACTAAAGGCCCCGGAAACAGGTAATATGTCTCGTAGAATTAAGGAAAGTAATGATTCAGTGGTTGAAGTAACACTGTCAGAAAATAACAAACCTGTCATATTCCAGGAAAGGGGACAAAGAGCTGGCCTTGAAATCGTAGAAAAAATCTTTGATTATCTCTGAGATTTCCATTTCTTCATGAGGGCAGGGTACAATTCCTCACGCATGTAGGTAAAATCGGGTTCAATTCGCAATACCTTTTCGTATGTGATTTTCGCCATTTGATAATTCTCAGTTTTCTCATAGCTCTGTCCCAGAATCATCAGCACATTTATATACAACCAGCTGTGTTTGATCATCTCAGCATCTTTTTCCATTAATTGAATGGCTTTGTTATATGATTCCAGGGCTTTCTCTTTCGAACCGCCAAAAATCTTTGGCATATAATACAGAGCATTGCCGTTCTCAATCCAACCCTGTGGACGGTCAGGGCCAATTTCGAGGGCATGATTAATATTTCTAATACTTTCAGGTCCCAGGAATGGAGCTTTCATAGGGTCTCATCCCAATTTTATAACCAAAAAAAGCCCCTTTGTATGCATGCCAATCCGGATTTTCAGGATATTTTACCATGAGTTCATCGATGATATCATCAGCCTCTGCTATATATCTGCTGGCCTTTTTCTTTGGCCCTTCTTCCATAAGCCAACCGGTATATCCGTAATAATAATTGATCAGCTCCCCCAGCTGCTCATCCGACAGGTTGGTTCTTCTGTTGCTCAGCTCCACAATGACCCTGTCCCAATCATCCATATGATCAGAAATATATGCCTGGTATACCCGATCCTTCGGACTCTGCTGGGCCTGTAAATTTAAAACTCCCGAAAGAGGGAGCCACACAATCATTATATATCTAAAATATTTCTTCCTTTCCATATCAATTTACGAGTAATGCGATGGTAGATGGCTTTTACAATGACAGTAATAAAAATGATCTGTTGAGGAGCCAGATATAATAAGTTTTGAAGAATAGACTGTCGGCTTGCCAATGATATATTGATTCTCATGAGCAGGATCAGCATGATAAATACAATCCAGGTCCAGAGAGGCAAATAGAGGATGACCAATACTGGTGCAAGTGTAATGAGCATGGCATACAGAACCGTTAGCGTAATACTGTTTCCAAAGAAGAGGAAAATGTTCTTCGAAAACCCATCAATGGCTTCTCCCAGGCTTTTATACATCCTGCAGGAGATGTTCTCCTTTCCCAGGATTGTGTCCACATTTTCACCGTTTTTCTTAAAAAAACGGATGATGGCAACGTCTTCCACCTTGTGTCCTTTGAACAGTTGGTGTAGCTGGAATTTTTTATAGATTTCTGAAGGAATCATCATAAACTGACCGTTGGCCGCAGCCAGAGAGGGTCTCCTGCTTTTCCGGATCAATATCATGGGGAGCAGCGAAAGGAGAATCCAATTCATAAGCGGAACGGAAATCTTCTCCCCGAACGTTTGCATTACCTGGACAGGGAAGATGGAAAGCAGGGCCAGATCCTTTGTTATCATCCAGAAAATGGCTTGCTCCACAAGGTCCCCCTTTACGCTTACATCAGCATCCAGGAAAAGATAGTACATCCCACTGGCATTAAGGGCCAGTTGATGGCAAGCATGATTTTTACCTGTGAAGCCTTCCGGCAATGGTGTGCCTGATAGTAAGCTGACACGGGGATCCCCTATCTGAAATGCCTGAACAATCTTTTTTGTATCATCGGTCGATTCGTCATCGTATACAAGGATTTCAAGATTTTTATAAGATAAAGCAGCCAGGTCTGAAAGGATATTACCGATGTTCTGCTCCTCATTACGCGCAGGAATTAAAACGGATATCAAGGGTTTATAATCAAGAGATCCCGCAGGCAGATAGTGCATGGAGAGCACATTCACCAGGGATACCGTGAAATTGATCCCTGCAAGCACCAGGATGAACCATGCAATATAAATCATGCCTCTTTCTGTTTTTCGATGCACCTGGCAAAAAAATCATTGTAGGCAGTTTCAATGATCTCTCTATTGGGTTGCTTTCCAAGCTTGGGCTGCTCGTAGTGTATAAAGAGGCTGGGCCGGGCTTGTGAATAATACTCAATCATGTTGGCAATGAACAGGATACGGGCACTGCCGGAACTCCTTTTCAGGATCGCCTCAACCCCCTTCTCAAAATGGAATGGGAAACGGTATTTGGTTTCGATGTGTCCCTGAGGAAAAATAAGAACCATATTGTTACTATCCTTCAGCAATGTTGCAGCATGATTGATACTTTCAATCAATTCTTTTGGATTTTTACTGATTGAAAATCCACCACATTTATTGAGGAACATGCGCTTCTTTAATTGCTCTTCCAGCATCATGAAATAAAACTTCTTTCGGAATCTTTTCAGATTCAGATACTGTATAATGAAACCGTCCCAAAAACTGAAATGGTTTGCAATAACCAGGAGTGGAGCATCATTCCCCTCCAATTCTCCCTGAATGTGGACCGATTTGAAATGTATTCTAATCCGTAATAGCAGGTACCAGCTGATGAACTTCACATATCTCCTAATGTATCTGGCTCTGATCATTTAGTTAATCCATAAAGTGGAGAATGCAATTACACAAAAAAAGAGGATCTGAATGAAGAACAGATAACGCGCAGGTTTATTATTGATGCTGAGACCAAGCCTTTGAAAAAGGAGATGTAGCACCATTGCGACCACAAACCACATCAAGAAATTTCTGATACCGGGATATGGGGCATCCCACGACCACATATCCATGACCGGGGCCACATATTCAAGGATTAAATCGTATGCGACCATCAGCAGCGAGCCGGAAATGACCCTGGTTATTTTATGGGTAAAATGGTGATTTACAATAGCTGCCGAACAATAGATCAGGATCAGCCAGTTCAGTCCGATCAGAATGGGGGTGCTCAGAATCCTGGGTCCAAATGCAGGACCATACTCGTAATTGCCAAACAGGATCCCAGTATTGACTCCAATAATCTCAATCATAAGGGTAAAGGTAAATACCACAGCAAAGGCGACACCCAGTTTCACCGAAAACCCTTTTTGAAAAATCATCACAGCACTGAAGGAGAGAATCAGGGACCAGGGGGTTAATAAGCTGAAGAGGGTCCGGGTTCCATCTATTAAATAAAGAAGGATGCCAACACAATAATAGAGAATGAGAATTCCGATGAGGAGTTGAGGTTTTTGGCGCAGGTTTTCCAGTGTCATCTCTGAATTTTTAAGAAATCGTAACGGGCTTGATCTCATGGTCTGCAATAGTGGCACTTGCTAGGCAGAGCGGTATTCCTCCGCCTGGATGTACACTTCCACCTACAAAGTAAAGGTTTTTCAGATTTTTATGTTTGAAAGAGTGGCGAAGAAATGCTGAATATCTGGAATTTGAATGATTGCTGTAGAGGGCTCCTTTCCAGCTCATGGTCCTTTTTTCAATGGTTTGTGGTGACTCAACCTGTTCAAATTCAATTAAGTTGTTCACCTGAATCTTCAGCATCGAATTAATTTTGTGAATGATATTCTGACGGGCTTCCGCAATGACCCGGTTCCAATCCTGGCCGGTATCGGGTGGAACATTAATCATGACATACCAGTTTTCACAGTGATCCGGGGCATCTGAAGGGACAAGTTTAGAACTGATGTAAATGTAAACCGTAGGATCGGAAGTGACGGTTCTCTTTTCAAAAATATGTTGAAATTCGGTCCTGTAATTTTCCGAAAAGAGGATGTTATGCAATCCCAGTGAGGGAAATTTCCCCCTGATACCCCAAAAAAAGATCAGCGCTGAGGATGAAAGGTTCTTTTCATCAATCCTTATTGATTCTGGCTCAGGCAACAGGTTTTTGTAGAGGTAGTTGACATCCACATCGGAAACGATCAGATCATAGGGTACCACATTATCCTGAACCATCACTCCTGTGGCTTTTTTGCCTTCAATGATGATTTTTTCGACCTTTTTCGAAAACTCAAACCGCACACCTTTATCTCTTGCCAACAGTTCAAGGCTGGTGGCCATGGAACGCATCCCCCCAGCAGGGAAAAAGGCTCCCAGGTTATGCTCCAGGTGGGAGATGACATTCAGGGTTGCCGGGGCAAGGAATGGATTTGAACCATTATAGGTGGCGTATCTGTCGAACAACTGAATCACCCGCTGATCATTGAACCTTTTAGTAATTCGTCCATGCATGGTGGTAAAAGCATCCACCTTATGAAACTGCAGGATCCCTTTTAGAATCCGGCCATGAAAATAATTCCGGATTTTATGAAGGGAGTTGAAAAGAAAAATATCTGCGGTAAGCTTATACTGATCCCGGCTACTTTTCAAATGATTCAATATCTTTCGCGCTGGCTCCCCGGTTTGTTCTTCAATCTCAGAAGCGAATTGATCGGGCTTGCTGAAAGCCCTTATTTTTAAGCCGTCCTCGTAAAAGTAGTTGCATATGACCTCGAGCCTGGAGTAGTGGAAATAGTCCTTCCTCTTTTTACCTGCCAGCTCAAACAATTCGTCGGTAAGTTCAGGAAGTGTTAAAAGGGATGGCCCCGTATCGAAACGGTATCCCCCGGACTTGATTTCAGCAATTTTCCCCCCCGAGTGATCATTTTTTTCATAAACAGTCACATTGTATCCCTTCAGGGCCAGGCGTGTGGCAATAGCCAATCCTCCCACTCCTGAACCAATTACTGCAGCTTTCATGGGGATACCTGTTTTTTGTCCGATGCTCGGTTTCGAAAAGTCTCCATCAGGAAGTAGCTCAGAAGAACCAGCGTCATTCCATAGAAAATGTCTTCAATAGGAATGGTCCCCAAACGAATCCCCAGGTTTTCATGATCGTTATACCACACCACCTGCTCTTCAATAAAACTGCCAGTAAGGATCCCATTGACAATTCCGAATGGAATCATGATGACCAGGTAACTTAAAAAGAATCTGCGTAGAATTTCAGGTTTCTTAACCAATACCAAGCCGATTAAAAGGGCTGACACAATGAAATTTACTGCGGTATAAGACTTTCTGATGTGTACGATGGCCACCGTGAGCATTGCGGCCATCAGGATAAGTGCGAGTACCCGTGCCTGAGAGATGCTTAGCCGAAAATTGGGGAAATATGAATCAATAACCTTGATGGTAAATATGCTCGCATAGGGTACTGAAATAAAAAACAGATACTCCTCAAGAGGCAGGCCCAGCAGGAAAATATGAGAATGATACCGATCATTAAAACCCCATACCCCCTGAGCTGTAAATACAACATCCCATATTATAAACAGCCCCATGGTTATCCCCATGGCCGGGATCAAATGCTTCCAGGAGGTAAAGAAATGCACCCTTTTGTCGAAGCTTAAAACCAGGGGAATGCTTATGGTTAATATATTAATAAGGAGGTATAAAGACATCTATGACTTATTCAGTTCCATCTTCAGATATTTGATCGGGAAAACCAATAATCCAAAACACTCTCCGTGGTCACTTGTATGGTGAACATGGTGCATTCCGTGAGCCCTGCGCAAAGCCCTGAAGTATAGATTGCCCCTGATCCTGAGTTTTATTCGCTGATGAAACAGCACATCATGAATCATAAAATAGGTCGCTCCATACAGAGTAATGCCAATACCAGCAGCGATGAGAAGGGGGATGGAATAAACGGCTCCAAATATATAAGCCAGCATTGCTGGTACTGCAAAAATAACAAAGAAGGCATCATTCTTTTCAAAAAAAGAGTCCCTGGATTGAGGCATGGGGGAGTGATGATCGGCATGTAAAAACCAGCCAAAACCATGCATCACATATTTGTGTGCAAACCATGCCACAAACTCCATAAATAGGTAGCTAGCCAAAAGTAACTAGAACAAACATTAGTCGTATCTTTTCAGTAATCCTGCTTTATATCTTAAATATGACTTAAATAACAACCACATCTTTAAATTGTTATTTACCCTGATCCTGGATTGCATGATTTTTTCGGGATTTTTCCTGCGGATGGCTTTTAGCAATTGTTTATAGTATACATAGGCTACATATACCGCCAGTCTTGAAGAGTCGGGTAATTTACGGATTCCCAGAAATGCTTCATCAAAATCCTCAGCGATCTCTTTGACGATTTCATTTTTGACTTCAAGGGTAAGGTGTTGAAAATCAACACCAGGGAAGTAGCTGCGCTCCAGAATTTCCATGTCATTTTTCAAATCCCGCAGGAAATTCACCTTCTGGAAGGCCGAGCCCAGATTCATTGCCGTCTCTTTAAGGTTTTCGTACAGTTCCCTATCTCCATTCACAAAAACCTTCAGGCACATCAATCCCACCACATCGGCCGAACCATAAATGTACTCCTTATATTCCTTCTTGGTTTTATATTCTTTCTTTTCCAGGTCCAAACGCATGCTTTTCAGAAAGGCCTCGATTAATTCAGGCTCAATGTTATACATATGAACCGTTTGCTGGAAGGCATGTAAGTAAGGATTGGTGCTGATTCCCATTTCAAGGGCCTCATTCAAATTCCGTTCAAAATTATTTAACAATTCCTCCTGTGGATAATCATGAAAAGTATCCACGATTTCATCGGCCACCCGGACAAAACTGTAGATGGCATAGATGGCTTTCTGCAGGCGGGCAGGTAGCATTCTGGCCGCGAAAGAAAACGAAGTGCTGTATGCCTTTGTTAAGGTCTTACTTGATTCGTAAGAGACATGATCAAAAAGCGCTTTCATTGTTATTTGCTTAGATCATTGATGACCATTTTTGAAACTACATTTCCCGAGATCAAACTGGGGGGCACACCGGGTCCGGGCACAGTCAACTGGCCTGTAAAGTACAGTCCCTTCACTTTTTTACTCTTCATTTTGGGCCTGAGGAAGGCGGTTTGGCTGAGGATATTTGCCAGTCCGTAAGCATTTCCCTTATAGGAGTTATAGTCGTCTTTAAAATCATTTACACAGTAGGATTTTTTTACGATAATATGCTCCCGGATGTTCTGGCCCGTTAACTTTTCGAAACGATCCAAAATTATATTGTAGTACTTCTCCCTGGTCTCTTCGCGATCCTCCAGACCCGGGGCAAGAGGAACAAGAAAGATCAAAGCCTCTTTTCCATCAGGCGCAACAGACGGGTCTGTGAGACTTGGAATACTGCCATAAAAAAGAGGAGCTTCGGGCCATTCGGGTTGGTCATATATGGATACAGCATGTTTATCAAAAGGTGTATCAAAAAATAGGGTATGATGATTTACATTTTCAATTCTCTTATCCACACCCAGGAAGAACATCAGTGCTGAGGGAGCAAAGGTTTTCATGTCCCAATATTTTTCTGAGTAAGCCCTGCTCGATGGCTTCAGAAGCATTTCCGTATGATGGTAGTCGGCTCCGCTTACGACCAGACCAGATTTGTGCAGCTTTCCCGCCACTTTTACTCCAAGCACGCTCTTTCCCTCCACCATAATTTCCTCAACCGGAGCATTGGTATGTATGGTAACACCCAGTTCCCCGGCCAGTTTTTCAAGGCCTTCGATAAACGAGTACATACCTCCTGCAGGATGCCATGTTCCCAGTTCAAAATCGGCGTAGTTCATGAAGCTGTAGAATGCAGGAATATCCGAGGGTTTGGCCCCCAGGAAGAGAACAGGAAATTCTATGATCTGCCTGAGTTGCTGGTCCTTAAAATTTTTGGCGGCCAGGTGACTGATGCTTTTGAGGAAAAGACCCAATTTTGGGACGGTCTTTCGGGAGACAAGCTCAAGTGGAGATTTCCCCGGCTTGTAGACAACATCATTAATGGCCACATCATAATTATATGCTGCACGGGAGAGCAACTTTTCCAGTCGCTTACCTGCGCCGGCTTCCCTGCCCTCAAACACCTTAATGATCTCTTCGGAGGTGCCGGGAATGGTGATGGAATCTTTTTGTGAAAAAATTACTTTGTAAGCCGGATCAAGCTTTACAAGTTGATAATAGTCGGAGGGTTTTTTACCGAAATCGGAAAAAAATTTCTCAAATACATCAGGCATCCAGTACCAGGTAGGCCCCATGTCAAACGTAAATCCGGCCTCTTTATATTGCCTGGCGCGACCTCCAATGGTAGCGTTTTTTTCATACATTTCTACCTTGAATCCAGCCTTTGCCAGGTAACAAGCAGCTGAAAGAGAGGAAATTCCGCCACCAATGACCGATACACTTCTCATGTTTGACATTTTCTAATTCATTAGAATAACAACAACTAAACATAGTTTCGCGGCAATTGTTTAATAAATTAGATTTTATGTTAAACATCCTTTAATGTTTCCGTGTTTGGATCAATTTTTTTTAATCAGTAAATCGTGTACAGCAATCCGGAAACCTTATAAAGCACACCTTCTATATGAGGCTGTAGATTTGCTGTCTGCATACAATCGCTACTTAAATCTTTCTACATATTCGAGGAATTTCTTAGCAGTAGCATCAAGGTTTTCAATGGAACCGCCCCCATCCAACACCTCGCACATTTCATAAACAAGGTAACCCTGGTACCCAATTTCTTTTAATGCCCCAATAAAAGATTGATAGTCTATTATCCCTTCACCCATGGGTACTGCGCGCATTACAGGTTTCTCTTCTACATAATTCGTAAGGTGGTTTTCATAATGGTATCTTGGCAATGGAATGTAGTCGGCTGCAATAGTATTCACTATGAAGGGATTCATTTTCAAAACGGATTCCCTGATTTCTTCTGTTGAAAGTCCTTCAAGTGTTGGAGACCAGGCATCCCAACCAGACATAACGTTTGGCATATTTATCTCTTTCAGCATCCAGTACATGGCATCGTGATGAAGGGCGATGTCATGGTGATTCTGAATAACCAGGGTGACACCGTACTTTTGAGCTTCTTTTGCAGCAAGCGTAATACCCTCAACAACAGTAGCATATTGTTTATCATAGGGAATTCCCGGACGTTCGTATCCGGTAAAAATGCGAATCATATGAGTGCCAAGGTCGCTGGCCAGCTCCGCCATTTGTCCCATATATGCAGCCTGAATTTCTGTATGAGGAATCCCCGGTTTGTCAATTCCGGCAGTAAAATCTGAGTAGCCAGCTAGACCCACCAGAGTCAAATCCAGATCTTCAATTCTTTTTTTAAGCCTGGCACGTGCCTCTTTATCATAATCAACAAGGGAAAGATGAGGTCTTTTTGCCATTAGCATCACTCCATCATATCCTAATTCTTTTGCTTTTAAAAGAAATTCATCAACTGTGAGTTTTGCCTGTCCTCTCCACAAGCCTGAATAGCCAATTGAATGCAGACATGTTTTTACCTTAAAGTCAGCAGGATTTCCGGTTGGAGTCTTTTGCCCATTGGCCAGAGTTATCATAAAAAGTAATGCAATGCAGGTAAATAATAACTTTTTCATAAGTAGATTTTTTAGTTCAATTTGTTTTCTCATGTGTGTGGAACAGATCAAGATAATGTTCTGATGACTCTAGAATACCGCCGCTCTTACTATAGAAATCGGAATTGAGATGATACAAACCATCTTTCGATTCTATCCACGATCCATCAGGGATTGGGCAATAGCTTACCAGATCATTCCAGTTAACATAATTCTGATGTCCATTCGATTCAAGTAATCCCATCTCTTTCAAACCAGGAAATGAAGCTAAACGGGACGCAACATTCTTATTCCAATCCACAAGAATCGGAGTACATGTAAGATCTGCCAGAAAGCAAGGTATGTCGTTTTCGTGAGCAACTTTTGCCATTTTCATAGTCATACTCAATGTTTTGGCTGCTGCTTTCAAGGCAATAGCCTTATATCCCATCTGGATCCGTTTAACAACATCTTCAGCATTATGCGCACTTTCATCTGCAGCTATCCTGACGCCAAGATCTCCAACGTAGATATCAGCATCTTCGGGAAATGGTTCTTCAATAATTGCTATCTGATCGAACATGCCGATTTTCTTTGCATGATCAAGCAGTTTCACAAGAGTTTCCTTTTTCTCATACCGTCCGTTGGCATCAAAATAGTAAGGGATCTTACCATTTAGTGTGTGCGAAGTTTCCCTCTGACCGATGAGCTTATGAATGGCTTCGATCCGCGCTTTATCGCCTTCAAGCATCTCCTCTTGTGCTTCCAGGACGTCCGATCTTTATCTTCATAAAAAAGTATCCCTGATCCACAGCCTGTGATACCTCTTCAAGAGGAATCGCATAAGCCATTAGAGGAATGTGGGCAACTTATTTGATGATGATTTCCAAGAGCCTGCCGAAATTCTGACGGGATCATTTCATCAAAATTCTTATACCCGTTTTCCTGGGCATACAACATCCACAATGCGTTATCCAGGGCTACCATGGAGCTGAGGGTGAATGTCATCCTGAGCTTTTCATTATTTGTAATTGACTGCCCATAGCGGTAGACATCATCTAATATTGAATCCTGCAGTTCAATAGGGTTGCTGATATGATTGACCGTTGATCAGCTGCAGAGCATAATCGAGGGATTTAATCAACAGCATATTTCCATCGACCTCGGAGTGAGTCAGGAATACATCAAGATCACTCCATGCAAGGCATTGTGTTTGCAAACCAACATGTTTAATACCGGAGGTGCTTTCAATTAATGCAGCTGCAACCCAAAACTCATTCTGATAAATACCCTTAAATCCAAAGGGTCTGATCAAGCGGTTCTCTTTCGTATCTTGAAACACCGGATTTTATGGTAATTCGTCCGGGATTCTTACTGCAGGATGTAGAGAGCATATTTCCGGAAAGTGCAGCAGTGCTGGCAATGGCGGTTGTTTTAATAAAATCTCTTCGTGTCACCATTTTTTACTTCATTTAAAATCCCTGTTTATCGTCAGCAACGCCTGCAACCTGAATAGCCTAAAAATAAGAGATTGTTTCCTCATATCAAAGTTGCTAAACGATGGTCATAAAATGTTAACAATCAATAATCTTTATCGCTTACAGACTTTAAATTTCTATCTACCATTCCCGGGCAGTTTTGAATCCTTAGGTTCTGGGTTTCTGTTCCCCGAGCACTAATTCTTGAACTGGATTTGGATCCAATGGGTAATGTAACATTGTCAAAAAGAAGATGGGATGCATTATTAATTACAATTGCAGGTTTGGTATCTGAATGTTCTACAAGGAATTCACAATTAATAAAACTAATGTTTTTAGCATTGCGTATATACCATGCATGAGCAGGAAGGTTCCCTACATTTGCAGGGAAACGCTCATCATTTTCTATTGGTTTTATCCTTGCGCCCTCAACCGGATTCCCTCCTTTAGATGTAATTGAAACATTTTTAAATAGGATATTTTCAATTGCTTTATCGGGTTTTCCCCATATTACTGATGGTATTTCGCCATCCCTGAAATAGGAGTAACAATCAGTGGCTGTAATATCCTCAAAAGTAATGTTGCTGATGCTGCCCCTATTGTAAATTCCTTCAGGTACCCGTCCAACATCCGATAATTTAATAAAAATGGGCACATAAGTCTTTTCCATCTTAATGTTCTTGTAATAGATATTTTCGATGACACTACCATCATTACTTGTAATTCCAATACCCGCTTTGCCTGCTCTGTGAATGGTAATATTTTCTATGTGAATATTATGGAATGGCGCAATAGTTTCGGATCCAAACTGTATTCCATTACATCCTGCTGCCAGAGAACAATCTTTGATGGTAATATTTTCACTTGGGATGGCTTTTCCCAGGGATAAATCGCTTCCCATTTTTATGGCATCATCCCCACCTGCAGGCTGGCCATCATGGTAGCGTACCGAATTAATATGGCAACTGGTAAGCTCCACATTACTGCATTGTGCCAGATTGATCCCGTCCCTGCTGGTTTTGATGTTTACGTTGTCGATTATCACATCGGTACACCCGGAAGCCAATATTGCATAGTGTCCCCCTTCCCTGATATTCAAATTTCGTATCTCAACATTTTTACATTGCATCAGGGCGATTGCTTTGTCTCCTGTTCCGTCAGGAACTTTGCTGCTTCTGGTCAGAGACGAACCATCAAGAGAGCCAGGTCCGTAAATTTTAACATTTTCTAGATTTTTTCCCCAGATCAACGAGGCTTCAAAATGATAATATGCACGGTCCATCAATCCCCTGTCATTTGAATTTGGTTCCCAGGGATCCATTAAGCCAGGTGAAGATCTTAATATTGCTCCTGCATCCAGAGACCAGGCAGATATTGCTTTTAAGATGTATTGAACCACCTGCATAAATACCAGAAGGTAGAAATACTGTTCCACCACCAGCATCACTACAAGCACTAATTGCTTTGTTGATGGCCGGTGCATCATTTGCTACTCCATCGCCTGTTGCACCAAAATGACGAACATTAAAGACTTTCTTAGCCTCTAATTTTTCTTTGGTCAATCCGGCCAGTGCGTCTTCACGGTTGATTCCAGTATGCTTGTTCAAATGCATTTGCGGTTTTAACCTCAGTGGCTTTTAATTCTTTGATAAAGTCATTCAGATTTTTAGTAACAATGTCAAACCTCTTCGAGTCAATTTTGCCTTCAAGGGTCTTCCAAAGTTTGGCCATCGTTTCTCCCAAGTCAATGGCTTCAACCATATTGCCATACATATCCTCAATCAATGTCCGTCCTATTGAAAGGCGATAGTCGTAAGGGAGAAAATGGAATGAAGACAAGAATTCTTCACCACGCAGAGGATCCCCGTATATTTCCCGCAACCCGGGATTATACTGATCAAGTAACCTTTTCTTTAAAATTGGTGTTAAAGGTCCAATCCCGTTCTTATTAATTGCATATGGGGTTTTATCCTCAACAAGGTAATCATCAAAACCTAACCAGATGCCCCGGTACCCGCGGTACATATATGTTTTACGTGCTGCATCATCTGACATATACAGTATATTCATAATTGTTTCAACAAGCCGTTTGTCATGACCAAATGTTTGCTGAATCCATTCAGTGTATACTTCATCCAGCGTACGTTCAGGATTCCATGCAAGTCTTCCTAATCCGTAATAATTAACCATATTTAAAGGTGATTCTGCCCATGATGCAGACGGAGAAATCATAGCAACCCCCATGATACAATGGACCAAATGTTTATTCAAACTTCCAGGTCCGTCGCTATAGGTATCCTGTTCCAACCACCATTTCCACTTTTCAACCCAGGAACTTGGAAAATTCTTATCAATGACCAGCTCACTTCCTCTTAAGGTCTTCTTTAAGCCGCCGTCAATGGCGGGAATTGGAGCAGAAAAATCCCAGTCACCGGAACTGCCCTTAGGAACCAATACTACATTATCCCTGTAATTCCCATCTTCAGGAGCAAAAATATCATAAGGGATCAGGTCCCTGTATGGGTATTGGGTATACCGACTGTTTCCATAAACGAAACCCCTTACCAGGCACATACCCCCATAAGGTTCAAGGTTATCTGCAATACGGTTAACCATGGGTGGACGTGGATCGCCGTTCTGTTTTTCAGAGCCAAGTTTCATCATATAACCCCCAAAATCAGGTACCCTTGAATAGAGGGTATCTGCCGTTGCAGGGTCAAGGGCAAGAATGTAGCTGGGACACCAGTATAGTTTAATACCATAATCACGAAATATATCCGCAAGTTTCTCCACTTCATCCAGATGATCCAGATAATTGTCCCTGAAATCCCAATTGACTTCACTCGGACAAATTGCATTCCATCCGGCAGAGGCCATCATTCGTGCCCAATCCCTGATAATTTTAGTATCGCCATTGGCTAATTCTTTCCAGCTGAAGATCGAATTATATCTACCTCCTCTCCATATATCACCATAGTGTCCACGGAAATAGGACCAGTGGTTTATCATTCGAATTGGAACCACAGGATTTTCTAAGACATCAATTTTATTGAGGTCCTGCTTCAATTGTATCCGTCGAATTAAGTCGAATGCACCAAAGCTAACTCCTGCCGGAATACGACCTGCGACAACCAGCACATTAGCATTTTCGCTCTTTATCGTTTTTATAATGAAACCGTCTTCCCTGATCCTATCAAGGCCCAGTTTATTTGCATTTTCTGCAATCCACGTGGATGTTTCTGCTGTCCCGATAATAACACTTGGCCCGAAACAGGGTTCCCTTTAATCTTTGAAGTAATACCAAGTATTGTTCTAACGGAATTTTTCAGCTCATTGGTCAGCAGTAAGAACAGTTGAATTTGCACCTTCTGCTATAATAATCCTGAAGAAGTGCTTAGCTGAAGGATTTGATACAGCATCATACTGTAGCCAGGTATTATATAACTTTTCATCTTCAATTTTGTACTTGTATGATGTTTGAGGCGTATTGGGATATTCATTTGTGTCTATACGGCCGGCAAATGTGGATTTAGTTGAATTGTATATATCCTGTATATTGATATCGGTAAGCTCCTTGTTATAAATACGCAAATCATCCATAAATCCTGCAAAGTCACCCCCCAATGTAATCTCAGTCAATCCGTTTTGTTTAAGGGGTTCAGTTTTGACTGTTGATAGGTCGATCACTGAAATGAGCTCACCATCTCTCCATCCTATGATTCGTTTTCCCACATCGTCATACGAGACAGCAAAATGGTGCCACTCCTGATCATGTACAGCAGCACGGGGATGGCCATAAAAGGCCCATTCTCTCATATCATACTTGGGCCAATCATAATCCAGAATACCACTCCAGTACCTGAATTCATTTGCTCCGCTGAAGCGAACCTGGAAATCACCCCGGTAAACATTTAACTGAACCGCACCATTGTTAAATGATAAAATATTGTCGTATGTCCAGCCCACATTTAACCAGAAACAAATTGTGCCTCTTGAAATTGCCAATGGTGAATTCCTTTTAACTGGTATTTTTACTGATTCTCTTTTTGGTAAAAGTTGAATGCAAAATTGTCCCTCACCCAAAGGATATAAACTATGATCGCTTAATACCGCATCGTTGCCATTTCCCGAAAGATCATTTCCTGTTCCATCATTAAATTCCCAACGACCAACCAGACCATCGGAAATGTCTGCCCTTTGTGCATTTAGATTAAGACCGAATGAAATAATCGATAAACAGACGAATAAAGCAGTTACCGTTCTCATGGATTCAATTATTAATTGATCATTCGAGCAATTATGGTTTACAAACTAAAACTACGTAAAATGAAAGATGCAATCAAATGGAATCAACGGTAGCGGATGAGTTTTGCCTGTCCCTTAACAATCCCGAATTCCTTCCAGATGACCATAAACATTCCGGCAGGCAGCCGGGAAATATCCAAGTGTTGCATGGTAGTGCCCTGCTGAATATCTGCATTCATGACCTCCAGACCTGAAAGATCAACCACGATCAGTTGACCCCCGGGTTCAGTCGCGTCCTCAAAATTTATGGTAAGGCGGTCCCTGGCGGGATTAGGATACAATATGAAAGAGCCGGATACATCATCTTTCCCGGGAATCCCCACAAGCGGTGTTTTAGGCAAAGCATTGGCCTGAAGGATCCATCCATTGTCCCTGTCCTGAACAAAGGCCACAACACACAGGTCTTCAATATCTTCCAGGTAGTCCACATAATCCCAACTGAAGTCCTGTTCTACCATAGTCCCCGATCCCCATAAATTTCCCAGCAATTTTCCTGCAGGTGAGGGGAGCATATCCAAAACCACATTCCGGAATGAGCTATCAGGTGTCAAAAGCGGATAGGAGGTTACTTCTTGCTCAATGACTACTATATATAGCTGTAGATAGGAGCTAAAATTGTCCGCAAGACAAACCACAGTAGCATTACCTTCCAACCTGTTTTCCTGGTAATCTACCGAAAGGGAAAGTTCAAAAAGAGGCGTTTCCAGTGAAGATGCCAGTAAAACTTCATCGTTAAGTTCCTCCGGAGAAGCAGAGAGATCAAAACGGTATTCAGGGGTCACTCCGCCATTGAGAACTGCATAGGGGACATCCGGGACACCGTAATTAAATGCTCTGGTGGATGGGGGATATGGATTATAGGCATTCATGGGATCCTGGTCCGGGTAATCCATATGATAATGCAAATCATATACAATACCGGAGTGTTTTTTGGCGAAACTCTCTACCAGCGAATCGGCAGGATATATGGAGGCGCCTGCAGCATTGGTGAAATATTCCAGAACGGATCTTTTGAGAATAGCTTCTTTGATGAGAATATTATCAAAAGCAAAGCCCTGATTGAAGCCCCCCGGTGTTATCTCTTCTGAAGGGCCAGTTGCAACCGCCAATCTGAATTTTACACGGGGATAACCGGCAAGTACTTCAAGTGAATGGCTTGCGGGGATCCATTCCTGATCGGGTTCAAAAGCATCAAGCCCCCAACCCATACTACTGCCTCCCGGCTTATGATAAATAGCCGTGTCATTGTACCAGTTTAATCCTTCACCAACAACACCCAGGGTTTTCCAGCCTTCACTAATCAGATCCTGGTATTGAAGTACGGCGCCATCCATGCCAGGACGAAAACTCTTCATGATATCCAGCTGAATCAATGGATGGTTCAAACCGGAAAAATCAAAACAAGGACTTCTGACCCATGAATACTCCAGGTAATCTTCTGTTTGAACGGGAAGATCGGTATACCAGGCAAAATCATTTTCAGTCTGGTCAAATCCGGCGAATTCGGGTTCTCCCAGAATCCAGCTCTCCAGTTGATCAACCGACGCCACCTTCCAATCTAAAACCGCATCATCAAAAGTCTCCATATAGACTTCGCTGGCAAGCACATAAACAGGAAGAAGATCAAACCGCCTGGTTAATTCCCCCCGGCATCCTGCCGTATTCTCTGCAGAAAGAGTTATATCATATTGATCCGCTGATGAAAAGAGATACTCAAATTCAAATTCATCAGGTCCGCTTCCAATCTCCTCCAGCAGAGCCCCCTCTGTTGACCTGATGGTCCAGATCAGCGTATCCAGTTCAGCATAATTCGAAATCAGACTGGCCCGGAAAAGGATGACCTGATCTTCAGCATAGCAGTCATTATCCCAGGTGAAATCAACAACCGGCTGGTCGACCATCAAAGTTTCAATTTGATGCTGAGCGTGGCATCCTGCATCAGTGGTCGCACCCAGTACTATAGTCTTTGAGCCAGGCTCTGTATAAAAATGTTCGGGATTCTCCAGGTTGCTGGTGTTATTAGCACCGCTGGCAGGATCTCCAAAATCCCAGCTCCAAAGTGCAATCAAATCCTTTTGGCTGGTCAGGTTTGTAAAGGAGATCATGCTTCCTTCGGAAGCTATACAAATCTGATCCGGCTCAAAATTCACCACAGGGGTAAAACCGACTGGCAGCTCCAAAGACAACTCAAACCTGCACCCATGGGAGGAGGTATAAAGTAAATAGATCATATTCAAGCCAGGAGTCACATTAGGATCACCCGGATCAAAATAAAAGCCATCAGAAGGATTCCCTGATACGCCCGGTCCGCTAAATGTGAAAGTCGCACCGGGATCCTCAGAATCAACCTCCGGGACTAGTTGGAAAGGAGGATCGCTTTCACAAAGATTATCCGGAAGGTTCTGAATCCCGATGATCCCAATGTCAACAACCAAAAAATCTGTGGATGCACTGATTTCCAGGGCTTCCATCCCGTAGGTATAAACAATCTCATATTCTCCTGTCAGTCCGGTCACCAATAAGGTAGCCTCATTATCGTTCAGGTCATCATCAAGAATATGGCCAGGTATTGCATTGGAAGAACCCGCTTTAAAAAGTTCAAATGTTCCGGATAAGTTATCTTCATTACTTCCTTTAATGGTATAGGTAGCCCCAGGGTCGCAGACCGTATAGATGATATCACTGCCTGAATACAAGGATACACTGCACTCCCCTGAAAGCACAAAGAAATCTTCATTGTCCTCACTAACACAACCGAACTTATTAACATAGGTGCAGGTAATCAGATGGGGAGAGCCAACCGGTGTGGCATCAGATGGATAGAATGTACTGCCTGATATCCCCTTTCCCGAAAAGGTGGCTCCAGGTGGATTCGATGTCAGAGGAAAACCGGGCTCAGTAACAAGAAATGCAGTACGGTCGGTGACAATGGAAACAGGGGTTGATGGATTCACCTTCACAGAAACTGAACCGTATGGTCTGCCCTGGTTCCCATTACTGTCAAATGCTGAGGAAATATAATAGGTGTCATCGGATACTGGTTTTAAATAGAAGGTGTAAGAAGGCTCAATATCATTTAAAACCACATATTCACCTTCGTCATTATTGATTGTTACTGTGTAGGGCGATGTACCACCAAAAAACCAGAATCTGGCCTCCACAGAGTCTCCCTGGCATATTTCTGTGGTTCCCACGGACCGGATGGATACAAAAAAGGATTGTCCCGACAAATCACCATGAACGTGGATGAACATAGCAAAAATGAAGTAGAATATAATATGTCTGGAATCCATAATTAGGTACTTCTTCGTAAGGCGTTCGTAGAGTCAACCCCGTAAGCAGGTAATGATCTGTTTTACACTAACTTCTTGCTAGAAATATACGTGTTGGAAGCAAATAAGGTTTCAAGCTGATGTGGTGTTGTGGTCAGGCATCAGTTCAGTCCACACCTTTTGATTATTAAACATAGTTGTAACATATGTTACATCTGAATAAGGTGTTTGATTTTAACATTAAACAAAGATTATTTCATAACTTGTCTGACATCCTGCCTCTAACCCCATGAGATTAACCTGTAAAATACCTCTGTTATCCATTCTTAGTGCCTGGGGGAAAGCACTTATTTCAAACCAGTTCAACCTGAAGGCAGGCAGCAAGGAACTGTTCAATGACAATCATCTTAGCCTTGGCAGTGTGAATTGGGCACAACAGGGAAGAAGCCATGACTTGGTCCTGCTACAATTCGAAGAAGACATAATAAAATGGCATATTGAATTAGCATTTAATCCAGAATAAAGAACAAATGTCAACCACTTTTATTCCGTAAGTAATAATTGAAAGACCGATGCAGTTTATCTTGTTGAATTCTGAATTTGAAATTAGGAGTTTTTGGCCCCTTATTTTTTATCATCCTGCTGTATGTATAGCCTTTTGGATTTGGTGTTGCAGGATTTTTAACCATCATCGTTTTTCTTTTCCAGGAAATATTTGGGCATTGATAACTACTGAAAATATATTTAAATCATTCATAAAAAATCTGTCATGGTAACAAGCTTAACAACAAAAAGACTGATCATTGGGACTGCAAGTATTGTATTACTTATTGTTCTGACTATCTCTCTCAGTAAGGAGACGCAAGGGCAAATGCCAAATTCTATGGAAGAACTCATCATAGATGCCGACACCAAACACTGTATAAGTTGTCACGGCGAAAAAGGTATGGGGAAAGTAATTGGCGAGCAATGGAAAGAAAGTCAACATGCGGAATGGGGGGTTGGATGTCTGGAATGCCATAAGGCTGAAGAAGGCGATTTAGATGCCTTTGAGCATGAAGGGGATCTCATTGCAACAATCGTCACCCCAAAGGATTGTGGGCGATGTCATGTGGATGAGGTTGAGCAATTTACACATAGTCACCATGCAGATGCAGGGATGATTATGGGTTCATTGGATAATGTCTTAGCTGAGGTAGTTGAAGGTCATACTGCCTTCAATAATGGAGCCAATCCCGCAGCTGCAAGTGGATGCTGGCAATGTCACGGTTCCAAGGTTTCCTTGCTTTTGGATAGCGAAGGAAATCCTGTCAAAGATGATCAGGGTATATTAAAATTCGATCCTAAAACATGGCCGAATACCGGTATTGGAAGGGTGAACCTTGATGGTTCGAAAGGATCATGTGCAGCTTGTCATAACAGGCATCATTTTTCAGTTGCCCAGGTGCGTCAGCCCGAAAACTGCGGAAAGTGTCACATGGGACCGGATCATCCCCAGATTGAGATATATAATGAATCAAAGCATGGTGTAAATTACCATGCCCACCGGGAAAAGATGAACCTGGCTAATAAGCCCTGGATTCTGGGCGAAGATTATTTTGCCGCCCCCACGTGTGCCACTTGTCATATGAGTGCCACACCGGATCAGGCCATCACCCATGATGTGGGAGACAGAATCAGCTGGACATTGCGGCCAGAAGTATCTCAAAAGATTGATGCTGCGGTACTGGCTAAATTGAAATCTTCGGGAGATCCCGTTCCCGATGGTTTCCTCACCTGGGAAGAACGCCGGATGAACATGCAAAATGTATGCAAGCAGTGTCACACAAAGGCTTACATAGAGAACTTCTATGTGCAATATGATAACCAGGTGAACATGTACAATGAAAAATACGGAATACCCACCACTGAGATTATGAATACCATGAAGCGAAACGGCATGCTGTCTACCATGAATTTTGATGAGAAGATCGAATGGACCTATTTTCTGCTCTGGCACCACGAAGGGCGTAGGGCCAGAATGGGAGCCGCCATGATGGGTCCGGACTATACCCAGTGGCATGGTAACTTCGAAGTGGCTGAAAGAATGTATACCGAATTCATTCCTGAGGTGAAAGAAATGATTCTGGAAGCGAAATCTCACGGCAAAAGGGCTGCGGCCAATGAAGTAGAGGCCCTTTTGACTGCCTTGCTGGATAGTGAAATGCATCAGTGGTATATCGGAAAGATGAATCCGGAGGACGTAAAAAGAAGAAAGGAAGAGGCCGCAAAATTCAGAGAAAGATATTCTACTGATTAAGTGAACATTTCATAAGAATATGAAGCGAGCCCTTTTCTACATTCTAGCGGTGTTCTTATGCACCTGTCTCTATTCCCAATCAGGCAGTCCAACTATTGTAAAGACATACCAGGTCGCATCTTCCAGACAGGCCGTGGCGGTTGACTCATCGTTTTTTTATGTGATTAACAACAGCAGCATTTCCAAACATCGAAAAATCGATGGAACACAAGTCGCATTGTGGGAAGACGAAGACTCACTGATTCATCATCTAAACAGTGGGATAATTATTGATGGCAGGTTGTACACTGTCAATTCAAACTATCCGGGCACACCCATGGCCAGTTCCATAGAGATTTTTGATCCTGTGAAACTCAGACATATTGAAAATCATAGTTTTGGAATCTTAAATGGATCCGCCACATGGCTTGATGAGCATGAAGGATACTGGTATGTTGCATTTGCTCACTATACAGGACGAGGAGGCGAACCCGGAAAGACTAATTTCTGGACACGATTGGTAAAGTTTGATAAAGAATGGAGACAGCTTGAATCCTGGATATTTCCGGATGAACTCATGAAGAAATTTGGTACGATGAGTAACTCCGGAGGTGTTATCCTTCCCAATGGTAAGATCCTCTGTTCCGGACATGATAATTATGAGCTCTACTTACTTGAGCTCCCATCCAAAGGTTATACCCTGATCTGGAGCGACACATTTCCTGTGGGATCTTATGGACAGGGGATCGCCTATGAAATGGATGGTGAATCAGTGCTTGTCTATGGCATCGTAAAAAAGGAAAATAAGGTTGTTGTTTCCAGGATTGCTGTTCCTGATTTTTCGATATCCCTCCTGAATAATGGTGACGAAGAATAAAATGACTTATATTTATTGTTTATAGCAACAACAAGCAGCATTTTATAAATTTTCAAATCAACCAAAACATTATGAAAAAAAGTATTTTCCTTTCGATCCTTATGGCTTTTGCTGCCATATTGATTACTTCAGCACAAGATCCTGATAAGATTCTGGACCAACACTTTGAGGCCATCGGGCAGAAAAATCTCCTCAATGTAAAAACATTAGAAGCTACCGGGAAAGCCGTGATGATGGGAATGGACAATCCGATAACAATGATTGTCAAAAGACCTGACAAAGTTCAGATTGAGGTGGATTTTCAGGGTGCTAAGATTATACAGGCATATGATGGAGAAACTGCATGGATGATCAATCCCATGGCCGGATCTGCGGAACCTGTTGATGTGACTGGTCCTGAAGCCGACGGTATGATCGAATCTGCAGATTTGGATGGTCAGCTGTGGAATTACAAGGAAAAGGGACACCAGCTTGAACTGGAAGGAACAGAGGAAGTAGATGGTGCAGAGGCGTTTGTGTTGAAACTGACTAAAAAGAATGGGAACATCGATCACTACTATATGGATAAGGATAGTTATCTTATTGTTAAAATGGTATCAAAAACAATGTCCATGGGCTCAGAGGTTGAAGTAGAGGCATTGCTTAGCAATTATCAGGAGGTTGAAGGTTACATCATGCCATTTACTACTGAGCAAAAGTATGGCGGTCAAACTGCTATGACGCTCATGTTCGAAGAGGTGAAATTTGATGTGGAAGTAGATAATGCCATTTTCTCCAAGCCATCAGGTAATTAAAAATGAGGTTTCTGAAGACAATTCTGGCTGCCACCTGTTTTTTACTTGTATTTGGAAACGGAGGATTGGCCCAGGATAAGGTCACGGTTGCTTCGAGCACCTTCGGAAAGGTCCAGGCAAGGCACCTGGGTCCAGCATTGATGAGTGGCAGGATCACATGCATCGATGCGCTGCAAAGTAATCCCTTACATATCTATATTGGTACTGCCGGGGGTGGCTTATGGAAAAGCACCAATGGGGGTGTCATCGTCAAGCCGGTTTTTGACAAACATACCCAATCCATTGGAGCAGTGACCCTCGACCCCCAAAGACCAGATACAGTTTGGGTAGGTACCGGAGAATCGTGGACCAGGAACTCCGTGTCTATAGGGACCGGAGTTTACAGATCAACTGATGGCGGGGAAAGGTGGAAGCTCATGGGACTGGAAAATAGCGAACGGATCGCCAGGATCATCATTCATCCCGAAAATCCTGACATTGTTTATGTGGCGGCACTTGGGCATCTATGGGGTCCCAGTGAAGAGCGGGGCCTGTTTAAGACCGAGGACGGAGGAAAAACCTGGAGTAAAATTCTTTACGTGGATGAAAACACAGGTTGTTCGGATTTTGATATGGATCCGGAGAATCCAGAGATCCTCTATGCCGGGATGTGGACTTTCCGCAGAACTGCATGGGATTTATATTCAGGAGGCTCAGGTTCCGGCCTGTATAAATCGGTTGATGGTGGAACAACCTGGGAAGAGCTAAACGCAGATCTTCCTGAAGGCGAAAAAGGACGAATTGCAATTCGTGTTTCCCCAGCTGATCCGGATTATCTATATTCTATTATTGAGTCGGACGAGACAGCCCTTTACAGATCAAAAGATAAAGGAGCAAGCTGGGAAATGCTCAACAAGACTCCGACCATTGCCGAAAGACCATTCTATTTTTGCCTGATCATTCCGGATCCGGTGGATACCAGCCGGGTATATAAACCGGGAACTTACCTCTATATGTCAGATGATGGCGGGAGGAAGTTCAGGAATACATCCTTTGCAGGAGGTAATATTCATCCTGATGTTCATGACCTATGGATCTCGGAAAAAGAGAATGGGTATATGTATGCCGCAACAGATGGGGGTCTCTACGTGAGCAATGATTATGGATCTTCCTGGAGGCATTTACGCAACTTGCCTGTGTCCCAGTTCTACAAAGTGAGCGTGGACATGGAAAAGCCCTATAATGTGTATGGAGGATTGCAGGATAACGGTTCCTGGGCAGGTCCCTCGCGCTCCTACGGTGGGATCCGGAACCATGACTGGCAGAATTTTGGAATTGGTGACGGTTTTTCTGTGCATACCGACAAAGAAGATCACAATATTGTTTACTGGCAGATGCAGGGTGGTCTTGTTCGGGCAGACCGACAAGCGGTATCAGAGCATGCGGCTGATTGCCCCCATGGAAACGGAAGCAACCGGAAAACTTCGTTTCAACTGGGATGCAGCCATCAGCATGAGCCCAACGAGCTCCGCGGTGTATGTGGGGGCACAATATCTATATAAATCAACCGACAGGGGAAGTTCATGGATCAGGATGTCGCCTGATTTAACAACCAATGATCCAAAGAAGCAACAGCAGTCTGAATCGGGCGGATTGACGGTGGACAACTCTACGGCTGAAAATCACACCACTATTTTCTGCATTGCTGAATCTGCAATGGATGAAAATCTTATCTGGGTGGGTACCGATGATGGGAATTTGCAGGTTACATTAGATGGGGGAGAGACTTGGACCAATACAGTGTCGAATATCCCTGATCTTCCACTGAATACCTGGTGTTCCAGTGTATATCCGAGCCGTTTTGAGAAAGGGACAGCTTATGCAACTTTCGATGGACACCGCAATGATGATATCACTCCATATGTTTACAGAACAACCGATTATGGGGCTACCTGGACATCTATTGCCAGCAATGAGATAAAATCACATTGTTACAAAATTCTGGAGGATCTGGTCAATCCAGGACTTCTTTTTCTGGGAACGGAATTCGGATTGTTTATCTCGGTGGATGGTGGAGACCAATGGGCTCAGTTCAAAAATGAGTTGCCCAATGTATCGGTGATGGATATGGTCATTCATCCCAGGGAACATGATCTGGTGCTGGGAACACACGGACGAGGCGTATATATTATTGATGATATTTCGACTTTGCGGCAACTGACCCAAGAGGTGCTTGGTTCAGAATTTGTTTTCCTGGAGCAACGGGCACCGGTCCCCATGGTGGTAGCAGGACCCGATTGGCCCGCCCTGGATGATGAATTCGTGGGAAGGAATCCAACCTCAGCCATACCGATCACTTTTTATATGAAAAAGCGGCAACTGATCGGGAAACTGACCATGGAGATTTTTGACATGGAAGACAAACTCATTACCGAGCTTCCTCTGGTTTCGCGAAAAGGAATCAACCAGGTATATTGGGCGCCTGTTCAAAAACCACCCCGGGCTCCCATATCCGA
>CAVQAB010000013.1:0-41726 GCA_963710385.1 uncultured Bacteroidales bacterium | reverse complement strand
CAAAAAGTTGGCCTGGCACGGTCTCCACGAGCTTCCCGACCTGGCGTTCGATCACAGTTTGATAATCCGGGATGTACTTGAACTGATTAAAAACGGAACTAAATAATCATCCCGGCACCAACCGTGTTGTTGGTGGCTTCGTCGATGATAATGATGCTTCCTGTAATGTGGTTGTCCTTGTAGGAGTCGCAGAAGATTGGCTTGGAGGTTTTGATCCTGATCCTTGCGATTTCATTCAGTACCACGCTCTTATCTTCCCTATTCTCTTCCAGGTTATTGATATTGATCTTATAATCCACTTCACGAATAATTCCCCTGAGCTCGGAGGTGGTGTGTCGAATCACATATTTACCACCCGACACCATAGGTTTCTCACCGAGCCAGCATACCATCAGATCGATCTCCTGTCCAATTTTGGGTTGCTGATCAACAGGAACGATCATATCCCCCCTGCTGATGTCAATATCATGAGCCAGTCTGAAAGTCACCGACTGTGGAGGAAATGCCACTTCCAACTCACCGGTCATGGTGTCAATGGCTTCCAGTGTGGTTTCTATACCAGCTGGGCAATACGGCCACCTTTTCTCCGGGTTTCCATACGCCACCTGCTATACGGCCTGCATAGCCCCGGTAATCGTGAAACTCCTCACGCTGGGGCCTGATCACATACTGCACCGGAAAACGCCGGTTTTTTAAGTCAGCATCGCTCCGTATATCAATGGTCTCCAGCATCTCCAGCAGGGTAGGACCCTCATACCAGTTCATGCTGTCACTTCGGTCCACCACATTGTCACCTTTCAAAGCACTGATGGGGATAAACCTCACATCCGCAATATTCAGTGTCTCCTTAAAGGGATCAAACTGCTTCTTGATATCTTCAAATACATCCTCACTATACTCCACCAGGTCCATCTTGTTCACACAGATCAGAATGTGAGGGATCCCCAGCAGCGATGCAATAAAGGCATGCCGGATGGTCTGTTCCAGTACACCATGACGTGCATCCACCAGGATAATGGCCAGGTTGGCTGTTGATGCTCCGGTCACCATGTTCCGTGTATACTGAACATGTCCCGGGGTATCTGCAATGATAAATTTTCGTTTAGGTGTGGCGAAATAGCGGTAAGCCACATCAATGGTGATGCCCTGCTCCCGTTCAGCCCTCAATCCGTCGGTCAGCAAGTGCCAGGTTAACATGCTCTTCTCCCCTTCTTTCGCTGGCCATTTCCAGCTGCTCCATCTGGTCCTCAAATATGGCCTTGGAATCATACAACAACCGTCCGATAAGTGTACTCTTTCCATCATCAACACTTCCTGCGGTGGTAAACCGCAATAGTTCCATATCCAAATAACCGCCGGATGCTCTGTATTCATCTCATTATGTTTTACTCTATGTTCTGAATTGTAGTTTTACTTTTGTCATTATTTCACTGACCGCTGGCACTCTGTGAATCTCAATATCACTTAAAAATATCCCTCCTTCTTCCTGTCCTCCATGGCAGCTTCTGACCGCTTGTCATCATACCTGCCGCCTCTTTCGGTGGATCGTGCCGCTGCCACCTCCTGGATAATGTCTTCCAGGTGTATTGGCACGTGGAAAGGGTCAGACCGGTGCAGGTAATATCTCCGATGGTTCGGCAGCGCACATCCTTTAGTTCATAAAACTCATCTGTCTCTTTGAGCTGCATGAAAGATGCTTTGGCCAGCCATACACCATCGCGGTTAAACACTTCCCGTTTATGGGTATAATAAAGGTTGGGAATATCAATATCTTCCAGGTAGATGTATTGCCACACATCCATCTCTGTCCAGTTGCTCAGCGGAAATACCCGGAAGTGTTCACCCATATGTTTCTTACCATTGAAGATATTCCAGAGCTCAGGACGCTGGTTTTTGGGATCCCACTGTCCGAAATCATCCCGGTGGGAAAAGAAACGTTCCTTGGCCCTGGCTTTCTCCTCATCCCTTCGTCCGCCTCCCAAGTGCAGCATCAAACTTAAACTCTTCAATGGCATCCAGCAGGGTAGTGGTTTGAAGCACATTGCGACTGGCATTAACACCTGTTTCTTCAACCACCTTTCCCGCATCAATGGTATCCTGTACCAATGCAACAATAATTCTCCCTCCGGTGGATTCCATCAATTTATCCCGGAATTCAAGGGTTTCCTGGAAATTATGCCCGGTATCAATATGCATACAGGGAAAAGGTACTATCTGAGGCCAGAATGCTTTCCGGGCCAGGTGGTACATCACTATGGAGTCCTTGCCTCCTGAAAACAAAAGGGTGGGTTTTTCAAACTGCGCTCCCACCTCACGGATCACATAGATCGCTTCAGCCTCTAACTCACGGAGGTGGGTAATGGAATAATCACTCATCATACAATGTCAGCTATCTATTCTGGAATGGAATAATAAGGGTGCAAAGATATAAAAAAAGAGGGCACCAAAAAGGCGCCCTCTCTTTATCAAATCTATAAGAATACCAATTACTGATTCCACCAAACTTTTGAGGTGTTGTTATCAGTTGCAGGAGAAAGACTGCTCACTCCGGCATTGTAATTTGTAGTATTCAAGGTAGCTTCATCACTTGGATAGTTATACCTTCTTGGAATATCGCCACTATTAATGGCATCGGCAGCAGGCGTTAAAGCAGGAACTTCAGTTCTCCGCCATTCGGACCATGCATCATACCCAAGTGGATAGAGTGCCACCCATTTTTCTTCACCAATAACCTGTGCGTTACCAACAGTTGAAGCATCCAGCAACACGTGCCAGAGCATAAGTTGCTCCGTCACCAACTGAAAGGGCATCTCCGGGATCATAAAGTGCTCCGAATGATGCATAGGATGCCATAATTCCATTGGACAGCATTTCAGTAACATTCTCAGTAGTCCATCCCTTTTCTGCAGCCTCAGCTCTGTTCAGCCAGGTGTAACCAGCTGTCAAGAGTGGCAAAGGAGTGCCGGGGTGCAAGCAAGACACCTGCAACACCTGCACTAGCTTCCTGATAATTCAGGAATCCATAGGGTAATCCGGCTTCAGCAGTATCGGCCATCATCACAAGAAGACGGTTATCGAAGGTGGTATTTGAAGTCACCTTGTTATCTCCTTCTCCTTTAAGTGAGCTTACCAATTCCTGGGAAACCCCGTAGTCAGCCGGACGCATCCAGTTCCATGGATTGTTAAATCCATTCTGGGTGTCGAAACTATACCATGCTTCTTCATCCAGTGTTTCAATGACTCCACCTGGATGACCAAGCGCTGCATTAAATTCAGCTGATGCATTAATAGAGGAACCAGAAACTTCTGAAAGTTGCATGGCCACCTGCATCAGGAATGAATTGGCAAACTTCATCCACATTCCCATGTCACCACCATAAATGGCATCACCTGTAGGGCCTTCGGCATCCACATTGATCATATCCCGGGCAGCCTTTACATTGGCGATCATGCCTGCATAGATGTTCTCCTGCTTGTCGTAAACAGGCGTTAATGTTTCAATATTCAAAGCGTCAGAATAAGGCACATCACCAAAAAGATCCGTTACACGTTTAAAAACAACCTCTTTAAAAATCATGGCCACAGCCTGCTGATTCTCAAGTGCTCCGTTGGCCAAAATGGCCGGATCGGCTGCAGCTTCAGAATCAGAAACAATATCAATCACCTCTTTCAGGTTCGAAAGCACCTGTACATAGTAGGATTGCCAGGCTCCTGCATAGTCAGCATACAACATTTCATCGTTGTAAACCAGCTGCATGAAATACTGAACATTCAGGGTAGGGGTAATTCTGTATGGTCTCCCCTGCCTGGTAGCAAAATTTGTCATGGCACCCGACAGCAGGGAGGATGTGTTTCCTTCCAGGGGGCCATTTACGTTCTTGTTCGTATCGCCGAAATCGCTGATATCACATCCCGTGATACTCAGAGCGATACTCATTATGATTAAAAATAGTTTTTTCATCTCTTAAAAATTTAAATGTCCTAGAAAGTTAACTTCACGTTGAATCCATAACTCTTGGTACCTGGCAACTGAGCATTTTCGCCATAAGAACGGGATAATTCAGAAGGATCCCAGCCATGGACATTATCCTCAGCAACTGCGATCAGCCAGAGATTCCGACCAACGAAACCAACACTGGCCCCTTTGATAAAACCATTTCCTAACATACTTTGAGGCAGGTTAACTGAGAGACTCAACTCCCTCAATTTAATATAGCTTGCATCATGAATGAAAGGAGTAGGTATGGTATTTGATTGAAACTGTGAGAAGTAGGTGTATGCATCGATATACTCATCATAAGTTTCTCCAGTTTCCGTCACACCTGTTACATGAACACCACCTCCGTCTGCCGGATCGTCGCGAACATTGCTTCCCCGATCATTGATCGAAGCGGTTTCTTCCAACAATCCGGAGTAGTTGCCCCACATCTCGGATAATGAAAAGAATTTTCCGCCCTTCTGAAAATCAATGGAAGCAGAAAGATTGATCAATTCAAAGAATGTAAAGCTATTCAACATACCTCCCGTGAAATCGGGAAGGATCGAACCCAGGTACTGGCCGGTTTCATAAGCGTAGGTACCTGTTGAATTCACCACATTGTTACCATTGTCATCCGTTTTAATATCACGTCCACGAAGTTGTCCCCATTTGTTATCCAATTCATGGGTTACATAACAAATCCCCAGTCATCATTTCCACCAGGAGCAGCCATTGATTCCAGATCACCAGGCAGTTCTGTAATTACAGAGTTGCTTGATCCGTAAGTTGAGGAAGATATCCCATACAACGGACTTGATTCTAACCGGAGTTGCATTCAAGGTCAGTTCAATACCGCTGCGCATGGCAGAACCTGCGTTGGTAAGATATCCTGTATAACCTGTCGCGGTGGACATATCTACGGTGATAATCTCATTTTCCCTGGTTTCATTAAAGTAGGTAAAACTCAATCCTACCCTGTTTTCCAAGAAGCTTACATCAAATCCAGCTTCAATGGAAGTATTCAAAGCAGGAGAGATATTTGGGTCAACCGCTGTGGCATTGGTGTACATCTGAGGTAGACCAAAATAGGGGCTTCCGGATAAGGGGTAGCTAGGATTGATCCTCAGGGCAGCCACATCGTTTCCAACCTGGGCCCAACCTGCACGGATCTTACCAAAGGAAAGCGCAGAGCTTTGAATCAACTCACTAAAAATGAATGATCCCCCCACAGATGGGTAGAAGTATCCATTGCTCGCAGCAGGAAGCGCAGAACTCCAGTCCTGACGTCCTGTAATATCAAGGTATACCATGCGCTTGTATCCAACAGAAGCACTTGCATAGATACTGCGCACTTCCTTGTTCCACTTATAGGTGGAAGCAGTCACAGGCAAAATGGCATTGCTGTAAGTAAATACATCAGGTATCGCCAGTCCGGTATTACCATCTCCTATGTCCATATTGGCCTGGAAATTACCATAGGAGTTGGTCCTGATGTTTCCACCCACAAAGGCTTGTATGTCCAGGTCTCCAAACTGATTGGAGTACTTCAACATGGCGCTGTAGTTATTCTCCGCAGATGTTCTGTTGTAATTACCAAATCCACCTGATGCCCATTCATTGTATAAATGAGGTTCAGCAGAGTTGCCCAGTGCAAACGGGAACTCGAAATAATTCTTAAAATTGGAAGTATTGGTTGATACATCAGCAGAAGCTTCAATATGGTCTGTAATTTTATAGGTAGCATTAATTTTACCAATAAAATTATTACTGTTATCCATATCCTTGTAATGCTTTAAGTAATAGTACGGATTGTACCAGAAAGCTCCGTTTTCTGAACCAAAACGGGTTCCAAGCTGGAATCCCCAGTAGTTCCAGGAAGCATGGTATCCATTGGTAGTTTGAAGATCCACCAATTCGCGCATCTTGTCCATTTCCAGGTTCCTGTTGAACCACGAGTTAAAAGATCCGGTGGTCTGGTTGGAATAGCCATCATCAAAATCACCCTGGACTTCCTGATTGGACCAGTTCATGTTACCGGTAATGGTTAACCTTTCGGATGCTTTGTAGGATAAAACAGCGCTGATCAGGTTTTTCTTCAGGTAAGATTCAGGAATGATCCCTTTCTGATCCAGATTGGTATAGGAAACACGTGCATTGAAACTATCGTTGCTTCCGCTGACAGCCACTGAATTCTTCAGGGTTACACCGGTATTGTAGAAATCCCTGATGTTATCAGGCTGTGCTTCCCAAGTGGCAAGCTCACCATAATAAGGACTATCCGGCCAGATGTTGTACCAGGCCACATAGGGTTGTCCATCAAATTTAGGTCCCCAGCTTTCGTCAGCATACCCGCTCCAGATAGAACGCTGTCCGTCAAAAACCTGAAATTCGGGAGCATAGGGTGTTCCCTGGTAGTTACCGGCAGCAAAATCCATCACATCCCATTCGGCATCGCCGTCATATCCCGGCACCATATAGGTTCTGGTAATTGGGAAGGTAAGCCACTTTTTCAAAGGTGGTGTTGCTGTTAACCTCCACACTGATCCCTTTTCCGGTAGCTCCTTTGGAAGTGATCAGGATCACACCATATTCAGCCCTCTGTCCGTAAAGAGCAGTGGCGTTTGGTCCCTTCAGTACACTAATGGATTTTACATTCTCCATATCGATCACATTGGGATCGACTCGTGGGAATTCCATCAACCACGTAAAGCGGATCTCCGTCTGAGGTCATCGAAACAGCACCACGAATACGGATACGACCTGAATGACCGAGTTTTGCGCCAGCTTGACCGACTATTTGTACACCTGCAATCTTACCTGCAATGGCACTTTTCAGGTTGGTGTTACTGGTAATGTTCACATCTTCGGAAGTGACTTCCTGCTGTGCATATCCAAGAGATTTTTTCTCCCTTGAAATACCCAGGGCAGTAACAACCACTTCATCCAGACGTGTGGAAGAGGTTTGTAGGACAATATCAACAACTGTTTGTCCTGCGATTTCAATTTCCTGGGTAATCATACCCACGAAACTGAACATCAAAGTTGTAGCACTCTCGGGAACTGTAATTGCATAGCCCCCTTCAAAATCGGTTACCGCACCAATTGTCGTACCTCGTACCACAACCGATACACCGGGCAGTGCAGCACCATCTTCAGCACCTGTCACTGTACCCGTAACCTGCACTCCCTGTCCTTGTAGTAAATTGATTCCAACAAATAACAGAAGTGACATTACGAAAACAAATCGCTTCATAGAATAAAGTTTTAGGTTTAATAAGTAATTAGCAAAAGACTATAAGGCGCCAAAACTATAAAAAATTATTCAAACACAAACTATTCCTCAATTCAAGCCATAGAGCGGAATTCAGCACATGGGCATAATACGAAACGGTGTTATTGAAGCCAGAAAGAATCTATTTTATTATATATATACATATATAGAATTGATTATCAATTCCTAAGCAGAGTTGATATGTTTCCCTTTTCCTGCTTGTCTGTGTGCAAGCAGGCATGGATTAACTGCTCTATTTATATCAAAAATAAATGTGTATAAAACAGTTCATTGAAATAAATTATTCTTTGCTAAGCAATAGTTGATAGAGATGTCTCTTTTTATTAATTTAACCGGACTAATTCAATCCCAACAATTACAATGTTCCGAATAACCACGTTCTGGCTTATTCTACTGATGTGCATAGGTTCACTATCTGCACAAAAGTTCAGACCACACATTGAAAATACCCGTTCGGATCTCATTGAAAACAGTTTGGAAGTTACATACGATATCGTGGGTTCCAGCCCGGGACAATCTCACACGATAGACCTTATTGTTATCGACAACATGGGAAATGTCATTTTACCTGATTCAGTATCAGGAGATGTGGGACCAAAGGTTCAGGTAGGAAAGAATAAAGTAATTACCTGGGATATCCGTAAGGAATATGATATAGTTCATGGAGATTTTCCAGCCTCAAATCGTTCTGGATGGTTCAAAGAAATTTGGAGCAAACGGGGGGCCCGCAAATCTGTTTTTATCAGTGTTGGTGCCTGGACTGGGGGATTATTTTGTTGCCGATCACAATAATATGAAGATCAAACCATACTATAAAACGGCCTTCACCGCCGGGGTTTTGGGATTATCTTGGTTAACCTATCAGGAATCGTGTTGAAATCCCACCAGTTATGGCACCCCCTGGCTATTATCTCTCTGAAGATGCCCCTCCTGGAGAGATAGTACCTCTATATTGATCACTATTGGATGAGGGTACCGGGAAAACAGATTATTGGTTATTTCCGGCTGATACGGAAATTCTCCTGGGCATCGGCATCGCTTCGTGGCTCTTTGATGTGATCTGGGTGGCCAGGAAGGGTATTCAAAACAACAGATAAGAAGCCAATTTACTGATCATCTTTCATTAGTGCCGGCAGATCCAGGGTGCTGCCTTACGCTTTACCTATAACTTTTAACAATCAAATTCAATGAAAATAAAATCCTGATTGTTTGCCTCCTTATTCCTCTAACATCAGGCATTCTTCGTGCTCAGGTTGATTTCACCCAAGACATAATTCGATAGTCTACTCAACACAGACCATTGAGCCCAAATTGGTACAGATCATCGATGGAGTGGCAACCTATCACTATTCACTGAGTAGTGGTAAATTTAAACGGTTCTCCCTATCTGACAGAAGAGTTTGTGGATGGTGCATTGACGGCAGCAGACGGAACGCGTATTGAGGGTTTGAAGCTCAGATATGACATCTACGCGGATGAGATGCAGTTCATACTCAAAAATGATACGGCATCAGTCAACAGACCCCTTGCACTAAGGTCCGTTGAACTGGAGGAGAAAAAATTCATTTACGAGGTATATCAAGTCTCTGAGAATTTGGTTGCAGCGGGCTATTTTGAGGTCCTTATCGAGGATAATTTATCCCTTTTGTATAGAAGAGAATTGGAGTTGGATTATGATGTTTATGTACCCAACTATGGCGGCGGCGGCGGAACCAAAGATGTCAAACTTAAAAAGAACAATAACCTGTATACCAAGCTGGGAAAATCTACCGCCAGGAAAATTTACAACAAGAAAGACTTTCTGAATGCCATTACGGCGCACTATGAGGAAGTAAAGGAGTACATCAAGAAAAACCACATCTCGGTCAGGAAACAGAAGGACCTGGCAGAGCTGGTATCTTACTACAATACCCTTTAGTTTTTTTCAAAGGTTCCCCTTTTATCATATCCCACCAGGGTATTCAAACACCACTGAAATTCTTTAAAGGAAAAGAACTATAGGTGGCTTTGTAGAATACCCTTCTGAATTAAGGAACTGTGAACATTTGAAGGGATTGCAAATAAGGTACCTGACGTAACGGAACGAAGTGAGTTATGTAGTACCGGTTTGTAATCCCTTCAAATTCAGTACGAGACATCCTGTATTATACAAAAGGCCACCCCTTTCGAGATGGCCTTTTATCATTGTATGATTACTTTTTCTTATGGATTCTTGGTGAATATGGATTCACATCCAATGTCATCGCCATAAGCATTATCCCAATGGAAATAATATGGTATTGTCATTTTCTTTACACATCCATCCCACTTTGGAGCAGTACCGGCTGGTCCAATATAGTAATCCCAGACATTATCGGTCTGACACAGGTACTGGTTTTCAAATTCCATGGTACCATTTGGATTCACCTGAATCACAACCCTGTCACCACCCGTTACGGCTTCACCCCAGATCGTACTGTAGAGATGTATCCAAAAATCCGGCTACCTCGATATGGGTATCATCCACTTTAAAAATTTCAAAGGTATATCCGTCTCCACCCTCGCCAGCATATCCGTTGTAATCAGATCCTGTGTAGGTTCCTACCATCTCATCCACAGTCCATGGACAGAATTTGATCCGCTTCAGTGAATAATTCAGCTGGGTTGAGGCAGTCGCCTCAGCGCCACCTGCATCCATGTTCAGAACAAGCTTAAGATTTACATCTTCAGGCATTTTATCTGCAATGGTTGTCAGTGAAACAGATCCGGATGTGGCTCCTGCCGGAATAGTAATGGCATTTGCCGAAAGTGTATACATGTCCGCACTGATAGTGGATGAAGGATCAACCACCAGGGTCACATTAACATCAGAGGATTGGGGAGCACCCAGTAGAGCAACACCAATGGTTGCATTAATATTGGTGGGGAGTCCCGCTTCGTCTATTTTCGTTTCAAAAGAGGCTGATGCATCAAGAAACTGAATGTAATAGGTTGAATTGTTCGCATCATAGTCATTCGTCATGGCGTTCCAGTTGGAAACCTGCTCCTCACATGATGACAGAAAAACTCCTCCTATGACAAGAATCAAAATGTATTTGATTAGATTTTTCATAATTACTTTCTGTTTATGTTAATTCATTAATCATGTTCTCATTGATCCCACCAGACCTTATCAATAATGGATCCGATAGAGGGAACATTAGGATTATAAACTATCTCATCCTGAGGATACGGGAATCTTCTGGGAATCTCTGTTTTGGTGGTCCCAATGGCCATGGATAGTGCCGGGATGCCAGTTCTGCGCCAATCGGAGAAAGGTTGAACCTGACTAACCAGCGCATGCCTCTTCTCCATGATGATCTTTTCCAGGGTGATGGATGCATCGGTCTCTGTCTCAATATTGGCATCCAGCCACTCTTGATTTGCATCGCCCGTTACCTTCGCTACTGAGGCCGCAACACCAGCTTTGTAGGCTGCTACAGCACGTACCTGGTCACCAGTTTGAAATGCTGCCTCAGCTTCAATAAACTTAAGCTCGGCATAGGACATCAATACAGTAGGGGAATCATTCGACGCCTGATAATCTCCCGGCCAGGATGTCGAAGCATTCTCACCGCCGGGAACACTCCCTGTATAGAGTCCGTCACCATCCGGAGCCGCATAGAACGGGATTCGGGGATCCCCTGTGGCTTCTAATTCATCCAGCAGTACCTGGCACATCCTGATATCGGTCCGTTGTTCCATAAACTGGAACAAGGGATTTTGCTGGCTGGATGAAAATGGAACCTCCATGTCATCACCATTGGATGAAAAGGCATCCACCAATGCAAGTGCATTGTTGTAGGCAGAAGCACCATTTTTCTTGGACAACTGGAGTTCTGCACGAGCTTTAAGGGCCCTGGCTGCGTTTATCCACGCAACTTCATCTCCACCATAAATCACATCGCTTTCGATGTCGATCAGGTTAGTGGCGTTGTTCAGATCAGCAACAGCTCCATCCAGCAAACTGAATATTGAGCCATAGATCTGCTCCTGGGTATCAAACATTGGTTCAAGTACATTTTCGGTACCCTTTAAGGCATCGGTATAGGGCAAATCCCCCCAAAGATCTGACATTACTGCCAGAGTATATGCAGTCAGCACCTTGCCAACTCCTGCATTGTGGGGTGATTCCTGCTCCTCAGCCTTTTTGATTAGAATGTCCAAGTTGATCAGAACTTCGGTGTACATACTGTTCCAGGGATTGTTAACGTCGGCCGCGGTCAACTGATACCTGGCTTCCGTGTGTGATTGCCTTTCCACACCATCATAGATCTGCATCCAGATATTGGTGGTGCGCACAGTGTTATTGCCCTGAAGATTATAGCCGATGGATTGCTGGATGGCCGGAAGCAACAGCGACATAGGCACATCTGTTGGGGCATCCGGATCATTATTCATCTCCGGATCAATCCATGTCTCACAAGAAGCCATAAGAGTGATCAATATGGCGATCAATCCTACTTTTAAGATCTTATGAGTAATGAAATTTACCTTTTTCATATTATTTAGTTTTATCTGTTTATCTATTATGTTACAACCTCTAGAATGATACTTTCACACCAACGGTATAGGTTTTTGTACCCGGCATGTTAAAATAGTCCATGCCCTGTCCGTTGATCGCTCCCTGTAAGTTGGTTTCAGGATCGATACCGGTATATGGAGTGCTTAGCCAGAGGTTTCTTCCGGTGAAGTAAATTTCCGCAAACTTGACAATTTTTTTGCCAACCGGAATTGTATATGCCAGTGTAAGCTCCCTGAGTCTTACCCAGTCGGCTGGCTCCATGGAAGCAAAACTCGGTCCTCCACCAAAATTACTACCATATCCTTCAAACCAATCTTCGTCAAGTACTACTGGAGAAACATTTTCAACACCTGATGACTCGGGTGTTCCATCTGAATTCACAGATCCATAAACACCATCGAAGACCACCAGGTTCTCTGCAGGTGTCCGGTCAAAATCGATGGTTCCTTCCGATGTATAGTATACTTCGCGGTTAACAGTCCTTTCATGAACACCAAAATAGTTCATGGCAAAACCAGTTCCGTTATACATCCATCCACCTCTCTTGATATCGAACATGAAGGATAATCTCACACCCTTGAATGCAAAAGTATTGGTGATGTTGGCAGTCCAGTCAGGATTCACATCCCCGATGGGAACCATCTGCCTGGTATCTGTCATTGGATAACCATCACGATATCCATCGGTTGGATCATCATTGATCAGTACAGCATTGCTTACAGGGTCCCTGTACCAGTCATTGCCATAAATACTTCCGTATTCATTACCGGCAACTGCCCTGGTCTGTGGGACAGTAAATCCGCCAAGGAAGATACTCTCAACACCTTCAGCAAGGCTGATTACTGTATTCTCCATTTTAGTGTAGTTGGCCAGGACGTCCCAGGTAAACTCACCCTCCACAATCCTTGCATTGACACTCACCTCTATCCCTTTGGATTCCATGGTTGCTGCATTTTGGTAAACGGAGCTATATCCGGTAGAACGGGGCAGAGGAACACTGAGCAACAGGTCAGAATTGGTATTCTTGAAGTAGGAAACATCAACACCTAAACGGTTGTTGATAAAGCGTAAATCTGCTCCAACCTCAATAGACTCCATGGACTCGTGTCTGAGGTCAGGATTTCCCAAACCACCGTTGACATCGAAACCTGTGGTACCCTGGTAGGGGAATCCCACGCCATTGGTCCAGCCATCGCCTGTTCCAGCGGAATAGAAATAATTGGTTGTGTTATAAGGAGAGGCAATATTGGCGGTCTGTGCCCATGATCCACGGATCTTACCAAAAGAGACAATACTGTTTCCTTTTAAAGCTCCCAGCTCGGTGAACACAAAACCAAGGCTTACAGACGGATAGAATGCCGACCTGTTGGCCTCAGGCATGGTGGTTGACCAGTCATTCCGACCGGTTGCTCCAAGGAAGATCATATCTAAATAAGCCAGTTGCACATCTGCAAAAAGCGCTGCAGTACGGTACTGGGTCTGGCCAACACCTGTCTGGTTATCTGAGGAATTGGATAGCTGATAAAATCCTGGTATTTCCAGTCCCAATGCATCTCCAAACAATGTTTTAGAGTAAGTATCAAACAGGTTGTTACCCAGGGTCAGTTTGGCATCAAGATCCCCAAAACTTTGCTGGAAATTCAACAGAAAGTCAGAATTGATCTGCCTGGAAGTCTGAGATCTCTCTTCAACTGCACCGGTGGGTGCTCCCCTTGAATTTATGGCAAGTACGTCCTTCCCCCTGCGGGTATAGGTATCGATTCCCAGGTTATAGGAAGCACTGAACCAATCTGTAAATGTAAAGGTCAGGATGGTATTACCAATAAACCGGTCGGTATTATCATCGAAGAAGTTTTTGTTGGCTGTCCAGTATGGATTATCATATCCACCACCATTACGGTAGTTGCGCTGAGATCCATCAGGAAATTCATAGCCTGCACTGTTGTCAAATGAAGGAGGTGTCCTGAACAAACCCAGTGAAACACCCGAAACATTGGATCCCTGCTGGATCTGGTTGGCCCTTGAATTGGAATAGGCCATGTTGGTTCCCACCTTGAGCCATTTGGTAAGCTTGGCTGTGGAATTTAATCTCACATTGGTTCGTGCAAACTGAGAACTCGGAACCACACCGGTCTGCTCCAGATCAGCCACTGAGAAGTAGTAGCTGGCCATATCGTTGCCGGCAGTAACACTTATTCGGTTGTTCACAGTCACTCCCGTCTGGAAAAAGTCATAAGCATCGTACATTTTCACAGGAATGCCATTGGCATTGGGATCACTGCGACCCACGATCATACCATTCTCATCCCACTGATAATCGGGATCTGTGGTGGTATCGTACTGTAAGGTATCCACATTGGGTCCCCAGGACCTGGAAAAACCTCCAGCCCATTGTCCGTTGTTCCCCTGTACGAATTGCATCTGGCGGGGTGGTAACTGGGAAACCTGGTCAATTCCCACTGAAGAGTGAAAGTCAACCTTCATCTTCTGTCCGGAACGCTCGCCACTCTTTGTGGTGATAATGATAGCACCATTTGCAGCCCTTAGACCGTAGAGGGCCGTAGCAGCTCCACCTTTTAAGTACCGTCATGGATGCAATGTCCTCCGGGTTGATGTCAATGGACCTACTGGAAGAACCGGTACCTCCCACGGAACTACCAACCCTGTTTGTGGTTGCAGTCCCGCCCCTGCCAGTAACGATGGGCATCCCATCGATAACGAAAAGGGGCTGGTTGTTACCAGTAATAGAGGCCGCTCCACGAATGGTCATGTAGGTTGAAGAACCTGGAGATCCGGATGAACTGGTAATCTGCACTCCGGCAGTCCGACCTGTAATGGAATTGATCACATCTGAAGTGTTGGCCCTTGAAATCTCTTCGGACTCAACTGACTGAACGCTGTAACCCAGCGACTTTTCAGTTCTTGTCATACCCAGAGCGGTGACCACAACCTCATCTAGTGCTGTAGTTGAGGGCTCAAGCACAATATTAATAAGGGTCTGTCCAGCAATGGGCACCTGCTGGGTGAGCATACCCACAAAACTGAACATGAGTGTGCCCTGGCTGTCGGGGGCTGTAATTGTATAGTTACCCTCAAAATCTGTTACAGCTCCAATTGTCGTACCTTGTACCACAACTGATACACCGGGTAGCGCCGTGCCATCATCCGCACTGGTCACATTACCCGTAATTTGTACACCCTGTCCCATGAGAGTGAATCCCACAAATGACAGGAATGACAATAGGAAAAGAAATCTTTTCATAGATTTAAGTTTTAGGTTTAGTAAAATCGTACTCAAATAATGCACAAAATTGTGCTAAATCTATGAAAAAAAATATATATGAAGCAACATAATACCGCATAATTACTGGGATACAGACACGTTCTTCTAAGGATTTTTATCCGGACGAAAAATTAACGAAGAACCATTATTCATCTTTCATAATACTTAAATTAATGATTTACTGACAGTTAGGGGCGTTGGGCATTTCAAAAAAGATCACCTTTTTAATAAACTATATAGCAGATTGGTCGAAAAAATAGTTGAAATGTTTAATAACCTGCTTGTTGCGCTTTTTTGGAGAAAAACGATTCATTCATTCCATTCCAAGCCAAAATGAGCAAATTATATCTACTTTTATTCATGAGTTTTGAACGTGAATCGGATGAAAAAGTTTTTGTGGGTGGTTCTGTGTGGATTGATGGTATCGAATACATTTGCGCAACGTGCAATCATTTCTAAAGGCTCCATTGAAAATCGAACCAGAATTATTGGCAGCATTCCAAAGAATCCTGAAAAGGAAGAAGCGGAACGATTTGCAAAAAAATACGGAATCCCTTTCAGGGAAATTGATGATCGAGGTCGAATCAAGGAGATAAAGAGGGTTCTAAATGGCCAATATCCTCAATTTTACGGAACCCATAATATAAATGCAGCCCGGACAGTCTCTACAGATAAGGTCTGGAATGGTGCCATTGAAGGATTAAACCTCAGAGGAGAAGAGATCCTGGTTGGTGTCTGGGATGGAGGAATGATCCGGACCAGCCATGTTGAATTCGGATCCAGGGTTTACTCGCTTGATTCAGGATTTGAGGTGGTGGGGCATTCCACCCATGTGGCCGGCACCATCGGTGCTGCCGGACTGGATCCCAATGCCATGGGAATGGCCAATGCTTGCTACATCGAAGGGTACGACTGGGATAACGATCACCTTGAAATGCGGCAGGCTGCCCATGACGGATTGCTTATTTCCAATCATTCCTATGGATTCATACAGGGTTTTGATTTTAATTCCAGTGAAGACCGATGGGAATGGAATGGTGACATTGATATCGATACGCAGGAAGATTTCAATTTTGGTTTTTACGGCTCCGATGCAAGGATCTGGGATGACATTGCCTATGACAATCCGTTCTACCTCATTGTAAAGTCTGCAGGCAATGACAGATCGGAAGGTCCGGAGCCAGGTAGTGAGCATTACGTTTGGGACAACGGTTGGAAGGAGAGTACCGAAGTGCGAAACAAAGATGGCGGACCAGAGGGATTTGATTGCATTGGGACTCAGGGAACTTCAAAGAACATCCTTACTGTTGGCGCGGTCAATGACATTGACCAGGGATATGAAGCTCCTGAAGATGTGGTTATGACAAGCTATAGTGCCTTTGGTCCCACTGACGATGGAAGAATCAAACCTGATCTCGTAGGGAACGGATCCAATCTATATTCGGCATATTACAACAGCGATACCGATTATAGATTCTTAAGTGGAACATCCATGGCGGCTCCAAATGTGTCAGGATCCCTTGCTCTGTTGCAGGAGCTCTACTTCAGTAAATTCAACAGTTACATGAGATCATCCACCCTCAAGGGACTTGTTTTACACACTGCCGATGATGCAGGCAACATGGGTCCCGATTATAAGTTTGGGTGGGGATTACTCAACACATTTGCTGCTGCTAAATTTGTTAGCAATGATGAAAAGGTAATTCTTGAAGACAGCATCGCAGATCAAACTGTTCGAAATTATCAGTTTTATTGTACCGGAGATTCAGGAATCAGAATTACCATCTGCTGGACAGATCCCAAGGGTCCAAGCCTTCCTGCTTCTCTGGATCCTGAGGATATCGTTTTAATAAATGACCTGGACATCAGATTGAAAAAACTCAATGATTCGACAGTGTTCGAACCTTATATACTGGATCCTCTGACTCCCAACTCCCCAGCTCAAACCGGAGATAATTACAGGGATAACACTGAACAGATATATATCCCCGAAGTAGAAAAGGGGTACTATGGTCTGTCGGTCTCACATAAAGGCTCCATTTTGAATACCCTTCAGCGTTATAGTCTCATGATAAACGGCCTCTACAGTGTTTCCGTCGCTGAAGATTCCACATATTTGGATGAGAATAATGGATTCCTTCAGGTCACCGACGCACCTGAATACCCCCTCAACAGGCGTTTTGTCTGGTTAATAGAACCCCGGAGCCAGCAACCCATCACTATCTATTTCAATGAGTTCTCCACAGATTTGAATGATTCTGTAATCATTTATGACGGTACCGATAGCAACTCCCCAATTCTGGGTAGTTTCAGTGGCACTTTATCCAATCCGGATACCTTGCTCTCATCCACCAGCGGTTTCATGTTTATTGAATTCTCATCTGGCTCACAGGATGGATTCAAAGGTTTTACTGCAAGTTACTGCACCACACCTCCCCAGGAAGAAATTGCCATCATCGGAGAATCCTACCCATGTTTCAATTCAAGGGAGTTATACCATTTCGAGAAACGTCCGGAAACCGAATACCGGTGGACCCTGTCAGGTATTTTGGAGGATTCAGCATCCGTTCAGCAGAATAGTGTTGATCTCCTGGTCCCTTCGGGATCATTCAGCCTGGCAGTGACACCACTAAACCGGTGTGGGACAGGAGATCCTTCAATACGTAACCTGGAACCATTAGTCACACTGCCAAACCCAGGACTGGTGATTGAAGGTGATACGGTGGCTTGTGTAAGTAATGCCACGCCGTTTTGGGTGGAAGATGATTCCACAGCTACCTATCAATGGATACTACCCGGTGGTTGGAAAGGGAACAGTGATAGTTCTTCCATCCGGATCACACCGGAAGAAGGTTCCGGAACCATAGCAGTGATTGCCCGGAACAGTTGTGGTGAATCAGACAGGATCGAATTGATTGTAAATCCAACTGCACTTCCCACTGCACCTATAATCGAGAGCGAGAGAAACAGACCATGTGAAAATTCGGTTCAGGACTTTTTTATCCTTGACGAGGAAGGGGTAGAATACACCTGGGATGTTGAGTCAGGCTGGGAAATCATAGGTCCCGATTCATTGAATGTTGTTTCAGTAAAAATTGGAACCGGAAGTTCAGGCAGGATGTACCTCACCTCAGCCAATCACTGCGGAGATACTCCCACCTCAAGGAGTTTTCAATTAACTCCTGCACCGGTACCCCCTGTACTTCGTTTACAATCCTCATCCATTGAGAATTTAGATGAGATCATATCTGCGGAATCACTCTTTCTATTCCAATGTCAACTGGCGCCGGAATGACAGTCTGATCCATGATTTTCATGGTGAATCCCTGATCCTGCGGAGAAATGGTGTATACAGCGTGGATGTGGTCAATAACGAAGGTTGCTGGGCTTCTGCCAATGCATCTGAAAGTATTAAGGTGGATGAGGAATCATTTGTATATAACATCTCCACCGGAGCTGATGGAATCATAAAGGTTGAAAATGATTCCAACGAAACGGCTGTAATTCAGGTGTATGATCTTACAGGCAGGATCGTATTTTCAAATAAGGTCCATCCGGGTACAAACCTTTATCACACCACAAGAAGGGGCTTGTTGATCTTCCGGATTGAAGGAACGAACAACCTGAAATCCAAAATAGTATTTGTACATTGAAAAACCCCGGTTACCTATATTCAAATCTGACCGATCTTTGAAAGGACAATCCCGCATATGGTTTCCTTCTTTTCTGTGGATTTCTTAAGAAGCGCTTCCCCATCAGTAAGTATCTCCTTTAACCGGGAATGATCCTTTATTCCTGCCGAATTGATCTTCACGTTCAGCCAGGCTCCCTCAATAGAAGCATGCAATGCCAGCGCACCCACCCCTGCATCGGAAACACTATTGGGATTCCCGAGGTTGGCCATGGCTTCAGCAACTTCATAAGCCTGAAATGCAGTTTTCATTACTTCATATGGAACATGGATGGCATGGATGGTTGATGACTCAATGGCTGACATTCCTGGTCTCCTGCTCCTCTAAGGATCCTTTAGGCAACCCGAAAGCCTTCATGATCATATTGAAGGCACGTGTATCCTCATCAACCAGATGGAGCAGTTTCACCTGAATGGCTTTCCCTTTCTCTGCCCATTCGGAAAATTCTTCCCAGCGGTCATCCCATCCCCTTTTATGAGATGAGAGGTTGGCAACCATCGTAGTCAAGTGCCGCACCCATTGAGCCCATGTAAGCGCTGACCGAGCCTCCTCCAGGAGCCGCTGACTCAGAAGCAGTCTCTTCCATAAAATCCCTAAGAGATAAATCGACCAGCAACTTATCCTCTCCTTTTTTTAGCTGGTATTCGATGATCTTCTCTTCAGGATTAAAGGGAGTCAGTTCATCAAGTCCCATTGACTTTACTGCAATCTTGATCAATTCACGGTCCGATACTCCGGTTGATCTTTTCTGTTTTCTTAAAAAATAACTGCCTGCATCCAGCATGGCTTGAAGTGGGATCAGTCCCACAAGTTCCGATCCTGTTACCCTTATCCCACGAGCATCTGCTTTTCTGCACACCTCATCAAATGCAATATGAACCGGAGTGATGGAGATATTGGTCAGGTTCATGGAAATCTGGGCTACACCATACTCCTCAATAAACCAACCGATGGCCTTTACCGATTTCAGGGTTCCTGGAATCATCACCGGATTTCCTTTCTTATCGGCTTAACGATCTTTCCAGTAATCGGATCTCCTTCCCGTCTGACCCTTCCCCGTTCGCGAACATCAAAGGCAATGGCATTGGCACGCCGGGTGGAGGTGGTATTCAGGTTCACATTATAGGCCACCAGAAAATCCCTGGCACCCACAGCAATGGCTCCTGTCTGCGGAATAAATTCAGCCGGGCCAAAGTCTGGTTTCCAGCTGGGATCTGAAAGTTTTTCCTTTAAACCTTCATACTCACCAGATCTTACCTGAGCCAGGTTTTTACGCTCTTTTTGAAGTGCTGCATTTTCATAACAATATACCGGAATACCAATCTCTGCTCCGATCCGTTCAGCCAGTTTTCTTGCATATACTACAGTCTCTTCCATGGAGATACCTGCAACAGGGACCAGCGGGCAAACATCGGTGGCTCCGAACCTGGGATGCTCACCGGTATGCTTGCTCATATCGATTATATCAGCTGCCTTTTTAACAGCCAGGAATGCCGCCTCAATCACCTGGTTGGGCTCGCCCACAAAAGTGACCACTGTACGATGGGTGGCTTTCCCGGGATCAACATCCAGCAGTTTCACTCCCTCCACCGATTTCACCTGATCGGTAATTTGCCTGATAATCTCCATATCCCTTCCTTCGCTGAAATTGGGAACGCATTCAATAATTTGATTCATAGATAGTTATTGTATTATTCCGTTGATGATGACTTTATGTATCTGACTTGTACCATAGGCGTAAGGCATAAATCCAAAACTTGGCAAAGGTACCGTGACAATCAGGTTGGCCACCTTACCAGGTGTAATTGAACCATGTGAGCTTTCAATACCCATAGCATATGCTCCGTTTCGTGTAACTGCATTCAAAACTTCATTGGGAAGCATTTGCAATTGCATCATTCCTAAAGACATGATCAGTTCCATATTTCCCGAAGGTGAGGAGCCGGGATTATAATCAGAAGCCAGGGCCACCGGCAATCCTGCCTCGATCATTTTGCGCGCCGGTGCATATTTGAGTCCCAGGAAGAGGGAAGCTCCAGGGAGTATGGTTGACATGGTTTTGGTTTTCTTCAGAGCAGCCAGTTCCTTGTCTCCCACAAATTCCAGATGGTCCACCGAAAGTGCACCATGCTTCACTCCAACCTCTATTCCTCCAGAGTAATCAAGTTCATTGGCATGGATCTTAGGGACCAGTCCAAATTTTGCTCCTGTTTCTAAAATCCGATCAGTCTGCTCCACATTAAAGAATCCCCGGTCACAGAACACATCTATGAAATCCGCAAGATTCTCCTCTGCAACAGCTGGAATCATCTCCTCAATGACCAGTCGAACATATCCTTCCGGATCAGTTTTAAATTCTGCCGGAAACGCATGTGCACCCAGAAAGGTGGATTTGATGGTAAGCTCGGTCTCTTCCGCCAACTTCTTAATTACCCTGAGCATCTTTAATTCATCCCTGGTATTCAATCCGTATCCACTCTTAATCTCCACCGCCCCGGTACCTGACCGGATAATCTCATGTATCCTGGGTAGGGATTGCTCAAAGAGCTCCTTTTCTGAAGTTTTCGAAAGCAGGACAGCTGAATTCAGGATTCCCCCACCCCGTTTTGCGATCTCCTCATAACTCAATCCTCTGATCTTGTCCTCATATTCGATCTCCCTGCTGCCGGCATAGACAAGATGTGTATGAGAATCACAGAATGCGGGCATCACCAAACCTCCTCCACAGTCCAACACTTCATCATCGGAAAATGGAATCACTTCACCACTCCCGTAACAGGCAATTTTACCATGTTCAACCACAAGCCAGGCATCCTCAATGGAGCTTACCATAGCCATTTCAGTACCTGCAACCCAGGATTTAGGCTCATTTTCCACCATGAGCAACCGGGCAATATTCTTTAGCACCATTCTCACAATGCGAATATAGGAAAATGTAGTCTCCCCACTTGAATGTTTTAGAGCAAGCTATTTCAGAAGATAGGCAATGGCCACACCCAGATAATTACCTATGGCATAGCCTATCACCCCAATGATCATTCCCGGAACCACAACCTCTTTGTTACGAAGGGCTGCAGCCACCACTGGAACAAAGGGAGGGGAATTGGAGAGTGCTGTGGAGGTGATGATATAGTCATCCACATTGATTCTAAAAATCCATGACAATAAGGCATGCAGGATCAGCGAGCCCACAATTACAAGACCAATGAAAAGGAACATATTTACCAGCAGGCTTATATTTTCTTCCCGGAACAATGCAGGCAATATCGGCTTTGGATGCTACAATCACACAGAACATGTAGATAAAAAACATCCCCAGCTTGAATGAATTTTTTATGCGGTTGATCCCTGGCACCAGTGAGGCCAGAATCCCCAGGGTGGTCACAGTAAGGATCGCAGCTGTATCCTTGGCATCGCCTTCAAAAAGGAAGGTGATCCCGTAACCCAGGCCAAAGATTACCAGTGAGATTCCGAAGGCCTTTAGCAATCCGGGTACACTGGACTTGCTAAAGAATCCCTTGTAGGAATCAAAATCACTTACATCCAGATCAGGCTGAGTTAACCTTTCCTTCAGATTTATAAGGCTTCAGGAACAATCCGAATAATGGTTTGGCTCCGGTAATCAGGAAGAGCAGAATGACAGCTCCGATGACCAGTTCCACCGTATGGGTCAGGATATAGAGATCCTCCTCAACCCCTAGTGCCCGGGCAATAGCTGCCAGGTTTGGAGTCCCACCGGTATACACGCCGATCATCATCCCGGAGACCTTCGCAGATCTCCGGAATTCTATCTTGGAAAATAAAATATCCCACAATGACAAGGATTACCACGGAGGCCACACCCAGCAAGAGCGAGATAAAGGTGTATTTTGCAATTTTCGCCCACTTAAGGACATTCTCTGAAAATAGCACCAAGGTATTCCAAGTAAGATGGTCACCCCATCAGGTTGCTCTGGAGTCCGGATATTGAATCGGGAATGATATTCACATTTCCGATGACAAACCTCCTGCATAACAGATTACTACAACACCAATCTTATTGATAATAGAGTGGCGAGTACTTAGGAAAAGGATGATTGCAGGGAATAGAAAATAGACGAGAATCGTAACAACACCCATGGGATCTAGCTTAAAGGTCAGCCCCCAAGATAGAAAAAATCTTTTTGTGTCACCGTTCACCGGCCGAAGGCCTGTCACCACTCACCCCTCACCGGCCGAAGGCCTGTCACCATTACACTACTCCGGACAATCCTTGAAACTCTTCTCATACTGTTCGATGGCCCTGAAACTCATTCCCATGCTTGAGAATCCCCCATCATGGAAGAGGTTCTGCATGGTCACTTTGCGTGTGAGGTCCGAAAAGAGGGTGATGCAGTAATCGGCACAATCATCTGCAGTAGCATTACCCAGGGGTGACATGCGATCGGAAAAGTCTTCCAGCTTGTCAAAGCCGCTCACACCGCTTCCGGCAGTGGTAGGTGTAGGAGATTGGGAAATGGTATTGATGCGGATATGTTTTTCCCTTCCATACATGTAACCGAAGCTCCTGGCAATGGATTCCAGGATCGCCTTTGCATCAGCCATGTCATTGTAACCGGCAAAAGTTCTCTGGGCTGCCACATAGGAGAGTGCCACCACAGAGCCCCATTCATTAATGGCATCCATCTTCCTGGCTGTGCTCAAGACCTTGTGAAGGGAGAAAGGCAGAAACATCCAGGGTCTTGTGGTAATAGTCGTAGTTCAATGCATCATAATCAATTCCCTTTCTCACATTGGGTGACATCCCGATGGAATGGAGGATGAAATCCACTTTACCTCCCAAAACCTCCATGGACTTTTGTAATCAGGTTCTCAAGGTCCTCAAGGCTGGTAGCATCTGCGGAGATCACTTCAGCATCGATCTTTTCTGCCAGTTCGTTGATTGTCCCCATTCGAAGTGCGATGGGAGCATTGGTCAGTACAATCTCTGCCCCTTCTTCATGGGCCCTCTCAGCCACTTTCCATGCAATGGACTGATCATTTAATGCCCCGAAAATGATCCCTTTTTTCCCTTTGAGTAGATTATATGCCATGGTTAGATAATTAGAATTGTGAGTTTTCTGCCCTATTAACAAATAAAAGCTCACGATTGTGCGATGTGGAAATTATACCCGAAGCAGGACACGTGCATTGGATAAGGCGGCATCTGTTACTCCTCTTCCGAAAGCATCCTGGCAATCTCAGTCACCCGCTCTTCTGGCTTAAGCTTCCTGATCCTGGTGTAGGTGGCATCAGCGGTATCCTCCTTGAAGACAGTGAACTGATCAGTTCCCCTGGAGGCAACCTGGGGCAAGATGCGTAATGGCCATGACCTGTCGCCCCATTGGACAACTGATCCATGATCCCTCCTACTTTGTCGGCGATCTCACCACTCACTCCTGCATCGATCTCGTCAAAAATCAATGTGGGCATTCCCTTGCGGTCAGAAACCAGAGATTTGATGCAGAGCATCAGCCGTGAAACTTCGCCGCCCGATGCCACCCTTGATATCTCCTCCAGGGGCACCTGTTTGTTGGCCGAAAAAAGGAACCTGATCTCATCGGATCCATATTGATCATACCCTTCCATCCTCTCTATTTCAACCTTAAATCTGGCGTTTGGTATCCCCAGCAGCCTTAATTGTGTTTGCACTTTATGATCCATACCTTTTGCAGCAGCAGCTCTTTTCAGATGCAGATATCCCTGCTAATCGTTCCAAAACACTCAACAGCTTCGATTTCTCCATCTTCAAGCGCTTTGATCTTCTCATCAGAAAATGCAAGTTGCCCTATCTGTTCCTCCCAATTGATCCCGCAATGGTAAGTAACTCCTCCAGTTTCCTAACCCTGTGTTTCTGCATCAGGCTAAAGAGAAGATCCATCCGCTCCTTGAGTTTCTCCAGTATTCCAGGTTCAATATCTGTTTTCTCAGCTTGAAGTTCTACCTCAGCTGAAATATCCTTTAATTCAATATAGGTTGATTCAATGCGTTTCGCCAGCATCCTGTGTGGGTGTATAAAAACTTGAAATTCTTTGAAGCTGAAACAGAGACTCCTTCAGCTGGTCAAGAATCCCTGTGCGATCTCCTCGGCAAGTAATCCGGCTGAATGAAACAGGGCACTTCTGATCTCTTCGGAATGTTCGGCCCGTTGCAGATCAGCTTCCAGCGATTCCAATTCACCCTCCCTGAGGTGTGCAGCATCCAGTTCGTTGTACTGAAACTGCATGAAATCCAGGATCCTCCTTCAATTTCGTAATCTCACCCTTTACGTGCTCAAGTTCCTTTGAGATCCTGTTGTAACGAGTAAAAGATGTCTGGTACTTCGTAAGCTCATCTCCTGTCCCGGCCAGGTGATCGATGACTTCCAGCTGATACAGATTGTCGTTCAGTTGAAGGTTCTGGTGTTGTGAATGGATGTCCACCAACCTGTTTCCGATTTCCCTCAGCAAGGGCAGGTTTACAGGGGTGTCATTTACAAAGGCCCGGGACTTACCTCCTGGTGCGATCTCCCTTCGCAGCGTAGTCACAGGTTCATAGTCCAGATCATTGTTTTCAAATACTTTTCGGACCACGTCCCCGGGATGAAAAGTACCCTCCACAATACACTTGGCATCTTTCAATTTCAGCACTGAGGTATCCACACGCTGACCCAGAATCAGGGCCAATGCCCCCATAAGGATTGATTTTCCGGCTCCGGTTTCCCCTGTAATGGTGGTGAAACCTTCAGAAAACTGCATCTCCAGTTCGTCAATCAGTACGTAGTTTTTAATGTATAGGGACTGAATCATAGGGGACCCGGCCTAAATTGTTTGCTCAAGTATGGCTTTATATTTATTGGTATTGGGCTTATCCACTTCGGTAAGAATGGTGTGGGCACGTGTTCGTTCCTCGGGATAAGATTCAGTGTATACGTTGACCAATTCGTCTACTTTGGCATCGAATACCAGCCTAAGCAAATACATGTAGGGGTCGGGCCGCTTCCTGTAAACCTGCTGAATTAATTCCAGGCTGTTGGTAATCTCTGCCCTTCCTTCTGCCACTTTTTCATCCAGCACGTCCAATCCGAGACGGTGGTAACGATAGTTAAATTCCCGCACCGGTTCATAGTCCGGATCAAGGATATCTTTAACCAGCCAATACCTGCTTTTATGAGCCAGGTCATCAAGGGGTTTCCAGCCACTTTCCGGTACATTTTGTGCATTCAGCACAATTCTTTCAGCATTGGAAAAATAGGAACTTCCTCCAAACAGGGCGAAGGTATCATAATCAAGACCTATAATATAATAAGCATAAAAGGCAAGGATTGAGGTGAGGTTGGAGGTATGAGAATTCAGATCGAATTCCAGCGGTGAAAACTCCACATACCTGAAATGTATGTCATTATCCACGAAATTGAGGGTAACCGTATTGTAATTGCTGTTGAACACAGGTCTTCTGGCCTGAACCGAAAGTGTACCCTTAAACTCATCTGCCGATAACTGTTCGGTAATATTGAACATCAGATTACATTCGATGCGCTCTTCCATGGTGTAGACGTGGTTGGTCCACACCCGGTTGTTCATGAATTCATAAATGGCATTCTGCATGGTTTGAAATACCTGTTTGTTGGTTCCCTGGACTTGCTGGCTTACCACCTGGACATTGCAACGAAATTCCTGTCCATGAAGCAGTGGAATCAAACCCACCAGCAGGAGTATGAGTATACTTGTTTTACGCATTTTCTGTCATCTTTATAACCCTATCCACCAGGTCCGCAGCCACCTGGATTTTTGGCTTCAGTTCGTAGATTTCCGTTTTTCCGGAGCGATCGATCATGGTCACCCTGTTGGTGTCGGTCCCAAATCCCGCCCCTTCCTCTTTCAGGGAGTTGAGTACAATCAGGTCCAGATTCTTTTTTTTCAATTTGGTACGCGCATGTTCAAGCTCATGATCAGTTTCAAGTGCAAATCCCACAAACAGCTGCCCCTTCTTCTTTGTTTTCCCCAATTCACCCGAAATATCTAAGGTGGGTTTCATCCTCAGCGTCCACTCCTCCTTCCCGCGTTTTACCTTTTTGGAAAAAGTTTCAACTGGTGTAAAGTCTGAAACCGCTGCATTAAATATTGCCACATCCACATTGTCGATTAATCCCTTACAAACATCAAACATCTCACCTGCAGAAGTTACATGAATGATCTCCACCCCAGGCACTGGCAATCTTTCTGCCACTGGACCGGAAACAAGGTACACCTTTGCCCCTTCAGACGCAAATGCCGCCGCAATGGCGTATCCCATCTTCCCGGTGGAGTGGTTGCCAATAAAACGAACGGGATCGATGTTTTCGTGTGTGGGTCCTGCGGTGACCAGGACCTTTTTATTCAGAAGTTTTTTTTTTGAAGGCGGAGAATCTAGTTGCTTTATGTAATGAATGATCTCCTCAGGCTCTTCCATTCTTCCTCTGCCCTCCAGACCACTTGCCAACTCTCCCGTTCCCGGTTCGATAACAAGGTTCCCAAATCCCTTTAAAGTCTCAATATTCTTTTGTGTTGAGGGATGCATATACATGTCCATGTCCATGGCCGGTGCGAAAACAACAGGACACCTGGCGGACAGATAGGTGGTGACCAGGAGGTTATCTGCCACACCGTGCGCCATCTTACCAAGTGTGGTGGCAGTGACCGGAGCCACAAGCATCAGGTCCGCTGATATACCCATTTCCACATGGCTGTTCCAATCGCCGCCCTCGGCACTGAAAAAGTCTGATTGTACAGGTTTGCCCGATAACGCTGAGAAGGTTACCGGTCCTACGAATTCTTTGGCAGAAGGAGTCATGATCACCTGAACTTGTGCCCCTTCTTTCATCAGGAGTCTGAGCAAATAGACCGCCTTGTAAGCAGCAATGCTCCCGGTTACGCCTAGAATAATACGTCTTCCTGTGAGTTCCATCAGGAAAGGAATAGACTACTGTGGTTCTACCTCAGGTGCTTCGTTGATCCTGAAATATATTTGGTCATCAGTTAACTCCTGTAAAGAGATCAGAGAAGGTTTAGGTAAGCGCTCGAAAAACCTTGAGATCTCGATCTGCTCGGGATTCTCAAAAACCTCTTCGAGATTATCGGTGTATGAAGCAAATTCCTCAAGCTTCCTGTTCAGCTCCTGCTTCATCTCCACACTGATCTGATTGGCCCTTTTGGAGGCTATCATCACGGTTTGATAAATATTATCGGTGTCTACATCCAGATCATTTAGATCCCTGGTTATGGTTGTAAGCGGCGCCTTTGTTTTTTTGTAATCCATTGCTTATGATTCGTTAATTATATTTGCTAGAAATTTATTCGAAGACTCATAGATCCGTGTGGCTTCCCTTGAATGGGGTCCGTCAGGAAATTCTCCGATAAAACTAAGATACTCATCCACTGCTGCCTGGTAACGTTCCCTTTGCTTACTTGGAACACTGTTATCGGCTAACAGGTAGGATGATTTCAGAATTAAGAACATCAACTCTTCTCGAAATCTGGTGTTGGGATAACTGATCAAACTGTTGCGTAATGCCAGAATGGCTGATTTATAATAGCCCAGATCATAGTAGAGTCTGGCACTAATAAACGATTTCTCCACCAGTTTATCACTCATTTCAACAATGATCTCCTGGCATTCCTTCAGTTTCTCTGAATTTGGATGCTTCACCATAAACATTTGCAGGGCATTAATGGTCCTGAAGGTATTGTCCTGATCCAGTTCAGGACGCGGGGACTGCTTGTAGTAACAATAGGCCATCATAAAATCTGCTTCCTCAATGTAATTGCTGCTGGGATAGGTTACCGATAGCTCACCGAAATAATGGCCAGCCATCATATAGTCCCTCTGTCCATAGTAACTCTTTGCCTGATAATACTTTACAGTATCCGCCTTGGTGGTTCCCCTGTAGATATTAGACACCTGATCGAACAAAGTACCCGCCTTTACATACTCCTCTTCTTCATAGAGTACAACTGCGGCATCATACTTCTTTTGGTAATCCCTGCTTTTCAGCAATTTCTCATATTCTCCACACCCGCTCAAGATCATTGCAATTGCTGCAATCCCTACTCCAATTATAACCCTGTTTTTAAACATTGCGCAAAAGTACAATTATTGATTTAATAATAAAAGAGTTAAATGATTATTTGCATTACCAATTAAACAAAAACCATTCCATATTATTGCATAGAGAGTCAAATTTGTATCAACAGTTAATGTGTTGAAGCAAGTAAATATCGAACGATGAAAAAAATAACTAAATTTGCAGCCTGAAACAACTAAAACTTAAATCTGTGGACATTTTTGAAAGAATTACCAAGAACAGAGGTCCCATCGGGCAATACCAGAATGCGGGACATGGGTATTTTACATTTCCTAAACTTGAAGGAGAGATTTCTTCCCATATGAAATTCCGTGGCAAGGAAGTATTGACCTGGAGCCTGAACAACTACCTTGGACTTGGAAATCACCCCGAAGTTAGAAAAGTCGATGCTGCGGCTGCAGCTGAATATGGAATGGCTTATCCCATGGGAGCCAGGATGATGTCCGGCCAGACGCGCAAACATGAAGAGCTCGAGCAGGCACTGGCTGCGTTTGTATTGAAAGAGGATGCATTCCTTTTGAATTATGGATACCAGGGAATGGCCTCCATCATTGATGCCGTTACCACCCGCAACGATGTAATCGTATACGACTCTGAATCTCATGCATGTATATTGGATGGAATGAGAATGTCCCTGGCCAAACGGTTCGTTTTTCCCCACAACGATATGGAGAACCTGGAGACCCAGCTGAAGCGAGCTGTAAAAAGAGCTGACCAGCAAGGTGGTGGAGTTCTTGTCATTACTGAAGGAGTATTCGGGATGGCCGGTGATCTGGGTAACCTGAAGGCAGTTTGCGACTTTAAAGACAAATATGATTTCAGACTGCTGGTGGATGATGCTCATGGTTTTGGGACCATGGGTGCCACCGGAATGGGAACCGGCGAACACTTTGGTGTGCAGGACAAGATAGATCTCTATTTCTCCACATTCGCCAAATCCATGGCCGGAATCGGCGCTTTTATCGCCTGTGACAAAGAGGTTGTGGATTTTCTCCGTTATAACATGCGTTCCCAGACCTATGCCAAATCATTGCCCATGCCAATGGTGATCGGCGCATTGAAACGTCTGGAGATGTTAAAGAACATGCCAGAACTTCGCACAAACCTTTGGGAAGTGGTCAATGCACTTCAAACTGGACTGAAAGATGCAGGATTTGATCTTGGAGTTACTGAATCACCAGTAACACCTGTCTATATGCGGGGTGGAATTATTGAGGCTACCAACCTGATCCTTGACCTACGCGAGAATTATAGTATTTTCTGCTCCATGGTGATCTACCCGGTTGTACCGAAAGGAGACATACTGCTTCGCCTGATTCCCACTGCCATGCATAACCTGGACGATGTGAAAGAGACCATCGAGGCTTTTACCACATGCCGGACCAAATTGCAGGCTGGAGAATACAACAAGGAGGAATTCACTGACATTAGCGCACTGCGAGTATAGGTGGTGATGGGTGATTGGTGAAGGGTGAGTGGTGACAGGCCTTCGGCCGGTGAAGGGTGAGTGGTGACAGGCCTTCGGCCGGTGAAGGGTGAGTGGTGACAGGCCTTCGGCCGGTGAAGGGTGATTAGTGACATGCAGCTTCGCTGCGGTTACAAAAAAACAGGGGGCGAAATTCAGCCCCCTGTTTTTTTTAGTTCAATCGCTATCCCCTATTTAGGACCATTTATGTTATTCTAACTCACCCAGATATCTCTCTGCATCCAATGCAGCCATGCAGCCAGTACCAGCAGCGGTTACTGCCTGCCGGTAGGTCTTATCCTGCAGGTCACCACAGGCAAAAATTCCGGGTACTTTGGTCTTGGTTGTTCCGGGTACCGTAATGACATAACCGGTTTCATCCGTATCCAGATAATCCTTAAAGACTTCTGAATTGGGAGTATGACCGATGGCAAGGAAAAAACCATCGATATCCAGCTTGACGATCTCCTCGTTTTCTTCACCCTTGTTTTTATAGAGGTCAACACCTGTGACTACCTGGTCACCCGTTAATTCTTTGGTCTGATGCTTCCACAGTACCTCGATGTTCCCGGTATTGAAAACTCGCTTCTGCATGACCTTGGATGCCCTCAATTCGTCCCTTCTCACGATAAGATATACTTTCTTACAAAGCCCTGCCAGGTAGGTGGCCTCCTCCGCAGCAGTATCTCCTCCTCCCACAACAGCAACCACCTTATCCTTGTAGAAAAAACCGTCACAAGTGGCACAGGCGGATACACCATATCCTTTGTATTTCTCTTCAGATTCTAATCCCAGGTACTTTGCCGTTGCTCCTGTAGCCAGAATTACAGAATCTGCTTCAATGATGGTTTTCTCATCGATTTCCACCCTTTTTACTTTTCCTGAGAAATCAGCTTTTGTAGCCATTCCAAACCGCACCTGAGTGCCAAACCGCTCTGCTTGCTTTTTCAGGTCCTCCATCATGGTTGGTCCGTCGATTCCATCAGGGTAGCCCGGGAAATTATCCACCTCGGTGGTGGTGGTCAGCTGTCCTCCCATCTGCATTCCCGTATACATTACAGGACTCATATTAGCACGTGCAGCGTAGATGGCTGCTGTATATCCAGCGGGTCCTGATCCAAGGATCAAGCACTTCACATGCTCTGATACTTCTGGTTCTGGTATATTTTTTCCTGAGCTCTCAGGTTTACTCTCCATGGGTTTGAAAAAGTCCATTTCTATCTCTTTATATTATATGAATACAATAATTCCGTTGCTCCTTCAGAAAACTTAGACTCCAAATGGGAACATAAATTACAAAAAATCTACATCTCATGGTCAAATATGGTACCAATTCGAAATTTCTGTCCTCACCCCGCCTGGCAAGGACAATCTTACAGTCAACATGTTGATGTGACCTGCATAAGATGACGGGATGGCAGAATTACCGCCAGATTAAATAGCCCCATCAGCTTTTTGTGAATCTGAAATAATTCCTAAATTTGCACCCACTATTGATCGGGGTGTAGCTCAGCCAGGTTTAGAGTACTCGTCTGGGGGGCGAGGGGTCGGTAGTTCGAATCTACTCACCCCGACAATGAAACAAAGCCACCGTTGCGAATGCGACGGTGGCTTTTGCATTTCAGACGAACGTCAAACGCTTGCGTTTGTAAGGGAGGAAGAAATGCAAAAGAAGGCACGAAGTGCCGTGGCTTTGTTTCATTGGATACACCCCACCATGATCATGAGTTGCGAAGCAACGAGTAATCTACTCACCCCGACAATTTTTCAACCCAACTATCTATCAGCTAGATAGTTGGGTTTTTACATACACTGCAATTGCTAAATCTTTTGTATTGACTTTTGTATTGGAACTCTACATTAATGCCTTTTATTAAGGCTCTAATAGTACCGATTGAGCTATTTAAAAATTTTCTCAAAATGGTCAATACGGGAATCCCTGTAGTTAGAATCCAAAACAGTTTAATCATGTCTGAAGAATCAAAATTTTGTCGCAAATATTTACTGTTTTTGCGACATTTTCTTTGGTTTTTCATGAGCAAAAGCATTGAATTACAAATGATAGCGAAATTTAAGATAGCGAGGAGGGTTTCGCTTTATTTAATATTAACGTTGGAGTGGAGAATTCTCTCGCCGGGGGTCGCTTAATCCTCTAGAATTCTGATCAGATCAATATTCAAATAGTATACCTCCTTCCCATCCCTCTTTGGACTGATTATTCCAAGGCCGATAAGTTCATTCATATATTTCGTCAGTGTTGTCCTGCTGGTACGATTCAATACCTGATTTAATAGCGCAGGTTTGAAATATGGTTGCCTAAAAAGGAGTTCATTTACCTCTTTATTGTACCATGTCAATCTGGCTTTTGCGTATTCCAGGGTAGCATCCATCTGTTCCAGAATCTCATCAATTAACCTGTTCGTATAGGCAGATGTATAGCTTACAGCTCTCATCATATAAATGAGCCAAGCCTTCCAGTCGCCCCGCTGGGATACAGTACCCAACCTGTAGTAATAATCTGCCTTGTTCTCAATAATATACTTACTCAGGTACAATACAGGCAGACTCAGCAAACCCTGGTTGACCAGGTACAATAGGTTTAATATCCTGCCTGCACGGCCATTCCCGTCAGTAAAGGGGTGAATGGCCTCAAACTGGTAATGAGAAATCGCCATTTTTATTAGAGGATCGGTGCTGTATGAATCATTACCTGCAAGGTAAGTAACCAGATTCTCCAATAACTCCTTAACAACGCCTTCTCCCCTGGGGGGGGTGTAAATCACTTCTCCTGATCTGAACTCACTATTCCCACGCCTTATTACAATCTTTGATTGGGGGGATCGGATTCTTTGCGAAGCATTCTTAACTTGCTGAAATACTTTTACCAGTGTTTCCAAAGTAATACTTCCCGTCTCCTTCATATTGTAAAAGCCTGTCCAAAGAGCCTCACGGTATCTCAGAACTTCCTTGGCAGCTCCAGTTGCCTGTTCTTCCCTGATTGTTTCAGAGATTGCTTTATAAAGCTCATCATCGGTTGTGAAAATATTTTCAATCTCAGAGGAGCTTTTTGCCTCTCTCAATGAAATGGTATTCACTAGCATTAATGGATCAGGAAGTCGTTGCAGGTTCTTATTCAAAGCAGCCAGATTCCTGCTTGCCAAACCCCATTCAATCAAGACTTCCTTGTCAATGATCTCTTGTGATGGGGGAAGCTTGGGAAGCTGATTGAAAGGTTTTTCACGGTCAAAGCGAGTTAATGTGTCCATTTTTATAACGATTTCTGTACATATTGCAAATATATGTTCATTTTCTGACAATACCCAGGCTTCATGTCCATTTATTCATAATATATTGAACATGTTAACAGATCATGTTCAACTATTGCATACAATTAATACAAAAACATAGCTTCCTTTCTAGATACATTAGAATCCTTATAGATACTAAGCTTCCAGAGAAAACATAGTACAAAATCCGCAAATTCCGGAATTTTAAGTACAAATAAGACATCTGATTATCAGCTACTTAATACCAATTTAATATTCTACTCACCCCGACATAAAAGGATATCTTCCATTCTACGGAGGGTATCCTTTTCTTTCAGGATTAGTTCTCATCCTTTCTTTTAAAGCCGACCCGTTTTCGGTTTGGTTGATCTAGTTCCTGTTTCTTGGTCGGTAAAAGCATGCGGTAGCTTCCGACGGCCTCCCCAACTTGATGTCGCAAATTGCGATTTCAAGTTTTCAAATTCCTCTTGCGTCAACTGGAGCATGAAGTCCACAGGGAAGCGGGCTATGTTACGTTTTACCTGCTCATTCAGTCTGCGGGTTTCCAGGTCATAGAGCTCTGCAAGATCCTTATCCAGCATTACCTTTTTATCCTTGCCTTTCTATAAATTTGGACCCATCCTTAATCAGTGGAATTATGCTTACGGTTCATGCATCTGAACTGTTCTTCCATATATTCATTGTTCATCAAATCTATCCCGGATGATTTGCACGCAAACATTGAGTTGTTTGTGAATTATTAAAACATTAAAAGATAGAAGGAGCGTAAATAGTATTCTATCTGCCTATATGTAAAAATCATCTCTTATCTTTAAAGGTAAATCTGTTCAGGATTATTTGAAGTTAAACACTTTATGAATCCCATTACTAATAATTCAATCATGAAGAGATTGATCATTCAAATAATTGTTTCATCATTTTTTGTTTTTAATTCCACATTCTTGCTTCTCGGGCAAGAAAAGGTTATCGAAGGAATGGTTACAACTTTTGACAGTATACCCTTAATTAGCGCAAGCATTGAAGTAAAAAGCACAAAAGAGCTTGTGTATACCGATACACTCGGAATGTTTACAGTTTCATGCTTTCCAGGAGGATAAACTAAAAGTAACAGCCAGAGGTTTTTCGAGAAAAAATGTGAAAATAGAAGAAAAAGTAAAATACGTTTTGGTCAATATGAAATTAATGCCTGGCCCTGAAAACCGTGAGTTAGCAATTGGTTATGGACATGTTAAGGATGCTGATAAACTATATGCAATTTCCAATGTAAATGAAAATGACATAGATTTTTCACGCTATTCTGATATTTATCAAATTATAGAAGAAAGGTTTTCATCATCGGTTCAGGTTAGAAGTGGTGGTGAAATTGTAATTCGAAACTCGCCTACAATGTCTGGCAGTAATGCCGCTTTATTGATAGTGGATGGAAGGCAGGTTGATGAATTTGACTTTGGAATACATAAATACTGCAGATATTGCAAGTATCAATGTATTAAAAGATGCATCGGCCTCTGTATATGGATCAAGAGGGGGAAACGGGGTTGTTATTGTTGAAACAAAACGTGGGGGAAATCAATAATTTGAGGAAGAACCTTCTCTTCCTAATGGTTAAGGTGCATGGATGTTTGCTTCGCGGAGAATCAATACTTTATGGATCAGGGTTTGGAGATCCAGCTTGCTTTTCATCATTTTGCCGGGCCTCCTGCATGGCCAGAATATCGAATTCGATATCCGGTCCGGCGGTAGTTCTTCCAGCGTCCATAATGGCGGTTTTGGCCAGACGGTATACTGAAGGTTTTAAGCTGGCAAGATGGTCCAGGATCTGGTTCAATTGATTTTCTTCATTTCCTTCCTGGAGGATCCTTGTCAGCAATCCCAAACGCAGCGCCTCTTCGGCGGAAATTTTTTCATTCAGCATAAGCACCTCTTTGGCCCTTGCTTCCCCGATGAGCCTTCTCAGCCGGGTCATGCCCCCCCAACCGGGAAGCCAGCCATGCTCTAACTCTGGTGCACTAAAAATGGTATTTACTTTTCCCAGGCGGAAGTCACAGGCAAGTGCAAGCTCCATGCCGCCGCCCATGACGTATCCATGAACCAGTGCCACCGTTGGTTTGGGTAATGTCTCAATCTTATTGAAAACCAGATTTCCCAATTCAATCCAGCGGGCAGCCCTCTCTGCACCGAGTGATTTGAATTCCTTCAGGTCAGCACCGGTTGAAAAGGCCCTTTCGCCTGCTCCCTGTGAAAAGCAGAACTCTTACCGTGGGATTAGCGGCTACCTGAATGACTGCCTCATCCAGGGCTTCCAGCATCTCAAATCCCATGCAATTAAGCTTTTGGGCATTGTTCAGCCTGATCTCGGCTATATGTCCCTTTATTTGAAGTATAATCTTATCTGACATCTTACATCGTGCTAAATTCGTGAAGCAGACCCAGGGTTCCCTGGGCATAAATCCGTTCGTCTATTCTCTTTAATTCCGGGCTGACAACAGGACGGAAGTCCATCATTTCCAGTATGTCTCTTTCAAGATCAATTCCCGGAGCGATTTCTATTAAGGTGAATCCCTCAGGATTAAGCTTGAAAACAGCCCGCTCAGTAATATAATATACTTCCTGACCCTTTTCCAGTGCATAGGGTCCGGAAAAGGAGACCTGCTGAACACTTTTGACGAACTTCTTAAACTTGCCCGGATGAATAACCTGAATGCCATCTGAACCGATCCTTTGCTGACTTTTAACAGAAAAAGAACCACAATAAATCAGCTTCTTTGCATTCTGCGAGATATCAATGGATCCGCCGCATCCAGTAATCTTCTTGCCAAACCTGCTGGAATTGATATTCCCCTCCTGATCTACCTGTGCAAAACCCAGGAAGGCCATGTCCAATCCTCCCCCCTGGAAAAAATCAAACTGGTAACCATCATCCAGTATGGCTGAGGGATTGTACATGGCACCAAAATTCAATCCGGTGGTTGGGATTCCGGCTATGGCCCCCTGCTCAATCATAAAAATGATCTGATCCGTAATTCCTTCCTGCCGGGCCACGATTGGAATTCCGTCCGACATACCATATCCAAGGTTGACATAGGCTCCTTTTCTCAATTCAAGGGCTGCCCGTCTGCTTACCAGTCTTTTGATACCCTTCAAGAACAAGCTCATCCGCTTCAAAATGCACATCACGTTTCACCAGGGCTGGATCAAAAGGCGAAAGGAAGGTCATTTCCTGATCCGGGTCCCTGATCACATAATCGATAAATACTCCCGGAACTTTGACCTTTCCTGGATCACCATGATCCTTTTCTATGTTTTTTACCTGGGCAATGACGATTCCTCCGTTTACTTTTGCTGCCTGGGCAATGGATAAGCATGGCAAAAAAGCCGACCTCCTCCTCCATGGTCAGGTTGCCCTCACAATCCACAGATGTTCCCCGATCAATGCCACATCAATGGGCCTGGCCTTATAGAACAGATAATCCTTTCCCTGAAGCTGAATCAATTCAACCAGATCCTCCGTGTGATCTCATTGATCTTTGCCCCTTCCAGCCTGGGATCAACAAAGGTATGCAGTCCCACATGTGTAATGCACACCTGGTTTTCCAGAGGCAGTTGCCCGCATCAGATGGCTTAACACTCCCTGGGGAAGGTTGTAACCCTTCACTTTTTGATTCACAGCCAGATTCTACCATTTTCGGAGCATTTCCCCAGAAACCCCCGATACTCATTTCTACCAAACCTTCGTGTGCAATATGATTTAATCCCCTGCTGTCGTTGTCCCCTATGCCGCAGGGATGTATGACATTCAATTTATTCGGATGACCTGTTTGAATATACAACTCACCAAGAGCTTCCAAAAGCTTGTCCGGCACAGCATGGCCGGCACCTGCCCCACCCACAGCTATGGTAGCCCCATCTGGGATCCTGGCTACTGCTTCTCCTGCATTGACTTCTTTATACATACTTAAATACTCCTGTTTTATATTCTTCTAAATCCAAATTTATTCATCTTATTGCATATTCCAATGTTATCGAGCTATCCATTCCAGATCAAATCCGGTTATTCAATGGCATGAACATAACCATCTGCTGATAATACATATACCATTTTTCTGATAAATACACAGGGTGGATTCCTCCACACGATGACCGAGTTTTACGATCCAATGGGGTTTCCCGGTAAGCTGATCCAGACAATAGAAGAAGGGAGTATTCCCCGAAGCGATGTATACCCGTCCGCTGGCCACAGCAGGAGCCGATAAACCTCCTCCGTCAGGGAAAGTCCAATTGATCTTAGCTGTTACAGGATCAACACTATATACCCTGCTTGACAAAGGTACACCCCCAAAACCTCTGCCAACACGTGCTGTGAAAAAAGCCATTCCATCTACAAAAGCCGGACTGGCATTAAAGCCCGAATGCACGCCTTTTTCTTTTTCATTCTTGTTCCCCTCACTTAAAAGCTCACCTGTAGCAGCATCAAAAGATTTGAAAATATTGGAGCCGCTGGGCAAATATATCTTTCCGTCCTCGGCAATTAATGTTCCTGAATCGAGACCAATCCCATTTTCTTTCCAGACAACCTCTCCCGTTTTCTTATTAAAAGCATATAAAGAGTGGCTCCACGAACCAAAATATACCAGGTCACCATCAATGGCAGGTTCAGCCGGTACAGATTTGGCGGTTGGATACATCCAGACGATATGACCTGTTTCGCCATCTAAACAAACAGCATAACCACTCACTGTAGGTACATATACCAAACCATCATCTACAGCAGCTGATCCCCAGACCCATCCTCCGGGAATTGTTTGTTTCCATACCAGCTCACCTGTCTCGGCGTCCAGACAATAGAAAAAGCGCTCGCTCCCCTGTTGACCGGCATATACCTTTCCGTCAGCAATGGCAGGACCTACCGAGATGGCTGCTCCCATTTCAAACTTCCAGTTTTCTTCTCCGGTACTCAGCATCAACTGAAAATAAAAATCCACTGGGTGTACCAAAAACAAGCTTGCCTCCTGCGGCAGTAGGCTTGCTCTGATAATAGGTGCCCCCTGATATCTGGTCGGTAAATATCCGTTCTCCCTGTTCATTTTCAAAAGCACATAAAACACTCTTTTCCCATACTCTTTTTCCCTTGCTATTCAAACAGTATAGCATCAAATTACTGTCCGTAATCAACAACTTATCATCCTTGCCCACTAAGATCGGCATAGATGGCATGATCACTTATTTTTTGATCCCATTGAACTTTTCCCTTGTGGATTTACATTGTAAAGCCTGCCACTGATGGTTGCAAAATGGATGTTGTTATCATCAACCACCGGGCTTGATCGAATCCAATCATCGGCTTCAACTTTCCATAGCAACTCTCCGCTCATTGCATCCAAACAATACAGATGTTTATCCGCTCCTCCAATATAAAGTCGGTTATTATAGAAAACAGGGGTTGTAAAGTGCTTTCGTGCTCCTTTCTCTGGTTTTTGCACCTTGAAATTCCCACTCAGATTTCCCATCCACTTCATTCAGGCAATACACAACTTCCACCGTTAGCTCCAAAATAAACCCTGCCATTTTCCACAGTTACAGCAGTATTTACCGAACCCTTTGCTTTATACTTCCAGGCAATACGCTTGTTGCTCCGTCCGCCAGACAGATTCAGTGCATACACATAACCTTCCATGGTGCCCTGAAACACCTTATCACCAGAAATAACCGGTTCAGCCAGGGCATCGATATCACCCACGTTAAAATCCCAAAGCTTCTTTGTATTCTGAGCATCGGCACATATCAACCTGTTCAGATTCTGACATATAGCGGGAGTAGAATAGATATCATGCACTCCAAATGGGTAAACCACAACATCTTCATTCCCGGTTACGGCAGCATATCGAGTGCGATAATCGATATGACCTGCATAGCGGCGTGATTCAGTTTTCCCGGTTTCCTTATTCAGATACACCAGGTTACGGGCCTGTCCTTCATTTCCACCATGTGAATTAATTTCCCTCAATACCACCTGGTTGTTTATCAACAATGGAGTTGAAGCCATTCCCGGATATTTGTATAAATAAAATATGGGAGGATCCTGGGAAGATCTCCAAATTTCACTTCCTGTTTTCAAATCTAAACAAAATGCGGTTACACGCATACCCGGAGAGGTAACATATACTTTATCATCCTCAATTACGGGTCGTGCATACCATCCCAGGCCTACAGGAAATTTCCATTTCTCTCGTCCATAACTTGGCCCTGGTGCAGTTGTAGCTCCATTGTTATGTTTGTTAGCCTGAAACATGGGCCATTCTGCAGATAAGTCGCCACCAGTCACTTCAGTTTCTCCTTCGAAAGCGGTAAACATGGGTCCCTTTTCTATTAATTCCTTTTGAATCTTCTCCATTTGTTCAAATCCTTCATCTATGGTCTGGCAGATTTGGGCTACAGCCTCTGTGTATTCGCTGTTTTTTTGATTGATCAGCTTTAGGTTCCGCATTTATCGTGTTTCGTTTTCCATTGAACAAACGGAGGTGTATTATTAATTTTAGTTTCCAATGTGCGGTACTTGAGGTCCAAATCAAAAAACGGAAAGGTATTGGCACCTTGCTGCTGCAATGCGCCCATCCACATATAGAGGATTTTTGTACGCTCTTTATAATTTGCTTCGCTTGTTTTCTGTTCTTTAACCTCCACTCTTACCTCATCGATATCTGCATCACCGCTTGTGTATTCCTGGGCTGAAAGACTCAAGGGAGTCATCAAGAGTGCTACCAATAGCAAAATCAAATACTTCTTTCTCATATCACATTTCTTAATTAATGTCGAAGCAAACATGTTATTCAAAGTTAGTCTTTAAGGACTATAATCCCTCCCAACTATCCGGAGATATTAGAACCTCTAACTGCTTTAATGGTAATTCTTACGAACAAAGAATTGCTAAATATTGCAGCCTTATTAAACAATAGCTAAATTGAAGAAAATAAACGACCTAAGATTAAGTTGTATGAAAACAAAAGAAAAGAAATTAATGATTGGCAGGCGTAATGCCGTTAAAATGCTTGGTCTTAGCTCAGCTGCACTTTTTACATCGGGTTTTGGAAACGTTTCCTCTGCACGGGCAAAATCAATCAAACAAACAGAGATGGCTGCGAAGTCAGATCCTGATCATACTCTGAACAGGGCTCTTATGAAAATTGCCCTACAGTCACCTACCGAGCCAGGTGAAGACGACATTAAGTTCATTCAGCAACTGGGAATTGACCAGTGTTGTTTTATGGACCGGTGCTGAAAAATCCAGTTACGAGTATTATTCCAGCAGGCGTAATATTTACGAGGCCGCCGGGATAAAAGTTTTTGGATTTGGCAATCGTGATGTTCACAATCAGGATAAAATTACGCTAAACCTTCCGGGAAGAGATGAAAAAATAGAAGAGTATAAAAAACATATACGCAACCTGGGGAAGGCAGGCATTCATTATACTACTTATGCGCACATGGCTAATGGTATCTGGAGTACAGAGCGTGAAACAACCCGTGGTGAAGCATCTGCACGTGCCTTTAATCTTGAAAAAGCCGTCGAAGGCCATTGGAATGGGAAATTGTATAAGGCACCGATTACACACGGGCGGGAGTACACCAAGGATGAATTATGGGCCAACTATGAATATTTCATAAAGCAGGTTGCCCCGGTAGCTGAAGAAGCTAATGTTCGCATTGGAATTCATCCCGACGATCCTCCTGTTCCTGAACTGGGTGGTATTCCACGGTGCATATTCAGTGATTTTGATGGTTACAAACGTGCTCTTGAAATTGCTGACAGCCCTAATGTAGGGATTTGTCTGTGTGTGGGTTGCTGGCTCGAAGGTGGCTCTCTTATGGGTAAAGATGTTTTTGATACCATTAAATACTTTGGAGAAAGAAAAAAAATATTCAAAGTACACTTCAGAAATGTAACTCAACCATTGCCATATTTTGTTGAAACATTCCTTGATGATGGCTATGCGGATATGTATGAAATAATGAAAGCATTAAAAGAGGTTGATTTCGATGGTGTACTTATTGCTGACCATATTCCAAC